>CAZIDG010000055.1:12489-27669 GCA_964538065.1 uncultured Verrucomicrobiota bacterium
CGATCAGCGCCACGGTCGCCGCGATCACGATAACGATCACCGCCACGATCACGGTCCGCTCCACGGTCGCGATCACCACCACGTTCACCGCGGTCACGATCTCCGCCACGCTCGGGGCTGCGTTCGGGGCACCGCTCGGTGCTGCGGTCGCGATCCCGATCGCCGCCACGGTCACCACCGCGCTCACGGTCCGCTCCACGGTCGCGATCACCACCACGGTCGCCGCGGTCACGATAACGGTCACCACCACGCTCACCACGGTCACGGCCTTCGCGTGAACGTTCGCGAGGACGTTCCTCACGTGCGCGCTCTTCGCGTGGGCGTTCTTCGCGAGGGGCTTCCTCACGGCGTTCGCCTTCAGGGGCTTCTTCAGGCTGTTCGCCCGTCTTCTCGCCCGCCTGCTTGTCGCGTTCCGCCATGGCGGCCTTGCGCGAAAGACGCACGCGGCCCTTTTCATCGACTCCGATGCACTTGACCCAAATTTCATCGCCGAGCTTGACGATATCCTCGGCTTGTTTGACACGGAAATTAGCCAGTTCACTGATATGGACCAGGCCATCCTTGCCGGGGAACACCTCGACAAAGCAGCCGAACTCCTTGATCGTGACGACCTTGCCGCGATAAATCTTGCCGATCTCGATCTCGGCGGTCATGCCTTCGATCTCCGCACGAGCCTTGGCCATGCCAGCCTCGCTCACGGAGTAGACATTGACGGTGCCATCGTCCTCGATGTTGATCTCGCAGCCGGATTCCTCGACGATGCGCTTGATGTTCTTGCCACCAGGCCCGATGAGTGCGCCGATCTTCTCCGGATTGATCTTGATGGTGAGGATGCGCGGGGCGTACTTGCTCAGCTCCGCACGAGGCGCCGGCAGTGTGCGAGCCATGGCTTCGAGCACGAACAAGCGGGCGTTATACGCGCGATCCACCGCTTCATCCATGATGCTCAGCGGGATGCCGGGCAGCTTCAGGTCCAGTTGGAACCCGGTGATGCCCTTGGAGGTGCCGGCGATCTTGCAATCCATGTCGCAGAACGCATCTTCCCAGCCGATGATGTCGGTGAGCAACTGATAGCGTTTGAGGGCGTTGTTTTCGTCGTACTCCGTGCACAGGCCGACGCTCATGCCCGCCACAGGGCGGATCAGGGGCACGCCGGCGTCCATGAGGGCGAGAGTTCCGCCGCACACCGAGGCCATCGAGCTGGAGCCGTTGGATTCGGTGATTTCGCAGGTGACGCGGATCGCGTAAGGGAACTCCTTCAGCGGGAGCATGGGCTCAATGGAACGCTCAGCAAGCGCTCCGTGGCCGATTTCACGACGGCCGGGGCCGGAGATGCGTCCGGTTTCACCGACCGAGAAATTCGGGAAATTGTAGTGCAGGATGAATTTCTTCTCCGTGGCGCCGCCGGTGTAGGCGTCGAACTCCTGGGCATCCTCGCTGGTGCCGAGGGTGGCCAGAGCCACCGCCTGGGTTTCACCGCGGGTGAAGATGGCCGACCCGTGCGAACGGGGGAAGCCACCCACCTCGGAGGACAGCGGACGGATATCCGTGAACCCGCGTCCATCCAGGCGTTTGCCCTGTTCAAGGATCAAGCGGCGGACAGCCTCCTTTTGCAGGATGTAGAACGCCTCCTTGAGCATGTCTTCGGCGGCCTTTTCCTCGCCGAACTTCTCGAGCAACTTGGCGCCAATCTCGGCAAAAAGGGCTTCGCAAGCGGCCTCGCGGTCGAGCTTGCCAGGGGTGAGCAGCGCAGGCACCAGGCGGTCTCCCGCCAGGGTCCGAGCTTCATTCACCATGTCCGCATCGGGAGCCTTGACGGTGATGGTGCGCTTGGCCCGGCCAGCAGCCTTCACCAGGTCCTTCTGGGCGGTGATGATGGGCTGGATGCTTTCCTGCGCGAACTTGAGGGCGGCCTTGAAATCGGCATCTGGAATTTCACGCGCCGATCCCTCGAACATCAGCACTTCCTTTTCATTGCCCACATAAACGATGTCCAGGTCGCTGGACTTCATCTGTTCATGGGTGGGGTTGGCGACGAAGGCGCCTGCAACACGTCCCACGCGCACAGCGCCGATGGGGCCAGCCCAGGGGATGTCGCTCACGCACAAGGCGGCCGATGCGCCGTTCACCGCAAGGATGTCGGGGTCGTTTTCGCCGTCCGCGCTGAGGACGATGCTCTGAACCTGCACTTCATTCAGCCAGTGGTGCGGGAAGAGGGGCCGGATGGGCCGGTCGATCAGGCGCGAGGTGAGGATTTCCTTTTCCGTGGGACGCCCTTCGCGTTTGAAATAACCGCCGGGAAATTTGCCTGCCGCACCCGCTTTTTCGCGGTAATCGACAGTGAGGGGGAAGAAGCCCTGGCCAGGCTTGGCCTTGCTGGCGGCAACAGCCGCAACGATGACGATGGTCTCACCCAATTGGACCGTGACGGCGCCATCGGCCTGCTTGGCCAATTTGCCCGTTTCGATGATGATCTGGCCGCCTCCAATGTTGGCCGTGGTTTTTACTATCATATGTGTATTTCTTTACCTTTGATTCAATGGCATGTGCCAACACGGAGGAACTTCATTCAGGGCCGTGAGTTACGGCCTTGAATGAAATTTCCCCGGGCTGGCATTCTCTTATCATGCTTTATTGCGGATAGAGACTCTCTAACTGATAACCACCCTGGGCCGCAATACCCCAGGGTATGCGATTATTGAAATGAGGGGACGCGCCGCATGAATGAAAGCGTCGATCCCTGGGACCGGCGCTTTACAACATGCAGCTAAGAAGGCTACTTGCGCAACTTCAGCTTCTTGGTCACCGCCTGATAGCGGGTGGCATCCGATTTGTGCAGATAATCCAGCAAACGGCGGCGCTGGCCCACCATCATGATCAAGCCACGACGTGAACCATGGTCCTTCCGGTTGGTCTGGAGATGTTCTGTCAAACGGTTGATACGCTGGGTCAACAAGGCGATCTGAACGTCTGGTGATCCGGTATCTTTCTCGTGGAGCCGAAAATCGACAATCTGCTTTGCTTTCGCGTTATCCATATTCCCTATCAATCTTCTTTAATCGTTTGGCCAATGTAAAAGGAGATGGCCTCAGTGTAAAGCAATTTCAACGTGTAAAAAGCGTGTTCCGAGGTTGCCCGGTCCCCGCATGGCCATGTCCCTTTACGCAATTAAATCGTAATGAATCGATTACATTTTTCCGCAGGCGCCCGTTTTCCGCTGACTGAGCGCGCCACAAAAAGCAATGGTTCCTTCGATTCCAAAAAATAAAAACCCCTCCCAGCCAAACCAGGAGGGGTTCATGTGTTCCAAACTAAATTAGAACTTGTAGATGACGTTCAAAGCCAGCGAGAAGGCATTGCTGTCCAAATCGCTTGTGGCATTGCCGCCGAACGCACCGGGGTTCTGATCCAGGTAGTGGTCCCAGCGGAACTCAGCGCGGGTGATGACGTTGGCCCAGAGGCTGTAGTCCACCGTGACGGTGTCCGCAACGACTTCGTCGTTATGACGATTGTCGGCGATGGTGAAGAACGTACCCTTGGTGCCCGAGGCATATTCGAAGCGGTTGTTGAGCTTCAACTTCTCGGTGGCCTGGTAGCTGATGTAACCCGCCACAGCGTTCGCATAGGAGGAGTCCACTTTGCCGGCCATACCGTTGGCGCGATAGTCATACGCGGCACCGACCGACAACCCTTCGAGAGGAGTCGGGATGGTGGCGCCGGCATAGTACTGCGTCAGGCGATTGTCGGTGGCATAGGCAGGACCATTCAAACCATTGATGATCGCACCGTAGAGGGTCGCGCCCTTCAGGAAGCCCATGCTTTCAGGAGCTGTGAGGGTCACGCCGCCCATGTATGTCTTCTCCGATTCATCGGCCCAGCCTTCAGGAGTGCGGAAGGCGCGTTGATTGATGCTGCTATTGACCGTATTCGCAATACCGGCGCTCAAGCCCAACCAATCGGTGGCCTGATAGCTGGCCAACACGCCTGTGTGCTGCAGCGGTTCAATGGCATAGCCATAGCTGCGGCTCCAGTTGGGGTTCTTGTAGCTGTCGAACGATTCATAACCCACGATGGTGTCGAACACACCCATCTTGAAGTCGATGCCGTTGCCGACAGGGGCGCGCAGGGCCACATAGGCCTGCTGGATACCCACCTGGTCAGGAGCGCCACCACCGATGATCTGCTGATAGGTCTGAGCATCAGGGCCGAACAGCAAGTCAGCCTTGTAACCAGCCGACCACTGTCCTTCATCGAGCGGCTTCTCCAGCGACAGCTTCACGACGTTCAGATTGAAGCCATCCTGCTTGTCTGCACCGTCAAACGAGCGGCTAGGCAGACTTGCATTGCCGGTACCAAATTTCCACACGGCGGAGGTATCCACATAACCACTGAGGGTTGTGGATGACACAGCCGTATTCACGGGATGCTGGGCTTCCTCAGCCTGCACCACCGAACCCAGACTCACCACGCCAGCGGCTGCCAGCGCCAATGTCCATTTATTAAAGTTCATTCGTTTTGTTCCTCCTGCGATGTTTTGTTGTTTAACCGTACGTTTTTAAAAGGGTAAAAACCGTTTACCCGCGCACTTTTCAACAAGCACAACAGTGCATTTTGGGGGTGAACCTATGGAAAACCGGCCGACCTGACAACAAGATTTTTTGCATTTGGCATCTTTTCACCCCAAAAACAGGCTTTTGACATGCCTTTAGGGCCATTTTCCGCCCCCAACGGCCAGGCAATCCGGCCTTTTGGCGGGTGGATAATGCGCTTGCCTGTCTTGATTAAGCCAGGTAATAGTTTCCTCCATGTCCGCCACTCGAATCGCTCGATTGGGATTAGCCCACCTTATCCTGATCACTGTTTTCTCCTGGCTGGCCTGTTGCTGTTCCCTTGCGGACCGCCAGGTCATGTGTCTGGACGGCTCATGGGGGATTGCCGAAGGCTCTTTGGAGACGCTTCCCACCGTTTTTGACCATCAAGTGCCTGTTCCCGGCCTGGTGGATATGGCGGAGCCCCCCTTTCAAGGAGTGGGTGAAGCGAACAACCTACGACAGGCATTCTGGTATCACACCACGTTTGTCACTCCAGAGCGCGCGCCCGATGTTGTCACCCTCAAGATTCACAAGGCCGCCTTTGGCAGCCAAGTGTTTTTGAATGGCAAAGCGGTTGGGGAACATCCGGCAAGTTTCACGCCGGGACACTTCAACCTCAAACCTCATTTGGCTCCCTCTGGACGGACCAACGACCTGGTCATCCGTGTGCGCGCTTCACGCGATGCAGTGCCCAAAGGCGTCCCCGCTGGTTGGGATTTTGAGAAGAGGAAATACATTCCGGGCCTTTTTGACTCGGTGGAAATCATCGTGACCGATTCACCTCATATTGTGGTCATCCAGACGGCGCCAGACATCACCAACAATATGGTGCGGGTGCAGGCAAGCATCAAAAATACGGGTCCAAGAACCACGTCCAAGGTCCAGTTCAGCGTCCGGGAGGCCAAAAGCCAGACGGTGGTGGGCACCGTGCCTTCCCAATATTTGGAGTTTCCCCCTGGCACGGAACGATTGGTGGAAGCATGGGTGCCGATCAGCAAATGCCGGCTTTGGTCGCCTGAAGACCCTTTCCTATATGAAGTGATCGTGAAGACGAGCGGAGACGAACTGAGCGCGCGGTTCGGAATGCGCGAGTTCCACTTTGATCCCACCTCCGGCCGCGCCTATCTCAATGGGCGTCCATATTATTTAAGGGGGAGCAACGTCACCCTGTACCGTTTCTTTGAAGACGACATGCGGGGGGATCGGCCCTGGCGGGAGGAATGGGTGCGCCGTTTGCATCGGAAATTTAAGTACATGCATTGGAATGCCTTACGATATTGCATCGGGTTTCCGCCCGAGATGTGGTATCGCATCGCCGATGAGGAGGGCATTCTGATCCAGGACGAATTTCCGCTCTGGCACCTGGGAGAGGGCAAGAATGTGCCCAACCGGGTCGAATTGGCCCAGGAATACACGGAATGGATGCGGGAACGGTGGAATCACCCCTCGGTGGTGATCTGGGACGCCCAGAACGAGACGACCACGGAGGAAACAGGGGCGGCGATCCAAAGTGTCCGCAAGCTCGATCTCTCACGGCGTCCCTGGGACAACGGGTGGGGGCAGCCCCAGGCGCCGGGCGATTGCTGGGAAGCCCATCCTTATATGGCGTCCAATCCTCACTTCCGACTTGAGGACATGGCGAGGCAATCGGGAATCCCGGGAGGCAACCCCATCCCCAACACGAATCATAACGCCATCATCATTAACGAGTATGGCTGGATGTGGCTGAACCGGGATGGTTCTCCCACCACCTTGAGCCGGGATTTTTATCAAAACCAGCTCGGTTCTCCCTCAACCGCAACGGATCGATGGCATTTGTATGCGCGCTGCCTGGCCGCCAAGACCGAGTTTTGGCGGGCCCATCGCGCCTGCGCGGGAGTGCTGCACTTCTGTGGGTTGGGCTATTCCCGTCCGGATGGTCAAACGAGCGACCATTTCAGCGATCTGGAGCAACTGACGTTCGAGCCTGAGTTCGAGCGATACGTTCGGGACACCTTTGCCCCCACGGGTCTGATGATCGATTTTTGGGCTGAAGAACTCAAACCAGGTGAAAACCGTGCCCTCCCCGTGGTGCTTCTCAACGACCGGGACGTGGATTGGGCTGGCCGGGTCCAATTCCGCCTATTGCGGCAGGAGGAGGTATTAAAGGAACAGAGCGTATTGGAAAAGATCGGCGCGTTGGGCACCAACAAGATCCAATTCACCCTCGAAGCTCCCGTGAATCCTGGGAAATACACGATTGAAGTGGCCCTGCTCAGGCAGGGTGAGGAGCCCGTGCGCTCATATCGCGATTTTGAGATCCTCACCCCTGAACAAAAGGCCAATCGCCATGGGATCGCTGTGGGGAAAAGCGCCACCGCGTCCTCTGAGGCAACCCGTGATGGCGTAACCTATTACGCCACCAACGCCGTGGATGGATTGATGCATACGCGGTGGTCGTCGGAGTTTTCGGACACCCAATGGCTGGCCGTGGATCTGGGAGAGCGCCAGCGGATTTCCCGGGTCCTGCTCCAATGGGAAAACGCCTATGGCAAACGATACTTGATCGAGACCTCGCTGGATGGCCAGGCCTGGACAACGGCGAAGCAAATCGAGGATGGCAATGGTGGCACGGATGATCTGAGGTTCCCGCCCGTGGAGGCGCGATGGGTCCGGTTCCGGGGTCTTCAACGAGCCACCGAATACGGTTATTCGTTATGGGAGATGCAGATCTTCAGGTAAGCCGGCCAGACTGTCCCCCCCCGATTGGGACAACTGAGGCCGGTCTTTTAATTTGAACGCAGCCAGCCGCAATGTGGTCCACTTGGTTTGATTACAAACCCACCATGCCTTTGGAATAGCTGCAGGGCATGAAGGGAGGTAATCTCATCCTTGTATGAAAACCGAAATCCGTGGTCCGCAGCATGACATGGCACGTGCGGTATTGCGCGTGGGAGGGCCGATGTTTCTCCTTGCCGGCCTGGTCTTCATGATCATCGGGGTGGCCAGTTTCTTCTCGTCATTTGGCCACATGGAAGCGCCCAAATACTTCTGGTGCTGTTTTCTGGGCATACCCTGCTTGTTCCTAGGAGGCGTGATGACCTCTTATGGTTATATGGGCGCAGTGACCCGGTATATCGCGGCCGAAACGGCGCCGGTGGCCAAGGATACGGTGAATTACATGGCCGATGGAACTCAGGACGCCGTCAGAACCGTGACCCGTGCCGTCACGGAAGGCATCCGCGAGGCCAGTGCGCATGGTTCGCAGGAGAAAAAGGATAAGATATGATCCAACACAACCAACTGAAATCTTTCGGCCGCCGGGTCTGGAAGGAATGGATCAGGCCCATCAGCCTCTGGCTGGCCATCCTGCTGCCCATACGGTCCGCGCTGGCTGATTGGAACTGGGTGCCCAGCGGCTCCATGAAACCGACCATCCTCGAAGGCGATCTTGTCTATGTCAACAAACTGGCCTATGACCTGAAGGTGCCCTTCACCACCTATCATCTGGCCGAATGGGGGAACCCTGCGCGAGGTGACATCGCGGTATTCTTTTCACCTGTGGATGGCACGCGCCTGGTCAAACGGGTTGCCGGATTGCCAGGCGATGTGGTCGAAATGCGACAGGAAGTGCTGTATGTGAATGGGCAGTCGATGGCGTATGAACCGGTCTCCGCCACTCCCTTCAAACAGGAAGTGTATGAGGATCCGCAGCCGCTGATGGCCCGCGAGCGTGGCGGCATCAAGGAACATTACGTGATGGCCCTTCCCAACAGGCCTGCCCTGCGCACGTTTGGACCGGTCACCGTGCCCGAAGGCTGTTATTTCATGCTGGGCGATTCCCGCGACAACAGCAACGACTCCCGTTTTTGGGGCGTGGTGCCGCGGGAGAAGATCACCGGGCGCGCCTCGCGGGTCTTGCTGTCGTTCAACAAGAACCACTGGTTGATCCCCCGCGTGAGCCGGTTCGGAGAGAGCCTGGAGTAGGCGGTTTTCATAGCCCATCTGCTGCAATAGATGGAGACCGTTCCCTGCGCTCCACCCGCTACGGCTTCGGACGCATCCACGTCAAGCGCGTCACCCGCCCCGGGGCCGATAACCTCGCCAAACACCTCACCAAACAGGGGCGCTTATTACGCCGACATCATCCGCATCCAGCCCGGTGCAAACCACTGTCGACTAAAGTATTAGACACTAACTAAACGCCATTCAGGACTGCCCTTTTACTTTTATCGATTTACTCACACCATTTGGCTGGACACTGCTTCTGCTTCAAATACCTCGCTTCGAAGGTTACACCAACGTAATCGCTTGGCATTCTCCGAATGACAATAGCATACTCCGCCGCCTCGATTCTGTTGCTCAACGAATAATTTTTCCAAATTGATATCTGTGGATTTAAGAAAACATTAGTGCGTCCGTATTTTGTGAATATCGCTATATGCCCTTGCTTTTCCATAATGGAAAGCAAATCAGAAATGGTAGACAACTGCTGTTGATTATCGACTGCTGCGATCCGTCCTTCTATAAGAGCCGATAGCAACATCTTTCTATCCAGGACATCTTCGTTAAGACCGTAATTGTGGCTGGACCTTTCGCAACCGCAAACAGCCACCAGAAGAAACAATGTCAACAAGAGTTTCATTTGTCCTCAGTCTTAGGACTGCCATTAAATCATCGAACACTTCCAGCACGGCGTATCGTTGCGACCTGCTGGCCGAAACAGCCTTGTCATCGCGCACTGCACGCATGTTTGTTTTCATCCTCTTCATGTCCGGCCCTTATCCAACGCGTTGATGGGGTTATTGAGCCACAGGATCAAGCCCGATGCGAGATAAAATGTCTGGACGCATGGAGTTGAAGGCCGGAAACCTGCGAATCAGCAGGAACGATGTTTTACGGCGTGTGCATCCTACCCCCTGGCGGATGTTCGTGCGCGCCGTGGCATGGCCTCGGGGCTGGCTTGGGGCTGGACAGGGGGCATGGGGGGTCGAATAATGGGGGGCGTGATTCCTGCACCGTTTAACATGGGCCAGATCAGGGTTTTCCCGCTGGCGGACCGAAAAAGTCTGACGCGGGTCGAAGGCATCCTGCGTGATCCTGACATGGAGCCACCGGCTTGTTCGGCAGAGATCGTGACCGCCGTGGCAGCGTGTGCGCAACGGATTGTCGAGGCGCGGCGGCGGGGTGCGAGCGTGATTTTGATGTACGGGGCGCATCTCCTGCGCAATGGATCGGCCCGGATCCTGACCCGCATGATGGAACAGGGCTGGCTGACCCATCTGGCCACCAATGGGGCGGGCAGCATTCACGACTGGGAGTATTCGTGGCTGGGGCGATCCACGGAAAGCGTGAGGGAAAACGTGGCCACGGGAACATTCGGCACCTGGGATGAAACGAGCCGCAATATTCACCTGGCCCTTTTGACGGGCGCCTTGCGTGGCGAAGGGTATGGGCGGTCGCTGGGGCGATACATTGCCGAGGATGGGACCACATTGCCCGATCCGGACTCTTTGAGACAGCTCCTGCGCGATCATCCGGAAGCACCCGAAGCGGCAGCCGCCGCCGACCTGCTTCAGACCATGCTCCGGCACAAGCTGGCTCCCGGACGCGTCGCGGTGGAGCACCGCTGGAAGGAAGCGTCCATCCTTTGCGGGGCGTTTCGCAACCAGGTGCCCCTGACAGTGCATCCGGGCATCGGGTATGACATCATCACGAACCATCCGATGTTCAACGGGGCGGTGATCGGGCGGGCCGGGGGGTTGGATTTTGCGCAAATGGCTGCCGCCGTGGATAAATTGGATGACGGCGTGGTATTGAGCGTGGGCAGCGCCATCATGGCCCCCCAGGTGTTCGAAAAGAGCCTGAGCTGCGTAAACAACGTGCGGCTGCAATCGGGCCGCCCCATCGTCAAGGGACATACCATTCATGTGGTGGACCTGCAGGACGGCGGGCAATGGGACTGGACCCGGGGGGAACCGCCCAAGACGAATCCGGCGTATTACCTGCGATTCTGCAAGAGCTTCTCGCGCATGGGGGGAGCGATGCATTACCTCTGTTGCGACAACCTGGCCTTCACGCACCACCTGTATCATCAGTTGAAGCGCCTGCATCCTTGAGTCGCCGGACCGCACATCACGGTGTCTTGTATTGTCAGGCAACGAGGAGTTGGGAGTTGGTTTGCTTCCAGATGGACGCTTGATTGTCGGGCGAAATCGCCTCACCATCCCCGGGTTTGCAGTCACCAGAGTCACATGATATTGCCGAAAGCCTGGCCGGATTGATCGAACGGGTCACGTTCTTCAACGAGGACACGGGGTTTGCCGTGCTCAGGGTCAAGGTAAAGGGATTTCGCGATCTCGTAACGCTTGTAGGATCCCTGCCTGCGGCCAACCCGGGGGAATGGGTAAACGCGCAAGGGCGCTGGGTACAAGACCGGGAGTTTGGACGGCAATTTCGAGCCGAGATCCTCACCAGCACAGCACCCACCACCCGCGAAGGGATCGAGAAATACCTCGGGAGCGGCATGGTCAAGGGCATCGGACCGGTCTATGCCAAAAAGCTGGTGAACAAGTTTGGCGAGAGCATCTTCGGCATCATCGACAACCAGTCGGCCCGTTTGGAGGACATCGAGGGCATAGGGCCCAAACGCCGAAAACGGATCAAGGACGCCTGGGCCGAGCAAAAGGTCATCCGGGACATCATGCTCTTCCTGCATTCCAACGGGGTGAGCACCAGCCGGGCGGTGCGCATTTACAAGACCTATGGCCAGGAGGCTGTGGAACTGGTGCGGGCGGATCCGTACCGCCTGGCCAGGGACATCCATGGGATTGGTTTCAAGTCGGCGGACCAGATTGCCAGGAAGATGGGGATCCCGGCTGATTCGCTGGTGCGGGCCTGCGCGGGGCTTAACCACGTCCTTCTTGAAGCCACCAACGAGGGGCATTGCGCCCTGCCGGTGGACCTGCTCAAGGAGGAGGCGGGCAAGCTGCTCCTGGTCGAGGAACGGATTGTGATGGAGGCGCTGGAACGCACCCTGAACAACCGGGAACTGGTGCGGGACTGCGTCGGCGGCCAGACCCTTATCTTTCTACCACAAGTTCAGCGGGCCGAGGAGGTCATTGCCACGCGGATCAAGGGTTTGTGCGCTGGCAAGGCGGGCTATCCGCCCATGGACCTTGAGAAGGCCCTGGCCTGGTGCCAGCAAAAGACAGGCAAGGACCTGGCGCCCAGCCAGCGCGAAGCCGTGAAACAGGCCCTGAGCCACCGGATGCTCATCATCACAGGCGGACCGGGTGTGGGCAAAACCACCTTGGTCAACGCCATTCTGCGCATTTTGAGGGCCAAGAAGATCCGGTGCCTGCTGTGCGCCCCCACCGGCAGGGCGGCCAAGCGATTGACCGAAACCACGGGACTGGAGGCCCGGACCATCCATCGTTTGCTTGAAGTCAAACCCGGCACCAGCGGTTTCGTGCGGCAGGAAAGCCATCCCCTGGATACCGATCTGCTGGTGGTCGATGAATGCTCGATGGTCGATGTGCCGCTTATGAGCCACCTGCTTCGCGCCCTGCCCTCCCAGGCGGGGCTGCTGCTGGTGGGGGATGTCGATCAATTGCCCTCCGTGGGCCCGGGCATGGTGTTGAGGGACTTGATTGACAGCGGGGTGGCGCCGGTGGTGCGATTGACGGAGGTGTTCCGCCAGGCGGCCCATAGCCGGATCATCACCACCGCGCACCGGATCAACAGTGGATTCATGCCCGAAGACCTTCCCAAGGGAGAAGAATCCGATTTCTTCTTCATGAACCGTGAAGAGCCGGAGGACATTGCGCATACGCTGGTCACCATGGTCAAGCAGCGCATACCCGCCCGGTTCGGGTTCGACCCCATCCGGGACATCCAGGTGCTTTGTCCCATGAACCGTGGATCGCTGGGCGTGCGGGAACTCAATATCCGGCTCCAAAACGAACTCAATCCCGCGCGCGCCCAGGAACCGGTGGTGGAGAAGTTCGGCTGGCAATTCCGCATCCGCGACAAGGTCATCCAGACCGAAAACAACTATGACAAGGATGTTTTCAACGGGGACATCGGACAGGTCACAGCGATTGACCCCGTGGAACACGAGGTGACCATTCAGTTCGACCAACGGGCAGTGGTGTATGATTATGGTGAATTGGACGAACTGGCCCTGGCCTATGCCATCACGATCCACAAATCGCAGGGATCGGAATTTCCCGTGGTGATCATCCCGCTGGCGGTCCAGCAATACCTGCTCCTGCAGCGCAACCTGGTCTATACGGGCGTGACCCGTGGCAAAAAGCTGGTGCTGGTCATCGGCCAGCGCAAGGCCCTGGCCATGGCGGTGAAAAACAACCGCACCGAGCACCGATTCTCCGGACTGCTTCACCGTCTAAAGGCGGATGAATGACGGCCGTGCGCGGCCGCGTCGACTTCGCACGCCCCAGGCGGTTCATTCAAAATCATACACCACGGCCTTGATGCAATGAGGTCGAAAGACCTTCTCCATGAATTCGAGGTGCTGGGGGTGAACCTGGTAATCGTCCTGGGCCTGCTTGTCCTTAAACTGGATGTTCAGGGCCGCCTGGTAGGATTGATCCACCACAGGCCGATGGCTGGGCACCATTTTACCGACATGCAAGTGGAGGATGCCTGGAATCGCCGGGAGATATTTCCGAACGCCCTCAATGAGTTCATCCACCGCATTGGGTTGCCGTGGATCCGTCCAAAAGATGACCACGTGGCTATACACGGTTTAATATAACCACAAACCGGTGAAACGCCAGCCGTTCACGCGCCTGCCAGTGGCGGCGTATTCCAGAAAAGGCCCGGGGGTCAGGCGAAGCGAAAACGGAGCGACATTTTTGTTGAGAGACGGCCAAATGCCAGTAAGCTGGCATGGTTTATGAGACGTTTTGTCGCAAATCTATGCGTGGTCCTGGCGGCCGTCATGCTGGCGGTGCCGGCTCAGGCCGAAACCAAGGTGGGCATCATCAACCTGAAGAAGGTGTTTGATGGCTACTGGAAAACCAAACAGGCCGATGCCCAGCTCAAGGACCGCGCGAGCGAGTTTGACAAGCAGCGCAAGGAAATGATCGAAGGCTATCAAAAGGCCAACGAGGAATATAAGAAGATCCTGGACAGCGCCAGCGACCAGACCGTGGCGGCAGACGAGCGCGACAAGCGCAAGAAATCGGCCGAAGCCAAGCTGCGCGAGCTCCAGGAAGTGGAAACGCAGGTGCAGCAGTTCGACCGCACCGCCCGTGCCACCCTCAACGAGCAACAGCGCCGCATGCGCGATTCGATCCTGCGCGAGATCACCGAGGTCATCACCACCAAATCCCGCACCGCAGGCTTTTCCGTCGTATTCGACACCGCCGCCGAAAGCGTCAACAACACCCCGATCATCGTGTTCAATAACGGCGAAAACGAGATCACGGACGATGTGTTGAAGCAACTGAATGCCAATGCGCCAGCCGATCTGCCCAAGGCCACTGAGGATAAGGGCAAGAGCGAACCGCTGGACATCAACAAGAAGGACACGGAAAAGAAATAGTCCTATTTCAAGAGAATCTTGAAAGCCCCGCCATCCGGCGGGGCTTTTTGTTTGTATCCAAGGGGTTATGCCGCGCCCCATACACCCTCTCGACATGGGCAAAGGGGGGAGGAACAAGGCTCATGAATTAGTGGATTCAATGCGCCAGCACCATTTGATATAGATTTATCATTTGACATCATACAATAATAATATATTGTAGTTTATTAGAGCCCCTGAGAGGCGTCCGATGCCGTCTTGACGGAGCCGTTGACAACAAGCTCCTGAACTGGCTTGATATCAGGAAGTTATCCCGCGCAGGAAGTGCGGCGATGACCCAAAACGATTTGGTTTTAATGGGTGAACATTATTCGGCATAAACAAAGAGCCCTGATCTGCAGCCTGGCGATGGCCGGGGTGGCTCCATTGTATGCCAATAGCTATCCGTGGCCCACTGGCCAGGATGATTATTGGAAGGCCGATGGCTTTGTGGCGTTAAAGGTCAGCGCCGAGGCCGCCTATGCCGGTTTCACCTCGTTCGGAATTTACGATCCCAGCAACGCCTCAGGGACGCGCGTGGAGCTTTTCCGTGGAAGCGCGTGGGAGTCCGCGGGCGCGGAAAGCACGGTGCAGATCTACACCGTCGGCAACTCCCTCCTGGGCATCGAGGCCGGGGATGTCTTTGTCAATGATGTCAAGGTCGCCCATTATGCCTCGTCGCCCACAACGAGCGGGAACATCGGCTTTTATCTCGACAGTGGGAAATACCGGCGCGGCGGGTTGTTCTACTCCGACGCTTCGCTCAACGAAGTCGATGCCAACGGCACACATGTGGACCACATGATTACCGAGGGGCTCTCCGATGGTTCCTTCCTTCTGCAATGGGAGGATGTCAAATGGGGTGGCGACTGGGATTACAATGATCTGGTCGTCAAGATCACCCCGCTTCCCGAGGAACAACAGGGAAGTGACATTCGTGTCCCCGATGTTGGAGGGACACTGGCATTGCTGGGTGGCGCCCTGCTGGGCCTGACCTGGATCCGACGCTGGCGAGCCTGA
>CAZIDG010000056.1:0-26900 GCA_964538065.1 uncultured Verrucomicrobiota bacterium
CGGCGATGTGCGTGGGGCCGCCGTTGGCCTCACGGAAATAGTAGCTCGTGAAAATAACGCCGTCCTCGAGTTGGATGGACATCGGGTAACCCAGGTCGGGCCCCATGCCATCGTCGCGCAACACCAGCTCGTCGCCCCAGGTCTTGCCGCTGTCCTTGCTGATGCGCGCGCGAACGCCGAATGGCTTGTGGCGGTAGCCGTAGGTGAGGAGGATGTGCCCGTTCCGCAGCTTCAGCAGGTCTGCAGGATGGCCCTTGATGCCGGAATCGGCCAGGCGGCCCCAAGTGATGCCGCCGTTGAAGGACTCAGCCCGGTACATGTGGTCCACGTTGTCACCGGTGCGGACGAAGGCGAGGATGTGGCCCCCGCCCAGATCGACAACGGAGGTCTCATTCATGGGCCGCTCGCCCCGGGAGTCGCCCATGATTTCGTGAAAAGTCCAGGTCTTGCCGGCATCCGCGCTGCGATAGACATAGGAGTGGCCCGTGTCGCCGATCGTCGGCGAGCCATAGACAGGGAAGAGAACGACATCCTGGTCCGTCAGAATGCCGCCATGAAAACTCATGACACCCGGCGGATTGGGCATGGGCAGCGGCTGCTCCTGCCAGGTCTTGCCGCCATCATGTGAGACCCTGCCCGAATGCCCACTGAGGGCGGTGATGACCCCCTCGCGGGCATCCGAGATTTCCCAGCCCGCCTTCTCCAGTTCGGCCCGCTTCGACGCCGGATACTGATCATAGCCCGCATGGATCGTCACGAGCGTGCCATCGGCAGTCTTCAACGCCTGCATTCCGTTCACCTCCTCCACGGAGATGGCGCCCTCGTCCTTCCGAAACACCTGCCACGTGCGGCCGCCATCCGTGGATCGCATGGTGGTGATGCCGCCGCCAGGGTCGTCGTGCGACGCGCGGGTGCGTGCGGCCAGCGTGATGAGGATGGCGCCCTCCGGCTGCGCCTTGGGCATATACGGGAAGACTGCGTAAATTCCTTGCTGCTTGAAGACGACGACATGTTCGGCATTGGCCAGCTTCACCGGCTCCTTGTCCTGGGCAGGCAGCATCGGCGTGACGAAAACGAACGCGAGGAGGAATAGTGCGCAGTACATTGGGTGCATGATATAGGTTCCTACGGCAGGTTTTGTTTGATGCCTGAGGGGCACGGCCAATCATGGCCGTCATCCCAGGCCCGTGATGAGAAATCGCCTTGTTCGCGCCCGCGCCTGCTCAGCGCTGCGCGGGTGAGGATGGATGGTCTTGCGGTCTCACCAGGCATGTGTTGATGGTGGCAGAGTGGAGAGGGGTGTCAACGGGGTAAGTTAGAGCGATATCGCACTAGCCTCATCGGGGCCATACGAGGATCCTTGTTTGGAATTCCTTCCTCATCCATCACTCCAAAAGTCTGCCCTGTGGAACTGCTCCACGCCTTTATATTGTAGTCTTCCTAACGCCACTTCAGAAAACGTGCACGACCGCATGCAGGAAATTGGCCATAATGAACACTGCGTCGGAAAATATCATTCTGCGGTGAGCGTCGTATGTCTTTTGTTGTGCTTATCCAAATCTGTGGAAAACGTTTTGGCTGTAAGGTCGTAAAGACATAACCAGTCTTCCACGAAGTTCTGCCTATCGGTGTGCCCATGCAGACAGAGTAGTATTGTGTGGTCATCTGTCCACCGCAACATTTGGACATAGTTGTGGTCCAGGGCGGGTCGTTTCTTCCGTCCCATCTTTAAGGCAACAAACTGCCAGGCTCTATCGGTGATATTCTCCCTTTGCTTGTATTCCATGTCTTTTTGCTGCTGGAAGATGAGCACCTCGGCAAGGTCGCTACCAGCATAATCATTGACCGCAAGCCATTTCTCATCGTCTGAAAAGATAACCTCCACAGACCGGTCGTATGTATAAAGCAACTGTCGTTTTTTGGGGTTCTTCAAGGAAACAAGCCATACTTGCTTCACTTCGTTTGGTGGTATCACGTGAAACTCGGTTCGAAACGATCCCAGTGGAGACCGCGCACCCATTGTGATTTCCACGTTTATGGGGGCAGTTTTGGTGTCAGCTCCAAGAAGCATGCTGATTGAGAGCAGGAGCAAAAGAAATGCAGTTCGCATAACGTATAGTAACAATAAGACTCATCTTTGCGTGGTTACGATGTCAATCGCGAAGACCACAACCCATTTGCCGGTGTTATCGACGATCTTCAGCGCCTGTATTCCGTTCACCTCTTCCACGGAACGGGCGCCAGAGGCGTCGTGTGACGCGCGGGTGAGGGAGGATTGTCTTGCGGTCTCACCAGGCATGTGCTGATGGTGGCAGAGTGGAGAGGGGTGTCAACGGGGTAAGTGGGGGCGATATCGCGCCAGCCTCATCGGGGCCATGCAAGGAGCCTTGTTTGATTTGCGCTTCTGTGGTTCAATCCATCCATGCCGCATGGGTCAAAAGACCGAACTGTCGGACGCACGCACACATACGCATACAGTCCCCGCATGAGTGTTGCCACCTGGAGCATTCGCGGCGACAGCCATTCGCATTGATCATGAACACATCGATTTCATCCTTATGGATCATCCTGCTCTCATTCGCGGCGTGTGCCGCTGAGGCGAGGGATGCGCAACCGTGGAAACCTCTGAGCGCCACCCCGGCGGAAATGCGGTTGCGCGACCAATGGTCCCGAGAGCACATTCGCCAATCCAAAGGCGTTGCACCCTTCTCGTTCCGTTACGGAGAACGCGCGTCCACGGAGTTCCTGAGCCATTGGCCCGCGAGCACGAGGCGGCATAAGATCCCAGGGGGACGAACAGAGGCAACCCGGGTGTGGACTGACCCCGGCACCGGCTTCCAGGTGCGCTGTGTATCCGTCGAATACGCGGATTACCCGGTCGTGGAGTGGACGGTTTTCCTGAAGAACGCGGGCACGAACAACACCCCCATGATCGAGAACATCCAGGGATTGGATGCGGCGTTCGTGCGGGGTGACGAGGGGGAGTTTGTGCTCAACGGAATCAAGGGCGACTTCTGCACCGCCGACAGCTATGAACCCTACCAGGCCGAGCTCACGCCGAACCTGGTCAAGCGGTTCAGCCCGCCCGATCATTCCGGGAAGTCGTGCGATGGGCCCGAAGGGTGGCCCTATTACAATGTGCGGATGCCCCAAGGGGGCCTGATCCTGGCCGTGGGCTGGCCGGGGCAATGGGCCAGTTCGTTTGAGCGCGACGCCGCTCGTGGGCTGCGGATCCAGGCTGGCCAGCAGCGGACACATCTGGTTCTCAAGCCCGGCGAGGAGATCCGGACGCCGCTCATCGCATTGCTGTTCTGGCAGGGGGACGACGTGGTCCGCGCCCAGAACCTCTGGCGGCGATGGTATCTGGCCCATAACCTGCCGCGCATCCAAGGGGTGCCGCAACCGCCGGTCGCGCAGATCCAGGTGGAAGGTTCCATGGGGAACATCGCGAACATCAAGGCGTTTCTCGATGCAGGGATCAAGCCGGACATCTGCTGGCGCGATGCGGGCGGCGGATACACCTGGTATCCGAACAACAACGGCCCCTACCAGGGCAACGATGCCTGGCTTAACACAGGCACGTGGGAAGTGGACCCGGTCAGATACCCGCAGGGCTTCAAGCCATTCAGCGATTGGGTGCGCGCGAACAGGATGCAATTCCTGCTCTGGTTCGAGCCGGAACGCGTGGGTGCCACCAACACCTGGCTGGCGAGGGAGCACCCCGATTGGCTGCTGCCCGGAACCTCACACGGCTCGCTCATTAACCTGGGCCATCCCAAGGCGCTGGCGTGGCTCACGGATCATCTGGATGGCATGGTCAAATCTCAGGGCTTGGATTGGTACCGCGAGGACATGAATGGCGGCGGCCCCCTCCCGGCGTGGCGCAGGAACGATGCGCCCGATCGCCAGGGGCTGACGGAGAACCTGTATGTGCAGGGCCACCTCGCCCTCTGGGACGCATTACGACAGCGGAATCCGGGTTTGCACATCGACTCCTGCGCCTCCGGCGGCCGTCGCAATGATCTGGAAACCATGCGCCGTGCCGTGCCGCTCTTGCGCAGCGATTTTCAATTCCCCGACATGAAAGGTGTGGTCGAGGGCAACCAGGGGCACACCTACGGCCTTTCCTCGTGGCTTCCGTTTCAGGGCACGGGTGTCTATCTCTACGACCTCTATTCCCTCCGCAGTTTCTACCTCACCGGTTTCGGAACGGGAGGGCTTGATCCAAAGACGGTGGCTGCACAGAAGCAGGCGTACACCGAGTGCAGCCGGATTGCGCCCTTGCTCCTGGCCGACTACTACCCGCTCACCCCGTACAGCCTCCAGGCCGACCGTTGGATCGCATGGCAATTCAATCGTCCGGAAAAGGGAGATGGCGTGGTCCAGGCCTTTCGTAGGGGGCAGTGTGGTGCCTCCAGCATCACCCTGGCTCTGAAGGGCCTCGATCCGCGCGCGCAGTACGAGATCATCAACTTCGACACCGAGGGCACAACGGTCCGCACCGGAGCCGAATTGATGCAGCCGGGCCTGGCCATTGAAATCAAAGACAAACCCGGCGCCGCCGTGATCCTGTATCGCCTGCTCCCCGCAGCCCGGAACGTCAAGGCTGGAGAGCGGTAAGTGCCTGTGTTTGGAATGGGTCCCCTCTTAAGTGCCAGCCGCAAGCGGTCAAATCGCCACCGGAATGTCATTGCAAACGCTGACGCCTATGGACCATCATCCTTAAACTAGAAAAATGAGAAGCATTTCCCCAGAGAACCAGGAAAGAATCCGCCGCCTGCTTGGCGCTGGTTATTGGAACCGGATATTCATGGGCACCGAGACCCGGGTTAAAATGCTTCAGGAAATTGGGTTTTCAAAAGAATGGGTGGTCATTCCGGATATCGCCTGTCTTCTCGTTGACAGCCAGGGTTCCGTCTTACGAGCGGCCATTGAAGCGGTGCACCGGCTTCTGGAACCGCTTGATCCGATGGATTTGCTCTGGCTGGACCATCGAATTCGCAAGGTTGATCCCTCCAATCAGGATGCTGCCCGTCGTTGGAGCAAGCTGACGGTTGCGCATGTTTCGCGCTTTGCAAAAACCGATTTTGCCGCGTCTCTCTGTGGGCTGGCCAGCTTCGATGCGGACGGGCATGTGCGTGAAGCCGCCGTTCAGGCATTGTGCATGCTAAGAGAAGGCCATGAACTGCCTTATCTGCTGATTCGGTTGAATGATTGGGTGCCAGAGATCAGGAGTTGCGTCCTGGCGGCAGTTCGGGAGCGGCTGGTTCCCGAATATGCAGCACACTACCTGCATCATTTGCGATTGGTGCTGCATCTGGAGCACCAAGGCCGGGTGGACAAGTCTTTCATCGAAGCCATATACAATTTGCTGCGCCAGCCCGAATGCCGGAACGTGCTCCATGCCGGCATGGCTTCCAAGGATCGCATGCTGCGCCGCGCCAGTTTTCAACTGGCTGCAAGTGTCGAGGAACCCTGGCGAGGCATGATTATTCGAAAGGCCATCAGCGACCCAGATCCTGTGGCTCGCTCATGGGCCGTAAGGAGGTTTCTTCCTGCAATCCCTGATGAGCTGCTGCTGCAAATTGCCGGCAGCCTGCTCAAGGACCGGTATCGTCCAGTCCGCCAGGACGCCCTATGCGCGATGGCTTCACGTTTACCGGAATGTGCGACAGAGCCACTGCGTCTGGCCCTGCTCGATTCAAGTGCCAGTGTGCGCGCGATCGCCAGGCATTTCCTGAGCAAGACCAACTTCGAATTCGGTCCCTATTACTCAGCTGTGATTCAAGAGCGGAAATCAAACATGCTGCATGCAGCCATTCGGGGACTGAGCGAGGTTGGGCAGAAATCCGATGTGGCACAGGTTCTCCCTTTCCTCATGGCTGCCGAGCCCCGGTTGCGAGCAGCAGCCATCTGCGCATTGGGCAGGTTGGATGCAGAGGCATTTTTGCCAGAGTTACTGCTGGCATTGTCAGACGACCACGCCAGCGTATCGCGTGAGGCAGTCAGGGCCTGTCTGCCCAAGGCCCGGCTTTTCAATGTGGACACCTTGTGGGCACTGTATCAGAAGGACCCACGATTCTTCGTGAGAAAGCACGTGCTCATGCTCCTCCAGCGATTCGGAAAATGGGAGAGGCTCGCCCCACTTCTGTTTGCCTGTGGAGATTCCAACCCCATGATCTCCGACCTTGCCAGGACCAGTGTTTGCAAGTGGCTCTTTACTTTCAACTCCAGTTTCGCTGAGCCGACTGTTGCACAAATCCAGCAGGCCAGGCAGGCCCTCAAAGGTTGCATGGGGGTGCTCGATCCGAAGATCGCCATGGACATCAGCTCGTGCGTGGCCACATTTGAGAAATAGGCATCATCATGGAAATGATTCTGTTCATTGGCATTCAGGCCACAGGAAAATCCAGCTTCTACCACGAACGATTTTATCATTCGCACGTCAGGATCAATGGGGACATGCTCAAAACCCGTCATCGGGAGGAATTGCTGATCAATGCCTGTCTGGAGGGCAAGACCCCCTTTGTGGTGGACAAGATGAATCTAAGCCGGGCTGACCGGGCCAACTACATCGGTCGCGCCAAGGCAGCGGGATTCAGGGTCGTAGGATACTTCTTTGAATCCCAAATGGCTGCTGCGTTGGAGCGCAATGCCCGGAGGGACTTGCGCGAGCGAATCCCGGATGTCGGCGTGCGAGGAGCCAGTGCGTCCTTGCAACGCCCCTCGCGAGATGAAGGCTTCCATCAATTGTTTTTCGTGAGAATGGACGAACAGGTTGGCTTTGTTGTAGAAGACTGGAAGGATGAAATTTGATGATCTCGATTCCAGGATGCGCCGGTATGAGACGGCACATGATTTCTGCGTGTTGCCGGGCATCTTCATGGTCGCACGCCTTGATGGGCGCGGATTCACCCGCCTGACCAAGGAGGTCCACAAGTTTGAGTCGCCCTTCGACATCCGGTTTCGTGACTACATGATTGGCACGGTCGAGCATTTGATGAACTGCGGATTTCGTGTGGTCTACGGGTTTACGGAGAGCGACGAGATTTCCCTGCTCTTTCATCAAAACGATGATTCATTTGAACGCAAATTGCGCAAGTGGGATTCGATCCTCGCCGGGGAAGCCAGCGCCCGTTTCTCCCTGAATCTCAATGCCATGGCCTGCTTCGATTGCCGCATATCCCAACTGTCAACACCTGGACTCGTTGTTGATTATTTTCGCTGGCGGCAGGAGGACGCCTCGCGCAATGCGCTGAATGCTCATTGCTATTGGCTCCTGCGGAAGGAAGGCAAGACGGTGAAAAGTGCCACGGAATCACTGCTTCACCTGAGTGTCGCGGATAAAAACGAACTTTTATTTACTCGAGGAATCAACTTCAACTCTCTTCCAAATTGGCAAAAACGGGGCATAGGGGTTTACTGGAAGAACATTGAAAGGGAAGGTTTCAATCCAAAGACCGGCAAGGCAGTAAAGGCATTTCGACGCAGCCTTTACACTGAACTCGAGCTTCCCATGAAGGAAGGCTACAAGGAATTCATCCATGAACGATTGCAGGAAGCGCAAGCCTGACCTTGTGAAATCATGGATTCAAATGCTGTTGCCATTGAATCCATGATGGACTGCATACCACAGCTTCTTCGCCCTTGTCATGCCGGTGATGCAGAGTGCGAAAGGAAAATGGATGGTTTTTGTATCAGGAGCCGCCGTGATCCTGTATCGCCTGCTCCCCGCAGCCCGGAACGCCAAGGCTGGAGAGCGGCTTGTCAATTAAGCAACCGGCTGCCATGGTAATCATCGTTTCGGCATTGCCTTAAACGAGCCGGTGGTTCAATTATTCGAGGCGGACATGGCTGCTACGGAATGGCCCCCTTGATGATGGGTCTGGCATCGACAGCGCGCTTTTGCCTGCCTACTGTCTGACGCGGCAAGTGGAGTCATGCCACGAACATTCCGGGGATGACATTTTAAGAAGCAACGATTGCATGTGGCGTCATGAGCGCCCAGGAGATCAAGACGATGATAAAGCCACCGGTGTCGAGAAAGACATTGCTCACAGCGACGGTTGATCCTGAGAAGGCCGTCGCCACTGTGGATATTCAGGAAGTAACGATGGGGCCGAAGCAAAAGGCGCCGCTTCATCTCCATCCATGCCCCACGCTCGGCGTTGTCACAGAAGGGACCATCACCTTCCAGATCGAGGGCCAACCGGTGCAGTACCTGAAGGCTGGCGACGCCTTCTACGAGCCGGCCCATGTGCGCGTTGCACGATTCGACAATGATGGCGACACGCCCGCGAGGTTCGTGGTGCATTATCTATTGGGCAAGGACGAGCACGAGACGGTGCGGATTCTTAATTCGTGATGGTGGACAGGACCGGCTGGGTGTTCCTGCAAGGTGATTAAGGCGGGCGGAGCCGGAGATTGAGTGCCGTGGTAACATTTTGAGCGGTCTTATACGATAAACAATGAATCATCAGTTTAATGAATTGAATGGCCTGGGCTGGAGCGACTGGTTCGAACAGAGGCTGGACTGTGAACCCGCGGCCACCATTGCCCGCGTTGCGGCGGTCGATCGCGACCAGTTGTTGCTCGTGGATCAGACAGGGCCTTTCAGGGCCAGGCTGGCCGGGAGCTATCGGTACCACCACCACCCATCCCATGAACTGCCCTGCGTGGGCGACTGGGTGTGCGTGGACAGGCAGCCCACGGACGGCTTTGGGGTGGTCCACGCGCTGCTGGAGCGCAGGACTTCGCTGCGCCGGAAGACGACGGGAAACGTCATCGAGCATCAGATGATCGCGGCGAATGTGGACTGCGTGGTCATCGTTCAGTCATGCCACTTTGATTTCAATGTGAACCGCCTGGAGCGCTACCTCGTCATGGTGAGGGATGGCGGGGCCGAGCCGTGCATTTTGCTCACCAAGACCGACCTGGTGGAGCCCGCCGTCTTGGCGGCGCAGATGGAGGAGATACGCTCGGCTGGAATCACGGCGCCGATCATGACGTTGAGCAACGTCACGGGCGATGGCGTGGATGAACTGGAGCGGCTGTTGTTGCCGGGAAAGACCTATTGCTTCGTGGGGTCATCAGGCGTTGGCAAGAGCACGCTGATCAATCACCTGATGGGCCGTGAGATGCAGGACACCAAGTCCGTGAGCGCCACGGGCGAAGGGCGGCACACCACGGTGCGTCGCGAACTGATCCGCCTCCAGGGGGGCGCCCTGGTGATCGACAACCCGGGTATGCGTGAGTTTGGCATTCTGGGCGCGGAAGGCGGCATCGAAAGCAGTTTTGCGGACATCACCGCCCTCGCAGCCAACTGCCGGTATCGCGATTGCAGCCACACCGGCGAGCCAGGCTGCGCGGTGCTCGAGGCCGTGGATGCGGGCGGGATCAGCCAGGACCACTACGATAACTACCTGAAACTCCGGCAGGAATCCGAGTTCTACCAGATGTCCTACGCTGAAAAGAGGAAGAAGGATCGGGACTTTGGCCGGTTCCTTAAGTCGGTGAAAAAAGATTTATTGGATGATTGATCGAAGGATTTGGACATGACCCTTGCCACCATTCGCATTGCCCGGGCGCAGAAGTGCGTTCGTCCCGGCTTGAACACGCTCCCCTGGCTGACGGCCTTGTCACTCTGTCTCACGGGGCTCATGGCCCATGCGGCCGGGCTCGAACTGCGCGCCAAACTGGGCGAGTCCAACGGCGTGAGCCGGATCGAGTATTGGTCGGGGTCCACGCTGCTGGGCCGTTCGACGGAGGCCGCCCCCGCGGGTGTGGAGCTCCGTTTGGCCGATGCCCAACCCATGCCGGTCGAGTTCCGCACCAGCAGGCAGCAGGATGGCGCGATCGAGCTCGGCCCCACCAAGGCTGGCGCGCTCACCCTGCGGATGCGCCTGGTGCAAAAGACCCCTTCCCTGGTGGAACGCGTGCTGGAGGTCAAGGCGGAGGCGCCGCAGCGTTTTACCGTCACCTTTCCGCTCGATGTGACCCTGGAGGGTGAATTCGCCTCCTTTACCGGCCCGCAGACGGCTCGCACGCTTTATGATACGGTGCGCGACCAGCCCAAGGTCGAAACCTTCCCGCTTGTGATGGTTCGGACGCCCCAACAGGTCCTGGGCATGATCGCGGACTCGCCCGGCTTGTGGGAAAACCGCTGTCAGATGCTCCTGGACCCGCCTGCCCATCAACTGGCGATCCTGACCGGCGACGGCCGCGCTCCCTATCCGCTCATCATCAAGCCCCCGGAGGATGCTCGCGACGTCTATCAATACCAGATGGACGGCTGGCAGTCGCTGGCCGCCGGTGAAACCCGCCGTTATACAACCTGGGTCTTCCTCAGCCCGGCACGCTCCCATTACGACGCCCAGGTGGCCGCTCATCTCGCCGTGGCCAATGGCAAGGGTTGGAACTCCTCCCTGGTGGAGGCCATCATGCGCAACACCTCGCTTTACCTTCTGCGGCGCAACCTGGCCCTCGACGTCAACAACCAGCCGCGCGATGGGCGTTACATCTTCATCTCCGGCGTGCGCTACGGATGGAAACAATGGGTCTCGGACGGCTTTTACGCGGCGCTGGGGTTGAATGATCCGGAGAAGACCATCGAATCCAACCGGGCGGTCTTCTGGACGCGCATGGATTACGAGGACAACGCGCATTACTACCTGATCTGGGCGGTGCTCATGAAACGCGCGGGGGGCACGGTCAACGACGCCCTGGTCCGAAAGGCGTACGAATTCATCCGTCACCATGAAAAGGATGGCCTGTACATCCCGCCCCCACTGCCCGGCTCGCCCAATCCCAGGGGTTGGAAGACGTATCATGACGTGCTGCTCTACGACGATGATGATTCTCCGAGCAGCGACCAGGGTTTCCATTGCGGCGCATTGATCGCGGCCAAGGAGCTGGGGCTGGGAGTCAGCGACCAGGAGATCGAACACGCGATCGCGGGCTACCGGTCACTGTTCAACCATGACCGGGGCTTCATGCCCACCAGCCGCAAGCAACGGGACGTCCTGGGCCAGGACACGCTCTATGGAGCCACCCTGACCTATGCCGTGTTTGGTCGGAAACTGCTCACGGATGAGCTCGTGCTGAGCCATGTCCGCACGTCGGAAAAGGTGCGCACGCCCTATGGGCTGCGCGTCATCTCGCAGGCCGACGGCTCGTTGCTCCCCGGCCACAGCGGCGCGTATTGCTACGGTGGTTCCTGGTTTTTAAATGATGCCGCCAATTACCTTCTGGCAGGTGTCCACGGCATGCCGGCCACCGAAGTGGATGCGCTGCTGACCGACAGGATCGGGCGGGAGATCACCCACGTGCCCGCCTTCAATGAATACATCGACACCGTGACCGGGAAACCCGCCGGCCAGATTCTTTACTCATGGAACTCCGGGTACTGGTGGCTCCGGCATGAAATCCGCAAACGCCTCGGCCAGACCGGCCCCGACGCCGTAAGCGCCGCCATCGACCGGCGGTTCGGCATTGTCCATGAGGATGGCTGTCTGAGGCTGGACCCGGAGCGCACGGAAAAGCCTGCCCAATAATATCATCCTGGGAATCGGCAGAAAGTGAAGTGGGTCCCGGCCGTGTTTCCACCGGGACCAGCCGCGCCATCATGTGTTCCCCTCCAATTGACACTGAGGGTAATGGCTCTTAAAGTAAGGCGTATGAACCCAAGGATGCTTCGTACTCAATCAACACCTCCCGCAGGCGTGCGTTAGAACTCCTGTGGCGGTTCTCCCGCTCCGGAGGGGCGGCCCTGCCCGGAGAAGAGGTTGATGCAGTGTCGCTTGGGCGCCTGAGTCAAAGGAGGATGTCGGTATGAAGACAAGTTCGAGCCGGTTCATTGGAGACATGACACGCATGGTAGCCCCCCTGCCGCTGCTCATGCTGCTGGGACATCTGGCCATGGCCCAACCCGCGACAACCCCGGAGGGGCATTTCTGGCAGACCGACAAGGATGTCTATTCCGTGGTGGAGACAAACGGCGTGGTGTACCTGGGCGGCGCCTTTACCTATGTGGGACCTCAGAGCGGCAAGGCCGGCGTCGTTAGTCTGGCCACCGGCCAGGCCCGGTATGATTTCCCCAACATCAACGGCACGGTGCTGGCCATCGCCTCTGACGGGAGCGGCGGCTGGTTCCTGGGCGGGCAGTTCACAAGCGTGGGCGATTATCGCATCACAAACCTGGTCCATGTCCTGAGCAACAACCAGGTCGATGTTACTTGGTGTCCAACACCAGATAACCGTGTGCTGGCGCTGGCTTGTGCGAACAACATCCTGTATGTGGGCGGAGACTTCCAAAACATCGCGGCCACGAACCGTGCGTATTTTGCCGCCCTGGACGCCACGAGCGGCGCAACCATCGCCTGGGCGCCGCAGGTCAACAACAACGTCAACACCATCCTCCTGGCAGGAAACATTCTCTATCTTGGCGGCCAGTTCACCTCGATCAGCAAATCGTCACGATCCGCCCTGGCGGCATTGGACATCACCCTGGCCACCAATTTTGTCACTGCCTGGAACCCGGGCGTCAGCGGCGGTTCGCGCGTGATCTATGCGCTGGCAGTGAGCAGCAACACGGTCTATGCCGCGGGTGATTTCACCACCATCGGCGGCAAACCCCGCAACCGGATTGCCGCCCTCGATGCCACCACCGGCCAGGCATCCACCTGGAATCCCAATGCCAACGACGCCGTGCGCGCCATCGCCATCAGCGGTAACACCGTGGTCGCCGGCGGCGATTTTGACAGCATCGGCGGGCGAAACCGCAACTGCCTGGCCGCCCTGGATATGGCCGGCCTCGGCGGAGCCATTAGCACCTGGGACGCCAATGTGGATAATTCAGATGCCAGCGCGGCGACCCGGGTGACCGCCCTTGACGTGGTGGACAACACCCTTTATGTGGCCGGGCAATTTGTCCGCATGGGGGGCGAACTCCGTCGCGGTGCTGCGAGCCTGGACGTGGCAACCGCCCAGCTCAAGCCATGGCAGCCCCTGGTCTCGTCCCTCAGTCCGGATGTAAAACCCACCATATGGGCCATGGCCCTGGATGAAACATACGCCTGCCTGGGCGGAGACTTCAACAGCCTGGGAGGTTATGCGCGTGGGGGATTGGCGGCGCTCGATGCCGCGAGCGGCGCGGCCACCGCCTGGAATCCGAACGCTGGCGATGCAGTTTACCGCCTGGCCATTGTGAATGACCTCCTCTATGTGGGGGGCATTTTCACCAACATCGGGACCGCGGCCCGCAGCCGACTGGCATCGCTCGACCTCGCCACCGGCGCCGCGACGGATTGGCATCCCATCGTCACGGGCACCAGCGGTTACATCTACAGCTTCAGTATCGCCAGCAACACCCTGTATGCCAGCGGTTGGTTCTCCCAAATCAATGGCAAGGCCGTGGCCAACCTCGCGGCGTTCGACCTCCAGACCGGCGCGCTCATGGAGTCCTGGACGCCCAAGCCCAACGAACGCGTGTACGCCACCCTCGTCGAGGACAACCTGTTGTATGTGGCTGGCCGATTCACCTCCATCGGAGGCTCCAACCGCAACTACATTGCCGCCCTGGACCTTGATACCGGCCAGGCATCCGCCTGGAATCCCAACGCGGATAACGCGGTGTGGTCCCTGGCGGCAAGCCAGGACCTGGTATATGCCGGCGGTGATTTCACCCGGATCGGCGGCGAGAACCGCGCCTGCATCGCCGCCATTGATAAGGCCACAGCGACTGCGGCCTTCTGGATGCCCGAGGCCGGCGGTTCGGGCCAGGTCCGCGTCTATGCCATGAACCCCACCGGCAACTTCCTTTACGTGGGCGGGCAATTCACGAGCATGGGCGGTGAATTTCGAAATCGACTGGCCAGCCTGGACCTTCTCCTGGGCGTTTCCGTCTCTTGGAATCCCAATGCGGATGGCGCGGTTCGTTCCCTCCTCGTTTCGGGAAATCAGATGTATGTGGCCGGTCAATATACAAAGCTGGGCGGCCAGTTTCACCCCTACTTTGCCGTGTTCGCCCTGGGAAGCCGCTTTGACATGGCCACGCTGAAACGCATGACCAACGGCGGCATCCAATGCCAGGTCACCGATGGTGGCAGCGCGGGACAAAACCTGATCATTCAGGCATCCACCAACATGACCGATTGGACGACCCTCCACACCGGCGCCGTCACCGGCTTCCCCGTGGAATTCACGGATCCTGAAGCCGCCACTTACAGCCGCCGTTTTTATCGCGCCCTTGTCCAGCCTTGAGCCGGAAAGGGGTCGCTGCGCAGGACTGGCCATTGCCTTGATGGAGCCCTATTAACATGTGGCTCCATCAAAGGGCGAATCTGTGGCAGGACAATGACCCACGCCCGCCGCAGGAAATGGGGGGGCACCCCTATTGGGCGTAGAACGCCTTGATCTGATCCGCCACGTAGCCGATCATTTCGTCGGTCATTTCCGGGAATATGGGCAGCGAGAGAATCCTCGACTGGTTCGCATGGGCAACCGGAAAATCCGCCGGGCCATGCTTGAGATAGGCATAGGCCTGGAGGAACGGCAGGGCCACCGGGTAATTCAACACGGTCGCGATCCCTTTCTCCTTGAGCCATTGCATCAGGGCGTCCCGCCTTGCGGTGCGGATGACGTAGAGGTGATACACATGCTCACGGCCGGGCGCGACCTTGGGGGTCACGATGTCGCCCACGCCGGCCAGGAGCCGGTTGTAGGTTGCCGCCACACGCTGGCGCTCTTTGGTCCACTGGGCAAGGTGCTTGAGTTTCACGCTCAAAATGGCCGCCTGCAGGCCATCCATGCGGCTGTTGATGCCTTCGATTTCATGCTGGCCCTTCTGGGTGCCTCCGTGCCGCGCATACATTTTCATGTGCCTCGCCAGGGCATCCTCCGCCGTGACGATGCAGCCGGCATCCCCGTACGCCCCGAGGTTTTTGCCCGGATAGAACGAAAAGGTGCCCGCCCTGCCGAAGGTGCCCACCAGCTTGCCCTTGTAGCGCGCCATGTGGGCCTGGGCACAATCCTCCAGCACCCAGAGGCCATGCTTTTGCGCCAGCGCCATGATGGGCGCCATGTCGGCGGGCTGGCCATAGAGGTGGACGGGTATGATCCCCCTGGTGCGCGGCGTGATCTTCTTCTCGATCAGGGCCGGATTGATTGTGAAGGTTTCCTCATCGGTATCGACAAACACCACGCGGGCGCCGGTCTGGGTGATGGTCTCCGAGGTGGAGATCCAGGAGTGCGCGGTGGTGATGACTTCGTCGCCGGGCCCGACGCCCAGCGCCTTCAAGGCGATGTAGATGGAGTCCGTGCCATTGGCCGTGGAGATGCAGTGGGGCAGGCCGAGTGCCGAAGCGTACTCCGCTTCAAATTGTTCTACATAGGGACCGCGAATATAGGCGCTTTTGCTGATGACGTCTGCCATCACATGGTCGATCTCGGTCTTGATCGTCTGGTACTGAGCGAACAAATCAACGAACTGGATAGTCATATTGTTTTATCTGGGAATGGATTGTTTGGGCAGCGAGCGAAGCTTCCGTGCGGGATTCCCCGCATAGATGCCGGGCTCGGTGATGTTTTTGGTCACCACGGACCCGGCGCCAATCACCACGAAGTCGCAAATGGTGACAGGCAGGATGGTCGAGTTGGACCCGATGCTGACATGGTTTCCAATGGTGGTCTCCTTCCACATCGACTTGTCCCCCTTGGCAGGGCCTCCGGCCTGGAACAGGTCGTTGATGAACATGACCCCGTGGGCGATGACCGTGTCGTCTCCAATGGTCACCAGCTCACAAACGAAGCTGTGGGATTGCACCTTGCAGCGGGCGCCAATCCTGACACCCGACTGGATCTCCACAAAGGGGCCGATAAAGGTGTCATCCCCGATGGTGCAGCCATACAGATTGACCGGCTTGACCACCTTCACATTCCTGCCGAACGAAACATTCACCACCCCTGCCTCACGAATAATCGCTTCGCTCATATGATTTCAGGCATGGAATTGTCCAATGGCGGACTGAGCCTTCTCAAGGATGGAGACCACGTGGCGGGCATGCCCCAGGCCGGTCAGCGGGGCCTTCCCCGTTCGGATGCAGTCGACAAAATGCTCCGCCTCCACCTTCAAGGGCTCTGCAAACTTGATCTGCGGAAGCAGGATGTCGCCCGTCCGGTAGCTGAACTGCACCCCCGGCGGCTTGTCGTAATCCATGTTTTGACCCAGCACCGCCTTGCGATCGATGCCCTTGTCATAGATGGCGATCTTGTCCTCCGCCATGTCATCGTAGACCACCATCTTGCGGGAGCCCACGACGACAATCTTGCGCACCTTTTGAGGATCGAGCCAGCTCACGTGTATGTTGGCCAGCACCTTGCCCGGGTACAGAATGCTCATGAAGACCACATCCTCAATGCCCTTCTGGATGCAGTCCACACCCTGCCGGCTCACGGCCAAAGGCTCCGGATCCCCCAGCCAGTACTGGATGATGCTCACATCGTGCGGCGCAAAATTCCAGAGCGCATCGATGTCGGAACGAATCCGCCCCAGGTTCAGGCGCTGGCAGTATATGTAGCGCACCTCGCCCAACTCCTTCGCATCGATGAGCTTTTTGACATACCGCACCGCGCTGTTATAAAGGAACGTGTGGCCCACCATGACGGTCAGGCCCTTCTGCGTCGCGAGGGCGGCAAGCTCATCGACCTCCGCCGCCTTGGTCGCAAGCGGCTTCTCCACAAAGACATGCTTCCCTGCCTCCAGAAATTTCTTCGCGAGCGCGAAATGACTTCCCGCAGGGGTGGCGATCACAGCAGCATGGACCTCCGCGTCAGCCAGGACCGCGTCGCAGGACGTGACCGTCTGGACCTGCGGGTGGTTTTTGGCGACAAAGCTCCGCCGGGCCTCATCCCCATCCACCACATATTTGACCGCGCAATCCGGCAGCGATGAAAAATTGCGCAACAAATTGGGCCCCCAGTAACCGCATCCTATTTGCGCAATATTGATCTTGGAAGATTTCATCTTTATTCTTTATTTTCTCTGCTACTGTTAAAAATAACAGATTTTTTTACAGCAATAAGGCAGGCCAGACAATCCAGAATGTTTCAAAACCATATTCCTGGATGCGCCCCGGATTGACGGGAGGGCGGACGGCGCCCGCAGGATCCTGGAGGCTGGCCCGGGTGGGGAGCGTCATCGATATTTGCATGGCCGTGGACCCCCGGGGCGCCTGTCCCCAGGCACGCTGCTTCTGCGGGTGGGATCTTCTGCGGACAAACAAAAACCATCACGCCGCCCGGATGAGCGGGGTGATGGTTGGTGTGAACGTCGTCTGTGGATCAGTTGGACGCCTTGACTTCGACCACGTCGTGCGGGCCAGCCTCGCGCATGCCGGCCGGGCTGACGCGGATGAAACGGGCCTTGTGTTGGAAGTCGTCGATGGTGGCCGCGCCCACGTAACCCAGGCCGGACTGGATGCCGCCGATCAACTGGGTCAGCACCCGGGCAAGGGGGCCGGAGGATTCCTTCAGGGCTTCGATGCCCTCGGCGGCGACCTTGCGGACGGCGTCCTTGCTGTGGCCGTAGCGGGCCGCGGAGCCGGCCTTCATGGCGGCCATGCTGCCCATGCCGCGGTATTGTTTGTAGAGCTTGCCGCTGATCTCAATCATCTCGCCCGGGGCCTCCACGCAGCCAGCCAGGATGCCCCCGCAGATCACGCCACGGGAGAGTGTCAGGGCCTTCACGATGTCGCCGGACTTGGTGATGCCGCCATCGGCCAGGAGGGTCACGCCATTCTTGCGGGCGGCCTTGGAGCAGAGATACAGGGCGGTCAATTGCGGGATGCCGACCCCGGCCACCAGCCGGGTGGTGCAGATGGAGCCGGGCCCCTGGCCCACCTTGATGATGTTGGCGCCGGCCTTGGCCAGGTATTCCACCCCCTCGCCGCTGGTCACATTGCCCGCAATGATGGGCAGTTTGGGAAAGGCCTGGCGGATGATGCTCACCGCCTCGCCGACACCCTTGCTGAAACCATGCGCGGTGGAGATGGCCACCACGTCCACGCCGCGGTCCACGAGGACGCCGACGTGGTTGAACACCCGCTGCCGGTCGATTTCGCCAAAGGCGTTGCGAGTGGCGGAAACCGCCGCACCGCACAGGAGCCGCCAGCGGTCGTCACGGGCCGGTTTGAACTGGGCATTCTTCCCCTGGGTGATCCGTTCCACATCGCTGATGGTGAACAGGCCATAGAGGTGATCCGCGTCGTCCACCACCAGCAGCTTGTTGATGCCGGGATGCTCCGAGAAAAAGCGATCGGCCCGCTGGATGGGATCGCGGCCCAGCTCCTTTTTGTGGATCGTCTGGACCTGGGGGCGGGGGGTGAGCACCTCCGAGACCTGGTGCTTGGCGTAGCGGGGTTTGACGACGTGGCCCGGCAGCAGACCCAGCAGTTTGCGCTCCGCGTCCACCACGGGGAACGTGCGGAATTGAAAATGTTTCTCCTCCACCAGCGTGAGGACATCCCCGATGAACTGGTCCGGGGTGACCGTCACCGGATCCTGGATCAGGCCGTGCACGTGGTGTTTGACACGCGTCACCTGGTTCACCTGCTCCTGTTCGGTCATGTTATAGTGGATCAGGCCCAGGCCGCCGTTGAGGGCCATGCCGATCGCCATTTCCGCCTCCGTCACGGTATCCATGTCGGCGGATACAATGGGGATGTTCAATTCCAGTCCTTCAGCCAGTTTGCTTTGAAGGTTGGTGTCACGCGGGAGGATATCCGAATAGAGCGTGGCAAGAGTTACATCATCGTACGTGAGGGCCACCTTTCGGTTAGCCTTGAAGAACAAGTCCGCCGAAAGATAGAAGTCCTGGTCGAGTATTCTACGCGCTATTTTAATCGCCATGCGTTATAGTGGTGACGATGCAGGCATGTGTCAAATTGGAAATGACATAAACGCAAGTCGTTGTTACACAATATGATGCGTTTCGCATTACCCGGTCGAATCTCCTTGTAAGAACACCTTGCGCCAGGCGGCGCAGGGGCCTCCCGGAGAGCCAAACGCCCCCCTCCAAGGCATTCGAGTTGAGCGGTTTTTCCGGCCTGCACCACAGGCTCACATGAGGGTGTGAGCCTGTGCATTACATGGAAGAAGAGGGCGCCTACGGGCGCCGGCCTTCATTGCCCCACCTGCACACGATAGAACACGGCGCGATTGGTGGAGCGATCGACCTGGATCGCAAAGGTGTTCGCCGGCGCGTTGGTGACCAGCACCGTGGTCCATGACTTGAAATCCGGCGTTGTCTGGATCGAATACGTCTGGCCGGCGGTTCCGGTGATCGTGAACTGGAATTGCGATGTCCCCAGTTTGGCCGCGCCGCTGAGCACAGGACGGGCCGCAGCCGGCTGGACTTGAAGGCCAATCGAGCGGCTGACGTGGACATAAGCGGCATCCTGCAGGGTGACCATGAAGAAGTAACTCCCGCTGGTGGTCGGTGTGCCGGACACCACGCCATCGCTTCTCAGAGTCAATCCATCCGGCAGATTGGCCGAGCCCAGCGCCAGGACCCAGTAGTAAGGAAGCAGGCCACCGGCTCCCGCCAGCTGCGCTTCATAAGGCTGGCCGACTGTGGCGTTGGGCAGGGTGCTTGTTTCAATGCTCAGGGCGGGGTAATTCACCGTCAACGAAAGCATTTGATCCACCTGGCTGGAGGCGGCATCCGTGACGCGCACGTAGAAATACGTGGTGCCGCCGTTGGTGGGGATGCCCGAGATGACGCCATCAGCCGACAGGGTGAGGTTTCCGGGCAGGCTGGCCGAGCCGGGGGCCAGCGACCAGGCATAGGGCTGCTGGCCGCCCGAGGCGGTCAACTGGGCCGAATAACTGGAATTCATCATGCCGTTGGGCAATTGGTAGGTGGTGATTTGAAGCTGACCGCCGCTGATATTGAGCGACAACTGCCTATCCGCCGTGTTCATGGCCGCATCCGTCACACGCACGGTGAAGGTGAAATTTCCCGAATTCTGGCACTGGCCGGCCAGGTCCCCGCCGCTGCTCAGGGTCAGACCGGGAGGCAGGCTTGCGGAATAGGGCGCCAGGCTCCATGTGAACGGGGTCTGGCAGCCGTTGGCCTGGAGCTGGCTGTAATAATAAATTCCCACGGTGCCATCGGGCAGCGAGGTAGTGGACACGGAGAGGGATTCACAGGGCGAGACGGTGAAGTTGGCCGTGCCGTTCGCGGTGGTAATGGTGACCGACTGCTCGCCGAGGCACGAATAGCCACGCTCAGACAGCCCCTCATCGCCCGAGCAATTCAGGCCCACATGCCAGGAACCCGACGTCGCCGGGAGGGAGTAATTTCCCCCGTCATCCGTGGTCACATAGCTGCCGTAGGAAACGCCGCCGACATCGCCGTAGAGGTAAACCCCCACGCCGCCCACCGCAGCACCGCCCTGCTCCTTCACAGTCCCGGTGACCTGGCGGTTCGCAACGATGCCCGTGAAGTTCAACTGATAATTCTGGCCGGATTGCGCCATAAACTGGCTCGTTTGGCGCGAGAAGATGTAGCTGTCATTCCCCACCATGAATCCGTTATCCACCCCAAGATACCAGTATGAGCCGGACACGATCCCCACCGCAAAACGCCCGTTGTCATCCGTGATGGCATCGCTCTCATACATTTTACTGTTGTCCTCGCAATACAGGCTCGCGCCCTTGATGGGCTGGTTCGAGGCATCGCGAACCTGGCCGTAAACCAGCGCATCGGACATCGGCACCTTGATCGTCAGGCCGGCAACACTGCCCGTGTAGGTGTTCGCCCGGGTCGAACTAAACGTGGAGCAGAAGCCCAGGATGCGGAGGTTCCCCAAATCGGGGTTCAGCTTCCACTGGCCCGCGGTGACCGGGATGTCAAAAGCGCCATTTACATCGGTGAATCCAATGGTCATGACACCCTGGTCGCCCTCCACGGGGAGCAGGATGCCCGGCACACCCGATTCCGAGTCCGATACATCCACAATCCGGCCCGTAATGCGGCAGGTGGAGGGTTGGAGGGTGATGTTGGCCACAGCAGAGCCACCCGCCGCCAGGTTGACGACTGGACCGCCCGCCAAATTGACCACATAGTTGCTCCGAAATGCCGCCACCATGTAATTCCCCGGCGCGGCCTGGATGCTGAAATGTCCCGCATTGTCCGCCACAATCCCCCCAGCGGGATTCATATCGTCGCCGGACTGCGTGAACAGAAGCACCAGGGCATTGGGAACGGCGATCCCGCCGCTCTTGATGTCGCCGCTGATGGACTGGCCGCGTGTCGCATTGGAAATCTCAAAGGAGGCTGCCATCGGGGAAAAACGGCCCGTGGGGCTGATCACCATGTAGAGGTACCGGGCGGCAAACTGCTGCTCGACCCCGCAGGTTTTCAGGTTCAACTGCGCGGTGATGGCTCCCTCGGTGGCGTTGGCATCATAGGGGATGTTGATATTGGTGACGCCGCCCACCGTGGTAACCTTGCCATCGGTCAAGGGGAAGGCCTGGACAAATTGATCGCCCGCATCGGGCACGCCGTTCTTATTGGCGTCCAGATACTTGCCCACATAGACCGTCTCGCCGGCCTGGAGTCCGGTGATCTGCAAAGTCACCGCTCCCAAGTTGTTGTCTGCCATCGTGGAAGGCGACACACTGAAGCCAGGAGCCGCGGAGACGGAGTTGCCCAGTAGGAAAGCCAGCATGGGAACGATCCATTGCCAGACTGGCAGAAAGGAAAATCGCTTAGTTGTATCCATATCAAAAACCTCAAGAACAGCGTCAATGCTTCACACGTATCATTCGCATTGCCAACATATTATTTAACATGAACCGCACACTTCAGGCAAGCTCAGGAAACTGGGGCCGTTAGCCCCTAACCCCTCCTCCGGGGCGCATGCCCCCAGGCCTCGGCGCACGCATGTGAAAGACCTTTCCTCCAGGCTCGGCAGACCCAAATTTGAGCCTGGTGTTCAGCGTGCGTATATCTACCACACTACCAGACTCTTCCCTGTTGATAAACAGGGCTCTGCGGGGGGTCTTCATGGCCACAGAACTCCTGGCCTTGAAAGGGCAGCCGAAGCCATGTGGTTCATAGAAAGATTTTTACAACACTTGCCGGGGCAGGAGGGGCATCTGTATCATCGTAGGATAGCACAAGTGAATATGCGTATGATCGTGAGATCTTTGCCATGAGTCCGCATGCAGCAATGCTTTTGATTTGCGGATGTCTGGGGGCGGTCTTGAGTCCGAGTCGAGCGTTGTCGGCCACCGGTTCAAATGAGCTGGCGGCAACGCAGGCGGACTTTCCGCTGAACATCCGCCAAGTGCAGGTGGATGGGGAATGGCAGATTGCCCCGGCAGGCGACCAGGGTGTGCGCCTTTCCCCGGGGAATCATGCCCTGGGGTTTACGTTTGGCCAGGTGGATACGGACGAACATTGCCTGCGCCTGCGCTATAAACTGGAGGGAATCGACAAACAGTGGAAAGACTTGGGGGAGGAGGGGATGCGCGTGACGGTGCGGTTTCAAAACGCATCGGATGACATCGTTGGGGAAAACAATTTCAAAGTCCTGGGGGACAGCCCGGGGTGGCGGGGATCGATCACCAATTCCCAGCTCATGCCGACCCGGCAGCAGGTGGTGGTGCCGGAGGGGGCGACCAAAATGGTGTTGCTGCTGGTTTCCGGAGGGCCGGTGGAGAATCTGGGGGTGCTGGTGATCGATGATCTGAAGGTGAGTGTGACCGATCCCCAGACGGGGCAGAATGAATCGTGGCTGGATTTCGATTTTGAAAAGGGAAAGGATTACGGCACGCCGAAAGGGGTTCCGGTGGGCTGGCTCCGCGGGGGCTTGCGCCGGGACTGCCTCCAGGTGATCCAGTGTGACCCAGCCTCCACCAACCACTCCCTGGCGGCGCTCGATTATCATATCCGGAGTTTTGGCGAGTGGTATTGCCCCGTGCTGCTGAAAGACCATGCCAAGCCGGGAGACATCCTGACGCTCAACTGGTTGCAGATGTACAGCGTTGGGGTGGGGGGACAATACAAGACCGCCTACGATCTGGTGCCGCCGGGCCACTATACCTTTCGACTGGACGGGCTGGCGGTTCCATCCGGGGAGACGGTGACTTCGGTGGCACTGCCGATTGATGTGCCGGTGCCGTTTTTGCATTCGATCTGGTTTGCGATGCTGTGCGTGGGGATCGGGTCGGCGTCGGTCGGGATGGGGGCACGTTACCTGACCCGGCGTCGCATGCAGTTGCAGATGGAACGGCTCCAGTGGCAGCAATCGTTGGATCGCGAGCGAACACGCATTGCGCGGGACATCCATGACGACATCGGCTCAGGGCTCACCCGCATCTCCATGTTGAGCGAGGCGGCCTGCGACCAGTTGAAGATCCCGGCCCAGCCACTGGAGGAATTGCATGAGATCAACGCCACCACACAGGAGATTGTGTCGGCGCTGGATGAAATCGTCTGGGCGGTCAACCCGAGCCACGACAAGCTGGACAGCCTGGTGGCGTATTGCGGCAAGTATGCCCAGGACTTCTTCCGGATCGCCGGGGTGCAGTGCCGCCTCGATTTGGATTTCAACGTCCCGGACTGGCCGCTGACGTCCCAGATGCGGCACCATCTGTTCCTCTCCTTCAAGGAAGTGCTCAACAATTCGGTCCGCCATGCACACCCCACGGCCGTGCGCATATCGTTCACGATGGGAAACGATTCCTTTGCGTTGACCGTGCGTGATAATGGGACGGGGTTTGATCCCGACCATATTCCCAGGAGCAATGGATTGATCAACATGCGCCAGCGGCTGAGGGAGATCGGCGGCGAGTGCATCATCACCAGCAGCGTGGGCGGCGGGACGACGGTCCAACTGATCTGTAAAAAACAGCCATGAAGCAATCGGATGACATGAACGAAACGGACCCAAGTCCGGAGGCAGCAGGCCGTGAAGATCCGCCCGGTGGCAAGGCCGGAGCCCTGCGAATCGCCGTTGTGGAGGATGACAAGCGAATGCGCGCCATCCTGTGCAAGTGGATTGAATCCATAGACCTCTTTGCCTGCGTTGGCTCGTTTGGAGATGGGATCAGCGCGGTGGAATCCCTGCCGGGCTGCCGGCCACAGATTGTGCTCATGGACATCAACCTGCCCGGATTCAGCGGGGTGGAGTGTGTGCGGCGCCTGAAGGACCAGATGCCTGACACGCAGTTCGTCATGTTGACGGTCTATGAGGACTCCGAGCACATCTTCGATGCCCTGGAGGCTGGCGCGGTGGGGTACTTGTTGAAGCGCAGCAGCCATGAGGAACTGAGGCAGGCGCTGCTTGATGTGCAGGCAGGCGGCTCCCCCATGACCAGCCTGATTGCCCGCAAGGTGGTGCAGGCCTTCCGCAAGCCGCAGTCCGCCGAACTGGAGCAACTTTCGTCCCGGGAGCGCGAGGTGCTGGATTTGATGGCCCAGGGATTCTACTGCAAGGAAATCGCCGACACCCTCCAGATTCGGCTCAACACCGTTTATACCTACATCCGTCGAATCTACGAAAAACTCCAGGTCCGCTCCCGCATGGAGGCGGTGAAAAAACTGCCGACCTTGTTGCAGGGGGACAAGACGAAAACGGGTCGATAGCGGCGGTCCTGGAAAACGAAACCGGCGGAAGGGATGGAGCCGAGGCTCCACCCGTTCCGCCGACGCACTTTCATGTCACCCCGGCGAGCCGGGATGAGGGTTGTTTATTGTTGAAGGATGAGCCGATAGAACGCGGCGGCAGGCAGTGTGTCGCCCCAGCCAGCGTTGCCATTGGTGATTTGCAGAACTCCATCCACCGGAACGGTGTTCGTGCTGATGGATTCCCAGGTCTCGCTCCACAGGTTGGTGGTGCGCTGGGTCACGTAGGAGAATCCCGGGATGCCCGCATACGTCACCTGCACGTTGTTGTTGCTCACGCTCAGGGTCGCATGGGTGCTGCCGGGCGCTGGCACCAGCGCGGTGATGGCATTGAACCAGGTGGCTGCCATCTTGTTGTAGCCGCTTTCGTTGGGGTGCAGCTTGTCCACCAGGTCCGAAGCGCCCAAGGCCGCGTGCATATCCACGAACGAGACGTTTTGTCCCAGGGCGGCATGTTTGGCCACAATGGAAGGGACATTGGGATTGAAGGTGGTCTCGATGGCCGTTTCAAGGTTGGGATAGTCGGTGCGGATGGTGAGGTTGGCCACGATCAATTTGGCGCTGGGCTTGTTCGTGGCGATCAGCGTGATGAGCTGGTCAAGGCGCTTGTAGGCGTTGGCCGGGTCATGGTCTTGACCGTAGTCATTGGTGCCGATGAGCAGCAGGATGATGTCCGGGCTGGCACCCGATTTTGCCCAGTTCACGAACCCAGACTGAATCTGGTCAATGCGATAGCCGGAGTGGCCTTCGTGATTGGGCTGGGGCAGCCAGGCAGGGGCGTTGTCGGTCTGCGAGCCAACGAAGTTCACGTTATATTTCGCGTTGGCCAGCATCTTGTACAAGGGGGCGCGGTATCCGCCGCAGAAGCCAACGCCATCGGTGATGGAGTCGCCCAGCGGCATGATCCTGAGGGGCGTCACGGCGGGGAGCACGCACACTGGAACAGTCGCCGGAGTGGCGCTCATGACGGGGCCTGCCAGCTCGTTCTTGGCGGAGACGGAATAGACGCCCTGGTTACCCATGGTGGAAATGGGCTGCACATTGGTCAGCACCAGGGTTGAATTGGTGGCACCGGGAATCGGCGTGGCGGAAGAGCCATAGTACCACTGATATTCGATCGTGCCGGTGCCAAAGGCATTGGCGGTCAATTTGGTTGTCCCGCCCACGGTGACCCAGGTGATGGCGGGTGATATCGACGGTGGGCCGACCGGGATGGATGAGGTGGGGCAAAGGCTGTAAAGGAAGGAGGCGCAGCCGAAGTTCTCCTTTACGGATGTCCCGGGAAATGCCGGGCTGGGGCTGGTGGTGAAGTCATAGAAGCTTCCGGTATCGGAGATGTAGGAACCACCATGAACGCCGTTGTTGCCACCGACGGCATCGCTATAGGCGTCGCTCGTGGTCCCGCCATTCATCTGGTAGGCGATGATGGCGTAATTTCCAGGAGGGAGGGAGACCGGGGTTTCAAGGGCTTGAAAGCGATGACCGGTGATGAGGGCCGTATTGGTGCCGGCAGGAACGGTGACGGAAGCGCCTGAGATGGGCTGGTAGGCTCCGCCCACACTGGCGAAGAGCGTCACGGTGTGCGACGCGGCCAGCCCGTCGCCCGCGTAATCGTAGACACCGAGCTCGCTGACGAGCACATTGGTTCCCGTGATGGCAAAGGTATGTCCGATATTCAGGCCGGGATTGGTGCCGTTCACGCCGTAAGGGCCGGCGACACTGGCGGTGTAGGCTCCGGAAGGAGCGGTGTTGGTGCTTACGGCCACATAGTCAAAGGAGGCGCAGGCAAAATTCACGCTCGCTCCGCCCGAAGGAAAGGCAGGGCTGCCGGTGGTCACAAACTCGTACGGGCTATAGCCGCTGTCGGTGAGGGAGTCATTGCTGTTGAACCCGCTGGCATTCTGTTCGGCATAGCCATCGCTTGAGTTGCCGCCGTTCATGCCGTAGGCGATGATGGAGTAATCCCCTGCAGGGAGGGTGATCGGCTCCGCCAGGGCTTCAAAGCGGAATCCGTTGCCCAGGGGGGCAACCGTTCCGGCTGGAACCGTGACGGATCCGCCGGTCACGGCCGTCGCTGTGCCCCCGGCGCGGCTGAACAGGGTGACCGTATGGGAGGCCTTCAAGCCGTCGGCCTGGTAATCAAAAACACCGAGGCGGAAGATGGTGATGCCATCGCCGGTGACGGAGAAATTATGACCGATGTTCAGGC
>CAZIDG010000057.1:0-12157 GCA_964538065.1 uncultured Verrucomicrobiota bacterium
ACGGCCTTGAAAAAACGCGTGCATTACGCCGTAACCGTATTAAGAAGATAGGCCATGGCTGATACGGACAAGCATGGCGAGCCACGATTGAGTGTATTTCAGGTATTCATCCTGATCCTCTCGATTGTGGTTCTTGGCTTATTGTTGGTGGATACATTGGTGAAGTTGCCCCCCGAAGTGACACGGGCGGTGCGGTTGGTTGACTTCGGTGTTTGCGTATTATTCTTTATCGATTTTTGTACGCGGTTTGCGTCTGCCAAGGACAAGCTGGCTTTCATGAAGTGGGGCTGGATTGACTTGCTGGCCAGCATTCCGAACATCGAGGCCTTGCGATGGGGACGATTGGCACGTGTCATGCAAATCATCCGGCTTCTGCGGGCGGTGCGATCCACCCACAAGGTCTTGCGTTTGATCCTGCGCAATAAACTTCAAAACGGTCTCACCGCTGTCGGCCTTACCACCTTTCTGCTGGTCATCTTTGGCTCCATAGCAATCCTCATTTGCGAACAAACCCCTGACTCCAACATAAAAACAGCCGAAGATGCCATTTGGTGGAGCATTACGACCATCACCACCGTTGGCTATGGGGATAAATATCCCGTAACCTTTGAAGGCCGTGTGTTGGCCATGTCCATGATGATAGCGGGTCTGGGACTCTTTGGCACTCTGAGTGGCATCTTCGCCTCGTTCTTTCTGGGCTCTGGCGAAGACGAGGCTGGCGAACTCAAGGAGATCTCCAAGCGACTTGAGGCCATCGAAAAGCGGCTGATCGAACTTGAAAACCATCACGAACCCCCATCGCCCGCCCCCCATCCACCTGCCACGCCACAATCCAGATTAAACTGATCCAATATTCCGCCCAGACATTTGCCCGGTCTGGTCCCTGGATTTCCATGGTGGAATTCCAGACTTGCGCGGTAGCGCGGTTCATGAAAGGTTTGCGGGGCAATCCGCAAATCATGACTATGCATAGATTTAGCTCCATCCGTCTGGCGGCTTCGCTGGCCGTGCTGTGTATCGGCAATATCCTCCTCGGGGGGGCCGAGGCCCCATGGATCAACCTCTTTGATGGGCAAAGCCTCAAAGGGTGGAAAGCCAATGAAAATCCAGCATCCTGGAAGGTGATTGATGGAGCTCTGGCAGCAGACGGCCCCAGATCCCACCTGTTCTATGTGGGTGACGGCAATGCATCATTCAAGGATTTTGAATTTTCCGCGGACGTCATGACAAAACCCGGAGCGAATTCGGGCATCTATTTCCATACCACCCTTCAGAACAAGACGTGGCCGAAACAGGGCATTGAGGTGCAGGTAAACAATTCGCAACCCCGCCGCGGTAATTCTTACGAGTACAGGAAGACGGGCAGCCTTTACGGCGTTCGCAACATGTACAAGTCGATTGTGAACGACAATGAATGGTTTACCATGCGATTCCAGGTCTCAGGCAAGCGGGTGCGGGTGTGGCTGAATGACACCATGACCGTGGATTATGTGGAACCCGATCAGCCAATGGCCGGAATGCGTCAGTTGGGCGAAGGCACCTTTGCCCTCCAGTGTCACGATCCCAGTAGCAAGGTTTTTTTCAAGAACCTCCGAGTCAGGCCATTGACGAGCACTGAAGTCAGCCAAGCCGCAGCGCCGACGGTGGATGATTACTATCGTGCCGTCATGGATTTTAATAAAAACAACTGGCCGCTGGTCAACTTCCACGCCCACCTCAAGGGCGGTCTCACCCTCCCCGGCGCCCTGGAACAGGCGCGCACCTCGGGCATCAATTTTGGCGTCGCCATCAATTGCGGAGTGAACTTCTCCATTACGAATGACGCAGGCATCGACGCCTTTCTCAAGACCATGAAAGGCCAGCCGGTGTTCATTGGGATGCAGGCCGAAGGGCGGGAATGGGTGAATATGTTCTCCCCCGAGGCGGTGGCCAAATTCGACTACGTTTTCACGGATTCGATGACCTGGTCCAACGATAAAGGCAAGCGTATGCGCTTGTGGATCAAGGACGAAGTCGAGATTGGTGATAAACAGAAATTCATGGATATGTTGGTGGACCGAGCCGTGGGCATCCTCAGCCATGAGCCCGTGGACATCTATGTTAACCCAACCTTCCTGCCTGATGAAATCGCCGCCGAATACGATACTCTTTGGACCCCTGCTCGAATGCAGAAGGTCATAGATGCAGCGGTGAAGAACGGCGTCGCCATTGAAATCAACGCCCGTTACAAACTGCCCAGCAAGGCATTCATCATGCTTGCCAAAAAGGCCGGGGCAAAATTCTCCTTTGGCACGAACAATGGCGACAGCGAGGTGGGTGATCTCAAGTACTGCTTCCAGATGGTCAAGGAATGCGGTCTGACAGCGGACGACATGTTCATGCCCAAGCCGGATGGTCAAAAACCTGTGCAAATCAAGGGATTCAAACAATAAACACCCCCAAAAGCATGGGCGCGTGACACTCCTCTTCGGAGTGTTGGGAATGACGTCAATTTGCTGGTCAACTAAAGCCCGCATGGCATAATAAGGCCCATACGGCTTGATCCGTGGAATAATAATAATTAGATGCGCTGGATATTATGAGTACGCCGGAAACAAATCCGTCTCTCGACTTCGTTCGACAAATTGTCGTTAGCGACCTGGAATCCAACAAGCATGGTGGAAAAGTGGTCACCCGTTTTCCGCCCGAGCCCAATGGCTACCTGCACATTGGCCATGCCAAGAGCATTTGCTTGAACTTTGGAATCGCTCGACAGTTTAACGGCGTCTGCCATCTGCGTTTCGACGACACCAACCCCACTCGCGAGGACGTGGAATATGTGGATTCCATTCAGGAGGACGTCCATTGGCTGGGCTTCGACTGGGGTGATAAAAAGTTCTATGCCTCGGATTATTTCGAGAAACTTTACCAGTACGCCGTACAGTTGATCCAACTCGGTAAGGCCTACGTGTGCGACCTGAGCCCGGAGGAATTCAAATCCACCCGCGGCACCCCCACCGTGCCAGGCAAGGAAAGCCCCTGGCGCAACCGGTCCGTGGAGGAAAACCTCGATTTGTTTCAGCGCATGCGCCAGGGCGAATTTGAGGAAAACACGCATACCTTGCGGGCCAAAATCGACATGGCTTCGCCCAACATCCATATGCGCGATCCCGCGATCTACCGCATCCGCAAGGCCGACCATCACCGGACAGGCAACAAGTGGTGCATCTATCCGATGTACGATTTCGCACACTGCCTTTCGGACGCGATTGAGGGGATCACCCATTCGATCTGCACGCTCGAATTCGAGGTGCATCGCCCGTTGTATGACTGGATCCTGGAAGCCCTGAAGACCCCCTGTCATCCCCAACAGATCGAGTTTGCCCGGTTGAACCTGGGGTACACGGTGATGAGCAAACGCAAATTGCTCCAACTGGTGGAGGATGGCGATGTGGCTGGTTGGAATGATCCCCGCATGCCCACCATCGCCGGCATGCGCCGCCGTGGATTCCCCCCCGAAGCCATTCGGGCGTTCTGCGAAAAGATTGGCGTTGCCAAGCGCGAAAACATCATCGACATGGCACTCCTTGAGTATTGCATTCGCGAGGAGTTGAACAAGACCGCCCATCGCGTCATGGCTGTGCTTAAACCATTGAAGGTGGTGCTGACCAACTATCCGGAAGGCCAGGTGGAGGAACTCGAGGCCATCAATAATCCCGAGGATCCCAGCGCTGGCACCCGAAAGCTGCCCTTCTCGCGGGTCATCTACATTGATCAGGACGATTTCCGGGAAAACCCGCCCAAGAAATACTTCCGACTCGTGCCCGGAGGCGAGGTTCGTCTGCGTTACGCCTACATCATCAAATGCGAGAAGGTCGTCAAGAATGAGGCCGGCGAGGTGGTGGAGTTGCAGTGCACCATTGATGCCGGTTCCAAGGCCGGTGGTCCCACCAGCGGTCGCAAGATCAAAGGCACGATCCACTGGGTTTCGGCACAGCATGCTGTCGATGCCGAGGTGCGCATCTATGACCGCCTGTTCACAGTGGAACAACCTGACGCTGATCCGCAGGGGCGCGACTTCAAGGAATTCCTCAATCCGAATTCATTGAGTGTGTTGCAGGGTTGCAAACTCGAGGCCAGCCTGGCGCAGACACAACCCGGCAGCCGCTACCAGTTTGAACGAACGGGCTATTTCAATGCGGATTCAGTCGACTGCAAACCTGGGAAACTGGTTTTTAACCGTATTGTCACCCTTCGTGATACCTGGGCCAAGATCGAAGCCCATCAGTAAGGTACAACTTCTTAACTGCTTATGCGCAAAGGCGGCGATTTATACTCGCCGCCTTTTTTGTCACTTTCCATTCCGAGTCCCCTTCGGTACAAGTAGTCTCATGCGCTTAATCCCCTGTTTTTTATTCTGCTGTGCCACATTCAGTATGCTCGCTGGCACAGTCGCAGAAGATAAGCTGCCGCCCGCCGCTGCAGGCACCCAATGGCGACTGGCTTGGAGCGACGAATTTGATGGCACCACCATCGACACCAACAAGTGGGACGTCATGGGGGATTGGAAACGTCGTGATGGCTACTGGGTCAAGGAAGACTCCTACCTGGATGGCCAGGGGCACCTGGTGCTTCGCACGAAGAAGGATGGCGAGCGATACACCTGCGGAGCAGTGCGCACCCTGGGAAAATTCGAGCATCGATTTGGCTACTGGGTGGCACGAGCGCAATTGCCCACGCAGCCCGGCCACTGGCCAGCTTTCTGGCTGATGTGTGATGGCGTCGGCAAAATCGGCAACGAAGGCCGCGATGGAACGGAAATCGATATTGTGGAAGTACCCTGGCGAACGGGCCAGCTTACTTTCAATCTTCATTGGGACGGCTATGGCAAGGATCATCGCTCGGCCGGCACCAACACCATCCGCACAAACGTCCTTAACGGCTTCCACACCTATGCCCTCTTGTGGACACCTGAGGAATACCAGTTTTTTGTGGATGACAACCTGATCTGGAAGACCTCCGCAGGAGGGGTCTCCCAGGTACCAGAGTATCTCAAGCTGACGGAAGAAATTGGTGATTGGGGAGGTGCTATTTCCAAAGCCACCTTGCCCGATGAGTTCAAAGTGGACTATGTCCGGGTCTATGACCTTGTTGATGCGCAAACCGGGACACAGGTCATGCGCCCCGAAGCGGTGCAAACCACGATCCGTGAGATCGAATCTTCAGGCGACAACAGCAAGGCATCCTTGCACGTGTGGGCCAGCAAAAAGGCCCCGCAGAAGATCCCTCGCAACATTACCGGAAAATTTGCGGAACACCTGGGAGCCAATATTTATGGAGGCATGTATGCGCAGATCCTGCGCAACCCAACCCTGGCCGCATTTCCGTTCTGGACCGGCCAGACCTCACCGGATGGTGTGGCCACGTTCCTTTCGGATCGCGAAGCCCTCAATCGTGAAATGCGCCGCCAAGGCAAACGCCTGACCATGGCCGACAGTGACATTGATCGCATGATCGAAGATTATCACGACGCGCTGGCGTTCCCCTGGATGCGTGAAGGCAAACGGGACGACATCACCCTCAGTCCTGACACCGGTGCTTCCGGCGGACGGGCCCAACGCATTGAATTGAAGGGGGCGGACCAGGGTATCGCCCAATGGACCTGGCTGCCCTTGCATCGGGTACGGGAATACGAGATCTCCATTCACGCACGGTCCCCCGAGCTCACAACCCTGCATGCGCGCCTATATCGTCAGAGCACCGAAACGGCCTGCACATCGGTTAAACTGGAGGGTCTCACCTCGAAGTGGGGTTGGGTCAAAGGCAAGTTGACGGTCCCAAAAGACGAGCCTGCTGGAGCCTTGTATCGGCTTGCTCTGACAACCGAAGCTCGTGGGCAGATGGTGCTGGATCGGGTTCTGCTTTTACCCACAGATCACGTGCATGGCGCCGATCCAGACATTGTGAAGTTGCTGAAGGAATCACATATGCCGGTCCTGCGCTGGCCGGGCGGCAATTTCGTAAGTGGATACCATTGGCTGGACGGTGTGGGTCCCATTGAAGAACGGCCCACCCGTCCCAACTATGCGTGGGGTGGGCTGGAGCCCAACCTGTTTGGCACGCATGAGTTCATCGAGTTTTGCCGGGCTGTGGGATGTGAACCTATGATCTGTGTCAATGGAGGTGATGGATCTCCAAGCGAGGCCGCCCGATGGATTGAATACTGCAATGGCGCCACAAATACCCCCATGGGGTCTTTGCGGGCCGCTCATGGCCATCCTGAGCCCTATGGGATCAAGCTCTGGGAGGTTGGCAACGAGTTGTGGGGACGCTGGCAGGTGCATTGGACCACCGGCGAGGGCTATGTGGATCGCTATCACCAATTTGTCCCAGCCATGCTTAAAGCGGATCCTTCGATCACTCTCTACGCCTGTGGAGCCCCCGTATTTTGGGGAAAATCCTGGAACGATGCTCTGATCAAAGGCGCCCCGCGTGATCTTCACATCATCACCGACCATCCCTTGATCGGTGGCAATGTATCTCCCCAGACGGATCCGATCGATGTGTATCGGGACTTCATGGCAGTCCCCGAAGTGCTCGAACAAAAGTGGGCTGCCTTGCGACAGGACATGCTCCAGGGCGGCGTTGCGGATCCCCATCTCGCTGTCACAGAACTCCAACTCTTTGCCCACATCGGAGGAGGCAAGGAAGGCGAGCCTGTGCGGTTGACACAGGAAAAACTGGTCACTCCCGCAACCCATACGGAAGCCTTGTACGATGTTTTAATTTATCACGCCGCCGCCCGCCTGGGCACCTTCGTAGACATGATCACTCACTCAGCCATTGTGAACCATGGTGGCGGCTTGCGAAAGGAACGGGAAAGGGTTTATGCAAATCCATGCCACTATGCACAATCCTTGTTTGCCCAATTTGCCGAAAGCACGCCAGTGACCTGCCAGATACAAACACCCAAAACTAAAACAGCGCTTGTTCTTCCTGAATTGCGTAATGTCTCTCAGGGATTGGAATATGGTGTCGTAGATGCACTGGCTGCTGTGGATCCCCAGGGCAACCTCCTGATCTCAATTGTCCATCGAGGCGCTGAAAAACCACTCCAGGTGGATATCGACCTGGATGGTTTCGCATCATCAGGCCGGGGAGACATGCATATCCTGGAGGCCGCCGCCCCATGGTCGGCCAACGAGATGGATGCGCCTGAACGAGTGAAACCGACACAAAAAGAAGTGGCGTTGGAAAAGAATCACCTTATGTGCGAGATGAAACCCTTCTCGTGGCATCTCATCAAATTATCCCCTGCAAATGCATCACCTAAATGATGCTTGTATCGAGCCAGGTTTTATTGCCCATGATGATTCAGGGTCTCAGGGTAACTCGTAATTGATAAAAGCGCTTGCTGGTGTTGGTTCGTGGGCTGAAATCCCGGACGGTAACGCTCTCGGTGGCACCAGTATCCACTGATGCGATGACGTTTGTGCAAACCTCCCATTGAGGCGGCACGAGACAGCTCGTGGCAAGGACCTCATAGGTGATGTCCGTGGCGCTCTTGACCCGGATATAGGTCAAGGCTCCGTAGGTCTGACTGCTGTCGCTGACAAATGAAAACACTGGCAGACCTTCGCGAACCGGTTCCTGAGGATTGGTATTCAGGGCATACTCGAGCAGGTTGGATAAACCGTCACCATCGGGGTCAGCCTCAGGTCCAATAATCAATTCCAAGCCACCTTCCGGCCATTGGCGAGCCTGCCAATCCTGGAATGGAGTGGTCTCCGGCAACGGAAGGACCTTGAACGTAAGGGTTGTTTCGGCACTGGCTAATAGATTGGTATCCCCTTGGCGTTGTCCCGTCACAACAAAGGTCAGTCGATATACGCCATTGGATGTGAACCCATAATTAAAATGCTCATGCCCACCTGCCACAGGCGTCACGAAGTCCGAAGCCGTCAGGCCGTCGCATGAATTGATGCGCACATCCAATCCGCCCACCCCACCCACCTGCCAGACAAACACTTCCCCGGGACCTTGCTTATGCTTCAAGGTGAATGCAAATGGCGTGGGAAACACGGAAGATGGAACACCTTCCGCAGAAAACCCAAGATACAATAGGTTGGGATCCTGGCTTTGAGGTAGAATCCACATCGGAGCACCTTCATCCCCAAAAGGCGTCCCTGCTGGCAGCGACCATTGGGCAGAGTCGGCAACCACCAATACCACCTCCTCGGGTGAATAAACACGGCCATGATCGTCATCGCTAATCATGATCGCAAGCGGATGATCAGCCTCGGGTTGATACACGATTTTGATATCCACATGTTCATTGACCAATTCCACTGGTTCCCCTTGCACAGCAAAGACAAGCGCAGCTATGACCTGGGTTACCACCGCTATTCGACACCCCAAATACGTTAACATAGTTTAATCATGGTTTTTTTATCGGGCATGGGATGCCCTGTCGGAACCGCCCCATGCCCATCCATTGGGAAGACACTCCATTTGCACAGACCCTTTACTGCTTTAAACGCCTGATGACCAATGCACCCAATCCCAAGGCACACAAAAACATGGTGCCAGGTTCGGGAATGACTTCGAAAGTGTATGTGGCGGCATCACTAGCCACGCTGACCCCTCCGTCAGCCAAAACACCCGATGCACTGAATGCAATTTCGTATGTGCCCGTGGCTGTGAAGGCGAAATTATAATGTCCGTGACTGCCGGTTTGAAGCGTCACCCCGTCCACCGTGGAAATGCCATCCGCACTGTTCATGGCCACGTGGGGCACCCCAAAACTGTCCACGGAATAAAGGAAGAAATTCCCTGGTCCGCTGACGTTTTGCAGGGAAAGTGTGAGCTGATTATTGTTGAAAAGACCATCGGGTATTTCCTCAGTGCCCAACCCCAAAAATAGCAGACCCGGCTGGTGTACTTGCGGCAGAATGTACACCGGACTAAGCGATGGCCCCAGAAATTGAAATCCGGGAGTTGAAGGCACCACCACACGGGCAGCCGCCCCCACTTGGAGCACCACATCCCCAGGTGCATACTCAATCCCTGTCGGAGGATCCTCCATTTCCTGGTGCACATGAAGGTTCCAACTCCCTTCTTCGTAAACGATGCCAATGTCGGCATGTCCCGTTTCCAAGGTGGGAGTTGCTGCCAGTGCATGTCCTGCGCCAAAACACAGCACTATGGCACCCAATGTGATGGTACTATAATGGTTTTTCATGGTTTTCCTTTTTGGAAAGAGTCTTAAAAATCATATGAACGAAGTGAGATGTTACCGTGGAGGCTGGGCAAAATTGCCACCACCATCGATGACAGCCTTAAAAACCACGGCTTTGACCGCTTGAACATGCCCATCCGCATACAGGTAATTGGCGGGACCGCCGGTCCGGTCAGACAGCGCCTTCCCCATGCGATGGCGATCAGGTTGAATATCGACGATGACAACATCCCATCCTTTGAACCAGTTCCGGGAATGCGTGTGATCGCTGAAGGTACTTAAGCCAGCCTCATCAGCGACCTCGAAAGTGGTGATCGTATGAACCGGGCGCTTGAGCCGGTTCAGGTTACGATATGATTCGAGTATCCCACCAAAGGGATCCACTTTATCCACCGCGACATATTCATTCAGAATGTAGCTCGTGGCGTTGGCGCTCAGACGCTCGTGCGCCTTGGGATCCGCACTGCAAAGCCGGATCTCGTTCACCTTGCCCACGTACGGTGCCAACGTATAAATCCAGGATCGATTGGTGGTGGCGGCATGGGTGGTTTCGGGGAGGAAGCCAGCATGATCATCAGCATATACCGAGAGCGCCAAACCGATCTGCCGCATGTTCGATACGCACGCTATCCGGCGCGCTCGGGTTTTGGCCGCGCTCAAGGCAGGTAAAAGCAAACTGGCAAGGATGGCAATGATCGCAATGACCACCAACAGTTCAATCAGGGTAAACGCGCCAGATACAGGCCGGCGCTTTTTCAAAAAATACATTGTACGGCCGCCGAATTCACGTGCCGCATGTGAAATGGACACGCTGGGGACGACGACAGACCCGGCTAAAGGATTATGGAACGGGACAGACTACACATCATGCACAGAACGAACATCTGCCCATGAGTGAGGCCTGGTACGAAACGCGGAGTGAAGATCCTTTAGACCGGTGGAGCCCGGCTGTGAGAAAGCCCTGTAGGGACAGTGACCGGAGGCTGGGAATTGAAGAATACCAGGGAAGGAGCCACCGGAGGAAGGAAATGCAATACATACACCCCTTCGGCTGCATCCACCTTGCCATGACACAGCCAGGTGATGGCGCATTCATGGTTTCCGCTGTCAGAATCAGCATGAAAGAAATGGTGGAGCTCCGAGGAATTGGCGGATGCCAGCAAAAATAAAAAGGAAAACAGCATGACGAGGGACTGAAAGGCCCTTGTCACATCTGATTTCCTTATGATACCCAAACAATTCACGAACTTGGCCTGAGTTTAGCGGATCCTGGCAAAATGACAACTGAGCCTCTGCACGCACACCCCCCACCCTTTGACCATGCGGCCTATTCGGCTACATACACCTCGTCCTCGGGGAGTTGCTTCAAAATCATCTCAACAGTACGCTCTATCGCCCCCTGATTGTGCCGCACCACTTTTAAGGCATTGCAGCCCATTTGCTCGCACAGGGCATCATCTTCCAGCAATTGATCCAGCGCGGCCTCCAACTCGTTCTGATTCTGAACTTGCATGGCCCCCTTCTCGGCAAGAAACGCTTTCACGATTGCCGCAAAGTTTTCCATGTTCGGCCCAAACACCATCGCCTTGCCCAGGGCGCCGGGCTCAATGGGATTTTGCCCGCCGTGCGATGTAAGGCTCTTGCCTACAAAGATAACCGCAGCATGCTCGTAGAAATACTTCAACTCGCCCGTCGTATTCACCAATAGGCATTCCACCGCCCCCTGGCTGAATTGGCGTCCTGCGCTGACCTCGCTCCTATAAACAAACTTAAGACCACAGGCATCCAGAGCCTTCCCCACCTCCTTACCACGTTCAAAATGACGTGGAACAAGAACAAGGAACAGTTCCGGATGGTTCTTCTTCAACCGCTGGTAAATCCTGGCCAGGATTTCCTCCTCCCCAGCATGGGTGCTGCCCGCCACAAGCAGGCGGGCCTTTTCGGGCACTCCCAACTGACGCAACAGGGCCGGAACGTCAAGCAACCGGCGTTCATCGATTTTGGCGGCATCAAACTTCATGTTCCCCATCACCTGGACCGCCTTGGGATCGCACCCCAGTTCAATCAAACGGCGGGCATCTTCCTCATTTTGAGCTCCCACCCCGGCAAAAGAGGCGAATAACCCCCTGAAAAGAAACCCAAAACGACGATACCCCCGGAAAGACCGTTCCGAGAGTCGCGCATTGACCAGAAACACCGGGATGCCCCGTGATCGGGCATGCCAGAGGAAATTCGGCCATATCTCGGCCTCCACCAGCACAATAGCCTCGGGATGGAGGGAGCTCAGGCATCGCATGACGCATTTGCGGCGGTCGATGGGGTAATAAATCTTGCTGATGTGTGAGGGCAGGCGTTTCTGCAGTTCCCCCATGCCAGTAGTGGTGGTGGTGGATACGATGATCTTGACGTTGGGCAAACGGGGTTCGAGAGCCCGGATCAACTGGGTACAGATGTTGACCTCCCCAACGCTAACTGCATGCAGGAGAATGACCTGCCGATTGGTGATGGCATGCTTGAGCTGGGTATCGTAGTGACCAAACCGCTGGTTGAACCCCTTCAACCAATTGCCCCTGCGCCACATACGCAGAAAATAATAGGGCGAGCTCAGCCAAAAGAATATGGTGAACAGTATGTTATATATTTTTCTCATCGATTCTGCCCGATGGCATTCACAGGTCAGCATTCTGATACAAAAGCCTGAACTTTGACAAAGGAAAAAACAGCATCCACAAACGCGGCAGCAAACATGAAAAACAAGCCACCTGAGGATTGACAAACCTTGCTATAATCTAAAAAGTATAACCCCATTCAGCACAAGTTGAATAGAAACGCAGAAAAAACGTCCGTAGATTAGAAATATGAAGAACATTCTCTCTGTTGGAAAGCGTCACACCGCCCAAATCGTGGGGGGGCTCTTTGCCGCTGTTTCGACCCTGGCGG
>CAZIDG010000057.1:12257-26781 GCA_964538065.1 uncultured Verrucomicrobiota bacterium
CCTCGCGCATGGTTGATTGCCCTGAATGGAACGAACTCGATCCCCAGAGCCCGCCGAGCATTTGGTGGCTCTCTGCTGCGGATTTCGTCGGCATCCGCCTGGTGCGCTCGGCCGATGAAGGCGCCCCCGCTGCCGCCGCTGCTCCGGCCGCTGCTGCCACGGCCACCGCTGGTGGTGATGATAAACTCGTGGCTACCTACAAGAAATATTGCGCTGGCTGCCATGGCGCCGACGGAAAGGGCCAGACCAAGCTCGGTGTGAAAATGGGTTCCCGCGACTACACCGATGCCAAAGTGAAAGAGACCTTGAAGGACGAAGAAATGTTCAAGGCCATCAAGGAAGGCTACAAGAAAGATGGCAAGGAAGTCATGCTCCCCTTCGCGGAGAAGCTCTCGGATGACGAGATCAACGCGTTGGTGAAACACATGAAGGCCTTCAAATAACAAGATACTATATCCTTTGAATTCGCCAGCAGCCGACCTTCGGAGGACGAAGGTCGGCTCGGTGTATCCAATAAACCATACCAAGCTATGAATAATACTGGTTCCAAGACGGACATCTCTCGCCGTCATTTCATCAAGAGTTCGTCTCTGCTCGCCGCTGGCGCGGCGGTAGCCCCCTATGTCATCACCACGCATGCTGCTTCCGATACACCGATCCTGGTCGGATTGATTGGTTGCGGCGGCCGTGGCAAGGGTGCGGCAGAAGACGTGAAGGAAGCAGGCAAATTGGCCGGTGCCAATGTTAAAATCGTGGCCGTGGCCGATGTTTTTGAAGATCGTGCCAAGGCGGCTGCCAAGCAGTTCGGTGTTGATGAAGCCATGGCTTTTGGTGGATTCGACGCTTATAAGAAGGTCCTCGCCATCAAGGATATCAACTACGTCATTCTCGCCACACCTCCGGGGTTCCGCTCCATCCACTTCCCTGCCGCCATCGAAGCCGGCAAGAACGTGTTCATGGAAAAGCCCGTTGCCGTGGATGGCAGCGGTTGCCGCAGAATGTACGCGGCCGGTGAAATTGCCAAACAAAAGAAACTCTGCGTGGTTGCCGGCACACAGCGCCGCCACCAGAAGGGCTACCTCGAAACGATCAAGCGCCTGCAAGACGGCATGATCGGTGATATCGTCGCCCTCCGTGGTTACTGGAACCAGGGCCAGATCTGGTACAATCCATGGAATGAAAAGCTCAGCGACATGGAAAACCAGCTGCGCAACTGGTATCACTGGATGTGGCTGTGCGGCGACCATATCGTTGAACAGCACGTTCACAACATCGACGTCTGCAACTGGATCATGAACGGTCACCCGGTGAAGGCCTACGGCATGGGTGGACGCCAGATCCCCTACTCCAACTACAACACCAAGGGTCACATCTATGACCATTTTGCTGTTGAGTTTGAATATGCCAATGGCGTGCGCATGTTCAGCCAGTGCCGTCAGATTCCTGGCTGTTCGGATAACGTCAGTGAAGCCGCAGTCGGCACCAAAGGCACCTCGAACCCTGGTGGCAGCATCCAGGTCAAGGGTGGCGAGGGCTGGCGCTTCACGGACAAAGCCATCAATCCTTATGTCCAGGAACACGTTGACCTCATCAACGCCATCCAAAAGGGTGAATACATCAACGAAACCAAGACCGTGACCGACAGTACGCTCACCGCCATCATGGGTCGTGAGTCTGCCTACACCGGCCAGGTGCTCGAATGGGATGCCGCCCTGAACGCCAAGCTCAATACCATGCCCGAAAATCCGGAAATGGGAATGTCATTGCCCGCAGTGGATGTCCCCACCCCTGGCAAGCACAAGTACGAATAAGCGTAAAACGCTTTTTTACTGCCAAAGGCCGGCGCTCAAACGCCGGCCTTTCTTTTTTGTGCCGTGTGCCTTTCAAAACCGGCTGAGGGGAGAACTGCGTTTCCCCTGTTGCAGTCAGCGGCCGGATTCATTAGATTTTAAGGAGCATATATGACGCTTACTGAGAAAATTTTGGCGCGCGCCTCCGGCAGGGCGCGGGTGGAAGCCGGCGACAATGTATGGGTTAGTGCGGACATCCTCATGACCCACGACGTGTGCGGACCGGGCACCATCGGAGTGTTCAAACGCGAATTCGGTAGCAATGCGAAGGTGTGGGATCGCCACAAGGTCGTCATCACTCCTGACCATTATATTTTCACTGCGGACACCAAATCCAACCGCAACGTGGATATTCTGCGCGAGTTTGCCCGGGAGCAGAACCTGCCCTATTTCTATGACGTCATTGATGATCCCAACGGCAAATGGGTCTTCGATCCCGCCAAAGGCCCGCTCCAGCGGCAATTTGGCTCGCTCTATGCAGGCGTATGCCACTCTGCCCTGCCGCAGAAAGGCCATACCCGCCCCGGGGAGGTTCTGTTTGGCACGGACTCCCACACCTGCACCGCAGGTGCATTCAATCAATTTGCCACGGGCATCGGGAACACGGATGCCGGCTTTGTCATGGGCACCGGCAAGCTCCTGATTAAAGTGCCCGAGACCATGCATTTCCGTCTCGAAGGCAAGCTTCAGCCGGGCGTCATGGCCAAGGACGTCATTCTCCATTGCATTGGGGAAATCGGTTTTGACGGCGCCACGTATCGGGCCATGCAGTTTGATGGTCCGGGTGTCGCTGAATTGAGCATGGACGACCGGATGACCATTGCCAATATGGCCATCGAAGCGGGGGGCAAGAATGGCATCTTTGAGTTTGATGGCCAGACGAAGGCATTTGTCGATTGGCGCACCAAGCTTAACGGCACCAAAAGCACGTACGAACCGGTGGAATGCAGCCGTAAACAGAAGTTTGTTTACGAAACAGTCATCGATTTGAGCAAGCTCGAACCGACTGTGGCCTGCCATCCCGATCCCGGCCAGCGCAAATTGGCCAAGGAGCTTTCAGAAACCAAGCTTGATCGCGCCTATATCGGGTCATGCACAGGTGGCAAGATGAGCGATTTCCTTGCCTTTGCCCGCGTGGTGCGCGGCAAGCATGTCGCAATCGACACCTTCGGGGTTCCTGCAACGCCCGAAATCCTGTATGAACTCCAGGCCACTCGCTGGGAGGACAAGACCATTTGGCAAATCCTCGTGGATGCCGGGGTGAACATGACCGAAAACGCCGGTTGTGCTGCCTGTCTGGGCGGCCCCGTCGACACCTTCGGACGCATGAATGCCCCGCTCAAATGCATCAGCGCCACCAACCGGAATTTCCCGGGACGCATGGGGCATAAGGAGTCGAGGGTGTTCCTCGCCTCGCCCGCCACTGTTGCGGCCAGTGCCTTGACAGGGAAAATCACCGATCCCCGCGAATACTGGGGTTGATTGCAGGCGGTTGCATCCTGAATGAATCGCTGGGCTGCCCGGAATGATCACATCATTCCGGGCGCCTTTTGTTTGCGCCATTGCGATTCTCCGATATCGTAAATCATGGACATGCCTTCGAACAAACGGGTCGTCATTGGGATGAGCGGGGGGGTGGATTCCTCGACTGCCGCAGCCCTGCTCCAGGAGCAAGGCTGGGAGGTCATCGGCATCACACTCAAACTTTGGCCCCAGAATTGCACCGCACGTGCCGAGGATAAATGCTGCGGGCCCCAGGCCGCAACGGACGCGCGCGCCGTTTGCCACAAATTGGGCATTCCCTTCTATCTCATCGATGAATCGGAAGAGTTCAAACGGCAGGTAATCAACCATTTTGCAGCCGAATACCGTGCGGGACGCACTCCCAACCCATGCGTTCTGTGCAACGAAAAACTGAAGTTTGGTTCCCTGCTGGATCGGGCGCGCCAGCTCGGCGCCGACCATGTCGCCACGGGTCATTATGCGACCATCGAACCGAACGCCGATGGTTCTCGCATGCTGCTCAAACGGGGCAAGGATCCCCGCAAAGACCAGAGTTACTTCCTTTTTTCCCTCAGCCAGCACCAATTACGCCATACCCTCATGCCCTTGGGCGCCCTGACCAAAAGCGAAACCCGGGAGCATGCGCGGCAGATCGAACTCAAGACCGCCGACAAGGAGGAGAGCATGGAAATCTGCTTTGTACCGGACAATGATTACGGCAAATTCCTGCTGGATTCCGGCGCCGTCACAAAACATCGCGGCGACATTGTGGACCTTCAAGGCAAGGTGCTGGGCCATCACGATGGCATTGAGTTTTTCACCATCGGACAACGCAAGGGCCTCGGCTTATCCTCGCCACGCCCGCGTTACGTGGTGTCACTGGATGCCACCCACAACCGTGTCATCCTGGGAGACGCCTCTGATCTGGATCGCGACGAATTTACCATTGGCCAGTGCAATTGGATCGCCTTTGATCCCCCACCGTCAACCTTCGATGCCCTGGTCAAAATCCGCTATCAGCATGCAGGCACCATGGCCACCATCACTCCCTTGAGCCAGGGACAGGCACATGTTAAGTTGCACACCTCACAACGAGCCATCACCCCCGGTCAAGCATGCGTGATGTACGATCAGACAACTGTTCTGGGAGGGGGATGGATCATGTCATGAGTGAGTTGTTGGATTGCTTTTTCAAACATCTTTGTTAAATCACTAAGGCGTAATGCAAACCGTTCCCAGCGTGTTACTTTTGATACCGGCGTACAATGAAGAGCGCCGGATCGAACCGGTTTTGTGGGACTACGCCCGTTATTTCCGCGAAAACTATCCCGGTAAATTCGAACTGGTCGTGGTGCTCAATGGGTGCACCGACAATACCCTGGGCGTCGTGGAACGAGTTGCCAAGACGCACCCCGAGATTCGTGCGCTGGTCTTTGAGGCTCCCATCGGCAAGGGAGGCGCGCTCATTGAGGGGCTCAAACTTGCCCCCACAGCCGACCTGATTGGCTACGTCGATGCGGACGGCGCCACCAGCCCTTCGGCATTCCACGACCTCATTAAAAAATGTACGGATGTGGATTGCGTCATCGGCTCCCGGTGGATGGAAGGGGCGATACTCCACCAATGCCAGACGGGCCGCCGCCAGTTTGCCAGCCGCATGTTCCACATGATCGTCCAGGGATGCTTCTGGATGAACATTCGCGACACTCAATGCGGCGCCAAGGTCATGAAACGGCAGGCCGTGGAACGCATCCATCCTTCCTTGCGGATTGCAGACATGGCATTTGACATCAACCTGCTTTACGTTCTCAAGCGAGAAGGTTTCAAAGTTCTGGAAACCCCGACCGAGTGGACGGATAAGATCGGTTCCAAGGTCGTACTGGGCCGCACCTCGCTGGTCATGTTTCTCTCGGTCGTGCGTCTGCGCCTTGTGTATTCCCCCCTGTACCCGTGGCTGGGACCCTTGCGTCCTTTGGAGACCTGGATTTATCGCAAGCTGTGCGCCCCCCCTCCCCTTCGGGATCCCCGGCGCAATGCCGAGGCAGGTAAATAATACCGTTCGTGTGACTTCAGCAGAATTCCCCCCAGGCGGGTGAGGGCATCGCCATTCCTTTTTGCTCCTCCTTCGGCGGAAAGGGTCCGCTGGCCTGATAAAAACAATAAGAGGTTGCCGCAAAACGATTTCCCAGGCCCTCATTCCCGTTATTATTCGACATCTTTTGCAGTTGTGAGATGGCTTTGACTTTTGCGGGAGGCGCACCTAGGATTGAACCATGGATACATTGCATGCGCCCTGGCGCATCCAATACATTCGGGCGCCAAAACCGCCACCATCGGACGTTTCGATCTTCACCGCCATTGCCCAGGCTAGTGGTGATGAGGAACATTATGTCATTGCGCGCGAGCGCACGTGTTTTGCCGTCCTTAATACCTATCCGTACAACGGCGGTCATTTGATGGTTGTCCCCTACAAACAAGTCCCGGACCTCAATGGGCTGACGGACGACGAATTGACCGGCCTCATGAAACTGGCACGCCGTTGCATGAACGCCCTTAAAAAGGTCATGAATCCGGACGGCTTCAACATGGGCGTCAACATCGGTCGCGTCGCAGGCGCAGGTGTAGCCGAGCATCTGCACATCCACATCGTGCCGCGGTGGATGGGGGACACCAATTTCATGCCCATCCTGGCGGGCACAACCGTTTTGCCCCAGGCCCTGGCGGATCTTGCCGCCCAGTTGCGGGCCGCCCTGGCGGAGATGCCTGATGCATGACCTGAATGGAGATTGCATTCAACAGGCAATTTCCTCCTTTTCCCATGTCCACTGAAACCCTGCATTTTGAAAGCGCCCGACTGGCCCAGCAGTTGTTCAACAACGATGTACGCAACCTGGAGGCCCTCGAGGAAAGACTCTCGGTCAAAGCCACCTGTCGCGAGGGCTGGATCAAGCTCGACGGCGAGCCTGAAGCCATTGAACGAGCCAAACAAATGTTTCAATTCCTGGAGTCCAGCGTTAAAGGCGGCCAAACAGTGCGCAACCGGGACTTCACCTACGCCCTCGATGTGGTGCGTAACGATGGAATCGCCGCCCTGCGCGGCATGCACACCGAAAAGGTGCAGACTTCAACACGGAAGGCCATCGTCACTCCCAAAACCATCGGCCAGAAGAATTACATCGAGGCCATTCGGAAGTACGACATCTGCTTTGGTGTGGGCCCGGCGGGAACCGGCAAAACCTACCTGGCCATGGCAATGGCTGTGGCGGCGCTCCGGGAGGAGAAGGTATCCCGCATCATCCTCACCCGGCCCGCTGTCGAAGCCGGAGAGGCTCTGGGCTTCCTGCCAGGAGACTTGTACGAAAAAATCACTCCGTACCTGAGGCCGCTCCATGATGCCCTTTACGACATGCTGCCGGCTGAGGAGATCCAGCGTCACATGGAGCGTGGCAGCATCGAGATCGCGCCCCTGGCCTACATGCGCGGGCGCACGCTGAACCATTCCTTTATCATCCTCGATGAGGCACAGAACACAACCAGCGAACAGATGTTGATGTTCCTCACACGCCTGGGCATGGGGTCCAAGGCGGTGATCACCGGCGATCCTTCCCAGGTGGACCTGCCTGCTCACAAGCGGTCGGGCTTGATTGAATCCCTGCGCATTTTGAAGAACGTGGACGGCATCAGCATCATTGAATTCCAAAAGCGGGATGTCATCCGCCACGCCCTGGTTCAGCGCATCATCACCGCCTACGAGGAATTGCGGAAAAAACAAAATGAATGAGCTCGTCCTGCGAAACCGCCAGCACACCCGCCCAGTCAATGTCCGGTTGCTGAGGCGACTGGCCGTGGCACTCATCAACGACCATTTCCAATTGCGGCGCTTTGCCCTGGGCATTTACCTGGTCGATGCCCCCGGCATCACGCGCATGAACGAGCGTTATCTCAACCATGAAGGCGCCACGGACATCATCACCTTCGATTACGCCGACACCTTTCAGCCCCGCGAGGCCTTTGGGGATTTGTTCATTTGCATCGATGTTGCCATGCAGCAGGCCCGCACCTTTGGCACCACCTGGACGGATGAGCTTGCGCGGTACGTGGTGCACGGTTTGCTCCATTTGCAGGGTTTTGACGACCTTGAGCCCGTTGCCCGACGTCGCATGAAACTCGAGGAAAATCGCTTGTTCAAAGTGATGGCAGCACAATTTCCACTCGCTCAGCTTGCCCGGCAGGGACGCACCAGGACCGCATGAACGACGCCGAGCGACTTCACGAGCTCAAGCAGTTGCTCCCGCAATGCCTGCTCAAGGACCAACTGCGAATTGGACTGCGCCTGGCCGCCTGGTTAAGGGATCACCGCCATGAATCGGCAGCCCCCCCGGCACTGGCTCGCTGGCTTGCCGATGCTCGCGCCTCGGTCATTCGACGTCAGGAACGCCTGGAGCACTTGCCGGCCATCCACTACCCCCCTGACCTGCCCATCTCGGCCAAGCGCGACGAGATCATCGCCACGATCCAGAAGCATCCCGTTGTGGTCATTGCGGGTGAAACGGGTTCGGGAAAGACCACACAATTGCCCAAAATGTGTCTGGAGGCCGGCCTGGGCATACGGGCACGCGTGGGCTGCACCCAGCCCCGCCGAGTGGCTGCCCTGTCGCTTTCCCGCCGTGTGGCCGAGGAGTTGAACCTCCCCTGGGGACGTGAAGTCGGCTGCAAGATTCGGTTCTCGGATGAAACGAGTTCTGACACTTACATCAAGTTCATGACCGACGGCATCCTGCTGGCCGAAGCCCAGGCGGACCCGTTCCTGAGCGACTATGAGGCCATCATCATTGATGAAGCGCATGAGCGCTCGCTCAACATCGATTTTTTGTTGGGCTGCCTGAAGAATCTGGCACAAAAGAGGGATGACCTCAAAATCATCATCACGTCCGCAACCATCGATACGGCCGCCTTCGCCAGGGCCTTTAACAATGCGCCGATCATTGAGGTCTCCGGCCGCATGTATCCGGTTGAAGTCATTTACAATCCCCCTGAGGAAGAGGAAGAGGAGGAGGGGCGCGATATCCATTATGTGGATGCGGCAGTCAAGGCTGTCGAAGACATCCTGGGGCTTTCTTCACAGGGTGATGTCCTGGTGTTCCTGCCGGGGGAACGCGACATCCGGGAGGCGCGCGACGATCTTCAGGGACGCTTTGGCGATGGGATCGACATTGTGCCATTGTTCGGCCGTTTGAGCGCGGATGAGCAGCAGCGTGTCTTTGCGCCCAGCCGTCGGCGCAAGATTGTGCTCGCCACAAACATTGCCGAAACGTCGCTCACGGTGCCGGGGATTCACTACGTCGTGGATACAGGATTGGCGCGCATCAGCCGGTATAATCCACGCACCCGCACGAAGCGGCTGCCCATCGAACCCATTTCTCAAAGCAGCGCCAACCAGCGAAAGGGACGCTGCGGACGCGTGGCCGCAGGCGTGTGTTTCCGCCTCTATACGGAGCCTGATTTTCAGGCACGGCCCCTGTATTCCCAACCCGAAATCCAACGGGCCAATCTGGCAGAGGTCATTCTCCGGATGAAGGCATTCAAACTGGGCAATATTGAATCCTTTCCATTCATCAATCCGCCCTCGCCCCAGGCCATTCAGGGTGGTTACCAGTTGTTGCAGGAACTGGGGGCCCTCGATGAGCACCGGGTGCTGACTGAGACCGGCCACGAACTGGCGCGTTTGCCTGTCGATCCGACCATTGGCCGCATGATCCTCCAGGCGCGGCAGGAAAATGCCCTGAGCGAGGTCCTCGTGATTGCCGCCGGTCTGAGCATCCAGGACCCGCGTGAACGCCCCGCCGAACACGCAGACACCGCCCGGGCCGCACAGCAGCGTTTTTTGGATCCACGCTCGGATTTCCTGACCCTGTTGAACATTTGGAACGCGTACCATGACACGTTCGAATCCATGCACAAGCAGAACCAGGTGCGCCGGTTCTGCAAGGCCCATTTCCTTTCATACCTGCGCATGCGCGAGTGGCGCGACATCCATGCGCAACTCCAGGACGCTCTCGAGGAATTGGGCGATGCCCGCGAAAACACACGCCCCGCCGATTACACCGCCATTCACCGCTCCATTTTGACCGGCCTTTGGGCCCACGTGGCCCAGAAGATCGAACGCAATCAGTATCAGTTGGGTGGAAACCGCGAGGTCATGGTGCATCCGGGATCAGGTCTGTTCGAACGAGGGGCCAATGGAGGCGGCAAACCCAAAACGGCCCCCAAGCAGGCAGCACCGAAATCCAGCCAGCCTGCATGGATGGTGGCAGGCGAAGTTGTGGAAACATCGCGGCTCTTTCTTCGCACCGTGGCGGAGATTGACCCGCTTTGGATCGTCGATCTGGCGAAACATCTCTGCAAGCGATCCGTTAAACATCCGCGCTGGGATGTCGCGGCCGGACGCGTGCTCGCCGAGGAGCGCGTCACCCTCAACGGCCTGGAGGTGCTGCATCGCACCATCCCCTATCACCAGGAGAATCCCGCGGACGCCACCGACATATTCATCCGGTCGGCCCTGGTCGAAGAAGGACTATTGGAGCATTTTCAGCCACACCGCAAGCCGCGGATGGGGGTGGCAGGAACCCGGCATATCGAGGAGGAGGAATCGCCCGGCGACAGGCCTCCCGATTTTTCACATCTGCCCAAAACGCTTGCATTTTTGGAACAAAATCATCAGTTGCGCCAAAAGATCGAGATGTGGCAGACCCGTTTGCCCAATCGGCTGGTGCCCGACCTTGATGAAGCGTTTGCCACCGTCTACCGCGCCCGATTGCCAGAGGTATCAAGCATTGCAGACCTCAACCGCATTCTGCGGGAGGCCGCCACGAAAACGCCGACACCGCTGGCGTTCAGCATCGAAGAAGTGCTCGGCGAGCATGCAGCCGCGTTCCATGCGAACGCGTATCCGGACACCATTTCCGTGGGTCAGGAACCGGTTCCCCTGTCCTATGCCTACGCCCCCGGCAGCGCTCATGATGGTGTGACAGTGAAACTCCCCGTCACCCTCGCGCAGGTCATTGATTCCAACCTGCTGGACTGGGCCGTGCCGGCCTTGCGGGAGGGGCAGATCCTCCATCTGCTCGAGTCACTGCCCAAGGAATTGCGGAGAGACCTGGCCCCCCTCCCCCCCAAGGCCGCCGATCTTGCCCTGCATGTTCCCCCGCAGGGAAAACACTATCTGGACGATCTGCGCTCCTACATTCTGAAACAATATGGAGTTGCCATCACGGCCACAGCCTGGAACGCCACACTGTTGCCCGACCACCTCCGGCCACGCATTGAAATATTGGGGCAGGACAAGGTCCTGCTGGCCCAGGGACGCGATCTGGAGTCTCTCCGGGAGCAGGTGCGCCAGCACGATACCACGGCCGAATCCCGCGCCTGGCGCGAGGCAGTCCAGACCTGGGAGAAATACGAATTAACCGACTGGTCCGTGGGAGACATTCCGGAACGCATCGCGGTATCCGAAGTTGCTGGTTTTCCCCTGTATGCCTATCCGGCACTCCACATCGAGGATAACAGCGTCAATCTTCGTCTTTTCCGTCTTGCTGAAGAGGCCCAAGCCAGACATCCCCAGGCTGTGCTCAAGCTGGCCGAGGGCCGCCTGCAAAAAGAGCTGGCCTGGCTGCAAAAGGATTTGAGAGGCCTCGCCAAATGGCGTGACCTGTATGTGACCTTGGGACCTGTGGAGGAGTTGGAGGCCGCCGCTTTTGAGCACATCCGGCAGCACCTCTTTCGCCTCCCCTCACCAGCGCCACGGAGCGCCGCCGCTTTCGCTGCCTATCTTGAAGGAGCCCGCAAGGAGCTGCCCCTCATCGTGCAACTGGTAAGCGATCTCAGCGGCGAGATCCTGAAAGGCCGCCACGCCGCGCTTTTGTGTGCACGCCCCTACCCCGGCATGCGGCAGGATCTGGATGCCCTGGTGCCGCGTCATTTCCTCAAGTTTATCCCTCATGCGCACCTGCCCCACATTCCACGCTATCTCAAGGCCATGCTGGTGCGGGCGGAACGAGCAGCCATCAATCCGCTCAAGGACAAGGAAAAGGCGATGCGCGTCCAACCGTTTCTGGATGGCTTGCAGCAATGCATGCGCAGCAAGAAGCTCACGCCCTCTCTCCTTGGCGAATTAACCAGCCTTTATTGGCTGGTCCAGGAGTTCAAGGTGTCGTGTTTCGCCCAGGAATTGGGGACGGCCGAAGCAGTCTCTCCGGCCAGGCTTCAGCAGAAGCTCGACGGTTTGCGGCGGGCGCTATAAAAAACCTCGCAGTCCCGTTCTGACAGGATCTGCGAGGGTGCACAGCTTATGGAGATCGCTTACTTTTGAGCAGGCTTCCTGGGCGGTAACAGGGCCAGGATGGATTGCTGGTTCAGATACCAATCTCTCAGGGAGCGCGAGAGGCTCGATTCGTTGAATTCCTTGAAGTTCTGAATGTTCAACGCGGCATCCACCTCTTCTTTCAACGCCTTGTTCAGGTCGCCCTTGGCATCCGCCGACCAGCCCTTGAAGCTTCCGACGCCTTCCGAAAGCATCCGTGCAGCCGCAAGGCGGGTTTCCATTTCATACTTGAAGTCGAGCACTTCCACCAGGCTCTTGTCCACTTTACCCCGGAGGTGGTCTTCATCATTGCGGGCCATGATGACCGTCCTCGCGAGCTCTGTGATGCGTTTTTCCATCTGGGCCACAATGTCATCCTCCGACACCGAGCCCGAGGCTTCGACACCGAGATCGCGGTTGGCTTTTTCAAGCACGAGGCAGGCTCGCTTCACCACTTCCTTTTCGAATTCAGTAAAGAGCTTGCGGCCACGCTCCAGGATGATGTCCTTTTCCTCCTTGGTGAAGGAGTAGGTCTTGCCGTCGAGTCCCACAAAATTGGTATAGGCTGGGGATTCCAGGACCTTGGCAAGTTGTTCGCTCAATTTCTTGGCATCGATCTTGTCCACGGTCATGACGTCCTTGGGCTCGCCCTTGCTTTCAATTTTGAGATCCACTGGCAAATAAGAGAACAACACACGGTCGACACCCCCCACCTTTTCTACCTGCTCGTTCAACCGCTTCCAATTGGCTTTCAGGATCTCCTTGTGATTGAGGTCTCCCACGTAGTCAAAGTCATGCTCCACTACCACCGACCTCGTCGTGGAACGGAACCAGAGCAGAATCTGGTTGAACTCGCCGGCAAAGCTATCGGCATAATGCCGGTAGCTCAGGTTCACCATCGACAGAGGGACACGGTCACGAGGATCACGCGGCGCCTTGGCGCGGATAAAGGTTTCAACGATGCTGTGGGGCAGATTGTGTACCATCTCAGCCAGGTTGGCATAAGCGCTCAACACAGGCTCCGGACCGTAATCAAACGTGCGCACGTCGCCATACGCACCCGTGTCCTGATCCGTCGCAAAAAGGAGCTTCTTTTCCACAGGCTCGGTGCTGTTGAAATATCCCCATTGAATGGCAGCCCGGTCGTACGGCAGCACGTCCTTGGTCGATCCAATGTAATGCCCCAGGAACACGCGCGACTTGAACGGCGTGTAGTCCATCAAGGATGATGCCGTGATTTTGTTCGTATAGGCGTTGGTAATGTTGTTGCTCAGATATTGGCGGAACCAGTCATCCATTTCCTTGTGGGTCAGGGTGCCGCAAAGGCTGGCGGCAAAATTGTGTCTCAGACCCAGCACATGGCCCACTTCATGCGCAACAATTTTGCGCAGGTAATCCTGCGAGAGGCGAAGCACGGTGGCATCATCCACTTTCTCCGTTCCCAGCACCGTTTCAAGCCCTTCTGCATAGTGCTTGGCGAACGCTCCGGGATCAGTGGAGCACAGGGAGGCGGGCTTGAGAAAATCGATGCTCAGCAACGCGTTCGTGTCCGACCACAAACCAGTCTTGTTCCCCTTTTCATCCGTGATGCCGCGCATGAGACGCAGCAATTCGCGTGCACGCGCCTTGCTGCTGAATGCAAACACGCTGGTGATGTAGGCCTGCCCATGCTGGCTGGCACCGGTAAGGGGATCGATCAATGCATCGGCATAGGCAAAGGTCGCCGCGTCCCAGGGCACCCATTGCACCAGGTTGAAACCGGCATCCGGGGCAGTCACCCCTTCAGGGGCCTTCTCCGCCTTGATCACTTCCTTTCCAAAGGCCCGGTTCCAATACAGGATGCCCTCGCGCACTGCCTGCTCGTATTCCGGGGGCGTGTTGGCCGTGTAGTAGAATTTGATCGACTGTGTCACATCAAACCGCGTGATCTTGGTCGAATAACGCCCGGTCTGTTTTTCCACCTGCGGATTGATCTCGAAAAAGCGCACATACCGTTCCTCGCCCGGTCCATGCTCCTTGCTGACAAAGTCCGTGGGCTGATAGGGGCTGATGAAATAGCGGATTTCATACCGCTCCTCTCGATTCGGATCCGATTGCCGGTCCCGCGCCTGGGCGCTCTGGCGAATGACAAGCCGACTGCCATCCTTCTTGACCTCAAACACCCGGCTTTGCGGCACTTCGAGTGATCGCGCCATTTCTGCCGCATCAAACGAGCCCGATCCTATCCAGTCTGAGGTAAACACCCGGCGCATGCCCTTGTTGAAATCGACCACGATCTGCTGGTCGTTCTGCTCCACAATCGGAAAGGTGGTCAACAAACGGCGGGCAGGCAGGTCGTCGGAAACTACGAGTCCACGAGTCGATTCGTAAAGGTCCACTCCATCGTGATAGACTTCAAAACGAACAATCTTCCCCGCCAATCCATGACTGGTCGGCGTCATCACCTGGGGGATGATCGAGGCGGACAACAGGAATTCCTTCCCCAAAGCAGCACGGGGAATGGCAATATTGTTGTTATGGGCAGCGGAAAGTTCGATGTTTACGGCTGCTGGTGCCGCCGTTTCAGCGGGAGTTGCATTGGTCGCTTTGACCTCGGCTGGTTTGGCGTCCTCCGCAAATGCAACGCCCCCCATGCTAAGTGTCGTTAGGGTTGAAACCCATCCCGTCAGGCAGGCGGCGGATATTGCCACCGTCCTACACCATCTGCTGTTCATTGTAAGCATATTAAACCAAGGAAAGATGCCAGCCAGATAAAACTATTATCCATGTGTTGTCAAAGCCCTTTTGGGGCCTTTCGGCCTTACGGCCTGTC
>CAZIDG010000058.1:0-25313 GCA_964538065.1 uncultured Verrucomicrobiota bacterium
CCGACATCCACGCTCCGCTCCCAAATAATGCCAGGGCGAAAACTCATGCCCCCCCAGGGCGAGAGCCAAAAATAAAAAAGGCTCCGGACAATCCGGAGCCTGTGAAAATACCGAGAGGATCGATGTTATGGCAACAATTTGATTTTGTAGATTCCTTGATATGATGGGGATTCTACATCGATGAATGTTGTTATGCTGTTTGTAGCCTTGATAATTGGATATAAAGGCAACCAATCGCTTTGGTTGGTTTGATTCTGGCGATAAACCTGGTATGTCCTGTTCGACACGCTGTTCCATGAGATCATGGGGACAGGCTTTATTTCACGAATGCATAAAGCTGATTCTGGATCGAGCGGATCTGTGCCAGCCAGGTATTCCTGTTCGTTGGTGGCTCCATCGTCATCAGGATCTGCATTCGATACGGCACGCCAATCGTACTGGTATGAGGTGCCAAAGTATTTAACAAGCCAATCGCTCGGGATCCGGTCATCAAGTACATAGACTCTTTTGAACGTGGCGGATATTGGCTCGGAAACACGTGTTTCGTGGTCGAACACTGCTGCAACAATAGTTGCGTTGGTTGTGAGAAGAAATGGCTTGTCGTACCGGAGGGAATTTGTCGTGGGTGTTGATCCATCGGTGGTATAGAGGATCGTTGAACCAGTTGTTGTGGACAAGAGGGTCACGACAATGGAGTTGGTGAACACACTATCGCCGGGATATATCGCTGCTTTGAGAGGAAGCGGTGGAAGGGCTTCACCAAGACCATCGAGTTCCACAATGCGTGGTCCATTATATGGCCTGGATGTAGTGTGCTGCACAAATTCAGCACGAAAGACCTGGCCGGTGACGGCACCGATATTATTTTCTAGAAGTAGCAAGGACGCGGCATCCTTGAAATTGTAAGGATGTTCCGGTGTGAACGATGCAATTTCTGTAAAATTGGTGGCATCAAATGTTCGAGATTTTAATGTAAAACGATCAAACTCGCGCTGGTTTTCGTACATTGGACCATCACCTGCTGCAAAAAGACGAATAGCTTGAAGAAGAACCGGCGTTTTGGTTTGCCACTCGATGAAATGCGTTGAACCATTAGTCATTCCATCATTGAAGAACGTGTATATCCTCTCGGGCGTGCAACCAATGGCAGAGCCAAGCATGTTGGATGCGTTTGACCCAGGGCGAATCAGACTGCTGTTGACGACTTGGGCACCTTGGTTGACATCAAACAGGTCGCCGGTCATGGGCAAAATGCTTGTTGGAGTACCAAAACCTTCCAATTCGATAATGCGCGGGCCATCAAGGCCCCGGTGTCCATCAAATTGCACAAACTCTGCTCGGAAATCCGAGGCAGTGATGGCGGGGAAATTGGTGTTTAAGACCAACAGGTTGGAGGCATCGACAAATGAATAGGGATGTGTTGGGATGAAGGTAAACACCGTCTGGTAGTTGGTGCCCACCTTGGCCCACAATGTAAAACGATCAAACTCACGTTCATTATTGTATTGTTGACCGTCGCCGGAGGCGTACAACCGGACCTGTTTCAAATCGATGGCAGACGGTGTGCTCCATTCAACAAAGTGAGTGAAGCCTTCAGGTTGGTTATCCGAAAAATAGGTGTATTCGTCTTCTGTGCCAGCATCACCGGCACCGAACATGTTTTCAATATCACTGAAGCCGCGAGTGGGACTGTGCGCTGTGATTGTGATTCCAGAGTTGATGTCCCACAGATTGGCGGGGGATATCACTGACGAAGGATTGAGGGGGTCTGTCCCGGCCAGGTATTCCTGCTCGTTGGTGGCACCATCGCTGTCAGGATCTGCGGTTGATGCAGCACGCCAATCATATCGGTAGGACTCGCCAAAATATTGGGTCAACCAACTGCTGGGTATTTGATTGTCGAGGACATAAACACGCTTAAAACTTGCAGTTGCAGGTTCTGAAACAGCCGTGCCATCCACAAACATTGACGCTACAATGGTAGCACTGTTTGTGAGGGTGATGGCTTGATCATATATAAGCGAATTCGTTGTGGGGATCGAACCATCCAAGGTGTAGCGAATGATTGCATTAGTCGAGGAAGAGGTGATGGTCACGAGAAGAGAATTAGTAAAATCACCCCCAAGAGGCGATAGTGTCACCTTGGGAACAAGAGCTGACAAAGCCTCGCCAAACCCATCCAATTCTATGATACGAGGTCCGTTATAGGGCCCGGATGAAGTGTATTGCTCAAACTCAGCACGAAAAACTTGCCCGGTAATCGCGCCAACGTTTGTCATCAACAACAGTGTAGAATTTGCGTCAAAAAAAGCGTAGGGATGTTCTGGCTTGAAACTTACGATTTCTATGAAATTCGTGGAATCAATCGCCCGTGATTTCAAGGTAAAGCGATCGAATTCGCGTTGATTTTGATAGACCACACCATCCCCTGCAGCAAAAAGCCGGATGCTTTTCAAAAGCACCGGACTCATCGTTTGCCATTCGATGGAATGAACAGTGCCGGTGGGCATGTCATCGGAGAAATAGGTATAGATATTTTCCGATGAATCTCCAATGGAGGCCCCAAGCATATTGGCGGCATCTGAACTTGAACGAATTGGGCTGTTGGTGAGTATTTGGGTCCCTTGACTGATGTCGAACAAATCATTGGTGGATGGAAGCACTGTGCCAAAGCCATCGAGCTCGATGATGCGAGGACCGTCAAAACCTCGATGACCATCGTATTGCACAAATTCCGCGCGAAAATCCGAAGCTGTGACGGCTGGGAAATTAGTGTCGAGCACCAGTTGGTTGGAGGCATCGACAAATGAATAGGGATGCGTTGGTGTGAAGGTAAGGACCGTTTCGTAGTTTGTGCCGGTTCTGGCCAATAGGTTGAAGCGGTCGAATTCTCGCTCGTTATTAAAAAACGAACCATCCCCCGCCGCATACAGCCGGATTTGCTTTAAATCAATGGGAGATGGGGTGCTCCATTCAACGAAATGGGTAAAACCGTTGGTTTGGTTATCCGAATAATAGGTGTACTCGTCTTCTGTGCCGGCGATACCAGCCCCAAACATGCTCGTGATGCTGCTCGAGCCCCGTGTGGGGCTATGCGTTGTGATCGCAATTCCAGAGTTGATGTTCCACAGGTCTGTCGAGGAGGGCCCTGTTCCCAGAGCAGGCGCAACCGCAAAGCTATCTGATGCATGAACCGCAGAGGTAAGGGAGACCGTGGCAACGATGCCTATCAATACTGGAAGTAGTCGAGTTCCTGACTTAAAGGTGGTTGTTTTCATAACTTGTTGTTTTTAGCATGATTAAGGCGATGATGCAAAGCAAAAATAAGATAAAAATCTTTTATTTAACTCAATCATTGTTCATGTGTGAATCATGCTGATAAAAAACAGCGTGCAATATCCATCAGCAATATCAGATGCGTTGATCCGCAAAAGCTGCATGGCAGTCTTGAATGGACTCTGCCCGCCTGAGACCAGGCTCCAATGAGAATCGCAAAAACATGGTTGATGGACTGCAAAAGGTTAACTAGGGTCACGGCATGGCGCAGCACCTTTACAATAGCAAATGGGCCAAGATTCGGTGGTTTGTAAAGCGATTTGGATACAAAGAGCTTGTTTATAAGCCATTACGCATGATTTTTGCCACACGAATCATACAACACTTGCCTGCAAAGGAATTTCGGTATAACGACCTTGCTCTGAATTGCTTCTATCATTCCTACAACATGACTTGGGCATGCGAGCGCTGTGTCGAAGTGCCTGTCATGTTGCATCACATTGCCTCTGCTCAAGGACAAGCGGTTTTGGAGATCGGTAATGTTTTGTCGCATTACCGCGCGGTGTCCCATCAGATTCTGGATAAATTTGAAACGGGCGTTGGTGTAATAAACCACGACATAATCGGTTTTGATCCCGGCCAAAAGTACGATTTAATTGTTTCGATCTCCACGTTCGAACATATTGGTTTTGATGATGACGAGTATGATGAAAGAGGAGAGAAGATACTGGCCGCCGTCGAATCATGTCGGAGTCTCCTGAGCAGGGGGGGGCGCTTTTTTATGAGTGTTCCTGTGGGGTATAATCCGGCATTGGATCGTTTGATTATAAACCATCGCCTAGGAGAAAAGACCGCGACATTTATAAAGAGAGTGGCACGATTGGACTGGCAGACTGTGGGGCGAGATGAAGCGATGCAGTGCCGCTTTGGTCATCCATATCCTTACGCAAACGCGGTGATGATTGCAGAATTCTCTTCCCTGTCCCAATAGTCCATCAACGCAAGAATGACGATGGATTTCTGTTTTGCGCTGCGGTCAATGAGCACAAAACGTAGGATAAGTTTTAATGGGGTGCCTGTATTTGACGATGAGGGCCTGAAGATGGTTGCCCTGCTGCATCTAGTACTCGAGGGCTTGATCCTGGATGTAGTGCTGACGAAAGGACGGTCAATTCTTGGGTTGCGATTTCCCGCAGACTATACCGTTTGATGAATTGCCAGCCTTGCTGAGCCATTTCCGATTGACGCAGGGGATTGTCGAGCAAGGCGAGCACATGATCAGCCGCCGCCTGCCAATCTCCCAAACCGACCAAATCCAACTGGCCCGGGAAGACAGCATCAAAGACAGGCAGGTGATAGGCTACAACTGGGAGTGAGTTGGCCATGAATTCTGTTATGGATAACCCCCATCCCTCCTCATAAGAAAAACTCAGGCCGATGCGGCTTCGGTGAAGAAGACGGTTCTTTTCGGTCTCTGAAATCCCCCCAGTGATGGTAATTGAGTTTGTGAGGCCATGGTGTCGCAACAATTCACTTAGTTCGGATCGTTGTGGACCTTCGCCAATGACCACCATTTTAGCACTTGGCTTTGTTTTTAAGACCTTTTCCCAAAAGCCAGGGAGGTCAAATATGCCTTTGTGTTCGTGAATTCTACCCAGGAACACAACATCGTAGTCCTTCTGATTGTTGGAGGATGGAAATTCAGGAGCCTCAGGAGGCAGTTGAACGCCGTATCCAACAACATGAATATTTCTTGGTGGCACTTTGAGATCGTCACAGAGTCTGGCATAATCATGAGCCACAATATCGGTGCTGCAGATGATGCCTAGGGCGTATTTTTGCATCAGCCAAGTGCTCCACCTTTCGGTGTGAATGAGAAGCTTGTCGAACACACCGTGGCGTTTCTTTTGAGCCACAAGGATGTGATGGTTTTTAACGCACCATGGCGTTTTTTGCCTCCATGCGATTGTCATGGCATTGAGGACTTCCAAAATGAATGGGCATGACGCCACGACCACATCGTATTTGTGGGGCAGGCGGACCCAGAAGGCGGTCAGAAGGCGGTAGGCATAGGCTGGGAGATAACGCCAAGTCTTTTCAATGTAACGAGTTGCGTCGAACAGGCCATCGCTGCAGACCAGTCCCGCATGGGGGGCGAGGTTGCGAAGCTGTTTTTCTCCCGCCCGTGCCATGAGAAAATCCACCTCATGGCCCATGGCGTGCCATTCATTGGCCATGCAGGCATAGTGCTTGAACACCCCGGAGATCGAGGTCGAGTCAGTTAACGTGTTGTGGACAACCAGTATGCGCATGGCGCGAGCCAGCCCTCGGGCGGTCTGGCAAAGACGGTATGCTCAAAAGATTCACGCCAGGCGTCAAGCTTCATTCGTTGAGGCGACGCAGGCGCATGGATGAGGGATCATTGTGGCTTGCTTTGCCCATGGGGGATCATACCATGGCGCGGATGAGACGTTGGCTGATTTTGATGAGTTGTCTGATGCTTCAGGTAGCCGCCTGGGCTCAGGTTGAAGTAAGCTTGGCAGTCGAGCAAACTCAGTTTCTGCCCCGTGAAGCCCTGAGGGTCGGAGTGCGGATTACGAACCGTTCCGGCCAGACATTGCGTTTGGGGCAAGCCGATAATTGGGTGCATTTTTTGGTTGAGACTCAGGCCGGCGTCCCGGTGCCTGCAACGGGCCCCCTGGATGTCGTGCGCCCGTTCGAAATCGAGTCTTCCAAGGTGGTGACTCGTTTCATCGACCTGGCTCCTGCCTATGCCCTGATACAGCCCGGTCGCTATCAAATCTCGGTGGAGGTTTCCATCAAGGAGTGGGATCAGAAGCTTGAGAGCAAACCTGTGGATGTTGAAATTGTGAAGGGATTCAAGATCTGGGAGCAGAATTTCGGCCTGCCCAAGTCCACAGCAGACGATGCCCTGCCTCCCGAGGTGCGCAAGTATTCCCTCGTCAAATTGCAGGCGCTGGACAAGATTCGCCTCTATGCCTGTGTGTCGGATCGCAATGAAACGCTCGTCTATCGCGCCTTCCCCATTGGTTCCATGGTTTCGTTCAGCAAACCTGAAGTGCAGTTGGACAAGGACAGCAACTTGCACGTGCTCAACCAATCGGGTTCAAAGTGGTTCTTCTACGCCATCGTGACCCCGCTGGGTGAACTCAAGTTGCGGCAGACCTATCATTATGGTTCGATCCGGCCTACCCTTAGGCCCGATGGCGAGGGGGGCATTCACGTTAGCGGAGGTTTGCGCCAGATTACCAAGGACGATTATCCGCCCATCGAAGATGAAGTGGTGAAGGTGGAAGACAAGCCGCTTCCGTCTGCAAGCACAAACGCTCCGCCTTCCGATGCTCAGCAGATCAAGACAGGCAAGAAGGACAAGAAAAAGAGTTAAGGGTCAGTTCCCGGTCGCAGGCTTTACATGGGTCAAATGGGGCGGAGTGGCTTTGCTGAAACTGGCCCATTGCCTGGTGGGGATCAATCCCAGTCCTATAAGGACAAGCTGGCTTGCCACAAACAGCTTCAGCCAGAAGAAGGCTCCGTCCATGAATCCGTAGGCATGCAGTCCGATGCCCAGCATGTTCACCCCGAACCATGAAAAGCTGGTCACAATATTGCCGAAGATGGCCATGTTCATGATGCCCCGCGCCTTGATCATGCCGCACCAACGCGCGTGAAGGATGGCTGCATTCCATAGCACAATGATCAAAGCCCCGTTTTCCTTCGGATCCCACCCCCAAAAGCGTCCCCATGATTGATCGGCCCAGATTCCACCCAACACTGTCCCCACAAAGCTGAAGAACGTCGCAAAACAGATGATGCCATAGACAATCCGCTCCAGTCCTTCAGACATGGCGGGTGTCAGGGTTCGCGTCAACACGCCTCGAAGCACATACATGATGGCAATCAAGCCCGCCACGAAGGTCGAGGCGTACCCCAGCGTGACCGTGATCACGTGGGTGGCCAGCCAGAAGTTGGTATCCAGCACCGCGCGCAACATTTCCATCGTGTCCCCCCCAAGTGCCAGGTTATGGGCGATGATCAGGGTCACAAATCCCATCGTGCCTGCGACCACGATGCCAATGCCATCCCGGTTGATCCGTTCGATGATGAGCCCCAGCAGCACGGCTCCCCACCCGATGAATACAGCGGAACTATACAGGTTCGTCACGGGGGGGCGGCCTTCCAGGACCATGCGATATATCAAGCCCGTCGTATGAATTCCCAGGGCCAGCACGGTGATGTATTGAGCGGAGCGTCGCAGCCAGTCTGACCAGTTGAACCAGGAGCAGAATGCAAGCACAAGAGCCAGAACATACAGGATGATCGATTTGTAGAATGGCTGCATGTAATTGTAGAAAAACTCGCTCGCGCTTTTGTTAAATTCCTTGGGGTGACTGCCTGCCAGGGACTGCCTCAAGGATGTCAGGGCGGCATTGAAGTCCGCGGGGCGGTCCTCCTGATAGGCGGTGGCCATCGAGGCATACTGCCTTACAATGTCAGGTATCTGGTTCTGCCGGGCGCATTCCATCAGGGCGGTCCCCATGGTGGTCCATTCACTGACACTTTTCTCAGCCATGCTGGGGGGTACGGTCAACGGATAGCCGGCGCGTGAGAGCACTTCATACCGGGACACGAATTGAAGGAAGGTGTTGAATGCTTTTTCATCATATTCCTTTTTGTCCTCTCGCGCTCTCAAGGCGGTGATACCTGGCGCGATGGATTTTTCATAGGCCTGCAGTTCGCCAACGAAGTTGGTGGACCCTTCTGGTATGATGGAGTTCTTGAGCCGGTAATAGAGATTCAGGGCATTGTGCGTTCGCATGACCTGCTTTTCAAAGGCAGTCTGCAGTTGCACATCCTTGGAACTGATCCTCCGGGCCTGATGGTCAATTTCCATTATGTTGGTGCCCAGATCATTATATGAAAAATGTTTTTGCTCCTGGGGCAGACGAAGCAGGCTTAATAATTCAGGGTGATCGATGCGAAAAATTTTGCGCTCATCCGCCTTGCGTGGGTTAAAAAACACCTCCAGCAGCCACTCGCTTGCACCGAGAGTGTGGCCGTCCGAGGTGGGGGCGGACTGTTTGTTGCGGATCTGCAGCAATGCGTTTCGGGCGACGGAGTCCATCGGCTGGACGCGGCCATTCAACACCACGGGCAATTGCCCAAAATCCTTCGTGTGAAAGGTGGTTTCGCGCGGGGGGCGCAATGTGGAAAGAAACCAGATTGCGCAAAGGGATACAAGGAGGATGGGGATCCACTTTTTCATGCGTTGCGGCGCTCCTTTATAAAGCCAAACAGGTGCATCACGAATTGGTACAAGAGTCCCGCTGATACGAGAACGCAGGATACATACGGGGTGAGCCAGCTCGGGTTGCGTACGACCTGGAGAATGGAGATCCGCGGATCATTCTCATCGAACCCCGACTGATAAAAAGTCTCCCCCCCATACCGAAGGGGATTATTCATAAAGATCAGCACTTCGCGATCCTCACCGGAAGACGGGTTCTGAATGCGCACCCGGCTGGAAAAATTTCTGGGAATGTCGGTGCCTTGGTACTTGTCATGCCTGAATTCCTTGAGTTCCAAAAAGAAGGGTTTGTAATAACGGCGCGGACGCATCTCGAAGCCATACGTCCTGCCATTCACCTGGAACTCCTGGCGGGCATCAAGCATGGCCGAGGCCAGCCAGAAGCTCTGCGTGCCACCGGGACTCACAACGTCAAAGGTGACACTGGGCAGGTTTCGCTCATCCATTTGGATGGCAGACGGGACCGCCTGAATGGCCAGAGTGCGCCCCAGGCCTTGCGTGGCGGCCGTCGCCGTATTGCTGGCTGAGCCTTCCAGACGGGAAAGCCGGGAATTGGGCCAGAATTCGCGAAGGCGTATTTCAAACGGCATGTTCTCCAGGTGAAGGGTTTTCCCGGGAATCAGCAGCGGCTCGGGGATGACCGCCACGTCATCAAAATCTTTTTGACTTTCGTCGATGATGGCGAACTCAAATTGACGGCTGTTCTCCGAATAGTTTCTGGCCTCGCCTTCACCGAGACGCATGTGGCTCTCCACCTGAAGAAGGTCGGAAACGAACTGTCCTGCCAGCAATAGGATGATGCCGATATGGATCATGTGCAGGCCCAGCGTGGTCTTGTTTAAGACCAAACGTTTCAGGAAGGAAGCCACCAGGTTGAGCATGAGCACACAACCCACGAGATAACCTCCCGGGAAGATGGGGATATGAAGCGAACCGGCATTCCAGAAGATGAACAGGCTCCGGAAATAGCGGTTTTGAGCCGCATAGAGACCTTCATTCACCTGGGCCATCGTCCCGATGAAGACGAGCACCATGGCCAGCACCAGGCAGACCACTGTCAGTCGCAAGGAGGCAAAGATATCGAAAAGGCGTTTCATCGTTTTACCAGGCGTTTTTGACCATGTTCACCAATTGCTCCTTTTCCCGCTCCGCAAGGGATTCATCGCCAAGAAGTTTGAAGAACCATGTCTGGCCGTCACGCGGAACGATGACGCTGATCAATCGCCTTTGGTTCTGAGGATTAACCAGGTCCACCAGCGTGGCCCTGGCGCCATTGAGTTCAAGCGGTTGCGAAACCTGACTGATTTGATCCTGCGATATGGGTTCCAGGCCGATTTGGCTCCGCCATCGGTTGATATTTGCAAACAAACCACCCACATCGCCTGGGAATGTGGTGATGGTGGCCTCGGCAACCCGTCCGTCCGCACTCATGGAATAGCGTGCCACCTGCATTTGCCCAGGCGTTTCCGCCTTCCAGGTGGATGGCATGACCAGCCGGGGCTCGACCACGCGATTTGTGCTGTCATGGGTCGGGGATGAGGGGGGCTCACTCACCTGGCCAAGCGCAGGCTTTTCCTTGGGAATGCGGTAATACTGGATTTGGGACCGATCGCAGCCCGTGATCGTGCAGACGGCGAAAACCGCCGCCAAAATCAGGGCAGACGGGAACAAAGGGGTGGATTTGGCTTTGTCGTGCCGCGACCGGTTTACAAAAAGCATGGCAATATCCCAGTATATCGTTCATCGAGAAGCCCGTAACCGGGCTCCATGCCCCATAAAATAAACGAGGCGGCCCGATTTGCAAGGACGGGCCGCCCCAGTGTTCAATACTTTTCCTCTGCGCTGGGGTCAATTAACTGACGCCCATGCTCAGCAGAAATTCAATATTGCTCTTGGTCTGCTTCAATTTCTTGAGCAGGAGTTCCATGGCTTCAACCGGCGGCACCCCTGTAAGGGCGCGCCGTAGCACCACCACCCGGCTGTGTTCATCCGGATGATAGAGCAGCTCTTCCTTGCGCGTGCCGGAGAGCTCGATGTTGATCGAGGGGAAGATGCGGCGCTCGACCAGATGGCGGTCCAGGTTGACCTCCATGTTGCCCGTGCCTTTGAATTCCTCAAAGATGACTTCATCCATGCGCGATCCTGTGTCGATCAGGGCGGTGGCAATGATCGTCAGCGAGCCGCCTTCCTCAATATTACGGGCGGCGCCAAAGAACCGCTTCGGTTTATGAAGGGCGTTGGCATCCACACCTCCGGAGAGGATTTTGCCCGAATGGGGCTGCACGGTGTTATAGGCGCGAGCCAGACGGGTGATGGAGTCGAGCAGGATCACCACGTCGCGTTTCTGCTCCACCATGCGCTTGGCCTTTTCGATGACCATCTCGGCCACCTGGATGTGGCGTTCGGGGGGTTCATCGAACGTGGAACTGATGACTTCCGCCGGTTTGCAGGTGCGTTCCATGTCCGTCACTTCCTCGGGACGTTCGTCGATGAGGAGAATGAACAGGTAAGCCTCCGGATTGTTCTTCAGAATCGCGTTGGCCAGCTTCTGCATCAACACCGTTTTGCCTGTGCGCGGAGGCGCCACAATAAGCCCGCGTGTTCCCTTGCCGATCGGACACACAAGATCAAGCACGCGCGTGGACAATTCATCCGGCTCTGTTTCGAGAATGAATCGTTTGTTCGGAAAGAGCGGCGTCAGGTTGTCGAAATGCGTCTTGTCCTTGGCCTTGTCCGGATCCTCCTTGTCGATGGCTTCGATCTTGAGGAGCGCAAAGAAGCGTTCTTTTTCCTTGGGCGGGCGAATCTGCCCGGCCACCAGATTGCCGGTTTGCAGCGTGAAGCGCCGGATCTGCGAGGGGGATACATAGATATCCTCCGGGCAGGGAAGGTAATTGAAGCTCTGCGAGCGCAGGAATCCAAAACCATCGGGCAGGATTTCCAGCACACCTTCAGCGAACATGATGCCACTGCGTTCTGCATTGCGTTGCAGAAGCTGATATATCAGTTCGTGCTTCTTGAGGGTGCCGAAATTCTCAATGCCAAATTCCTTGGCCATCCTGTTGAGGTCAGGCATCGACATGGCCTGCAACTTGCTGATGTTGACGGCATTGGCGCGCGCCTCAGGTGTGGCTACTGGAACGGGTTCCTCATCCACATCCGGCATCGGGGGAGGCTGGGGCTTGCGTTCAGGCCGCGCCTCCGGCTCGGGAGCTGCGACAGACTCGGTCTCCGCCTCCATTTCGGGTTCGCGCTCGATCGGTTCAGCGACTTCGCGGGGACGGCGTCCACGACCCCGGCCTCGACCGACCATCTTCTCTTCAGCAAGTTTCGCCTCAACCGGCCTGGCCGGTTCGGTAGCGACGGGCAGTTCCTGTTGTTGAGGCGCAGATTCAACAGGGGCTGTGGTGCCAAGGGGTTCCTCAATCGGCGCCGCTTTCTTGGCGCGCCCTTTCGGAGCCTTGGGCTTGGTATCAGACTTGGGAGCTCTAGGCATATTCGTTAGTACGGTAATGGAAATTTCTCAGTAAGCTCGCGCACGCGGGTTCTGACCGCGCGGGCGGTGTCGGCGTTTTTGATGTCCAAAAGGACTTCGCTGATCATGTCGGCAATGGCGGCCATTTCTGACTCTTTCATGCCGCGTGTGGTCACCGCAGGGGTGCCAACGCGAATGCCACTGGCCTGAAAAGGCGAGCGTGTTTCAAAGGGAATCGTATTCTTGTTCACGGTGATGCCGGCCTGGTCCAGGGCGGCCTGGCATTCCTTGCCGGTCATGCCCCGGGCGCCAACGTCCACCAGCATGAGGTGATTATCCGTGCCGCCACTCACCAGCCGGAATCCATTCCTCAACAGGCCATCGGCCATGGTCTTGGCGTTTTTGACGATCTGCTGTTGATAGGCCTTGAAATCAGGCTGCAAGGCTTCGTGGAAACAAACCGCCTTGGCGGCAATGACGTGTTCCAAGGGCCCGCCCTGCACACCCGGGAATGCCTGGGAATCGATCTCCTTGGCATATTTCTCCGGACAGAGAATCAGGCCGCCGCGCGGTCCGCGCAGTGTCTTGTGGGTCGTGGTGGTGACGAAATCCGCCTGTCCCACCGGGGAGGGATGCAGCCCCGCCGCCACAAGACCGGCAATGTGGGCGATGTCGGCCAGCAGGAAAGCGTTGATCTCATGCGCAATCTCAGCCATGCGTTTGAAATCGATGATCCGTGGATAGGCGCTGGCGCCCACGGTGATCATGCGGGGACGATGCTCCCGGGCCATCGCGGCCAGTTCATCGTAGTCGATGCGTTCATCCTTCTGGGACACGCCATAGTGCACGACCTCGAAGAAACGCCCCGAGAAATTGACCTTGTTGCCATGGGTCAGGTGACCGCCGTGGCTCAGATTCATCGTCAAAATCTTGTCGCCCGGCTTGAGCATGGCGAAATAGACGATCATGTTGGCCGCGCTGCCGCAGTGCGGCTGGACGTTGGCATGCTCCGCGCCGAAGAGTTTCTTGGCGCGTTCAATGGCCAGTTGTTCGGTTACGTCCACGTACTCGCATCCGCCATACCAGCGCTTGCCCGGATAGCCTTCGGCATATTTATTGGTCAGCACCGATCCCTGGGCCTCCATGACCGCCGGACTGGTGAAATTCTCGCTTGCGATCAGTTCGATGTTTTCCTGCTGGCGCTGGGTTTCCATCTTGATCGCTTCCGCCACCTCGGGATCCACCACCCGAAGGCGCAGCTCAGCAGGAGCCCCGCAGGATTCCATTTTCGCCACGCGACGGGCATGCCGTCCGGCGTCGAAGTCTGCGGCCAGGAATGCCTCGAGGGTTTTGATCGCATCAGAAACGGATGTGTTCTTGGCGCTCAGGCACAAGACGTTCGCGTTGTTATGCTGGCGGGAAAGGGTGGCCGTTTCCGCATCCAGTGCCAGGGCGGCGCGGATTCCTGCATCCTTGTTTGCGGTGATGCTCATGCCCAGACCGGTCATGCACACCAGCACCCCGAAATCACATTGGTGATCCGTGATGCTTCGGGTCACTGCATGGGCATAGTCGGGATAATCCACCGGCTCGGTCGAGTGCGTGCCCATGTCCAGCACGGTCCAGCCGTTTTTTTCGAGATGAGACTTGAGGGCTTCTTTTATTTCAAAACCACGATGGTCGGAGCCCAGAGCAATTTGTTTTGTCTTCACAGTATTTACGTTCAAAGTTGCTGCGTTCGGATTCTGTTGTTCAATGAAATTCAAAAGTGACGGCAGTGCGTTGCGAATCTGATCCCGGCAGTTGGCATACACCTCGCAACTGCCGCCGATGGGATCGGAAATATCCTTCTGGTACGGCTTGAGCCGTTCATCGAATTCACGCACCAAAAACGTTTTCTCAGAGGCATGAGGATAGAGCAGGTTCACTGCATCCACATGGCCATGAGTCATGCCCAGGATGTAATCAGCCTTGGCCACCAGTTCCGCTGTCAACTGGCGGCTGCGATGGCCGGAGATGTCGATGCCGATCTCCTTCATGACCCGGATGGCATTGACACTGGCTGCCTGACCGTCAATTGCACCCACCCCGGCGGACAATACCGTGTATGCCGAATGGTTTTTTGTGGAATGCCTGAAAAGGCCTTCCGCCATCGGGCTGCGGCATAAATTGCCGGTGCATATAAAAAGGATTGTCTTCATAAAGTATCCGGACCTGCTCGTTTGGGAACGGATTCGGATGCGTTGCTGGTCAAATCACCATATGCCAAATTAATGCCAGGCTAAAATACCAATCCCCAAAGGGTTAAATGTTTGAGGCCACCGGATTTTGTGGGATGTTCATCGCTGGCAAGTAAGAGTAAGATGCGGTGTCCTTGTGAAAAGGTCAATCCGATATTTGTATGCTGCTTCGGAATGCCGTCAGGACTTGCTGGTTTTGTGTAATACCCCCAAGCCTTTGAGCACATCCAAAGCCCTCGCAACCAGAGGGTCTTGCACCACAGGTTTTAGCTTCTTTTCCTCCACGGGAGTGGTCGTGTATTCGCTGTCTTCAGGAGATTCACCCTCGCGCTGCATTCGTACCAGGTCAGCTTCATTGACACGATGTCTGGCAGCAGGATTGGTGGAGGTCGCTTGTGATGTTTCCGCAACCGTTTTCAGCCCTCCAGCCTTTTGTGTGGTGTTTGTATGCAGGACTTTATAGGCATCCTGCAGGTATGCTTTTTCGTCTTCGGGCTGAACAGCCACCGCAATGTCGGGTTTCAGCCCATCTTTCGAAATGGTCAGTGATGGACCTATATGTGCCTCTGCTGTCGCCAGTTGAATGCTGGCACCCTTGGAGAGTTGGATCGTACGGTAGGCCGCCGCCTTGCCCGCCGTATGGCTGCCAATCAAAAGGCCTGAGGCAAACTCCCGCAGGATGCCTGCAAAAGCCTCAGCAGATCCCTCTGTCTGGCCATTGATCAAGATCATCACGGGCGCATGAAGTCCGGCAGCCTCACCTTCTGTCCGAAACGTTTGATCACCCAACTTCAACACTTCCTTGTCGGGTCCCGTGAACAGACTGGCCGAGTCCGAGGCGCTCTTGAAGTCGGTCCCTTTGGCAAACCTCAGATCCAGGATAATGCCTTGTGGTGCATTTGTTTGCTTGAGCGATTGAAGAGCCTGGTTCAAGGCTTCTCGCAATGCCGGGGTGACATTTTCAATCCTGATGTAGGCGTAGGCATCCTCCAGGAGGATGCTCCGTGCAATGATCCCCTGGACGGCATGGGTGGCATCGTTGGTCCTGGGGGTTCCCAGGTAGGCCCGTGGTTCAAGTTGCTGGAGCAAACCGACAACAGCCGAACGGTTTAGGTCAGAGTCAGTAAGGTCCGTCAGATTGGTGCGAACAGCCTCGTAGACTTCACGGAAATCCGGAGTTGCTTCCGATTGGGCATGAGTTCCCATGGGAAGACAGATCCCCATTGTTAACATCGCCAATGAAAGGAGTATGCGCATATTATTTTCCAAGCGCCTTCGCACCAATATCGTGGCGATATTGCGCTCCATCAAATTGAATCATGTCCACGGCACGATAGGCTGTTTCACGTGCCGATGCCAGGGTGTCGGCCCATGACGTGACTCCTAGAACCCTTCCTCCCGACGTGACAACCTGTCCGTCTTTCAGAGCGGTGCCTGCATGGAAAACCTTGGTGTTGGGCAACTGGGCGGCATGGGCTAATCCGTTGATGACTTTGCCTTTGGCGTAAGATCCAGGGTAACCTCCGGACGCCATCACCACACAGACACAGGCGCCTGATTTCCATTCCAGTTGAATCTTGTTCAGGCATCCATCGACGCAGGCATTCATCACCTCGAAAAGGTCGTTCTTGAGTCTGGGGAGATAAACCTGGGTTTCGGGATCTCCAAACCTTGCATTGAATTCCAATACCTTCGGACCGTTGCGGGTCAAAATGACTCCGGGATAAATGATGCCCCGATAATCAATGCCTTCCGCCTGGCAACCTGCAAGCCAAGGCTTTAGGATCAATTGATCAATCTGGTGCAGTTCGTCAGCACTGAGAAAGGGAGTAGGGGAATAGGTGCCCATGCCACCGGTATTGGGGCCCTCATCGTGATCGAATGCGCGCTTGTGATCCTGGGATGTCGGGAAAAGATGGGCGACCTTGCCGTCACACAGGGCGTGCAAGGAAACTTCCATGCCTTCGAGAAACTCCTGGATTACCACGGAACTGCCTGCGGTTCCGAAGGTTCTCTTCACCATCATGTCGTTGACTGCCGCCGCGGCATCCTGGATGTTGTGGCAGACCACAACACCTTTTCCAAGCGCCAAACCATCCGCCTTCACAGCGCAGTGGCCATCCAAAGACTCAATAAAGGCTTGTGCTTCTTTGGGATCCGTGAACATGCCAGCCCGGGCCGTTGGCACTCCGTGCTTTTGCATGAACTGTTGGGAAAAGACCTTGGAGGCTTCAAATTGAGCGGCCCGCTTATTGGGCCCCCAAATTCGAAGTCCATGGCCTTGAAAAAGATCCACTATGCCCAGGCCCAGGGGATTATCCGGACCTACGACTGTAAGGTCACACCGATGCTCCCGGGCGAATTGAAGGAGTTCAGAGAGGTTTTCTGCGCCAATGGGAACACACTGCACCAGACGGTTGTTGGCAGCCAGAGTTTCTGTGCCAATGCCCGCATTGCCTGGCGCACACCACATTTCGGTAATATGAGGTGATTGAGCGAGTTTCCAAACCAAGGCGTGTTCACGCCCTCCAGAACCTATGACCAGCACTTTCATTGAGGCACCCCATCAAACAGCAAATAGCTCGTGTATGCAAAACAAAACTCGAGTTCCCGCCTCAACCGATCCCTCCATTCCAACCCTCTCTTCACGCCTTAATCAGGAAGGATTCTATCGGATTCGACCATCCGATAATGTGCTTTACATGCCAGTGGTTTTGGTGAAGGTTCCTTCAAGGTGTGGAACGAAGCCCGAATCCTGTTGGCCGTTGCGGCTGAAAGGGTTTAACATCCTGAGCAGACGGTCTTGCATCTGGCAACGCGAATGGAATCATTCATGAGAATCTGGGTGTGCTTATTATCGTTGATTCTCCTTATGGGGTGTTCGACAACGCATTCGCCCCAAAAAGGTGTGTCCTGGCAGGGGGGGACCATGGGCACAACCTATCATATCAAGATTGCCAACGCCCATCTTTCAAAAAAGCAACTTTCTCAAATTCAAAGGCTTGTGGGGCGCCGGTTGGGTGAACTCAACCGGCAAATGTCTCATTACGATCCAGCCAGTGAATTGTCGCGCTTCAATATGGCGAGGGCAGGGGAAAAAATGACCATCTCCCGTGATTTTGCGCGCGTGCTTGGTTTTGCCGTGAAGTTGAACCAGCAGTCTCAAGGAGCCTTTGATCCGACCATCGGCGTCCTCATCAATTTATGGGGATTTGGCGAAGTTCCGTGGAATGGCATGATCCCCAATAAGGCTCAAACAGATGTGGCGCGACAGATGACGGGGTGCCAACACGTGGTGTTCCATTCACCCGTCAGCATTGAGAAAGATATGGATGAACTGATGCTCAATCTGAGCGCGGCGGCCAGAGGATATGCTGCCGATGAGATTGCACGATTGATTGCAGCGCAAGGTCATCCCAACACCCTCGTCGAGGTTGGAACTGAGATGGTAGCCTTGGGAGTCAGCGCAGAGGGGCGTCCCTGGCAAGTCGGGGTGGAGAAACCAATTTACGAGCAGAGCCCGGCAAGGCAGGTGGAATTGGTGGTTCCACTGTCGGGTAGGGCACTATCAACGACAGGCGACTATCGTCGATTTTTTGAGGATCGCCAGGGGGGTGTTTATTCGCACATTATCGATCCTCGCACCGGCATTCCAGTGGACAATTCCCTGGCCAGTGTGACCGTGGTGGCCAATACAGGCCTGGAGGCGGATGGTCTGGCAACGACACTCTATGTGCTTGGTTTGGAGGAGGGTTTGAAATTTGTTGAGGCACGGCCCGATGTTGGTGCGCTGTTTATCGTACATCAACCCGATGGGTCTCTAAAGAAAGTGGCATCCTCAAAATTTCCGCGATGGAATGATCTCCCCTAACGACTCAAATGGTCAACCGCTTGAGTGTTAGGCGGTTTCCCAAAGAAGGGAAGGCATTGACATGCTTACACGTGTGTAAGCGCTCAGCGGCGAACGGCGTGCCGTTGGATTTTCATCGGTATTCGATTGAGAAGCAAGCTCTTGCACGGCCTCAGCTTCCATTTTGCTGGCCTGCATGGCGACGGCACGATCCTGGGCGGACGGTTGGGAAGGCGCAAGGGCAGCGGCGCGAATTTGTCGTGCCCTCAATAGGGTCTCCATGGGGGTTGAACCTTCAGAGGTATCAATCTTGACCTCGCCACCCACGGCATATAATTGACCATCAGGACCTTGCTCATACGTGAAGTTGGCGCCTCCTCGGGCCAATCCACCGGAAGCCGATTGATGTGCAGCCTCGTGCGCCCGGACTTCGCGATCCGTGGACTTTAATTTTTCCAATTCCTTCTGCTTTTGGATGTCTTCGAGCGATGAGGAATCGTCCTTTGTGGTAGCTGGGTTCTTACGCTGTTGTCCCTTGGAGGAGGCTGACGACAACACTTCGTAATGGTCTGAAGACCATTGCGTTAGATACGTGGCAGGCTGAACTGGAATAACTTCCAACACAGCTATTTCTTAAAAAATATCCCACCTCATTGAAGGACGCAACCAAAGATTGATCAATCCTGATATAACCTATTCGCAATAAACAAAATCGGGATGCTTTATCAACATCCCGATGTTCGCTATTTCAAATGGATCAGGTTTTTATTCCTTGGTAGCGCTCTTGTTGTCTTCACCAGCGCTGCCCATTTTATCCATCATCACAATCAATGGCATGAACAACGCGATGACAATGCTGCCTACAATGACGGCCAGGAATACGATCATGACGGGTTCCAAAAGGGACGTCATGGCCGCCACGGCGTTATCGACTTCCTCATCGTAATTATCGGCAATCTTCATCAACATTTCAGGCAGGGCGCCGGTTTGTTCACCGACGTCCACCATGGAGATCACCATGGGGGGGAAGATGTTGGCCGCTTCGAGAGGGGCGGTAATGGTTTCACCCTCTTTGACGCTTTCATGAATGGCTGCCACCGCGTTACCCACGATAACGTTACCAGAGGTTTCCTTCACAATCGTAAGGGCCTGCAAGATGGGAACGCCGCTGCTGACCAAGGTTCCCAGAGTACGCGTGAAGCGGGAGATGGCCACCTTGCTGATGACCGGTCCCAAGCCCGGCATGATTAATTTAACGCGATCGACCACCTTTCGTCCGAACTTGGAGCGAACGAACAACTTAAATAAGACGTAAATGACAACCAAAACCCCTATTGTTTCAAGAAAGTGAGTCTTGATCGTTCTGCTTATGGACAGCACCATGACCGTGAAGCCTGGCAATGAGGCACCATCCAACATGTCTTTAAAGATTTCCTCGAACTTCGGCACCACGTAAACCATCAGCACGCCGACGATGGCCACAGCGACGACCAAGACGGCCACGGGATAGAACATGGCGGCCTTGACCTTGCCTTTGATCTTTTCAGCCTTCTCCATGAACTCGGAGAGACGGTTCAAGACGACTTCAAGCACACCACCCATTTCGCCAGCCTTGACCATGCTGACAAACAACCGGTTGAAGACCTTGGGATGTTGGGCCAGGGCTTCCGAGAAGGTACTGCCGCCTTCCACGGAGACCGACATCTTGCCGATGACCTCCTTTAGAGTGGGGTCCTTCTCCTGGCGTTCCAACACGCGCAAACCGCGGAGCAGAGGGAGACCGGCATCCACCAGGGTGGCCAACTGACGGGTGAAGGTACAGAGGGTCTTGGTTTTAACCTTACCGCCAATGAACGGGATTTTGATGTTAAGGTTTACCTTCCCGCCCTTGCCTTTGGCGGGGGCGGCACTCTTTTCACCACCGCCTTTGGCGGGTTGCTTGCCACCTTTTTCCTTGGCCTTCTCAGCTTCCATCACCTTGGTGGGGAAGTACCCCATCTCCTTGAGGCGGCTGATGGCTTCATTCTGGCTGGCGACCTCGATTGTGCCTTTGGTCTCCTTGCCACGCGAATCCATGGCGATGTAACTGAACTTTGGCATACAACACCTCGTTTAAGTGTACTTCAATACTTCCTCTATCGTTGAATCACCATCAAATATACTACGCAAGCCATCTTCACGCAAAGTGACCATGCCGAGCTCGACAGCCTTTTGCCGAAGCACGACTGTCGGGGCGCGTTCATTGATCATGTTGCGCAGCGTATCATTCAGCACCAGAAGCTCATAGATGCCTTTACGGCCTTTATACCCGGTATCATTACAGAACGAACAGCCGCGGCCATAATAAAAGGCCTTTTCACCCACATCGTGAGGCGAGAGATTCAATAGCGCCAACTGGTGTTCCGTGGGTTCAAAGGGCGTGCGGCATTTCTTGCAAATCGTACGCACCAATCGTTGGGCCAGGACGGCCATCAAGGTTGATGATACCAGGAAGGGTTCCACCCCCATATCAACCAAGCGGGTGACGGCACCGGCAGAGTCATTGGTATGTAACGTACTGAGCACCAAGTGACCGGTCAGCGAAGCTTGAATGGCAATCTGCGAAGTTTCCAGGTCGCGCATTTCACCCACCATGATGACGTCAGGATCTTGACGCAGGAAGGATCGCAGGGCCTTGCCGAAGGTCATACCGACAGACTCATGCACAGCGACCTGCATGATACCCTCAATGTCATATTCGACAGGGTCTTCGACCGTCAGCAATTTGGAATCGATGGTATTAATGCGTCGAAGACACGCATAAAGCGTGGTGGTTTTACCACAACCGGTAGGTCCGGTAACGATAATGATCCCGTTGGGCTGTTGAATGCCTTCCTCAAGATAGGACATGACGGGTTTCGGCAACCCAAGGTTTTCCATGTTGAGGTTGACGGAATTGCGATCCAACACGCGCAACACCACAGATTCGCCGAACTGCGTGGGGAGGGTGCTTACGCGCAAGTCCACCTGTCGTCCCGCGAGGTTCATGGAGATACGACCGTCTTGCGGAAGACGCCGTTCTGCAATGTCCAGGTTTGCCATAACCTTGATACGGGAGGTTACGGGCAGGGCCAGGTGCTTGGGCGGTGGGGCCATTTCATAGAGCGCACCGTCAACGCGGTAACGGATCTTGAATTCATCTTCGAAGGGTTCGAAGTGAATATCGCTCGCCCGGTCCTGAATAGCTTGATAGAGAACGAGATTGACGAATTTTACAATGGGAGCCTCATTCGCCATGTCCTCAACGGCAATGTTGAGGCGCTGTTTACTGCTCGAAGTGACAACCTCTTCGTCCTCCTTGCCTTCAAAATCCGCCCCTAATTCCTTAAGAATATCACCGACGCTTTCGCCGGTGCTCTCGGAATAGAACTTGTTGATGGCCTGTTCGATTTGGGAGGGATCGGCCACCACGACCTGGACTTCCTTGCCCAATACGAAACCCAACTCGTTGACCACGGAGGGATTGAGGGGATCCGCCAGGGCCAGTTGGAGTGTATCACCATACAGGGCCACGGGCAGGCACTGGTACATGCGGGCGGTGGCGGCAGGAACCGTCTTGATGACGTCGGCGGGTATCTCGCGGTTTCTGAGGTCAACGACTTCAGTACCAAGCTGTTCCGCCATGATTTGCAGGCTGGTGGGAATGTCAATGACACTCATGTCCTGCAAAAGTTGGATGACGGGTTTACCGCCCCGTGAATGCTCCTGGATGATTTCCTCCAGTTGCATGTCGTCTGCCAGTCCGCGATCGCGGATTAACGAGAGCAGTGGAAATGATGTGATATCGGCCATAGTTTACTGCGTCGTTATGATGCTGCTTTACCCGCCTCCAATTCCTGCAGTTTCATCATGGCCGTGGCCGGGTCCTGAGCCTTGGTGATGACTTCATCCTGCGAAATGAGGCCCAACTGATACTTCTCAAGCAAGAATGAGTCCAACGTAACCATGCCGTACTTGGCACCGGTTTGAATGTCGGAATTAATACGGAAGGTTTTGTTATCACGAATGAGCGCGCCGACGGAAGGCGTGTTAATCATGATTTCAAAGGCGGCCACGCGCCCCGGTTTGTCGCAGCGTGGGATGAGCAACTGGGAGATCACCGCCTGCAACACCGTGGACAACTGAATGCGGATTTGTTCCTGCTGGGTGACGGGGAAGGCGTTGACCAAGCGGTCGATTGTTTTGGCCGCCCCGGTGGTGTGCAGCGTTCCGAAGACCAAGTGACCGGTTTCGGCGGCCGCGATGGCCGCTTCCATTGTTTCCAAGTCGCGCAATTCGCCGACCAGAATCACATCCGGGTCCTGGCGCAAGGCGCGGCGCAAGGCTTCCGCGAAGGTGGGCACATCCACGTTGATTTCACGCTGGGTGATGAGGGCCTTTTTGTGGGTGTGATAATATTCGATAGGGTCCTCAATTGTAATGATATGGGCATCTTCACGTTCCTCGTTGATGATGTTGATCATCGAAGCGAGGGTTGTGGTCTTGCCCGAACCGGTCGGCCCTGTGACCAGGACCAGACCCCTAGGTTTGTAGAGGAGTTCCTTGACCGACGGAGGTATGCCAATTTGCTCCATGGTCAGCAATTTGCTCGGAATCTGGCGGGCGACCATGGCGAAGTGGCCTTTTTCCTTGAACACGCTGACACGGAAACGGGCCAGTTCACCGAAAGCGAAGCCCAAGTCAGCGCCACCGTGTTCCCGCACCTGTTGGATGTGGTCCTCAGAACTGACACTGCGCATCAATTCTTCAGTGTCCTCAGGACGCAACAATGGCCCTTCCACCCGGTGCAACACACCATGGACACGAATGACCGGAGGAACGCCGACACGGAGGTGAAGGTCGGAAGCACCTTCCTGAACCACCAGTTGCAGCAGATCGGACATTGAGTATGACATAACAAAAAATGCTTATAATCAGGTAATTATAAAATCTTGAAGGCTGCTTCGACGGGTTAATCAAAATCGCCAACGGTGGCACGTATGACTTCCTCAGGGGAGGTCAGGCCGGCAATCACCTTGCGGGTTCCGTCTTCGCGCAGGGTGCGCATACCCATTTCTCGCGCCCGAGACCGCAACACGGTCGAGGAGACCTTCTCATAGATGAGCTTGCGGGCCTCATCGTCGATGACGAACATTTCAAAAATACCGAAACGGCCTCGATAGCCGGTATTTTTGCAGTTGTTGCATCCCTTGCCCTTCATGAAATTGGCGTTGGTCAGGTTGTTGGGATCAATGCGCAGGTGGTGCAACTCTGACTCGGATGGGACATAGGGTGCGGCGCATTGTTTGCATATTTTACGCACCAAGCGCTGTGCCATGAGGGCACGGGTGGACGAGGCGACAAGGAATGGTTTGACGCCAATATCGATCAAACGGGTGACGGCGCTGGGCGCATCGTTGGTGTGCAGCGTGGAAAACACCAAGTGACCGGTAAGGGAAGCGTTAATGGCGATGGAGGCGGTTTCAAGGTCGCGAATTTCACCCACCATGATTACGTTAGGCGCCTGGCGCAGGATGGAGCGCAGGGCAGCGGCAAAGGTCAACCCGACCGACTCCTGCACATGGACCTGGTTGATGCCGGAGAGGATGTATTCGACAGGGTCTTCCACCGTGATGATCTTACGATCGGGCCGGTTGATGTAATTCAGCACCGCGTACAGGGTGGTGGTTTTTCCGGAACCGGTGGGCCCGGTGACCAGGAGGATGCCGTCGGGCAAACCAATCAGTCGTTCAAAGATTTGTTGGTCATCCGTGAAGAAGCCCAGTTCAGCCAACCCCAGCTTCAAGCCTTCCTTGTCCAAGATACGCATGACGATACTTTCGCCATGGTTGGTGGGCAGGCAGGATACGCGCAAGTCGATGGATTTGCCACCCACTGTCATTTGAATACGTCCGTCCTGAGGAATGCGTCGTTCCGCAATCGACATGTTGGACTGGATTTTCAAACGGCTGATGATGGAGGCCTGGAGCCGCTTGGGGGGGCTCTTCATTTCGTGCAGCACACCATCGATGCGATACCGGACCCGGAAGCGCTTTTCCAGCGGTTCCAGGTGAATATCGGAAGCGCGGGATTTGAAAGCTTCGACAATGATCGTATTGACCAGCTTGATGATGGGGGCATCGGCATCCACCGTGGCGCCATCATCCTCAGCGGCCGTGGTTGTCATGGGCCCCAGTTCGACTTCACCTTCGGTGATGTCCTGGATCATTTTGCCCACGGCGTCATCCTTGGATCCGCCGTAATAGCGTTCAATGGCGGAGTCGATTTCCTGCTCGGGGGCAACCTTGACCTCGATTTCCTGATTGAGGAGGTGGTGCAGGCTGTCGATGGTGTCCAGGTCGGCCGGATCGCTCAGTGCAACGGTCACGCTTCCGTTGTTCCGATAGATGGGGATGACCTTGTATTTCTTGGCAATATGGCGGGGAATGGCCGAAATGACCTCATCGGTGAGGGACATCTCATTAAGGTCCACCACTTCCGCGCCGAATTGCGCAGCTTTCGCTCGCGTAACATCGGCAGGCTTAATGAGATTGCGGGCAAGCAGGAGATCTACCACGCCCTGACCGGTTGAATCTGCTTCGGGACGGACATTGGCGACGTCGTCATTGGAGACGAAGCCCATGTCCACCAAAAAGTCCAATAAATAATCGTCTTTTGCAGCCACAACTTATATCCACGCCTAAACGGCCTTCCGTCTTAGGGATTCTTTGCATCTTAACGGCGGAAGGCCTAATGTCAACGCAACTGATTCAATTAACTAATAGCATAATCCCCGCCAAGTCCAGCCGATCAGCTCAGAACCTGAGGCGAACCCTTCTGCATGTCTAATGCCCTCGTGATAAACGCGAAGCATTGGCTGAAATCGGGGTGGGGGCTCCGGGGACATGGCAACTGGGGGACGCGTTGGATCATTCCGATACACACCTGGGTGATAAAATGCGTCATTTTCACGCCTTTCAGCGGATATGGAACCTTGGGGGTGGGGCCGGTGCTGGAAGTCAGGACAGCTCCACGTGCTGGGGGGGGCAAGGGAGGTTTTGGGAAACATCCACCATGCGGCGGGTTTCTGAGCTAAGGCAGGAAACCAGAGCCTATTAGAGTGAAAAT
>CAZIDG010000058.1:25413-26588 GCA_964538065.1 uncultured Verrucomicrobiota bacterium
CATGCGGCGGGTTTCTGAGCTAAGGCAGGAAACCAGAGCCTATTAGAGTGAAAATTCAGTTGCCATATCCAGGCGAGGCGGGTAATTCTAAATTCCACAAAGCAATCAACAATAAACCCGATCAAGAAATATGGCTCAAATTATTTTCCATCCCAGTGTTGAGGGTGCCCAGCATGGTGCCAAGAGTCTGGCTGAATTTGTCAAATACGCCAAGAAATCCGGTGCCAAGGGTGCCCAGCCCTCCAACTTCATGTTGAACACCGCCAAGGGGTTAATGAGTGCCAAGGAAATCAAAGCGACCTTTGACAAGGAAGGCATCATACTCGACGGCATTTCCTGCCACTGCCCCTTCTGGGTGCATACCACGGCCTGGACCGGCAGTCCTTCCGTTCGCCCGTTTATTCCGGCGGATGTGGCCAAGAAATCCCCGGCCGAGATCGAGAAATGGGCTGAAAACTACCTATTTGCGCTTTTTGACCTCGCGGTGGAATTGAAGATCAAGATTCTACCCATGTTCTGGGGTGCAGCATTTGGCTGGGAACTGGCTTCAGGCTATCCCTGGGGATTCTGGTCGGGTGCGGATTTCGACCTGGTCAAGGAAGGCCAGGAACGTTTTGTCACCAAGACTGCCAAGTTGCGTGAACGCGCCAACAAGTTGGGGCTCTATCTGTGCCATGAGATTCATCCTGGCACTGCCGCCATGTGTGCGGATGATTTCAACATGCTGGTGAAGATTTGCGACGGGGACAAGTGCCTGGGCGTCAACGCCGATCCCTCGCATTGCTGGGAAGGTGAAGACTGGGAAACACGCTTCATGAAGGTGGGAAGCCGCATTCATGCCTGCCATATCAAGAACCATGTGGTGCGTCCCTCCTATCCTCTGCGTTGCATGGAGCCGAACTGGCAGAATCGCGCGATGCAGTTTTGCGACATCCCGACGGGGGATCTGAACATGACGCGCTATGTGGAATTGCTGATCAACGTGGGCTATGCCAAGCGCTATTGTGAATACATGGGCGTGCAGAGTGCCCCGCTGATCGTTGAGGCCGAGAGCGCCTACCGCGACATCGATGCCACCAGCGCCAACGGCATCCAGTACGTGCGCGACAACCTGTGCTTCCCGATTGCCTCGGGTTCGTTCGAAGACGGCATGGGAGCCTAAACCCAAGCACAAA
>CAZIDG010000059.1:0-26531 GCA_964538065.1 uncultured Verrucomicrobiota bacterium
CCCGGCGTTTAAATAGGGAATAATATGTCTAGATATATAAGAGACACTACACTAGTGAATGTCCACCCGGGATTGGATGCCGAACTTCTGAATCCGCTTGCGCAATGTGGCGCGGGTTATGCCCAGCAGCTTCGCCGCCTGGACCTGGTTGCCCCTGGTCTCGTTCAGGGCCTGGATGACCAATTCGCGCTCCACCGCAGGCAGCACCTTGAGCTTGGGATCCCGCCGCGCCCACTCAAAAAGGGCCCGGGCTACAACCGGCAGATCCGAAGGGACCGGAGCGGGTGCTTCGGTTGGAACGACGGCAGCGACGGCCTCCACCGCCACAGGGGGAGCACTCAGTTCCGCCGGCAAATCCTCCGCCAGGATCACATCGCTCTTGGCCACGACCATCGCCCGCTGGATGGCATTCTCCAGTTCACGCACATTTCCCGGCCATCGATATGCCTGCATCATCGTCATGGCACGCTCCGATAAGGACTTGGGAGCCTGCTGTTTCTGACGGCTGAATTTGCGCAGAAAATAGCCCACCAACAACGGGATGTCCTCCCGACGCTCCCGCAGGGGGGGCATGCGCATCCGCACCACATTGAGCCGGTAGTACAAATCCTCCCGAAACTGCCTTTCCGCCACCGCTTCTTCCAACACCTTGTTGGTGGCGGCTATGACGCGGACATCCACCTTCACAGGCTCATTCCCGCCGACGCGCTCAAAGGTACCCGATTGGAGCACGCGCAGGATTTTGGTCTGCGTCGGCAGGCTCATGTCACCAATTTCATCCAGAAAGATGGTGCCTCCATGGCATTGTTCGAACTTGCCGATCCGCTGGTTGGCGGCCCCGGTGAAGGCCCCTTTTTCATGACCAAACAGTTCGCTCTCAAGCAGTTGCTCGGGGATGGCAGCACAATTGATCGCCAGATACGGCTGATTGCTGCGGGCGCTGTGATGATAGATGGCGCGCGCGACCAATTCCTTGCCCGTGCCGCTCTCACCCGTAATCAGCACCGTCGCATCCGAGGCGGCCAACTGGCCAATCAACTTGAAAATGCCCTGCATCGCCTCGGTCCGCCCCACAATGCCCAGCGCGGTGTCTTCCTGAGTTTCGCTGGGTTGAACCGCCACCACCTGGCGCATGTCCCGCGAGGCCTTGAGAGCACCGTGGACGATCTCCTTGAGCTTCGGAACATCGAAAGGCTTGAGCAGGTAATCGTAGGCGCCCAGTTTCATGGCCTCGATGGCCGTTTGCGTGGTGCCATAGGCCGTCATCATGATGACCGGCAATTTCGAGTCCACCGCGCGCAAACGCCGCAGCGTTTCCAGACCGCTGATCCCCCCCATGCGTATATCCATGATGACCAGGTCGGGCCGGATGCGGGGGAGGAGGGCCAGCCCCTCTTCGCCGCTGGCCGCCGTGGTGAGCTCGATATCGGGGGAATGAAAAATGCGGCGGAACGAGTATTGCATGTCCGCCTCATCGTCGATCAAAAGCAGTTTATCCATAACCAGTCAGTGTGTGACTCCTGACTTTGCCCGTCTGGTCCATTGCCTTCGACACTATGCGGCAACCCGGGATGCTTGCCAAGCCGAGGATTTCCAGGAAAGCCCTGGCGTGGCCGCGCTAGGACGCGCCATGTCCGTTGGATTCCTCGCGGGCCACCTCGTCCAGATGCTCGCGCTGTCGCAACCCAAGGTACACGGCACCGCCGATCAGGCTCCAAATCAGAAACCCCGCATACGCCAGCAAGGACAGGGAAAGGGCTTTTGTGGCGTCGATGTGCATGGGGGCCACCGACAAGACCAGCACGTACAAGTTTTCCCGCACCCCCAACCCGCTCGGGGTCACCGGCAGTGACGAAATACAGATGATGGTGGGCACCATGAGGTACAGGACCTGTGCAGGGATCACCAGTTTAAGCCCTTGGGCCAGCACCATCACCTGCCATACGCAGGCCATATTCAACAGGGTGGAAACGAGGAGTGACTTGACCAAAAACCTGGGTTCGCGGCCAAACCGGCGGCAGGCATCCAGGGAACGTTCCAGATACTCGCCCTTGGGCATTTTACGCAGCCATTCCCGCGCGCGGGGCAGGGTCCTGGACACTCCTCCCCAGAAGGCCACCACCACCACCCCGGTACATGCCAGCGTCATCCCCGCCACCAGGGCCGCCATCACCTTCAGACTGCGGTGGCTCAGGATCAGGTCAAGGTTGGGCAGCATCATGACGCAGGCAAACCAGAGCATCGAAAACAGACCGATCAACCGATCGACAAACACGGTGACGACCGCCTCGGTCTTTTGATGATGGGTCTCCCGGGCCGTGTAGTAGGCCTTCAGAAGATCGCCTCCTGTGGATCCCAGCAGAAAGGAATTAAAGAATTGAGCCACCAGGGAAATGGAACTGGCGCGGCTGAAGGGCAACGACAGCCCGACCACGTTAAGCACCATTCTCCACCGTATGATGCCGAACAAAAGCGTCAACCCCATGAGCAGAAGGGAGACAAAAAAGGCGTCGGCCGTGACGATGTTGAGCTTTTGCCAGAGCTCGATGGGACCCAGGCTCCAGCCAATCCGCCATTGTTCAAGCCGCCCCAGGGTATCCCAAGGCAAGCCTTGAGCCCGCCAGATCAGGCGGCCTTCGTTGACAAAGATGCAGTGAAACACCCACAGGAGAAGCAGGCCGCATACTCCCAAACGCCAGAACAGCGCTCCTTTTTTGGGGGCCGCGTTCACTACTCATCGCCCCAGACCGACTTGATGTGTTTCCAGCCCTCCGCAACCGTTTCAGGAGGCATCCCCGGTCCCAGTTCCAGCACCTTCAAATGCTCCGGCTTCACGTACGGCTTCAAAGATGCATAATCGATCATTCCGGTCCCCGGTGCCAGGTGGTCATGTCCCGGGAATTCCACATCATGCACATGGAATCCATACAATCGATCGGCCATCGACTCGAGATGGATGACGTGATTGATGAAGCCCATGTTCTCCTTGATCTGGGCATGGCCCGTGTCATGCCAATAGACAATGGTCGGATCCTGGAATTCCTTCATGAAAAACGGAAAATCATCCTCGAAGGGTATCTCCTCCACGGCCTCCCGATTCTCAATGCCCAGCTTGATACCCCGGGCCGCGGCCTGCTCCGCCAGCCTCATGAGCATGTCTTTGGCATACTGCTGATGGCGGCTGGCATATTTGCGGCGCTTTTCCATCGCCTCCTGACACAGCTTCTCATATTTGGGCGTCTCCTTCTGCCCCCCCTCGGCCATCTCCAGCAACCGCTCGGTATAGTCCTTCATCTCAACACACCCCATATGGAGCACAACCAGGGGCGCCTTCACCCGCTCGGCCGTCTCGATGGTCTTGAGCGAATACCGGTAGGCATTCTCACGCTCCCGTTCATCCAGCGAGGTGAATTTAAAGATATTCGGGGCGGCATGGTTGATGCCGATCGGGAGCGGACAGAAGTTATGCAGCGACGAGATTTTGATCTCGCCCGCCTGCACGGCCTCAATAATCCCGGGCAGAAGACTGATGCGGATGCCATGGCTCAATTCCGCATATTCAAAGCCCAAGGCGCGGATTTCCCGCAACATCGCCCGACCATCGGTATGGTTGCGGGAATTCCAACAAGTTGACAACGAGTACATAAAACACAAAGGGCCGGGTACCGTGGAGTGTAGCAACGGCACCCGGCCAAAGCAGAATATTCCAAAATCGGATTATTGATCCGCGTACCGGGCACTCAGCATGGCCGAGAACCGGGCAACCTTCATCTTCCGACGACGCTTCTCACTCGGCTTTTCGTAATACCGATGGCCGCGCACTTCTTTCAAAGTGCCTTCGCGATCAATGCGTTTCTTCAAACGGCGCAACGCTTTTTCCAGCGACTCGCCTTTTTTAAGCTTAATCTCAGTCAAGTTATATCACTCCTCTCTGCGACCTAGCGCGGAGGCAAACCCTAAGGCCTGCCAATCGGGCCTTCCAGTCAGTCTTTCCATCCTAGTTTTTGTGCCACCCCATGTCAACCGGCGATTTCCGGTTTTCGCTCAAAGAAAAAGCCCTGGGTTTGACAGGGCTTTTCTCTGGGAACCGCATACCAAATCATCCGGGCTAGTGAGGCCGCGTCTCCTCCTGACGCAGGTTCCAGGCAAAACCCACCACCGCCAGAAAACCCAGGCCCGCCAAAACCAGGCTTGAACCGCCTTCAGGCACGAACAACTTCACATTGTCCAGCAACAACCCCACGTTGTCGCCCAGCACGCCATTGGCGGCCAATCCTTCAAAGCGCAACTTCACGGGGGCACTCAGTGCATTGGCCACTGAATAGCTCAACGAATAGGTCTGAAAGGAGTCCGTGCGGAATTTCGTGATGTCCTGGCTCATAAGCACCGTATTACCTGTTTCCAGGAACACGGTGACACGAGCGGAATCATTGGCCGGATAGGCCGTGCTATTGCCGGGTAAGTTGTTGCCCGCCAAGTCAAAGGACAGTGTGTAAACGAAGCCAGGTTCAAAGGAAAACGACTGTTTGGACGTCATGACCCCTGCATTTTGCGTGGAGCCATCCAGATCAACATAGAGGCCATACCCGGCCTTGGGGACATAATTCCATGAAGTGCCCTCACCAATCAGGTCCACGGTGCCATCCGATATCGTCCAATTTTTGAATCCGTTAAAATTCAACGCGCCATGGCCACCATTGTCGGTGTTGAAATCATCAAAGAAAATGGTGTTTGCGGAGGCTGAACCCATGGAACACCCCAGCGCAGCAGCCGCAACAATGGAAATAATCACTGGCCTCATATTATAATAGGTGTGAATTAGCATTCGAAATGCCAGAACGGTATCGACGCCACGAGATGTTTGTTATTCATTGAATTGCAATTACTTACAAACGAACTATTCCATCAGTCCCACGTGGGGTCGCAGAATAACTGTAAACTACTCTGACATTTTCTCCCTGAGTCCGCCTCAAACACCGACCTTACAATTCGCGTATAACATTGATCATTAGGTTGTTATGAGTGTTTTAAGCATTCTGTAAAGCTCAACGACATGCTTTGATGAAAACGTCAGTCATCCGACGTTGCCTCCTCTATTTCCTTTTTGAACAGCATCTTGCATTCGGCGACCCATGGACGGACCGGGGAGGCGATGAGGCATCCCGTGGCTGTAACTGGCGAAATTCTATCAAAATGATATATTCACTTCAAAAAAAGATGGTGATTCTTGTTGTATTCGCGCAGTCCATTTCGCACATTACCCGGCCACGCAGTATAAGCGTGACTAAAGAAGTCTGGCTGGTGGTTGGTTTATTAGAAAAAGTTAACTACTGGATATTAACGTATGGAATGGTTAGTTGAATTGTTTAAAGGTGAATCAGTCGCGCACTCGCTTCTGATCATCAGTCTCGTGGCCGCCTGTGGCGTGTTCCTGGGCAGCCTCAAAATCCGCGGCATCGGGCTGGGCATTGCAGGGGTGCTCTTCTCGGGGCTTATCTTCGGGCACTTCCATTACACCATCGATCCGCATGTCATGGAGTTCGTCCGGGAGTTTGGTTTGATCCTCTTTGTGTATACCATCGGCATGCAGGTGGGCCCGGGGTTTGTGGCCTCGCTGCGCCGGCAGGGGCTGCCCCTGAACATCATGGCCGCATGCATCGTGCTTCTGGGCGCAGTGATCACCGTCGGCATCGTTTACCTGGCCGGCATTGACATGAGTGTGGCTGTCGGTCTCTTTGCAGGCGCCACAACGAACACCCCGGCACTGGGTGCCGCTCAGCAGGCCCTCAAGAACCTGCCCAGCCTCCCTGAGGAAGCCCTGAAGATGCCCGGCCTTGGCTACGCGGTGGCCTATCCCTTCGGCATCATTGGCATCATCAGCACCATGTACCTTGTTCGCTGGGTGTTTCGCGTGAAACCCAATGATGAGGCCGCAGCCTTCAGCAAGGAGATGATGTCCAGCTCTCACAAGGTGACTCCCACCAACCTGGTGGTCACCAATGCCAATCTCAATAACCGGCCCATCAAGGATATTCCCGGATTGGATGAATCGGGTGTTGTCATCTCCCGCATCCTCAAGGGCAAGGAGGTGCAACTGGCCACCCCCGACACCATTCTTCACGCTGGTGACGTCATTTTGGCGGTGGGCACCCCCGACAAGATCAAGGCATTCCAGGTCGTCATCGGCCATCCTGCCGAGGTCGATATCCGCACGCTGCCAAGCCATCTGACCACGCGCCGGTTGATCGTCACTCAAAAAAGCGTTCTGGGCAAAACTCTTGAGGAACTTGATCTGCACGATCAGTTCGGCGTCACCGTCACACGCGTGAGCCGTGCTGAAATCGAATTCACGCCCAACTCGAATTTCCGTCTTCAATTCGCAGACACCCTGCTGGTGGTGGGCGAAGCCGAGGACATCGACCGCGCCGCTCATGAGCTGGGCAACTCGCCCAAGCAGCTCAATCATCCCCAGATCGTGCCCATCTTTGTCGGCATCGCCTTGGGCGTGATTCTGGGAAGCTGGCCCGTCCAGTTGGGCAGCATTCCGGCGCCGGTGCGCCTGGGCCTGGCAGGCGGCCCCTTGCTGGTGGCCATTTTCCTGAGCCGGATTGGCCGCATTGGGCCGCTGATTTATTACATGCCGCTGAGCGCGAATTTCATGCTGCGGGAAGTGGGCATTGTGCTCTTCCTGGCGTGTGTTGGTCTGAAGGCGGGCGATAAATTTGTCGCCACCTTGATGAGCGGTCCTGGTTTCTACTGGATGGGGCTGGCCGCCTTGATCACGCTCATCCCGCTGCTCATCGTGGGCTTCGTTGCCCGCGCCATCTACAAACTCAATTTCATGAGCCTGTGCGGCATTCTCGCCGGCAGCATGACGGATCCGCCGGCCCTGGCCTTTGCCAACTCGATTGCGGCTTCGGATGCCCCTTCGATCAGCTACGCCACGGTGTATCCGCTCACGATGCTCCTGCGCGTGCTCTCGGCACAAATGCTGGTGCTCCTATTCATGCATTAGCCCGGCGTTGAGCCTTTAAAACGAAAGAAAAATCCGGATCACCAGTCGGTGGTCCGGATTTTCTTTTTTGAATCAAACGATTCGGAGGCCTGCGCACCTAGAACTTGTACTTGATGCCCGTGACCAGCTTGATGTCGTTGTCCTTGCGACCGGGAGCCGGTTCGTTGTCATAGGTGTCCTGAATGTACGACTGGAGGCTGAGTTTCTTGGTGATGTCAGCCTCAACGCCAATCTCCGAATTGATGATGAAGTTTTCAGTCTTATCGACCTGGGGCAGAAATTCGACACTCTGCCACAAGCGGGCGCGATCGCTCAATTTCTGTTCCCAGCGCTCGCTGAGGCGCAGGGCCAGGTATTGGGAATCCTTGTCCCCCTGGCGCTCCAGAACCAGGCTGGGACCCACTTCAGCACTGAGCCGGGTCTTTTCGTTCTTTATGAAGTAATAGCCGGCACCAGGACCCACCGTGACGCGATACTCGACATCGGCGATGGCATCGTGCAGGGCATCGATGCGGGCGTAGCCGTAGAATTTTTCGGTGAAGAGACGGTTGTACTGGCCGAAACCGTGGATGGATTCGACTTCCTTTTCGCCTTTATTCTTACCATACGCACCATCGGCGCCCAGGCTGACCTCATTTCGATCCCATTTGCGCAAGGCCTGAACATTGGCCGTAAACAACATGGTCTCGCTGTTGCCGGAGGTGACGGTGGCCCCAAACCCTGCAGAAGTCTCCCATTTGGGTTTTTTGGCTTCTTCGGCCTTGGCGGCTGCGGCGGCATCGGCTGGCTTTGCAGCGTCTGCTGGTTTTGCAGCCTCCTGGGCCCGGGCAACGAGGGTTCCTGCCGCCAAGGCGGCCGCTGTAAAAACAAACCATCCCTTGTCAATTCTCATACGCATTCGATTATGTTTTGGTTGTGCAAAAGACGCTTTATTTTATAACCAAAACTGCTCATTGTCAACCAGCGCATGATCCTCTTGCGCGCCGCGAGAAAACGGTCCCATGGCCGGATTCACCCCTGCATCAGGAATGCAACAGGCGCCCGTCTCCAGGCATGCCTGCAGAGGCGTAACACAAGATTTCCACTGCCCGATAAAACCACCCCTCCTGGTTTTCGATCAGAGAGGGGCTTGATCCTGCCATGCGGTCAGGATTCAGCCATCGGAAAAGACCCCAGGATTTTGACAAAATTGCAATTCTCCTGAAGTTCGGAAATCGCCTTGGCCACTTTGCGATCTTCATAATGGCCATCGCAATCCACGAAGAAGAAATACTCCCAGGCCTTGCGTTTGCTCGGGCGGGACTCGATCCGCGTCATGTTCAGGCGATGGCGATGGAACGGCGCCAGGGAGGCATGGAGGGCGCCCACCTTGTCCGCAATGCTGAACATGATGCTGGTGCGGTCATGACCGGTGGGCGGGCTGCACTGGCGGCCCAGCACGAGGAAACGCGTCACATTGTGCGAGCTGTCCTGAATGTCCGTCTCGAGCACCGGCACCCCGTAGTGTTCGGCAGCCAGTTCGCCCGTGATGGCGGTGGCGCTTTTGTCGGCGCGGGCCAGCTCCACCGCGCGGGAATTGGAGGAGGCTTCAATGATCTCGACCTGGGGCAGGTGGAGGCGAATCCAGTTGCGGCATTGGGCCAGGGCCTGGGGATGGGCGTGGAGTTTTTTGGCGCTCTTGATCGTACAGAATCCCGCCAGGCAGAACTCAATGGGCAGCACGATCTGTGACACCACCTTCAGATCGCTTTCCACAAACATGTCGAGCGTGTGGGTCACAACGCCTTCAGTTGAGTTCTCGACCGGCACGACCCCGTAGTCCGCCCGGTGCTTGCTGACCTCAATAAAGACATCGGCGACGGTTTTCTGGGGGGCGTATTGAAGGCTTGCGCCAAAACGCCGGATCGCCGCCTGGTGGGTAAAGGTGGCCTCAGGGCCAAGATAGGCGATGGTCTGCGTCTTCTGGAGCGCGATGGCGCTCGACATGATCTCACGATAGATGCTCTTGAGCCCCTCGGCGCTCAGGGGACCCTTGTTGCGTTTTTGCACCCGTTTAAACACCGCCAGTTCGCGATGCGGCGCATAAATATCCTGGCCCGCCTTGAGCTTGAGGTCTCCAATCGCGAGCACATGTTTGGTGCGCTCGTTCAGAAGGTGGACGATTTTGGTGTCCAACTCGTCGATGGCCTTGCGGTGGTCTCCTAGATTCATGGATTATACAATGGCACAGGGGTTAATGAGCGGGGATCAGGTCTGAGGTTTCTCCGGTTCCTGAGGTTCATCGGCTCTGGGTTCCGCAGGCGACTCCGTAGACGGTTCGGCAGGCGGTTCTGCAGGCGCAGGAGCGGACTCCGGCCTGGGTTCCTCCAGAGCCTGGTTGACGGCAGCCACGGCCTCGGTCTGGGACGGGGCGTTTTCGACGGGCACCGTGGGCAGTTCCTGCTCGATGGTGGCGAGCGGTTCAGGCCGCTGGACTTCGATGCGGCGAAGCTCATCGGCATCGGGCAGGTCATCCAATGCACCCAGTCCAAAATACTCGAGAAAGGCGGATGTGGTGCCATAGGTGACCGGGCGGCCGATCACCTCGGCGCGTCCCAAGGCCACCACCAGCCCACGTTCGATCAGGGTTGCCATCACGCCATCCACGGAGACTCCGCGGATCTGCTCCATTTCAGCCCGGGTGATGGGCTGGCGATAGGCAATGATGGCCAGGGTTTCCAGAGCCGCCTGGGAGAGGCGCGGTGGACGCGGCTTTTCGCCCACAAGCACACGCAGCCAGGAGGCGTACTCGGGCTGGCTTACGAACTGCCAGGCTCCGGCCACACACGTCAGGCGGAAGGAACGCTGTGCCGCAGCATGTTCCTTTTCCAAGGTCTCAAGCGTTGCCGTGATGTCCTCGATGGTGGTTTTCTTGAAGGCACGCGCGGGGGCATCGGCGGATTCCTCCTGTTTGGCCGTGGCCACCAACAGGTCGCGCAGTTCAGAGGCATTCAACGGCTTTTGCGAGTTGAACAGCAGGGCTTCCAAAATGAATTTCAGTTCCATGCAATAGGGGAAAGTTACTCGGTCCTCTGGGCATCATCCTCCGCCGGTGGCTGGGGGGCATCGCCAGCATTGGGTTCTGGTTGCGGCACGGACGTTTCATCCGGCACCACCGCCGGGGCATCCTGGGACGGATTCGCAGGCGGAGGCACGGCAACCTGGTCTGATTCCGGGACGGGCGCAGGTGTGGCCGGCCGGGCGGGTGCACGGGTGATTTCAATCTCTCCAAACGCCTCCGACTGGCTGGCCGCCAGGTAATGCAGGCGGATAAGCTCCAGCATGGCCAGAAAGGTGGCAATCACCTCCGAACGACTGCGCGCCGAGGCAAAGAACTCTGAAAAACGCACCACCGGCCGTTCCGACAACATCTCCCGCAAAAGGGTGATCTTCTCGCTCACGGACCACCGCTCCTCGGTGATGACCGGGGCATTCTCCTTTTGCTGATGGCGCTTGAGAATGGCGCTAACGGCATTCAGCAGGTCGAAGAGCGAGACATCGCTCTTGGATTCCTCCGGCTCGGGCAGATCGGTTTTGGGAGGCACGCGCGGATAGATCTGCTCCTGGGTGCTCTCCCGTTCCTGGAGCCGGGCCGCCATGTCCTTGAACTTCTTGTACTCGACCAACTGTCGGATCAGGTCCCAACGGGGATCCAGCTCCTCCTCATCACCCTCGACCTTGACCTGCTGGTCCACCGGCAGTAATTCCCGGCTCTTGATGTACATCAAGGTTGCCGCCATGACCACGAACTCGCCGGCAATATCCAGGTCCATCCGGCGCATCATCTCCACGTATTCAATGAATTGCGTGGCGATCTTCGTCAGGTTGACCTCATAAATGTCCACCTCCTCCTTTTTGATGAGATACAAAAGGAGGTCGAGGGGACCTTCAAACACTTCGAGTTGGACCTTATAATCAACCATGGACCGCCCATGGGCACAACCCCATCGGCATCGCTCATCTTAACCGTCCCGGACCGTCCTTGGCAATGGTGGAAAGACCTTTGGAGGGAAAGTCTTTCGACGAACGAAACGGGCTCCAACACAAGAAGTTGCGTGGAGCCCGTCCTTCATTAAAAACCAACCGGCACCCCCGGGCGCCGGGAAACAATGGAGCCGATTTACATCGGTTTGACCCAGGCGCCTTTCTTATTGCCCTTGTACATGGCTTCCATGACGCTGACACGCGCTGCGGCCTCATGCGGAGTCACCAGCGGCATGTCCTTGGCGCCAGCCACCGCATTGCAAAATTGGTGCAACGGCAACGGCGGCGAGGGAGGCAGCTTGGTCCAGGGCGTCCGGCCATCAGCCCCTTCCACGTTCTTGCAGCGGAAATAGAGCTTGTCCTCGGTGATCACAGCATGACCTTCGGTACCACTGATGAGCAGGGTGACCGGGTTGGCCACATCCACCCAACCGGCGGAGAGAATGCCCGATGCGCCATTCTTGAACTTCATCAGGCCGTCACCTGATTCATCGCAATCACCATACCGTCCGGTGACCACCTTGATGGTGGCGGTGGCTGATTCCACATCGCCCATGAGCCACATCATGATGTCAAGCGAGTGGGTGCCCAGGTCGCCAAAACCGCCGACACCGGCAATTTTGGGATCCGCCATCCAGCGCCATTCGGTGTCAAACCAGCCACCGAGCGAGCCGCTGTGACAGTTCGAACCCATGATGCGCGTAATCTTGCCCATCGTGCCCTTGGCGATCTGTTCCTTGAGGAAGAGATGCTTGGGATCCGTGCGCATGAAATAACCGGTGGTGAAGAGCAGGCCGGCCTTCTCGATGGCAGCCGCCATCTTCCAACTGTCCTTGGCGGTGATCCCCAGAGGCTTTTCAGCGAACATGTGCTTGCCCGCGGCGGCCGCGGCTTCAATGAGTTCCAGGTGCCGCGTGGTCTCGGAGCAAATCACCACGGCCTGGATTTCCTTGTCGCTCCAGATGGTGTTGACATCCTTCACGAACTTCGAGCCAAGTTCGCCTGCGCGCTTGGTGCCCCGCGCTTCGTCATGATCCCACACCCCTTTCACGACCACATCCTTGCGACCCTTGAGCAGGTTGACAAAGCTGGGCGTGTGAATATGGGCGCAACCCACAAAGGCCATTGTGATTTTGCTGCCTTCATCGGCGGCCTGAAGCATGCTGCCGGGCAGCAACGTGGCGGCGGCTCCAGCCAGGCCGGCCGCCTTGATGAAATCCCGGCGCCCCATGGACGCCCCGATCGGTTTTTGCGTGTGTTCCATACTTAAATGATTATCGCATTGTTGTCTGATGGACCGATCATTGAGCGCCGGTCCTGAATTTTCAAGGAAACTGTGAAGGTCCGTCCGGTGGAATCAACGCAGGACGTCCTGTTGTGTGGAGGAACAGCGCCCGCGGAGGGAGATCCTGCCAGGCTGATGAAAAAGTTCGGCCCGCCCCCTAGATGGCGAACGCGTTCGGCAGACCTTGGGTCTGGCATGCATACGCCCGCAAATCCAGCGTGTAGGATGCAAGGCATTGCACGATCCATTCGATGGATTGAAGCGTTTCACGCGCGGCCCCCAGATCGGCACTCATGATATGCAGGTCCAATTGAACCAGCGCGACATGCAGACCTTCCAGCTTAAGATTCTGCGACAACTCCCTCAGGTCGGAAGAGAGCGCCCAGGCCTCACGCCGTTTATTCTGGTCGAGATACAAATGCAGCTTGTCCAACTGTTCACGCGCATGCTCACAAAAAGCCAGCATGTCGATGAGATGGTTGTCGAGGGCATGAAAAGCATGGGACTCGGGGCCCGGTGGCGCAACAGGAGCCGCCTTGGCGGCCTGGATGACCGTGCGTTCGAAAATCTTCCGAACCATGTCCGCCTTGAAAGGCTTGAAAATATAGCCATCGACCTCCAGATCCAGGGCCATGCGGATGCTCTCCGAATCCCGAACCACGGAACAGATGATGACTTTGAGGTTTTTACAGGAGGCGTCAGCGCGAACCTTGCGCAGAAACTCCATCCCATCCATCCGCGGCATCATTAAATCGAGCACACAGATGTCCACCGCCATTCGCCGCCTCAACATCTCCCAGGCAGCCTGACCATCATCGGCCTCAGCGACGGATGAAACGCCGGGTTCCCGTCCCAGGATCTGCCTTAAAAGCCCCCGTGAGACAGGATCGTCATCAACGAGCATCAGGTTCATGCGTCTACCATCCATCATACGCCTGGATTGTTATTTCACAAATCGGCCTCTTGCCACTTACCACCATCCCCCCGCCGCGAGCACGGAGAGACCTCGTCCGGCTGCGTATAATAAGGGCGGGACACCCCCGTGCCCCGCCCTTCCCCACCGCACTTGGCGTGCGAGTAACAGATTGGGCTAACCCAACAGGTGCTCGATCACCAGTTGGTCGAGCGCCTGGTAATCGCGGTCGGCGATCAACTTGTTCGCTGCCGCGTCATCAAAGGATTCCACCTTTTCGAGCAGGCGCAGGAAGGTTTTGCGACTGTTGATGAGGTGATCCACCATGTGTTCAGTCTTGGTCGAGCGGAAAGAATGGACATCAAACGCCACACATTCGCCCTTGGCGCCATAATTGTTCCGCGCCAGGACGCGCACCTGGTTGAACGCGCTGCGCAGGTTGTTGCTGCCAAATGGCTTATCCTGGTCGAACTTCAGGCCGTTCTGGTCGTTCAAATGCACCGACCACAGCTTGCCAAAGGTCATCGTGTATTCCAACTCGTCGGCCGGATCGAGACCAGCCAGAATGGCATGAGCCGATTCAATCAAGCCGCCCAAACGGTTGGGATCACAGGTTAACTGCGCCAGAGCCAGGGCATGACCGACCGTCGGGATGTACGCATGGTCCATCGGTTCATTGGGCTTGGGCTCGATGGCGATGCGGATCTTTTTGTCGTACTTCAGCATCTTGTCGATCGCAGCCACCAGATATTCAGTGCTCTTGCGCATGTTCTTGGCTTCGCGAATGTACGTGCCTTCACGGGCAAGCCACAGAACGATCAGTTTGGTGTCGAGCGCATGAGCGATGTCGATGCAACGCAAGGAACGCTCAATGGCATACTTGCGCGCCTTGGGATCGTTGCTCGTGTACGCGCCATCAATGGTCATGGGGCTGAACCAGAGACGGGGTGCCACCATTTCAGCAATCACACCGGCGTCATTGAGCTTCTTTTTGACCTCTTTGGCCTCTTTGATCACCTGGGCGTCTGACTTGCCATCGATGTCAGGAACAACATCGTCATCATGGAACATCATGGCATCGAAGCCGTTATCCTTGAGCTTGGCGAGCTTCCAGTCAAAGGTTTGCGGGGGGCGCGTGGTAGGTCCGTAGGGATCGGCGCCTTCACTCAGATTCCATGGTCCGAAACTAAATTTGAATTGGTTCTTTTTCGTCATAGGCTTTTGGCCAACCTACCAACCTTCACATTGAATGAAAGCAAAAACGTTTCATTTTTAAGCCTTTATCTACAATGCCACGCCCCCCGCCATGGGCCACCCAACAAAAAAACCGCCATGTTACAGACGGTTTTTTTGTTTGGTTTTGGGTAGTGTGGTTTTATGTGTTACTGAGAGAAAATTTTCGACGCAAACCTGCCAACCCCAACATCCCCAAGCTTAAAAGGGTAATTGTGCATCCCGTTTCAGGTACATTAAGACGGATTTCCTCATATTGCCAGGGTGTTGATTCTGACTCGCGATATCGAACCATTCCAGTAATATATGTTTGATTACCAAAAACCATGGTCCTGAACGCTTGAATATCGGCATTATCTGTCTCGTTATACAGATCTGCATCGGTACTAAAGGGAAGCGCATCATTATCAGTCGCCCACCAAGCATTGCCAAAGCTTCCAATCACACCACCATTGTACCCTTCCCAAGATGATGGCTGAGCCCAGCCAGTATCAGCGGCATCAAGCGCCCAATTATTATTACTATCAAGCGTCCAATCGTAGCCAGCCCAATCAATGACCCATTTAACCTCAAAATTGCCCGTCAACCCTTGTATACTGGCATCTGGAACCCAATATATCCATGAAGTCCGTTTACCCAAATCACCTGTGCTATAGACGATCATATCCAATGGATCGATCGTGGTTGATCCTGGATATGTACCGGAACGTAAATTGGTAAAATTACCAGCGACGACGTCGCTTTTGGCTTGATTCCACCAACCATTCCACAAAGGCGAGCCAAATTTGTTAGGCGCGGCATCTACATATAAATCAACAGTAACAGCATTAACAGATGTTACACCCACCACAGCAGCTCCAAGCAAAGGCAATAAAATGTTTTTCATATAAATAAATAATCGGCTTGTATTCGGCCTTACCGTAGTTGATGACATTGCTTTTAGCAGATGTAGTGCCAATATTACATGCACGATGGCGCGTGGCACCTAACCAGCGTCATAGGAATGAGTTTGATTGTTCATTTTTCTTCATCATTACATAGCAATCCTCTTGCGTTTGTAAAATTAACTGACAGACGTTGGTGTGAATAACTTTAGCGCCGCATTTTGTAATCTATTGAAATAGAATGAATTACAAAATGATTATTGCCGTTAGAAATACACTGTAAGGCATACCGACGCTTTACAGACCCTTTACGACCAGGGTGAAAAAGGCGACAAAATGGAGTCGTTTTTCCCGATCGGAGAGCCCATCAGCCGCGACGTTGACGGGAGCGCCTGCCGGGCTTGCTGCGACGGTTCCTTTCCTGGGCCGCCTGACGGGCCGCCTGATGGCGGCGCACGGGTTCGACGTTGCGGGGACGCGCCCGGGCTTCAATCACGATGGGGCATCCCTCGAAGCCGAAATGCTTGCGCAGGGAGTCGGCCAAGTACTGGCAATACTTGGGCGAAAGCAGCTCATTGCGGTTCACGAACACCAGGAACTTGGGTGGCGCCGTCTGTAACTGAGTGGCGTAAAAGAACTTAAGGAAATGGCCCTGATCACTGACCGGCTGCCGATTATCAATAGCCTCATTCAACACGCGATTCAGGAGCGCGGTCGGGATTTTTTGCTGTAATTGGTCAGCCACGAACCGGATGGCTTCGAGCAAGCGGTCCAAATTGATGCCTTCCTTGGCGGAGGAAAAGATCACCGGGGCGTAATCCAGGAAAAACATTTGCTGTTGCACCCACCGGGCGTACTCGGCGAGTGTGTGAACGCTTTTGATTTGCTTCGAATGGGCCTGGGCCGGCCTTTCCTTCTCCTTGGCACGTGCCTCGGCCACTTTCTCGGCCACCAGGTCCCACTTGTTGACCACCACGATGCACGCCTTGCGAGCCCCGATGATCAGGTCAGCCACCTTTTTATCCTGCTCCATGATGCCCGCCTCGGCATCGAGCACAAAGACCACGATGTCACTGCGCACCACGGACTCCTCGGCGCGGGTGACGCTGTAGAACTCGATGGAGTTGTCCACGCGGCGGTGTTTGCGCAAGCCCGCCGTGTCGATGAGGATATAATTCTGCTTTACGCCGTTGGCCTCCACTTCGAAGGGCACGTCCACGGAATCGCGGGTTGTCCCGGGAATGGGTGACACAATGACACGCTCCGACTGGGTCAAGGCGTTGGTAAGGGAGGACTTGCCAACATTGGGCCGGCCCACAATGGCAATTTTGAGGGGGCCCTGAGGCCAGCTTTCATCGCCCGAAGGAATGGCGGGAAGGGCGCCTTTGGCTTCCTTGGGTAGAAACGCCGTGGCCGTATCCATCAACGATTCAATCCCCCGGCCGTGGATGGCGCTGACCGACAACAGGGTACCAAAGCCCAGGCGGGAAAAATCGACCGCCTTCTCATCCGCCACCGCTGCGTCGGATTTATTCACCGCCACGATGACCGGCTTGCCGCAGGCCCGCAAACGGGCCGCCACCTCGATGTCGAGCGGCACCAGACCCTCCTGAACGTTGACCACCAGGATGATAACACTGGCGGCTTCAATGGCCACCTGCACCTGAGTATAGGCGGCCTCGGTGAGGATATCGCCCGTTTTTTCTCCACGCAGAAGGCCAATCCCACCGGTATCGACCAGTGTGAAGGCATAGCCCTTCCACTCGACCTCGGCACTGATACGATCGCGCGTAACACCGGGCTCGTCGTGCACAATGGCAATGCGTTTGCCGGCAATGCGGTTAAACAGAGCGGATTTGCCGACATTCGGCCGTCCCACGATGGCAATGACTGCAGACATCGTGCCTAATGTGCGCGAAACCGTTCCCTTTAGCGAGTCAAAACCGGCAGGCCATCAGAGATAAGGGCGCTGCCGGCCATGCGAACCACAGCTATGCCTTGAGGCCCTTCAGGTCGAATTCCCATTTCTCATTGGCCTTTATCAACTCGTCCCAGGTCACAACGGTGTTTTTGTAGGCGGCAGTGCGCCCCAGGATGGTAGTGAGATTGCTACGCACGCTGGGAGCCACGGTGGTGTTGGTGCAATCCCCCGTGGTGATCATGGTATGGAAGGCCGCGATGTTGCGGACCGCGCCGTCGGCATAGAGGTTCGGAGTCTCGCCATTGAAGGCATCCTCCTGGCTGCGCATCCAGACCTTGCCCGCGTAATGGGTGTCTACGGTGCCCTGCGTCCCATACACCCGGCACATGATGTCGTCGTAGTGATATCCGACCTGTTTGGAATTGAAGCTGACCAGCCGGTCTTCGGGATAATAGAAAATGACGGCAAACTTGTCCCAGCAATCGCCCAGGAAGGGCCGGACCCGGCCACCGGCGCCGTAGGCCTTCACCGGGTTTGCATCCATGAACCAGGAGGCCACGTCCAGAGCGTGAATATTCTGCTCGGTGATGATGTCGCCCGAGAGGACGCGGTCGATGGCCCAGGCGCGCAGGCGGGCATCGGGCTGGGCCTGGTTTTTACGGAAGGTGGCATCCATGCCCTCAAACATGATGCTGCATTGGTAGGCAGCCTCGGCGCTGACAATTTTGCCGATCTCGCCTGCATGAACACGCTTGACCACCTCCTGATACGCCGGATGGGCGCGGGTTTGGAAATCGACCAGGAAGGACAGTTTTTTCTCGGTGGCCTTGGCGCCGCTCTCGGCGATGGTCTGGCACCCAGGGACATCCACCGCAATGGGTTTGGCCAGATAGACATGCTTGCCGGCCGCAACTGCAGCCGCCGCCTGGCTGGGGTGGAAATAGGGCGGGGTTTCTATGGCCACCGCGTCCACCTTTTGTTCGAGCAACCGCTTGTAACCATCCAGGCCGGTGAACCGCTGCGCCTCGGGCACACCGAGCTTCGTGCCTGCCGCAGCCACCTTGTCTTCAAAGTAATCCGCCACCGCCACCACCTCAAAGCCGCCGTGTTTTTTGAACAGTTCGGCAATCCAGGTGCCCCGCCCGCCGCATCCGATGAGGCCCAACTTGATCTTTTCTTCTGCCCCGACGAGGATGGATGGCGCGAGCCCCAGGGTGAACGTGGCAGCACCTGCGCTTGCAAGAAACTGCCGACGAGTGAGGTCCCCACTGCCTTGTGAAGGATGGATTGGTGTCATGCGTTTGTCCTTTGGTTCAGTGTCTGCACATTGCCATAACAGGGTATGCCAACTCCCGCAATCGAAAACCGCCTCCTCGACCCGGGCGGGCGCCAGCGAAGGCACCTCATTTCTGCGGCTCGACAAAGCGCCCGTCGGGTGTGCGCGTTGCCTTCATGGACACGCCATTGAAGATGCGGGCCAGCACGGCGATGTTCTTGTCATCGCCTTTCAGCTCGTCCACCGGGCGGGCCAGCAAGGTTTCCAACGGCAGGAGCGAATCGGCGCCCGGCTTGGTGAAGCCATAGAGCCCGATGCCTTCCTTTTGTGCTGCAGGGGCAATCGTGAGCGGGTCCTGGCCATTCCAGTTGGCCAGGCAGGTGATGAGACGCGTCTGCGGCCCGATCATCTGTTTGGCGTCCGCCGTGCGCTTGAGATCGCCGGCCTCGTTGAGCAGCCAGTCGGTCTCCCTCAAGGCACGCGAGTTGGCGATGTGCGGATCATTGATGTCGCAGCACGTCAGCCAGATGATGCAGTGCGGATTGGTCTCTTTGGCGGCTTTGCGAATGACGCCCCAGCAGCGGTCCACAGCCCGGCGGCCGTATTCGGTCATCTTCCCGGTGGACAGTTCCTTTTCGCCGGGAAAGGGTTCGTTCATCAGTTGGGTGTATAGCTTCTTCTCGCACTCGAGCCATCGGTCGCCGTTGCTGGCGCGCGTGGTCGGCTGCCGCAGCCAGTCCACCATGAAGCCGTCGATGCCCGTTGTGCTCACCGCGTCGCGGATCGCCCGGTCCAGGTAAGCCAGATACGCGTCGGTGTAGGGAATGTGGGGGTCGCTCGGGAACCCATAACTCAGGTCGGGATGCTCCTGCCCCCATTTCGTGTTGGAGCCCGCGCAGAAATAGCCCAGCACCAGCATTCCCTCCCGGTGGGCCCCTTTCACCAACTCGCGCAGGAAGTCGTGCTTGAGGCCCGGCTGCTCGGGCACCACCCCGTTCTTGTACCAGGCATATCCGTTGCACGACACACAGAAGGTCTGGATGGCGTTCACCCCCATCGCACGGTACCACGCCACGTGCTGGGCCGGATCGGCATCGGCCCAGAGGCCGGGTTTGGCAAAAGCATTGGGACCGCCCGGCCCCCAGTTGAAATCCAGGTCGTAGGCCTTGATCTCCTTTGGTTGCGGCCTCGGATTGGCTGGAGTGTCTCCGGCAAAAAGGATGCCCGCCTGCAGGAAGGCGGCAACAACGATGAGCAGGGAAAACAGGGTGCGTTTCATGATGTGGCTTTTCAGGATCGTTACGATGATTCTTGAAACGATCAATTCAAAAACGCAGTGCGCGGCGGTGCCAGGGAAGGTCGCGGGGGCTGGTTTTCGGAGGCCGGAACTGTCGTGCCAGGTCCCTATGGTCTCCGGCCCGTAGCCTGCAATCCGGCGCGGGCGACGAAGAGGCCCAAGCCCAGGATGGACAAGACCAGAGTGCCTGGTTCGGGCACAACGGTGGTCGGGTCGCCAGGAAGGTCGTCCGTGGGGGGCAGCGGGGGACCGTCCGGATCGATATGCTTGATGATCTCGAAGCTTACAGCCCCATCATCGATGCTGGAGCTGAAGCGGAGGGGCGTCGGAGACACCTCCAAGGCCTGGGAGGCAAAAGCTGTCAACAGGGCTTCATTCTCCTGAACGTGCCAGGGGAAGTCCGAGGACAGTACTCTCATAGGGACGGTCTGGTTGAAGTGCCAGACGGCAGTAGTGTTCACAGAGCCACTGACTGTGGTGGAACCGAGCGTAGTGTTGAGAGAGTATGGGAGTTCTTCCGCGCGAACGTTGGAGTCCACGCCCAAAGCAAGGAGCGCGCACACGATCCACGAGTGAAATCCCTTATGCATGGGGTTTATGCTATTACACAAAGAGCTATGCCTCAAGAAGATATTTCACCAGTGTGGGTGGAAACGTAGAACACTGGAGCAGGCCTGCGTGAAACCACAACGAATGGTGCGTGGTAGTAACGGAGTTGTGGCCCAGGCCTTCAAAGTCCGCCATCATGCATAAAAATTCCTCATTGTCTTCATCCATTGTCTCTGTTCTCCTCATTCATTCACAGGAAAGGATCATGCAGATGAATTGGTTTCGGGTTTTATCGTGGGGTCTGGCGGCCTATGTCACTTCGGTCGTTTGTGCCGTATCAGCCGTGGAGCCGGTCTGGAATATTCGGGATATCCCGCTGGAGCGGGTTTCCGTGGTGGCGCATCGCGGCGCCGGGCTGCTGGCACCCGAAAACACGATGGGAGCGCTCGAACTCTCCTGGAGCATGGGGTGCATTCCTGAGGTGGATGTGAGGACCACCAAGGATGGCCATTTGATGATGTTCCATGACAATAATTTCGCCCGGATCCTGCCCAAGGCCTCCGAGGAGATGAAGAAGAAACGTCTCGAAGACCTCACCTTCGATGAGGCCAAACAACTCGATATCGGAGCGTTTCGCGGTCCGGAGCACGTCGGCCAGCGAATCGTCACCCTCGCGGAAATTTGCGCGGCGCTGAAGAAGGATTCCAGGAGATCAGTTTATATCGATGTCAAAAATGTCGATTTCGCAAAAATGGCCAAGGAAACCGAGGGTGTCCATGAACAGGTCGTCCTGGCCACCGGTTCGGAGGCCGATCTTGCGCGCTGGAAAGCGGTCGCGCCGCGCAGCGACACGTTTCTGTGGGTCGGCACCTGGGGCGATACCAATGACGTGAACGTGGAGAAACGGTTCGCCAAGCTCCGCGAATCGGGTTTTGCGAACATCGACCGGCTCCAGGTTCACTGTCATTTCGACAAACAGGGCGGCATGGTGCCCAGCGACGATTTCATTCGTCGCGCGGGCGTCGAGCTTCGCAAACACGGCATCGAGTTCCAGACCATGCCATGGAACAAACCGGAGAGCCTGGAGGCCTATACCCGTCTGCTCGATCTCGGCAGCGCCGGATTCGGCACCGACCGCCCGGATGTGGCCATGGACGCCCTCCGCGCCTATTACAAAAATGGCGAGAGCGATTGGAACGTCCGGAAGCATATTCCCCTCAATCAACTCATTGTTCAGGCCCATCGCGGCGCGGGCGATCTCGCCCCCGAGGGCTCGCTGGAGGCGTTCGAACTGGGATGGAAACTCGGGTGCGTGCCGGAGGCGGATTTGCGGGTGACCCAAGACGGCGTGATCGTCTCGTTCCACGACAACAATTTCGCCCGCATCCTGACCAACGCCCCGGCGGAGATGAAGAAAAAGGGTGTGGCCGACCTGACATTTGAGGAGGTTAAAAAGCTCGATATCGGCAGTTTTCGCGGTGAAAAGTTCGCCGGCCAAAAGGTCTTGAGCCTTGCGGAAATGGTCGCCATCCTCAAGACGCACCCGGAACGCTACCTCTACATCGACATCAAAAAGGTCGATTTCCAACAGCTCGCGACGGAGACGGTGGGTGTGCACCGGCAACTGATCCTGGCCAGCACCAAGTACGATGAGTTAACGCGCTGGCGGCAGGTCGCGCCGCGATCGAAAACAATCCTCTGGATGGGCGGCACACAGGCGGAGATTGCCCAGCGCCTCGAAGCCCTTCGCAAAGTCAATTTTGCCTGTATCGACCAGCTTCAAATCCACGTCAACACCAGCAAGGACGGCGTCTTCACCCCCAGCGAATCCTTCCTGCGCGATGCCGGAAAGGAATTGCGCACCCATGGCATCCTTTATCAGACGATGCCCTGGAAGCAAAAGGACGCCAAGACCTATCACCGCCTGCTCGATCTCGGCCTGGCCAGCTTTGCCACCGACTACCCCGACACCACCATGGAGGCCGTCCGGGCTTATTATAAGACAGAGTGACGGCGAGCTTTCGCCTCCAGCAGTCCGGACTACGAATTCGAGCGCGGCAGATAAGCGCCGCACGACTCACGAACCACCAACTTGGGTGTGAGCAAGAGCGTGCGGGGCGGCAGCGTGGGCTGGGCAATGCGATCCAACATTGCATCAAAGGCGGTCATTGCGATGTCGCGAGCGCACTGATGCACTGTCGTCAATGGCACACTTAACAGCGTGGCGTATTTAACATCATCAAACCCCACCACGCGCAAATCATGAGGCACCCGGACACCACTTTTCTCCAGACCGCGCATGAGTTGGGCCGCGGTCAGATCATTGGCACATATCACCCCATCCCATTGGCGGCCAGCAACCAATGAACGCACGAATTTGATGTCCTCAGGATCACCGAATTGGATCCAATCCCTGGCCAATTCGGTCCCGTGCCGCAGCAGGGCATCCCGCACACCGGCCACACGGGCTTCCACGGTTGGAGCAGATCTCGGACGCGCCACAAAGGCCATGCGCCGGCATCCGAGCTTGAGCAGATGCTCCGCCAGCATGTAGGCACCTGCGAAGTTGTCGCTTGAAACCAAATCCAGGGCGCTCCGCCGAGGGTATGGAACCAGGTCACGATCCAACAACACCATGGGAATGCCCGCCTTGCCAAGCCGTTCCACAATGTGCTGGTTGACCTCCTCCTGACCCTGGGTGGTCTCAAAAGGTGCGAAGAACACGCCAGCCACCCGCCGCTCAATGAATTGCTCGGACAACTTGACGGCGCTTTCCTTGCTGATCGCCTGATCAACAGGATGGTTGGAGTCTCCCCATAGCAAGGTATATTCGTGGGACCGTGCCACACTGGCCAGTTCACCACAGATGCGGCCAAATATTTCAATGCCTCCCAGCCCAGGAATAAGCAGGCCAAGCTGACGCACCCCTCGAGGAATCATTCCAGGCTGTTGTCGCACATAGGTGCCCGATCCGGCCCGTCTTTCTATAAGCCCTTCCGCCTGAAGATCTCTCAAGGCGCGTCCGATGGTCGGACGCGACACACCAAACCGTTCGACCAACTGCGCCTCGCTGGGCAGGCGCTCCGAGGGTCCGTATTTGCCATTGGCAATCTCGCTCAACAACTGTCGGGATATATCGCGATGTTTGGGTTCCATACGCTTATGGCATCATAAGCTGTGCTAACAGCCTGTAAAGCTGTAATGGCTACATTTTGACAACCTGTCAGCATTATCTGTGGTGGCCACTGTCCAGTGCTGCTACCTCTCCTTCCAGTGGCTATGAGATTCGAATTACCAAACAAGCCGGGGACCTGCCCGCGACCGCTCAGTCACCATGCTGCTCCCTCGCGGACTGGGCGGTCCGGCCCCGGCAGGTCAACGATTCCCATCGAGTCACGTATCCGAACCAAAGGCTGCCCATGATCATGGAACTCCATTGCGATAAACAATATGTGCTGGCGAGCGATTTCGACCAAACACTTAGTTTCAATGATTCCGGCCTTGTGCTGAGCGAATTGTTGGGCCGTCCTGGATTTCAGGATAAAGTCGCCGGAATGGCACGGATGCGCCTGGTGCAACAAGGTGGCGAACTCGCCTACTTGATCCTCCACGACCCTGAGTTCCGGTGTGTCCGTCGCGAACACCTCATCGAAACGGGCAGGCGAATCCGGTTGAAAAACAACATCGAACTCCTCACCCAATTGCTGGGAGAAGGGATTGCGGGTTGCCGGTTCGACTTTTACGTCATTTCAGCTGCACCGGAGGAGGTAATCCAATCGGCCCTTGCGGGCATCGTGCCACCCGATCACATCTTCGCCACGAAGTTCAATTACGACCGTAAAACCGGTGAGGTCCAATCGATCGATCGAGTGGGCGCCGGCTATGGCAAGGTCGTCATGCTGGACGAACTTCAGGCCGCCCTGCAAATCAGCCCCGATCACATTGTTTATGTTGGCGATGGCAGTTCCGATGTCCACGTCATGCTGCATGTCAACCGGCGGGATGGCTACACGATTGCGGTTTCGGAAAATCCATACATCGTCCCAATCGCCAGGAGGACTGTCCTGAGCGACAACGCTCTGAGCCTCCTGGTGCCGATCATGGAGGACATTCTCAAATGGGACAGTCACCAGATCCGGCAACTCTTCGATATGCACGGCGTTTCCCTTCAGGAATGGGACAAGGTGCGCACGGACCGCATCACCTTCCACCTGAACCCGCCTGGCCACGCTCTTGGTGAAGTCATCACCTCTGGTGAAAACTAATCTGTCATGAATACTGTTTGCCCAACCAACTGGACTCACGCAGCCAACATAATCCCGACCCATTTACATGCTGCACGATGGGCTGTGACGGCCCTGTTCTTCGTCAATGGAGCCCTGATTGCCACATGGTGCTCGCGCATTCCCGCCATCCAGTCCGCCCATCATCTGGACAATGGCGGTCTGGGATTGACGCTGCTCTGCATGGCACTGGGAGCAGCCATCACGATGCCCCTGGCTGGTGCCGTCATCAACCGGCTGGGTAGTGATCGTGTGTCAAAGCTCGCCGCCCTCGCCTATTGCGGCATGCTCACGGTGGTATCGCTGGCTCCAAATCCCGTCTGTCTCGCAGTGGCCCTGTTCCTGTTCGGGGCATTCCACGGCAGCCTGGATGTGGCCATGAATGCCCAGGCCGTGGCTATTGAAAAGCGATATGGGCGACCGATCATGGCATCTTTTCACGCCCTGTTCAGTGCCGGTGGCCTAGCAGGTGCCGCCGGTGGAGGTCTGCTGGCCTCGCTGGGTTTAAAGCCCTCCCTGCACTTCAGTCTCGTGACAGCACTCTTCGCATGTGCCATTCTCGTGATTATGCAGTATTTGCTCAATGTCTGCGAGGAGAAGACCCTCCTCGAGGGCAATCCAACCTCCACCCCTCTACTTGTCTGGCCCACGCCACAGGTGCTGGCCCTGGGATCCGTTGCTTTTTGTGTGATGATGGGAGAAGGAGCCATGGCGGACTGGAGCGCCGTCTATCTGCGCAACGTACTCCTCACCGATGAAAGTGTGGCGGCAATGGGCTATGCTGCCTTCTCAATCGCCATGGCGGCAGGACGGCTTGTGGGGGATTGGCTGACCGCGTGCCTTGGTCGGGTGAAATTGCTGCGACTCGGAGGTGCCTTGGCCGCGGCCGGCCTGCTCATGGCCCTGGTATCGCGCGAGACGACCGTCGCGCTGGCGGGGTTCACCTGTGTGGGCCTCGGTTTTGCCACCATCATACCCATGGTATTCAGCGCCGCGGGTAACACACCGGGGATGGCACCCGGGGCTGCGCTGGCGTCAGTAACGACCATGGGCTACCTGGGCTTCCTCATAGCCCCTCCAACCATTGGCTTTGTGGCCGAGCTCTTTGGCCTCCCCATGGGACTAAGTCTGCTTGTTGTGACAAGCATTACTGCCTCTCTCCTTGCTCGAACCGTTGGCCCCAGCCGTTTTTCATCAAGACCAGCCTTCGCTCCCACCCCGTCACCCGCCATCCAGAGCGTTCAGTAAATCGGTATAACGTCGACGCATTGACAGCTGGGATTATCATCCCGGCTCACCATGCGTCAGTACGAACCGAACGTCCTTGGAGGTGTTAACAATTGACCCTAAAACGAAACCAAGGGGAATCCGAGCTGACCCACTGGTCCCTGTTCTCCTCTTGGTTCAAGAGGGGGAGCACCTCAGGCATTTATTTATTTTTTCATAAAACCACGCACACATTTATATATTACCACAACAAATATCCATAAAAACAAAGATAATGGCGTGCTCCATATTATGGCATCCCCAACCGTCAATTGCGCTGGGGCAATACCAAGATCTGGATCTACAGATTTTTCTCTGAATGTATCAATGACAATAACAACCCATATCACTAACAATATTAATACACTCTTTAATGATGTGACCTTCATAGCGTATAACACCACCACCCAACCGCGCCATTTGGAGCGGTTGTTGGTATATCACTTGTGACCCGACCCCAAAAGCTGGACAGATCAGCAGTCGTGTAAATGGACACCCTCGTATGAGGCCGTACGCCAGCGGCGTTCGACGATCACGTTGTCCAGGCATCGACTCCACTGGCCCTCAATACGTGGAGCACGATGCA
>CAZIDG010000060.1:0-26020 GCA_964538065.1 uncultured Verrucomicrobiota bacterium
ACTGCTCCATGCCACGGACTCACGGGTGGTTTTTAATGGTCATTACTGGTGAAATATAACGGGCACTGTCCATTCAGAAATCCGCAGGCCGATGTCGAGGTGGTTTGAGCTTGTTTTCAGAGCTGCGCAAGGACTATCCTCAGCGCGGTTCACTGGCGGGATGCCGGTGGTCCTTCACACGATTATGGCAAAAAAGGCGCTTATTACCGGCATCACCGGGCAGGATGGATCCTACCTGGCTGAATTGCTGCTGTCCAAAGGCTACGAAGTGCACGGCATCATCCGCCGTGCCAGCACGTTCAATACCGGTCGGCTTGAACCGATTTATGCCGATCCGCATGCGGGTAAAAGCAGGCTCTTCCTGCATTATGGAGATTTAAGCGATGCCAGCGCCCTGGCCCGCCTGATCGGCCGCATCCAGCCCGAGGAGGTGTACAACCTCGCCGCTCAGAGCCATGTGCGAGTCAGCTTCGACAGCCCGGAATACACAACCGATATTACCGCCACCGGCACGGTCCGCCTCTTGGAGGCCATTCGCGAGACCGGCATCAAACCGCGTTTCTACCAGGCCAGTTCCAGCGAGATGTATGGCAAGGTGCGCGAGGTGCCTCAGACCGAATTGACGCCGTTCTATCCCCGCAGCCCCTATGCCTGCGCCAAGGTCTATTCCTACTGGATCACGGTGAATTATCGCGAGTCCTACGGCATGTTCGCCTGCAACGGCATCCTCTTTAACCACGAGTCCCCCCGCCGTGGCGAGACGTTCGTGACCCGCAAAATCACCCGCGCCGTGGCCCACATCAAGGCCGGCCTCCAGCAAAAGCTCTTCATGGGCAACCTCGACGCCAAACGCGACTGGGGCTATGCCAAGGAATACGTTGAGGCCATGTGGCTGATGCTCCAGCAGGACAAGCCTGATGATTATGTGGTGGCCACGAACGAGACGCACTCTGTCCGCGAGTTCCTCGAACAGGCCTTTGCGCATGTCGGCCTGGACTGGCAGAAATACGTCGCCTTCGATGAGCGGTATTGCCGTCCTGCCGAGGTGGACCTGTTGATTGGTGACTATTCAAAGGCCAGGACCAAGCTCGGCTGGGAGCCCAAAACCAAGTTCGCCGATCTGGTCAAAATCATGGTCGACGCCGATGTTCAGCAACTCAACGACCAGCTTGCCGGCAAGGTAACCCGGCCGTCCTGATCATGCCGCGCGCGGTCATCACCGGTATCACGGGCCAGGATGGTTCGTACCTGTGCGAGTTGTTGCTCGAGCAGGGCTATGATGTCCATGGATTGGTCCGCCGCACCAGCGCCATGCAGCGCACGCGGCTGGACCACCTGGTGGGAGATCCCACGCTCTATGGCCGCCGGCTGTTTCTCCACTATGCCGATCTGGATGATCCCACCACCTTCCGGCGCGTCCTCCACAAGGTGCTCCCGGATGAGGTCTATCACCTTGCCGGACAAAGCCATGTGGGCCTGAGTTTTGAGATTCCCGAATCCACCTGCGAGTTCACCGCCATGGGCACGCTCCGGTTGCTCGAGATCCTGCGCGATCTGCCGTCGCCTCCCCGGTTCTTCCACGCCTCTTCCAGCGAGATCTTCGGACGCCCTGTCGCTGCGCCCCAGGACGAATCGACCCCCTTTGCCCCCGTGAATCCCTATGGCTGTGCCAAGGCCTTTGCCACCCAGATCACTGCGGTGTATCGGAGCGCCTTTGGCATGTTCACCTGCAACGGGATCATGTTCAACCATGAGTCGCCCCGGCGCGGTGAAAACTTCGTAACCCGCAAGATTTGCAGGGCCGCAGCCGCCATCAAGCTCGGCCTTCAAAAGGAGCTTTCACTGGGGGATACCACCGCGCAGCGCGATTGGGGCCACGCCCGGGATTATGTCCGGGGCATGTGGCTTGCCCTTCAGCATTCCACGCCCGAGGATTACGTGTTTGCCACCGGCCAGGTCCATTCCGTCCAGGAGGTCGTCGAGTGCGCCTTTGCCACTGTGGGACTGGATTGGCATCAATTCGTGCGCCAGGATCCCCGGTTTATGCGTCCGGCCGAACCGTTGCATTTGGTGGGGAATTCCGCCAAGGCTCGTCGTCTCCTCCAATGGGAGGCCAAAACATCCTTTAACCAGATGATAGTCGAGATGACCGAGGCCGAATTGACATCGCTATCCTCCGCTGCTTAAGGGCCCTCAATAAGTCGCCGCACTGGGACCTGGGTTGCGTGAGTCTTGTGGGGGCAAGAGACAGGGGGCTTTGCGGGGGGGGCTCGTTGGATGCATAACTACTTGTCCCGCAATAACAAACATGATTTTCTTTCCGAAAAAACAAGGGATCAGGGGTTTTCAATCCCCTTGGGACAACCCAGTTGAATGAGAAGGTGAGGGGGATTGCGCAATATTTGCGCAGTGGCGGGCCGGATGTGCATTCATTGCGCACCATTGTTTTGTAACCACACCCCCCTGGCAAGAGTCTCCTTTAACAGATGCGGTGATATATGGGCCTTCGGATGGTTGCAGGGTTGCCGAAGGAGCCTTAAAACCGCTTGGATTATCGTGGCATGCGTGTTGCTGGGGCAATGGATCAACCGGCAAAGCAGGTAAAAGCCTGATAATCACGGATCAACTCAAAAAAACCGGAGAACTACAATGAAGCGACTGATGCAAAAAACACTGGCGACGGGTTTGCTGGCCTCAATGTTAATGGGCACCTCGAGTCTGATGGCCCAGCAGCAGGACCGGCCCAATTTCGATCCCGAGCAAATGCGTGCCCGCATGATGGAACGCTATCGCGAACGCCTCGAAGTGAAGGATGACGCCGAATGGAAGCTGGTGTCCGAGCGTATTGAAAAGGTGATGACCGCCCGGCGCGAAAGCGGTGGCGGCTTTGGTGGCATGGGCATGATGGGTGGCCCTCGCCGTCAGGGTGGCGACCAGCCTCAGGCTCCTCAAGGTCAGCAGGCCCAGCAGGGTCAACAGGGACAGCGCCGCTTTGGTCCGGCCCAGTTGCCTGAAGCCGAAGCGCTGCAGAAGGCCATTGAAGCCAAGGCCTCCAACGAGGAAATCAAGGCCAAGCTGGCCAGCCTCCGCGAGGCTCGCAAGACCAAGGAAGCTGCCGTGGAAAAGGCGCAGGACGATCTGCGCAAGCTCGTCAATGTGCGCCAGGAAGCCGAGCTGGTGCTCATGGGCGTTCTGAAGTAACACCTGATCAGCGAGGATTGAGCCTGTGCAAGAGTTGCTGGCCAAAATGATCGAGACGAAGCAGTTGTCTGCTTCCGATGCCGCGTTGCTCACTCAGCAATGCCGCCAGGGAAAGCAGACGACAGCCCAGTCCGAGGAGGACGTCCTCAAATGGCTGGCGGGAGAGTACGATTTATCCTTCACCCCGTTGGACGAGGTGGAGATCGACCGCCAGCTTTTGTCCCTGTTTCCGGCTCGCATTCTGTTCAAGGAGCAGGTTCTCCCGCTCAAACGCACCAATGGATCAGTCGAGGTGGCCACCAGCCGCCTCTTCGCGACCCAGGGACTGGATACCCTGAAGACCCTCACGGGTCTCAAGCTCAAACCAGTGCTGGCGCCCAGCGAAGCCATTCAGCGCGAAATCAAAAAGCGCCTGGGCGTCGGCGCCGATACCATTGATAAACTCGAGGAGGAAACCCCCCTCCAGGTGGTCGATGAGGGCCGGGAGGAGGACACCGACCTGGATCGCGCCGCCGAGGATGCCTCCATCATCCGGTTCGTGAACCAGGTGCTGCGCGATGCCATTGGTCTGCGCGCCTCGGATATTCACCTCGAACCCTTTGAGGACGAACTGCGCATCCGCTACCGCATCGATGGCGTGCTCCAGGAGGTTCCTGTGCCGCCTCAGATCAAGCGGTTTCAGCCTGCCATTGTCTCCCGCGTCAAGATTCTGAGCCATCTCAATATTGCCGAAAAACGCCTGCCTCAGGACGGTCGCATCAAGATCCGCTCCGAGGAGATCGAGGTGGACATCCGTGTTTCCATCATCCCCATGCTGCACGGAGAGGCGGTGGTGCTGCGTTTGCTGCGTCAGGATACAACTCTCTACGGCATGAATGACTTGGGGATGGCGTCTCGGGAGTTCAAGATCTTTGAGAACATCCTCGAACTGCCTCATGGGATTGTCCTGGTGACCGGTCCCACGGGCAGCGGCAAGACGACCACGCTCTACACCGCGTTGAATGAGATCAACGACGCGGTGCGCAAGATCATCACCATTGAGGACCCCATCGAGTACCAGATGCGAGGGGTTAATCAGATCCAGGTTTCCGAGAAGACAGGGCTCACCTTTGCCCGTGGATTGCGCAGTATCCTGCGTCATGACCCCGATGTCATTCTGGTGGGTGAAATTCGTGATAAAGAGACCGCCCAGATCGCCGTCCAGGCCTCGTTAACCGGCCATTTGGTCTTTTCGACCCTGCATACCAATGATGCCCCCGGGGCGCTGACACGCCTGGTGGACATGGGGGTGGAACCCTACCTGGTGGCATCGTCGCTCGAAGCGGTTCTGGCTCAACGCCTGGTGCGCACCTTGTGCAAACACTGCAAGGTGGTGGATGATACGCCGGCAACGCAGGCCCTCCTGGAATCCCATGAGGAACTGCGCGGCGCAACCCTCTACCGCGCTGTGGGTTGCCGCGAATGTCGACAAACCGGCTATCATGGCCGGCATGGCATTTTCGAGATGATGTCCCTGACCCCCGAAATCCGGAAAATGATTCTCAAGAACTGCTCCAGCGGCGAGATAGGCGAAACGGCTCGTCAAACGGGCCTCAGAACCCTGCGCGAAGACGGTTGGCGCCTGGCTTGCGAAGGGGTAACCTCGGCGGACGAGGTGATTCGTGTCACCAAGGAACAGGCCTTTGAAAAGGAGTAACGCATAACCCTCTGTTCCAGGGATCATCCGCATGGCTTCATTTGAATATCGTGCATTGCAGGCTGATGGCGCCCTCATGACGGGCAGCCTCGAGGCTGAGAGTCGCCAGGAGGCCTTCCGTCAGATGGAAGACAAGGGGCTTAAGCCTCTTAGCCTGAAGGAAGTGCTTCACAGCCAGGCAGCGGCGGCGGAGAAAAAGGAGTCTTCAGAGGGGTGGAAGCTGAATTTCCAGTCCAACAAGATCACCGGCCGCATGTTGGAGGACTTTACACGTCTGCTCTCCAGCCTGCTGGCCTCCGGCATCTCGCTGAGCCGGGCCCTGGTCATCCTTCACAAGGAAGCCGCCTCTCCCGCCGCGGGCCGCAAGTGGAAGGATGTGCATGACCGCGTGATTGATGGCATGTCTCTGGCGGACGCCATGGCGCAATCGCCGGATGTGTTTCCCCGCGTCTATGTGGCCATGGTGCAGGCGGGCGAGACGGGTGGCTTTCTGGATGTCGTTCTGGCGCAGATAGCCGAGTTCCAGGCACGGGACAAGGAATTGCGATCAAAGGTGCTGGCAGCGTTGATGTATCCCTGCATCCTGCTGGTGCTTGCCCTGGGCGTCCTGGTTTTCCTGATGGTCTTTTTCATTCCCCAATTTCAAAAGATCTTCAGTGGTTTCGGAGCTCAATTGCCGCTGATCACCCAGATCATCGTGGGCACCAGCAATGTCATACGCACCTACGGGCTCTTTGTGGCCGTGGTGGTGGGCATCATTGTCCTGGTGGTGCGCAACTGGCTGAAGTCTCCCGCGGGCGTGCGCACCTGGGAGCATATCGTGCTGCGGGCGCCGGTGGTGGGGCCCCTGGCGGCCAAATTCGCCATGGCCCGTTTCTGCCGCATGCTGGGCACGCTGCTGGGCGCGGGTGTGCCGCTGATCAACGGGCTGAACGTCGCCCGCAAATCCCTTGGCAACCAAATACTTTCGGATGCGGTCTCCGAATCCATCGAGCGCGTGCAAAAGGGCGAGGCCCTGGGGGCCAGTCTTTCCGGATGCAAGGAGCTGTTCACCGGGTCCGTGCGCGAGATGGTTTCCGTGGCGGAGGAAAGCGGCAAGCTGGATCAGGAATTGGTCCGCCTGGCGGCGGTGACAGAGGGCGATCTGGATCGCCAGTTGAAGACGGCGGTGGCCCTGGCTGAGCCCGTCATGCTGTTTCTGATCGCAGGTTTCATTGGCACCATATTCATTGGCATGGTGATTCCCATCTTCACGATTCAGGATTATATTAAATAATGATGAAATAAACACTTATGATTATCCTTCAAAACAACCATTCATGGCGCGGTCGTTCCGCCCGCCGGGCTTTCACCCTCGTGGAATTGCTGCTCGTGCTGGTCATCCTGGCCACGCTGGCGGCCATCGTGGTGCCCAAGTTTTCGGGCCGCACGGAACAGGCCCGCGTGACTGCTGCGCAGACGCAGATTTCCAATTTTGGCGTGGCACTCGATTCCTTTGAGATCGACAACGGTTATTACCCCAAGGGCAAGAATGGCCTGCAGGATCTCGTGACCCAGCCCAAGGATGCCAACAGTTGGAAGGGGCCCTATGTGAAGGGCGAGATTCCCAAAGATCCCTGGGGCAATGACTACATTTACGAATGCCCGGGCAAGCACAACGAAAAGTCCTATGACATGATGTCCATGGGGCCCGATGGCCGGACCGGTGGCGACGATGACATTACGAACTGGCAATCCTCGGAAAAACGCTAAATGCCTCGCCTTCACCTTGATCGAACTGATCGTGGTGATGACACTGCTTGTGGTGGTGATTGGCTTGGGGGCGCCCTCCCTGTCGCGGTTTTTCCGCGGGCGGGCGGTGGAGACGGAGGCATCACGTTTTGTGGCCCTGACGCGCTATGCGCAGAGTGAGGCCGTCACGCGGGGCAAACCGATGGTGCTCTGGGTCAACATGGACAATCGGACCTATGGCATGCGGGAGGAATACCGGTTTGGCGCAAGCCAGCGTTCCACCCGCCGGCAATCCGGCCTGTCCGACACCCGGAACGATGTCGATGCCACCGATGATGAGCGGCGGGTTTACGAACTGAGCAAGGACGTCAATCTGGAGATTGACCGGAACCATCGGATCACCAACAGCATGGTCACCATGCGGTTCGTGCCCGATGGCACCATCGATGAAGCCAGTCTGGCGTTCGTGGTCATCCGGAGCGAGCGGGATGGTGACAGCATTCCGATCATGCAATCGTCGAATCGGTTGCGATATGAGATTACGACAGAGAGCAACCTGTGGGCGCACGGCTACCGGTAGGACCGGGGCGGCGGCGTTCACATTCGCCGAGGTGCTGGCGGCACTGGTCTTCATGGCCATTGTGGTGCCGGTGGCCATGCATGGGTTGCAGATTGCCAGCCGGGCGGGTGCGGTGGCTGAACGCAAAGGCGTGGCCACACGGTTGGCAGACCAAATCCTCAATGATTTGGTGGTCAGCGGCAACTGGCGCACGGCAGGGACATCCCCGCGGCTGGGGTTGGAATGGAAGGATTACGAAAAAGATTATCAGTACCGCACCTTTAACGAAGCCTGGAGCGAAGATTCGATGATGCGGCTGATTTCAGTGGAAGTGTATTACCAGGTGCAGAGCAAGGATTTCCAGGTGCGCTTGAGCACCTTGATGTGCAATACGAACTCATGATGAGGAACCAACAGACGCGGCGCGAACGGGCAGGCCGGGGATTCACCCTGGTGGAGGTGCTCATTGGCACGGTCTGTTTTGCCCTCATCATTGCCGCCCTCAACACGGCCTTTTACGCGGCCATGAGGTTGCGCTCCACGACCCAGAAGTCCGTGGACAAGGCCATCCCGCGTTACCAGGCTGCCTCCCTCATCAAGCGCGATCTTCAGGGCATCATGGTTCCGGGGGGCATTCTGGCAGGCTCGTTTTCGACAACCAATACCGGGCTCGGCAGCACCCGTTTCGGCCAACTACAGTTCCAAACCTCCACAGGGGTTCTGGAGGACCAGGAGCCCTGGGGTGATGTGCAGCGTGTCGCCTATTATATCCGCCAGACCGACTTGAACAGTGGCCGCGAAGGCATGGACCTGATTCGTGCCACCAGCCGCAACCTGCTCCCGGTCCTGACCAATGACTTTGAGGAAGTAACGCTGCTCAGCGGGGTGGATTCCATCGATTTCTATTATTACGACGGCTCCTCGTGGCAGACGACCTGGGATGCGACCTCAACTTCGACCAGCACTTCCAGCGTCTCCAGCACCTCAACCACGTCCACCAATATTTTGCCGCAGGCCATCAAGATGATCGTGCAGTTCGCGCTGCCGGAAAAGGCGGACGCGCGCCAGCGCTCAGATCCACCCCTGGAAATCGTGGTGCCCATCATGGTCGAAGCGCGCACCAACCAGCTCACAACAGCATCCAGCGACTCCTCGGGTCAATCCGGCCAGTCGGGAGAGGGTGGGGGAGGAAGCCGCCCATGAGACCGTACCCGACATGCGCATGGCGGTGCAGTGCTTCCTCCCGGGCTCGGGGCTCGGTGCTGATCATCGTGTTGTGGATCGCCTTTGGGCTGGTCAGTCTCACCCTGTATTTCGGCCAATCCATGGTGTTTGAATATCGCGCGGCGGAAAATGGCGCGGCCGGCGTGGCGGCGGATCAGGCCATCGAAGGCGCGGCCCGTTACGTCGCCTATGCCCTGACCAACAACACGGACCAGGGGTTCATGCCCTTGACCAATTACCTTCACTGCGAGGCGTTGCCCGTGGGCGACGCCACGGTCTGGCTGGTGGGGCGCGGACCGACCACAGACTCCACGGACATACCTGTCTATGGCCTTGTGGATGAGGCCTCGAAGTTGAACATCAACACCGCCACGGTCGACATGCTTTTGATGCTGCCGCGCATGACCCCTGAACTGGCGGAGGCGATCGTCGACTGGCGGGATTCCGATGAGCAGGTGTCCACCAATGGCGCCGAATCCGAAACCTATGAACGGCTCGCCACGCCTTATTTGGCCAAAAACTCAAACTTTGAGACGGAAGACGAGCTCCGGCTCGTGTCTGGAAGCACGCTGGAAATCCTGTATGGCGAAGACACCAACATGAACGGCCTGCTCGATCCCAATGAAAATGATGGCGATGCATCGTCACCTCCGGATAACCAGGATGGGCGTTTGGATGCCGGGATTCTCGAATTTGTGACCGTTTTCAGCCGTGAACCACTGCAACGCAGTGATGGCACCAATCGGATCAATATCAACGAATCCTCCTCCACGACCCTTCAAACCCGGCTTCAGGAAGTGTTTGGCCAGTCCCGGGCTCAGGAGATCCGGAGCCGCGTTCAGTCAGGTGCGGGGAGCTACCAGAGCCTTATGGCCTTTTATCTGGCCAGCGGGATGTCCGTGCAGGAATTTGCCAAGATTGCGGTTTATTTAACGGTGACCAATGCCTCTTATGTGGAAGGGCTTGTCAACATCAACACCGCCTCGTCCACGGTGCTGGCCTGCATCCCGGGCATTGGCACCGAGAAGGCCGAGCAGGTTGTGGCATATCGGAAGACATTGACCACCAACGAACTGTATTCGGTGGCCTGGTTGACCCAGGTGCTGGACCAGGATGCAGCCCGACAGGCCGGGCCGTACATCACCACTTTCAGCTATCAATTCACGGCGGATATTGCGGCCGTGGGCGAGAATGGCCGGGGCTATCGCCGGTCCCGGTTTGTTTTCGACACCACCGAAGACCATCCGAAGATTATATATCGCCAGGACCTGAGCCGACAGGGCTGGGCTCTGGGCAACGAATCGCGCCGGACCTTGTTGGTGGGAAAGGAGTACCGTTAATGGCTTTGAAACAAATACAACATCTCTCCTCGCTGCTGGGATTATCCCTGGTGGGTCGGCATGTGGATGGCGTGGTGCTGCGACGCACCAATGGATCGCTTGAAGTGGTCAAATCGTTCCAGTTTTCACTCACCCTGGATCCCCTGACCAACGATCCCGAGTTGGTGGGACGCGAGTTGCGCAACCAACTGGACGAGGCGGGCATTCATGAAAAACGCTGTGCCGTGGGGTTGCCCCTGAACTGGGCCATGACCCTCCACACCAAGCTGCCTGAGGTGGCCGAGGCGGACATCCAGAGCCTGCTCGAAGTGGAGGCGGAGCGGGGATTTCCCTATGCACCCGCCGATCTGGCCATGGCCACATCGCGCTACAATCTGCCCAATGGGGAGAAGCACGCCTCCCTGGTGGCGGTGCCCAAGACCCACGTGGCCGCCCTGGAAAAGGTCTTTGAGGCGGCCCAGTTGAAGCCCCAGACCTTCTCGCTCGGCATCAATGTCCTCCAGGACGGCGCGGTGCAGGGCGCCAAGGGATCGCTGATCATGGTGGTGGGTGAGAACGGTGTGGAATTGCAGTTGTCCTGCCTCGGAGGCGTGGTGGCCCTGCGCGCCCTGGAAGGCGCTGTGGAGAACACCAACGGGCACCCACGGATTGATGTGGACCAGGTGATCCGGGAAATCCGCATCACCCTCGGGCAGTTGCCGCTGGAGTTGCGCCAGCAACTGGATCGCATCATCGTTTTTGGCCCGGCCGAACTGGCTGGGCTGTTCATCCGCGAGGTCGAATCCGCAGCGCGTGAGATGCACCTTGCCGTGGAGCAGGGGCGTGTCATCAGCATTCAGGGGCTGCCCATTCGGGCGTCCAGGGACGACTGGGCGGTGATGCCTCTTTGCCTCGCCGCATGGCGCATGGCCGGGAAGGCGGCAACGTTTGAATTTCTGGCGCCGCGTCTGAGCCCATGGCGGCAGGCGGCCGCGCGTTTTTCGTCCCGAAAGATCCTGTACGTCGGCGTCGGCGCCGCGGCGGTTGCCCTGTTGGTGGGGGGAGCCTTTCTGGTCCAGCAATGGCGGCTCTCCTCGCTGGAGTCGCGCTGGCGCACGCTCAAGCCGCGGGTGTCCCAGGTCGAGGAATGGCAGCGCCAGACGCGCAAGTACCGTTCCTGGTTTGATGATTCCACACGCACCATGCGCATTCTGCGCCAGTTGACCGAGGTCTTTCCCGCCGATGGCTCGGTGACGGCCAAGACCCTTGAAATCAAGTCGATGGAGGAGATCACCTGCTCCGGCCAGGCCTCAGACAACCAGTCCCTTCTGGGGGTGATTGATCGTCTGCGGTCGGTTGCCCAGATCCGCGACGTGAAAATCCAGCAGATCCGCGGCAAATCACCCATGCTATTTACCCTCCAGTTCAACTGGAGCGAGGGAACCGCCCATGATTAACATTAAACAACGCGAACGACTCCTCACCATGGCTGCCATAGCGGTCATCGTGCTTCTGGCGGGGGACAAGCTCGTTTTCACGCCGCTGGTCCAACTGTGGCAGGAGCGCTCGGCCCGGATTCAGACGCTGCAGAAATCGCTCAGCAACGCCACTGTCCTTTTGGAACGGGAAAAGGCCATCCGCGAGCACTGGATGGAGATGGAAACCAACGCGCTGCCGGCCAACATCTCCACGGCCGAGAGCCAGGTCTTCAAGGCCGTGGACCGCTGGGTCGAGTCCAGCCGGATCAGCTTCACGGGGCTCAAGCCCCAATGGAAGCAGGCCGATGAGGAATACCAGACCCTCGAATGCCAGGCCGATGGGCAGGGCAACATGGAATCGGTGGCTCGTTTTCTGTACGAGCTCGAACGCGATTCCATGGCCGTGAAGGCCGAGGATGTCCAGATCACCGCGCGGGACACGGCGGGCCAGCTATTGACGCTGAGCGTGCGGGTGTCCGGCCTGCAACTCAAGAGCAGCAAACCATGAACGTGATGCCTTACATGTCATTTCGCTGGTGCGGCGCTCCCCTGGCCGTTGCCACCCTGTTGATGGCTCATGCGGCCGCGCCCCTGTGGGCTGCGGAGGAACCGGCGGCGTCTCCCATGCCTCCGGCTGCCCCGCCGGCCCCCGCAGCTCCGGACGCACCCGCCTCGGCCTCGGCGCCAGCGGTTTCGGAGACCAATGCGGCCCCGACCAACGCCACAGGCCCATCGGCATCGACGACCACAACCACAACCACGACGTCAACAGGGCGTCAGTTTGCCGACTTCAAGCTCATCCATGAGCGCAACATTTTCGATCCCAACCGGCAGCCCGCGTCTGTTCGGAAGGCGCGCGTCCGGGCGGCGATTCCCACCAAGGTGGAGTCGCTGGCGCTGGTGGGCACGCTGCTTTCAGACAAGGAATCCTATGCCTTCTTTGATGGCAGCGAGTCCAAATTCCGCACCGTGCTGAAGACCTCGAACAGCGTGGCGGGATTGACCCTCGTCGGCATCACCACCAGCAGCGTCAAGCTGCTCAATCAAAGCAACACGGTGGAATTGCCGGTGGGCATGCATTTAAAACGTCAGGATGAGGGGGAATGGGAGTTGGTGGCCGGAACGGGGACGTTTGGCACATCCTCCTCTTCTTCTTTACCAACAACAACGTCAACAACATCATCCTCCTCCGATTCCGCCGCGCCCGCTCCTTCGGGCTCCAGCCCCGGAGAAGACGAAATCATTAAACGACTCATGCAAAAACGCGAACAGGAGTTAAGCAAATGAAAGCCTTACGATTACCAGAATTGCTTGCCGGTCTGTCTCTGAGCGCTGTGGTGGCGCTCGCCCAGCAGCCTGGCGAGGAGGTTCCCCAGGGAAATCCACCCGATGCCGCACCGGCCCCCGCCATCGAGGAACCCGCCCAGGCGGAGCCCGCGCCCCAACCCGAACCCGCACCGGAGCAAAAATCGGACGTGGCTGTCACCAACAGCCCTGCGGCGCCCAGGACAGAGGCCGTCTCCATCAAAAGCGATGGAAACAGCCATGGGCTGGCCGATGCCAAGGATCTCCGGTTGAATTTCCGCGGCGCGCCTCTTGAATTGGTGCTGGACTATTTGAGCGAAGCCGCCGGCTTCATCATCGTTCTGGAAACGAAGGTGGAGGGCAAGGTCGATGTCTGGAGCCAGCAGCCCGTCAGCAAGGACGAGGCGGTTCAACTGCTCAACAGCATCCTCAATAAAAATGGCTATGCCGCCATCCGAAACGAGCGGACGCTGACGATTGTGAGCCGGGATGAGGCCAAGAAACGGGACATTCCCGTCAAGACCGGCAACAATCCGAAGGAGATCCCCAAGAACGACGAGATGGTCACCCAGATCATCCCCATCCGGAACGCCAATGCGGTGCAGATGACCAAGGATCTGCAGCCTCTGCTGCCCTCCTTTGCCAGCCTGACGGCCAATGAAAGCGGCAACGCCCTGGTGTTGACCGATGTCCAGACGGATATCCGCCGCATGGTGCAGATTGTCCAGGCGCTCGACACATCCATCTCCAGCATATCGACCATTCGCGTCTTCCCCTTGAAGTTCGCCGATGCCAAGGAATTGGCCACCGAAGTGAAGGAGCTCTTCCCGAGCACCTCCACCGGCACCAGCCGCAATAACGATCCCCGGGCCATGTTCATGGCCAGGTTCGGCGGAGGGCCTGGCGGCCAGAATGGGGGCAGTCAATCCACGGGCCAAAGCGAAGCCCGGCAGGCGGCATCTCGTGTGACGGCGGTGGCGGATGAGCGCACCAACGCGCTGGTTGTCAGCGCACCTGAGGAGGTCATGTCCGTCATTGAGCTGTTGGTGAAGGAAATCGACACCAACGCCGAGAACATCACCGAATTGCGGGTGTTCCCTCTCACACACGCGAATCCGACGGAGATGGCGGAGATTCTAGCCGAGGTCTTCCCGGACACGACCAAATCTTCAGATACGGGCCGTTCCCAATTCCAATTTGGAGGTCCTCCGGGATTCGGCCGCATGGGTGGCAATGGCTCCAGCCAATCCTCCACGAGCACCCGGGCCCGCCAGAAGACCCAGGTGGTGGCGGTGGCCGACGAGCGCACCTCATCCATCATCGTGACGGCGGCGAGCGACCTCATGCCGCAGATCGAGCAGATGATCAAGCAACTGGACGCCAATCCAGCGCGAAAGCAGAAGGTTTTTGTGTACTCGCTGGAGAACGCGGATTCGGACACGGTGCAGGATGTTCTGCAGGAGATGTTCCAAACGACCACCTCGCGCAGCACGCGCACCACGACTAACCCGCTCACCGAGCGTCAGCAGAACCAGGGCTATGGCAGTAGTGGTTCTTCATCATCCTTCGGCAGCAGTTCAAGCAGCAGCCGGACCAGTCGTTAACACTCAGCCCGAACGCCATTTTCATATGCAACTCCATATTTTAAACCGCATATTGACCATGAACAGACTTGCAGTGCGCAGCCGCTGGCTTGGGCTGGTGGTCCTCGCCTTCGTTTTGGCATTACCCGCCGATCTGTTGGCGCAGCGCACCAGCTCCGGCAGTCGGACTAGCACCCGCTCCTCGCGATCCTCCGGCTCCTCGTCCCGCAGTTCTTCCTCAAGCTATACGCCCAATGGGCAGATCGGCGAGGCGATGATATCGAGCGATCCCGAAACCCGCCGCATCATCGTCATCACCGATGACGAGACGAGCCAGAGCATCAGCCAGGTCATCACCAATCTGGACAAGCCCAAGCCGCAGGTCCTGATCAAGGTGGTGTTTATGGAACTCTCCTATACCAAGGGCTCGGATGTCGGCCTGGACGCGAGCATCACCAAGAACCTTGGAGGTGCGACCATCGGTTCGGCGTCGAACATGTTCAGTTCAGCGGCACTGGGCTCCGCGAACCTGGCCACGGGGGCGGGGGGCATGTACCAGGTCCTGGGCAATGACTTCCAGGCCACCCTGCGTGCCATCGCCGAGGCCGGTAACACTGAGATTCTGTCCAAGCCCTCCATCATGGCCCGCAACAACCAGCAGGCCATCATCAAGGTGGGACAACGTGTGCCCATCATCACCGGTTCCCAGGTCAACGCCCTCACAGGCGGTGTCAACAACACCATCCAATACCAGGATGTGGGCATCATCTTGACGGTGACCCCCTTCATCACCTCCGATGGCATGGTCGAGATGATCGTGGCTCCGGAGATCTCATCGCTTGCCAGTGAAACCGTATCGGTCAGCACGGGTACCAATGCGGCCTACAGTGCTCCGATTATTAATAGCCGGTCCGCCGAGACGGTGGTGGTGACACCCGATGGCAAGACGGTGATCATTGGCGGTTTGATGGAAAACCGGAAAATGGACACGACACGCAAGATCCCGTTGCTCGGGGACATCCCGGGCCTGGGTCTGCTGTTCCAGCGCAAGGTGAAGCAGAATGTCAAGACCGAGCTGGTCATCTTCCTGACGCCGCACATCGTCCCGATGCCCTCGCAACTGGCCTCGCTGACCGACGAGGAACGCAACAAATCCATGCTGGCGCCCAACGCCTTCAAGGACAAGGAGCTCGATCAGTTCCTGGAGACCATCCCGATGCGCAAGGAGGGTGAGCCGGCCGATACGAAAAAGAGCCGTAAAAAAAGCTCCTCAAGCAGCTCTAAATAGGTAACAATCAACCCCGCAATCCCATGTTAATGCCCCGGAACAAGTTGGTGGTCCGCCTCCTGCTCATGGCCTGGGTGTTGGTCGTGGTCTGGCAGGGCTTCGAGCATCGGCGGGTGGTCTCACAGGCGCGAGCCGAAGTGATCCAGCGCTCGCGCGACATCACCAGCACCATGGGATTGGTCATTCGCTCCCAACGCCGGTTTGGAGGCATCGTGTCCAGGCCGCGTTTGGAGTCCGCCTTAAAGGAGCTGGTCAAATCCGAGAAGCTCAAATCCGTGGCGCTGTTCAACGCCACGGGGGATGTGGTGGCATCGGCGGGGGAACCCACCGATCTCACGACCAAGGGGATGCGTCAGAACAGCGAGCAGTGGGACAAACATTCGGTGACGGTGATCAACCTTGTGGATCTGGGGGCCAGTCTCCAGCCCGATGGCTCCAATTCGCCGCCGACCATTGTGGTGTCCGAGGGCGAGCCCGGCGGACGGCGTGAAGATGGCCAGAGATTCCCGCCACCCTTCATGCGGGATCGCGAAGGGCAGGGAACCAATATCGCGGAGTTTGGGCCTCCTCCCGGCGGTTCGAATGAGCCTCCGACCGATCTTACGCAGACCAACCGTCCTCCGCGCATGCGGCCGGGCTTCCGTCGTCCCCCCTGGATGAATGAGGAGGAATACAAGGCGCTGATCGAGGAAAAGGGTTTGCATGGCCTGGCCATGGTGTTGCCCACGGACGCGTTTCAGGAGGCCAGCACCCGGGATCTCTGGTTGCGTGTCATCATCGTTGTGTTTGCAGGGTTGTCCGTGGGAGGGATCAGCCTGGCCTGGAAGAACCTGACGAGATCCTCCGAGTTCCAGATGCGCCTGGTGCGCACCAGCGAGATGAACACGCATTTGCGGGAGATGAACATTGCCGCTGCGGGCCTGGCGCACGAAACGCGCAATCCCCTGAACATCATCCGCGGCCTGGCCCAGTTGATCGCCAAGGATGCCGGCACGCCGGATGGCATCCGGCAGCAGTCGGCGCGCATCGTGGATGAGGTGGACCAGGTGACGTCGCAGCTCAATGAGTTTATCAACTACTCCAAGCCTCGGGAGTTGAGGCGCACGCCGGTGAACCTCGGACTGGTGGCGGGCGAAGTGGCCCGGGCGCTCAAGAGCGATCTGGAGGACAAGGCCATTAAGCTTGATTTGGCGCTGGAGAATCTTATGGTGAATGCCGATCAGCAACTGCTGCGGCAGGTGCTCTTTAATTTGCTCATTAACGCTATTCAAGCGGTGCCACACGGCGGCGAAATTCAGATTGCGGCGCGGCGGACCCAGGCTCGCGAAGCCTCCCTGGAGGTGCGGGACAGCGGTCCAGGCGTGCCTGCTGCCCAGCGCAAGGAGATCTTCCGTCCCTATTATACCGCGCGCGAGCACGGCACGGGCCTTGGCCTGGCTGTGGTCAAACAGATCGTGATGCTCCATGGCTGGGAGATCGAGTGCCTTGAGAACCAGCCTTCAGGGGCTGTGTTCCGCGTCAGCCGTATGGAGACCGCCGCTGCCAACGGCCTATGACTCCTCCTGCGCCTGCGTGCCCTGCCACCCCGAAAATATTGATTGTGGATGATGACGCCGGCCAGCGCAGCCTGCTCCATTCCTTTCTCACGGCCCAGGGCTTTCAGGTGCTTACTGCAGATTCAGGTGCGGCGGCGCTGGCACTGCTGGACAGCCAATCCGTCCAGATGCTCATTTCGGATGTGCGTATGCCGGGCATGTCGGGCCTTGAGACGCTTCGGCGCGCCCGGGAGAAACACCCGCTCCTGCCTGTCCTGCTCGTGACCGCGTATGCCGATGTCCGGGATGCGGTGCATGCCATGCGCGACGGGGCAGTGGACTACCTTGAAAAGCCGATTGATCTCGATGAGTTTCTGGCCATTGTCCGGAGGGTCACAGGAATGGAAAGGACGGTGGTTCCAACCCGGGACATGGGCAGGGAGTTGCCTCCTTCGGTGGTGGTGAAAAGTCCCTTGATGCGGCAGGTCTTTCGCGATGCCGCACTCGTGGCCGGATCGGACAGCCGGATCCTGCTCACGGGCGAGAGCGGGGTGGGCAAGGAAGTCGTGGCCGACGTCATTCATGGCTGGAGCCAGCGCGCCTCGGGTGCACTGGTCAAGGTCAACTGTGCCGCCATCCCTGAAAACCTGCTTGAGAGCGAGCTTTTTGGACACGAAAGAGGGGCTTTTACCGGTGCGGTCGCCCAGCGGTTGGGGCGGTTTGAAGAGGCCAGCGATGGGACGATTTTGCTCGATGAGATTGCCGAGCTTTCGCCACGCCTCCAGGCCAAGCTGCTGCGCATCACCCAGGACGGCCGCTTCCAGCGCGTGGGCTCGAACAAGGACTTGCGCACCCATGCGCGGATCCTGGCCGCCACCAATCGCAACCTGGAGATCGAAGTCGAACGTGGCGCCTTCCGCGAGGATCTGTTTTACCGCCTTAATGTGATCGAAATCTTCATTCCTCCCCTGCGGGAGCGTCGTGAGGATATATTCCCGCTGGCCACCGAATTCCTTTCCCGGCTGAGTGACCGGAAATTCCGTTTCTCCAACACCGTGGTGGCATGCCTGGAGACTTACAACTGGCCGGGCAACGTGCGGGAGCTTCAAAACGCCATGGAGCGCGCCAGCCTGCTATGCCATGGCGATGTCATTCTGCCTGAGCACCTGCCGGCCCGCGTGCGCAGCGCCGAAGCCGCACCCAGGGCGATCCCCGTGCCCCAGCAAGCCCAGCGTTTGGAGGAGATGGAGCGCCAGACCATTCTCCAGGCCCTCAAAGAGCATGAGGATAACCGCACGGAAACCGCCAAAGCCCTGGGCATCAGCCGTCGTTCCCTCATCTACAAGCTTCGTTTATATCGCGAATCCGGCTTCGACGTGTAGGTTCCTGTGTTGGCCCTTCCTGATGCCGCGATTTTCCGTCATCGCGCCGGCAGGCATCCTGCATTAATGCATTGAATCGTTGAGAAGCCCCTTTGTATCGTGGTCCCCAGTGAGTTGTCCTCAAATAATTATGATCGCAGACAGTTACGAATCCCGCATGCCACGGGGCCATTCATGGGGCGAGGGTTTAATGAAGTGGGGCCAGGCCGGTTTGGCCCTGGTTGTGGCGGTGTTTCTGCTTGCCGGCTGCGCCACGGAGCAGGGACCGAAGGCGGGCCGTGTCACGCCGCTTGAGACAAAAGCGGCCGTCATCCGGCCCGTTGATCTCAATGAAACCATTCGGTTGGGCACCTTCAATATTCAGAACTTCGGAGACGCCAAGGGGCGCAAGCCCGAGGTCATGGCCATGCTGGCCAGCATCGTGAGTTCCTTTGATGTGCTGGCCGTGCAGGAGGTGAGCAATCCCAAGGTCGCCGCGCCCCTGACCGTTCAAACCATGATCCGGCAGGCCGGGCGCCATTATGGCCTGTGCGTGAGCCCGTCCACCGGGTTGCAGGACGATGACAACGCCAGCCGTGAATCCTACGCCTTTTATTGGAACGAGGATAAAGTCAGGCTTGTGGGGGAACCCCGCCTGTTCGACGACCGCCCTGAGGATTTATTCCAGCGCGAACCCTATCTGGCCCGTTTTGCTTCCCTGCAAGGCAATCTCACGTTTGTCCTGATTGACATCCATACGGCGCCGGATCGCGCTGTCGCTGAAATTGGAGAGCTCGATACCGTCGTGCAATGGGCCCGGACCCAGTGGCCGGATGAGGATGATTTTATTGTTGTGGGCGACTTTAACGCCTCCGGCACGTATGCCCGGCCTGCCCAGCTTGACCTCCTTTCAATCCGCGGTCCAGCCTACCAGTGGATTGTGCCGGATGATGCCGATTCCACCGTGGCCCAATCGGTGCGCGCCTATGACCGGATGGTCGTCACGGCCAATTCGGCGGAGAACTACGCCGGGCAATGGGGCGTGGACCGTGCGTTTACCGACAAACAAATATCGGATCACTATCCGGTGTGGGCGAACTTTTATATCCGGCGCGATACCGGGAAGTGAGACGAGCTGGCTTGCGTGAGAGGGGCCTTTCGGCACATACTCCGGGCATGTCACATGGCATGTACCGCATAAGAATGATGGGGGTGGCCCTTCTGCTGTTCCTGGCCTTTGGCCTTCCGGCACACGGTGCCAACGGCGTGGGGCCAGTGCCTGACGACCTCCGACGCGATCTCAAGCTGGATCCCTTTTATGCCCAATATACCCAGGTGGCGGATTTTCCCATCCTGGGCTCAGCCAGGGTATCCGATGCCGCCATGCGTGAAGCCGCCTGGATCGTGCGTCACGTTCTGGCCGGGCGCGACGACCTTCTGCATGCCATGGCCACAAACCACGTCCGGTTGGTCGTCATGGCCTCCACCGAATACACCACCGATGTCCCGGAGCACAGCCAGTTAACCTCCAAGGTGTACTGGGATCGCCGGGCGCGCGGCCTGGGTGCTTCACCGGATTGCCCGGTGGTCAGTTGTGCGGAGGAAAACCTGCTTTGCATGCCGGGCGATCCGTATTCGACCGAGAATATTCTGATCCATGAATTTGCTCATGCCATTCACGAAACCGGCCTGTCTGTGACAGATCCCACGTTCAATGCGCGTCTCGAAAAGGCGTATCGCGAGGCGATGGCCAAGGGCTTGTGGAAAGGCACCTATGCGGGGACGGAGCCATCGGAATATTGGGCTGAGGCGGTGCAGGACTGGTTTGACAACAATCGGTTCAATGATGCCCTTCACAACCATGTCCACACCCGTGCCGCGCTCAAGGAGTATGATCCCGCCCTGGCTGCTCTCTGCGCGGAGGTGTTGGGGGATGGCTCCTGGCGCTATGTGAAACCGGCGCAGCGATCGGACGCCGACCGGGCGCATCTCGCGGGCTGGGACACATCCGAAGCGCCCCGGTTTGTATGGCGCGAGGCGCCCATGGTTTCCAAGCCGCGCGTCCTCATTCAGACGGCGCTCGGTGACATTGAATTGGAACTGGACTATGAGCATGCGCCAGTCACCACCCGGAATTTTCTCCGTTACACCCTGGAAGGCTTTTACAGCGACGGGCGTTTTCATCGGACGGTCACCGAGTCCAACCAGACCAACCAGGTCAAGATTGCTGTGATTCAGGCCAGCGCCAACCCCGCTCGCGAGGCCGAGGCCTTTCCAGCAATTCCGCTGGAGCGCACGCGCGATACCGGCCTGCGGCATGTGGATGGCGCCGTGTCGATGGCGCGGATGGGACCCGATACGGCCACCCATGAATTCTTCATTTGTGTGGGGGATCAGCCTGAGCTCGATTTTGCGGGCAAGCGTAATCCCGATGGACAGGGCTTTGCGGTCTTTGGCCGCGTGGTTAAAGGCATGGATATTGTCCGAAAAATCCACGCCGCACCCGCCAGGGATCAAACGCTCGATCCACCCATTCTCATCCAGCGCGCCATCCGTGTGCTTTAGGAAATGAATCATGGCCGGTCGGCCTTGATTTTCCAGGGTGCCAAAGGCTATATGGTGTCGATCAAGGCATCGCAGGCCATGGACAATGGACAGGGTGTTTTTATCTGATCATAGTTACTGAAGAGGTCATTATATCCAGGAGATCAACATGTATTGGACACAGCAAATGGGCCATCAAATACGCCGTGTTAACCGCGTTAACGGCGTGAAGCGATTATTCGTCTGTCTTGCCTGCTTTGTGGTCTGCGCCACCCAGGCGGATGACCGGACCAAGGTGCGCGATTCCTTGACCCCGCTGCCCGCTCACTCCATCCAACTCGAAGGTTATCTGGAGGATTATATCGAGAATTCCATAAACCATTGGAACAAAGGAGTGGTTCCCTATGGCGCCATGGTGGAGAAATTCAAGTCTGGCCGGGCCTTTTTTGCGCAGGGGGAGATGTGGGGCAAGGCGGTCCGATCGGGCTGCATGTTTTATCGTTACACGCAGGATCCCGAGCTCAAGAAAATCCTCAAAGCCACCGTGGCGGATTTGCTGACCGCGCGCCGCGACAATGGCAGCATCAGTTGTTCGGACATCGCAAAACAGCCCGACAGCGCGGGGGGCGACCTGTGGGAACGGAAGTACGTTCTGCTCGGCCTGCACGAGTATTATGCGCAGGTGGAACAAGACCCGGCGGTGCTCAAGGCGATGATCGATCAGGCGGACTGTGTGATCGCCCAGATCGGCCTGCCGCCGAAGGTGCGCATCACCGATCAGGGATGGAGCCCCAACCACATTGAATCCAGCACCATTCTTGAGCCCATCATGCGCCTGTACAAGATGACGGGTTATCAACGTTACCTGGATTTTGCGAAATACATTGTCGAGGTTGAGGGCGGCGCCAAAGGCTTCAACATCATAGAAGATGCCTTCAACAACAAGGCCCCGGAACAGATCGGCGGGGTTTATCCGAAGGCCTACGAAATGATGTCGCTCTTCGAAGGACTGGTGGAGTACTACCGCGTCACCGGCAATGACCATTGGAAGCAATCCTTCATGAATCTCTACCGCAACATCATTGAGAAGGAGATCACCATCATCGGCAACGGCGGCGGGGACCAACCCTACCATCCCACGGTCTATGGAGAGGCCTGGGATAACACCGCCCTGGAACAGACCAACCCCAATATCCAGCGGATGATGGAGACCTGCGTGGGGGTGACCTGGCTCAAGCTCTGCAGCCAAATCCTGCGTTTGAATGGCGATCCCATGGCTGTCGATATGATCGAGAAGTACACATACAACGGCCTTCTCGGCGCGATGAAGCCCGGCGGTGACGGCTTCAGCTATGTCAATCTGCTCAACGGGATCAAAACAAACCCGGAGGGCTGGGGCGGCAAGGTCGAGGGAGTGTATGTGACGTGCTGCAATTTGAATGGCCCCATGGGGTTGGCCTATCTGCCCTACGTGGCCGTGATGAATGCCGCGTCAGGCCCGGTGATCAACCTCTACAACGCTGGCACAGCCACCGCCGCGACGCCCAAAGGCCGCGCAGTTCAATTGCGCGTGGCGACCGATTATCCGTTGTCAGGCGCGGTAAACATCCAGGTCAACCCGGCCTCACGTGAGACCTTCACGCTCAAGTTGCGCATACCGGCGTGGAGTCGGCAGACCGTGTTGAAGGTCAATGGAAAACAGAGGGATGTTCAGCCGGGGACGTATGCCCAAATCCGGCGGCGATGGGCTGCGGGCGATCGCATCGAACTGCAATTGGACATGCGTTGCCGGATCCTTGATGCCCCGCTCGGGAGCAATCGGGCCGGGGACAATTTCCAGGCGCTGGTGCGCGGCCCCATTGTGCTGGCTCGTGATGAAAACATGGATGCCCACTACAACGACCCGGTCATGGTCGTTTCCAAGGATGGCTATGTTGACATCGTGCCGGAAAATCCCACGCAGCCCGGGACCAAAATGCAGTTCCGCGTTCCCGTCAAAGACGGCTTTATCCGGATGGTGGATTACGCCTCGATCAACAACTGGAACGGCAAACACACCTGCACCTGGCTGCCCAAGGCTCCCTAGCCAGGCTGAGGTACGTAATTTCTGAAACGGCGGGACGCATGTCATGACAGCGTCCCGCTTTTTGTTGCTGGCGGGTTGTGAATCTGCCTAGAGCGAAGTGAAATGGATGATCTCGAGCTTGTTCCGGAACTGGAGCAGGATCCGGTTCTGCTGGGCTTCGACATTGAGCGGCATATCGCCTCGATGGACCTCCCAGAGGATATGCCCATTGGCCGGATCCACGCGGAACAGGTGGAAATTGATGGGCTGGGAAGATTCGCGGTTCCGGACCTGGAGCAACTCCATGGAATCGATCTGGGCCCGTGTTGAGTAGAGGAACTTGCCCGTGACCAGGCAATCCTCGCCCATGTAACTGGCCTGCCAGAGGACCTGGCCGGTCGCAGCGTCCACTTTCATCAACTGCGGTTGGTCCTTGGCGGTGATCTTGACCTGTTTGGTGTATTGGATGGCGTCGGGACTCGAGGTTGTGCCGCAGACATAGAGTTTGCCACCCCGATCACGCGTGATCTTGTTGACGCCCACCACGGTCATGCGCCATTTAACGTTGCCTGAAAGGGTATCGAAGGCCACAAGCACGCCCTTGTCGAAACAATACAGGGTGTTGCCTGACTGCATGACCGCCTGGGCGTGGGCGGGGCGTCCCACGGCGTTGATCTGGCTCTCGACATACCGGTCTTCCGCGAGCCAATCGGCGAGGTCCATGCTGACCAATTGCATGCGGTCCGGGGCCACCACATAATTCATCATGCGGCCTGAACGCAGCATCGGCTGATCCGGCCCCTGGCGATTGATGCGGCCGATGATGGAATAATCCGCAGCGGGATAGGCCAGTTGGCTTTCCCATAGTTTTTTGCCCTGTTTATCAAACACCCGGAGCATGCGGCCTGAAATCAGGGCATCGACTGAATCCAATGGAAACAGGGCTGTCGGCCCCTCCACCTCGGCCAGGACCTGTGAGTCGCTGCCCGCAAAACGGCGGCGCGTGGTGATGCGATAGCGGCTTTGATCCTCAAAATCGCGGCCACCACCCTGGTCGTTGCGCATTTCGTTCAAAAAACTCTCCGCCATGCCCATGCCGCCAGCGGCGGACAGGTTGGGCTTGTCCAGCACGGACCCGCTCTTGGCGACCTTGATGGCCTGGAACGCGCCATACTTGGCTTCAAGCAGTTGGACATCGACCTCCAGCGCCTCCGATCCCATGGGCAACAGATCGGTGCGGCAGGTGGCGGGCGGACCGCTCATCTTGTCATCGTTGGCGTGCAGATGCAGGTCATCATCACCCTTGGCCCGTGTGGCGGCGCGGCTGATGTAGAGGCGGCCCGGGGCGGTGTTGCTGAGCGTTTCGCTCTGGAGGCTGCCGTCCGCCAGCAGCAGGCGTGTCAGCACCGGCTGACCGAAGCTGTTTTCGCTGAGTGTCAGGATGGCCTGGTCCGTGATGCTCACCCCCAGCATGGATTCGGGCAGGGCGACATCCTTTCTCACCTTGCCGGTTTTGCGATCCACCTGGAAGGCCTTGCTGGGGAGGATGGCCCAGATGTCGCTGCCACTGATGATGAGACGCCGGTCTGAGGAATCCCGGGCAGTCTCACTATCCTTCCCGGCGGCACGCACCCCGGGCAGGGTGGTGGCCCAGACTTCGCTCCCCTTGTCGATGTTGTGCAAGGTGAGCGTGGCGCCCTTGAGCACCAGGGCTTCGCTCGGGGATAGGAGGCGGGTCAGCGCAGGGGTCTCGCCCTGGCCCAGATCGACTGTCAGGATGACGCGTGGCTGCGAGGCGTAGAAGACGTAATAAGCCCATGCCGCTGCCAGGAGGATGGCGATCAGGGCCGCCACATAAATGAAGTTCATCTCCTTGCGGGCTTGTTTGGCGCGCTGCGTGGAATGCATCCCATCGTACTGTGGCGCGGAGATGCCCCGCTGCTGAGCCTGGTTCTGGCAATACACCGAGCAAAAATAACCGAACTTTTGCAGCGTGCTGGCATCGATCGGCTTCTGGCACATGGTGCATTGCGCCACGGGCGTGGCAGCCGCCGCCACCGGTGTTTCCGCCACAGGGGCGGCGCTGGGAGCGGGTGCCGGTGCCGGAGGCGGGGCCGATGAGGAGGCCAGGGCGACACGGACGGCTCCGGTGACCGGCTTGGGCTGCACCCGGACAGGTCCCGTGCTGGCGGAGTGGGTCTTGATGCATTCGTTGGCGGCGGCCGTGCCATCCGCGCCGCAATTCGGGCAGGCGACCTCGACCGGCATCCGGCCATTTTCGGGTTCAATGTCGAACGCGAACTTGGTGCCGCAGGCGCATTCTATTTTGATATTCATATTTATTGTTCAAGGGAAATCAGGGGTTGAGCAGGCGCACCGGATCCGTCACGGGCAGGAGGGCGTGGGCGTTGGTGCCGAAACTCTCGACCCGGCCGTCGGTGAACAACACCAGGCCGCCATACTTGTAATGATTGGCTCCCGGCCTGGTGCCGGTGGACGAAAAGACCGCGTCCTGGAGTGCCTTGGAGCGTGTGTTGACCTGTTCATCGGACAAGAGCGGGGCCAGGCCGCTGGTCTGGGTCGATTGTCCCATGTAATAGGCATAGCTGATCCGCCGGTTGGAAATGGGTTGGGCCTCGGGCAGCGCCTTGTCCTTGCTGCCGGGACAAATGAAAATCCGCGTGACCGACGTGTATTTGGGCACCAGCACCGCCAGCGCCTCGGCTGAATGGGTCGCCTTGGGAAAGGACGGATACGCCCCCCGGTTATCCAGGGCGTAAAGCTTGAGCGCCGTGTACAGATGTTCAAGGTTGACCTGGCAGGCGCGCTTTTGCCGCATCTGATAGCTCACTCCCCGTCCACCCCCCACCACGGCGTACAAGGCAACCAGGATTGCGATGGTGATCAACAATTCCAGCAGGCTAAAGCCACCCTGCGCGCGCGGCGGGGCCGAACGTGTTGATTTAGAACGATTCCACGGCTGTAACGTCGGAATCATGGCGGTCATGATAACATCCGCCTTTCATCGCACAACCCTTTTGTCGATGGAACGAGCTCCCAGGCATACATCCCCCGCCATCCCTCCAGACCTGCAACCATGCAAGGGAGGGACACGCAGTACCCAACCACAT
>CAZIDG010000061.1:0-25676 GCA_964538065.1 uncultured Verrucomicrobiota bacterium
CCCTCCAAAAAACGATCAACGTCAAATAGTTTTCCGGTTACGCTTAAATACGCAGACATATTTTGACACTTGCTGGTTTAATTATGATTTGAGGTACTCCCCATTGATCCGACCAGTGGAAGCGCGAAACGTCCCTTCGAAAAACAAATTCTGCTTTTCCATATTACTAATTGAACATCTCTCAAGGAAATGGATTTGGCACCTGAGCAGCGTTCTCAAAACATGTAGCGTTTTTCATCAAGCCACTGTCTATGATCTCGCTCCGGCGCGCTTTAGTCGATCCGACATTTTGGGATTAGTTCCTCCCAAATCAGCGAATTTCAGCAACGACATTCCGTGGGGCTTCACATCAATGCGTGCTCCCGAATTTATTAATAATTCAACCGCTTCCTCCTGCCCCGCAAATGCCGCGAAAGCCAAGGCAGACGCGCCATCTATCGCGGCATTTACATCGTCACCTTGGTGTATTAATTCAAACAAACGAGGGAGATTGCCACTCAGCGCAGCTCGCATCATCGGTGTTAAACCACTCCCATCATCGATGCCCAGGGCTTGGGTCAGTATTCCGCTCTTCTTGAGTTCCGCCTCTCTTTGTACCACTTGTTCATTTCTCGCGGGAAACAGTCTTATCTGTTCGGATAAATCGCATTTATCGCTTGCAATATGGCCAACACGCTCGCAAATGCTCTTTCGCTCAGAAACAGAAGCGATATATGCAGCAAGATAAAGTTCTCCCAGCCAAAAAGTGACGTCGCGTGGGTCTGAATGTGGCCCAACTATTGCGATGGCCACCACGCCCAGAAGCATCGATTCGACATCCGATGGTCTTTGAATTGCCAGAGTATTGTTGTCAATAAACCTTTGGACATACCACAAAATGTCATCATCATGCATACTCTCTTCGATTTCACGTCGCTTCGCTGCGGTCTCTCGAAGATATGAATAGCATAACGAGACAACGTAGTCTTCAAGTCCAGAATCGTTTGCAATCAAATAACGCTTCGACCTGACATTATGTTCTGGTCCAGTTGTTCGCACCAATTGTTTCAGTTTTGATTTGAAGTCACTATGGTCCATACCTTTACCATCCAATTGCCAATCTGAGTTCAATCAAGAACAATGGGCTTCCTCGCGTTATTACGTACGATGGACACACCTCAGTTACCCGGCCTTCACGTTTCAATATTCATACCACTCATTTGTAAGGTGGTAAAAATAATCATCCTTATGAAGTGCCCATGGATTGGTCGCAAGTAACGAGCCTGAATGATAGATGTAGCCCGCTCTCAGGGAATTGTCTCTCCCGCCGAAAAATATCGTCATGCTGCCGTCCTTGTTGGTATGACCGCAAACAGGACTAACAGTGGAGAATAATCGACTAAGATCCTTGGTGGCACCGCTCAAGGCGCCGGGAACACTCTTGATAACGTCAACCTTATTCATGTACTCGTGCACTCCCGTTTCCATGAACCAATCACGGTTCGTGCGCAGGTGTTGGTTTGCGGACCAGATGTTTAACGGCCACAGTAAAAAATATAGCAATGCTAAACATGTATATAATATTCGATAACGCGAAGAGCCAATAAGCATAATTGTGCTCAGCAACATTATTGCTATAGATACACACATCATTAGAAAACACGCCGTTAACACAATTGGCGGGATACCGATATTGTACGCCAAATAAAAGCGACTTAGAACGAACATGAGCCAATTCGTTATGGCGATGCCAAAGTATGTCATCTCAAATTTAAACATATTACAGGCTTGTTCCCTTGCCGTTATCAATCCGCTTTAGCCAATAACCGGGACGCTGTTTGGCGTGCATGACCGCCACGATCCATACACGGTCAGGTTGATCCAAGTAAACTACTGAGTAAGGGAACGTGGGGGAGAGAACACGTTGGGCCGGAGGATGGAAGCGGTGAAACCGTTGGGGATCCTGGCAGGCCTCCACCACCAATCGTTGGATTTCCGCATCGAAGCGCACTCCCACTTCTTCGCAGACAGCCGCGTAATACTCGATGGCTTCGAGGTATTCCCGCGCCGCTTCCGGATGAAACACAGTGGGTTTCACCGGCCAAGAATGCGCCCAGCTTGTGCAAACACTTCTTCCGCAGGCACCCCCCGCACCTTGCCCGATTGGATTTCCTCCAGACGGCGATCAATCTCTGCCTTCCACGCAGCTTCGCTTGCCGGATCGACCGCATGCAGATCCTGCGTCAAGCGGCCTACCAACTCGCCCACCTTTTCCGGGGGCCAGTGTCGGGTTTCTTCCACGATTTGCTCCAATGTCATTGGCATCATGTTCAGTTTACGTTGTTTGTTGTGGAGATTCAATCTCGGTGCTTGGCGAAAGGCATTTTGCCGCGAGCGGAAAACAGGCTTGGACTTTCAGTAACTGATTGATGCTGAATTGCCCGTAAGCGCTGCCACCACAATCCATCATTCAGAGTGGCATGGTACGCTTCACGTCGTGCGGGAGCGTTTCCGGTACTGGGCGGGGGTCTGGGAGGTGTCCTTGCGAAAGACGGCGCTCAGGTGGCTTGCGGTACCAAAGCCGGAGCGTTCCGCCAGGTCCTCCAGCGTGATGTTTGTTTCCCGAAGGAGCCGCTTGGCCTGCTGGAGGCGGGCTCGAATGATTTCATCGTGGATCGAGCGCCGCAGGAGTTTCCTGAAGCGCATTTCAAGGGCCCGGCGCGACATCGGCACGCCGTGCAGGACGTCCTCCACCCGGATGGGCTTGGTGGCGTGATCGCGGATGAAATGCAGCGCCTGGGCCACGCGCGGATCATCGACTGCCACGACCTCGGTCGAACGGCGGGCCACCACGCCCAGCGGTTCGACCAAAATGGTTTGAGGTTTGCGGACACGCCCGGCCATCATGGCATCCAGGAGGGCAGCGGCTGCAAAGCCGCCTTTCTCGGCGCTCAGGGCGACGCTGGACAAGGGGGGATCACACAACTCGCAGAGCACCTCATCGTTATCCACGCCCACCACGCCGACTTCATCCGGCACGGCGACACCGGCCTGGAGGGCGGCGTTGAGCACCTCGCGGCCGTAATCATCATTGCAGGCCATGACGCCCAGGGGCTTGGGCAAACGGCGCAGCCAGGCGCCCAGCTCCTGTTGTTCGCGATCGTAATGCCGGGATCGGATAAGACCGCTGAGTTGATAGGCCTCGCAACCGCAGCCGTGCGTTGCGGCCAGATATTGAGTGAACGCCTGCTGGCGCTGGAGGGACCAGACCTTGTTGCGGACACCCACAAATGCGAATCGCTTGAAACCGCGATCGAGCAGGTGATCCGCCGCCATCCGGGCGGTGGCGCGGGGATCGGGATGCATCTCGCTGAGGATCATCGAACTGCGGGCGGAATGGACCTGGTGTTTCCACAGGTCGAGGCCGATCACCGGCACGCCCGCCCTGGCCACGGCGCGCATCAGGGTGTTGTCCTCGATTCGCCCAATAATGCCCGTGCCCTGCCAGGCTTCCATGTTGGGCAGGGTGTTTTCATGGCCGCGCGATGGGACGAAAAACGCCCAGGGGCCGTTGAGACGCGCGTAGTGGGCAATGCCCCGCAGGACCTCGCGTCCGTATTGGCCGGAGGTTTCGATCAAGACGGCAACCTTGGGTTTTGTTTTGGGCAGAGGCCTGGACATCGGAAACGACGGTGGCGCTGTGATGAGCTGAGGACCTGGACGAGAAAAGAAAACCCGCCCCTCAGACTGGCATGAAGGGGCGGGTAGTGGAAAGTTAACGTGAACCAACTTCCTCGGCTGTGCGCTTGGTGGCGCCCCAGGCTTTCAACTCATTTTCCCTGGGCATTTTGATCTTGCTCGTGGCTTTGGGCATTTTCGGGTCGCCCACCTTCAAATCGCGGGGAGCAACCATTACTTTGCCATCCGCAGCGATATACCCAACCACCTCCACCACATCCGTCTTTTTGCACTTGGGACAAAAGGAGGGGAACACCCGGGCCGAAGTGTAGAATTTTTCATTGCACGAGGTGCAAAGGAATCCGTTGACGTCGGAGGTGCTTGCGTCCTCGGCCTCACTCTTTTTGCAGCCATTGAGCACAAGCAGACTTAAGGAAAGGAGGGCCGCCATGGTGGCCGTCATTAAAAACGATTTACGATTCATGCGCATAGAATGGAAGATCGGATTGTTATTAAAATGGAGGGCGGGTGGTGGTTTTGAACAGAGAAAACACACGCACCCGCCCTGAGTCTCTATATATCTATTTGAATTGGGCGGGAGCCAGGCGCGTTGGTTCGTGCCCGGCTCCTGAGCACTTATTGATGCTTAAGACGGAAGAACTGACTACCTGAGCCAATAGGCAGCGTCAGGGTGATCGCGTTGCCGTTGGTGGCACTGGTGCCTTGAGTCACCGTGGTCCAGGACGACCCCGAGACGCTGGTGGCCGATTCAACGGTGAAGCCGCTGGCCGAGAGAGGATAGCTCAACACAAGGTTGGAGCCTTCGCGCTTGCCGGTCAGCGTGGGCGATTCCGTCACAGGCTGCGGGAGACCTTCCGCCGTGGGGGTGCCCAGGGCGGCGATTGCAGCGTCGGAGAGGCGTCCGCTGTAGAACTGGACGCTGTTCATATACATGAGCGAGTTGTCGGTGTCTTCGTCCGCGAACAGCAGTGCATAGGGCGCATCGGTGTTCGTGACGGAGTTCAACGACCAGCGGCCATCAAGACCAGCTGAGAGGACCTGTTCGCCCACCTTCACGCCATTGATGAACTTGGCGACGATGGGATGAGGGCCAGGGCCGCTCAGATCGACGGCGAGCGCCACGCGATTCCATGTGTCGCTGATGATCTTGCCCTGATAATTGCCGCTGATGCCGATGCCGCTGGAAGGATTGGCAAAGAAGTCGGCGTCATTGTTGTTGGCCGGAGCCGTCTGGAGGAAGGTCTTATACTTGCCATCGGAGGACGATGGGAAGAGAAGATCCATGATCAGGGTGTATTGATTGACATACTGGCCGCCCCCGTTGGGTTCGGCGCCATGTTTCATGATGTAACCGGCGGTGGGATTAATGTCCGCCACGGCCATGACATTGGCCACCTTGCCCGCGATGTCGGGAATGCCAAAGCTGGTGGTGGTTCCGTACTGTGTGCCGACTTGGACATCTTCACTGCCGTATTCGAGGTCATTGCCCACGGTGGCCTTGAGGTCGCCCGCGTTGAAGTCCCACTGGCCGGTGAGCTTGGCCGTGCTTTCATATACGCTGAGGGTCATTTCAGGGCTGGACACCGTACCGCCGCTGTTGGAGACCTTGACGATGTACTTGCCCGCATCGCTCATCCTGGCGTAGGACAGGGAGAGGGTCGCATTGGTCGCATCGGCCACCGGCTGGTTATTGAGCAACCATTGATAGGTGAACGGTCCAACGCCGCTGACGGTGGCGCTCAGACTGATGCCATTGCCCGTGCCGATGGTGTAGCTGCTGGTGTTCACAACCACGGTCGGAGGCTCCACAGTGGTGATGGAATACAGACCGAAATCATCCACACCCCAGAACCAACTGTCCGTGCCCATCTGGGCGAAACGGAAGCGCACCTTGGACTGATTGTCGGCCTTCGGCAGACGGAACAGTTCCACGCGCATCGATTCTGACTTGTCATCATCCATGCGGCCGCTGATGTAGGGGGCCAGGTTGGTGGAGACGGTGGCGCCGATGAACGAGCCGTAGGTTCCACCCAGGGTTTCACCCATGTCGTTCATGTAGGTGGCCACATCGCCATACGAGGTGGTCAGGGTCGCGACGGCATCGACCGATCCATTGGAATCCTTGATGATGTCACCGGCATTGATCATGTAGACCACGGGGAGCCAGGTGTTGCCCTGATCGATGGAATACTCCAACGCGCCCAGGCTGTCCTGGTTCTGAATGTACATGCTGTGGTACGAGACATAGATGTCGGTTTTGCCGCTGAGATCATAGTCCTTGGTGAAGAGGTACTGGATCTGGCCACTGCCGGAACGTCCATCCGAGTTTGCCAGAATGAAGGCACCATCCATCAGGTTGGTGATCAGGGCACCATTGACGTATTGGTTGGGCGCCACATTTTTGAGATAGTTAAAATCACTCAAATTGGCGGTGGCAAGGGCGAGGGTGTCGGGGGTGAGCACAACCCAATCCTTGTAGGAATCGGACTTTTTATCCGTGAAATCCGGTCCCGGGATGTCTTCAGCCGTCATGTTGGTGATCGTCCAGCCTGCAGGCAGTTCACCATCCTGAAGCGCGTTGAAGGTTTCAATGTAGATGGGCGCGGGAAGGGTGGTGTTCAAGTACTCCGGCACCGTGAAGTTCACCGTGTTGGTCTTCCAGGTGGCAGGAGTGCCGTCGTCAGCGAAGACGAGGATCGCCGTGTGTGTGGACTTGGCCTTGAGCAAGCCCGGGGGATCATAGGAGACCAATGTGTTGGTGTCGCTTGCCTTGGTGAATTGCGGGGTGACCTGGACACCGTCAAACGTGAACGTTACGGTGTTGGTTGCCAGCTTGGTGGAACCATTAATGATGTCGAATGTGACCGCGACTGAAGGGGCCGCTGTGGTGGCGCCATCGGCAGGAATTGTGACTCCGCAATAAGGCGTGGTCGGATCCGGGATGCTGGCCAGGTTGACGCCAGTGAGGCCCGCCTGATAAATGCGTGCGACTTCAGTGGGATTCAAGAGACGACGCCAGACGCCCAGGTCGTCCATGAGCATGTCAGCACCAGAATTTCCGTTGTCCGTATAACCACCGGTGCCATCATTACCCACGAAGACGGAGAGGCCCTCGACTTCGGTGTCGAGGCTGCCTACGGGAAGGCCTTCGGCGGGGGCAATGTTCCCGGAGTAAACCGCGTTGCCATCGATGTAAGTGGTGGCCACATTGGTGCGTTCGAAGGTCACCACCACGTGATGCCATTGGCCATCGCGAATCACGGTGGAGGCGGTGCCATCCCGGCGTCCAGAGCCTGAATCATCACAATAATTCCATTTGACAGTGCCGCTGTTCTGCCACGATATCACCCATCCCAAATTACCGCCAGCGCCCCAGTTTTTATTGGCGATGAAGGCCTGGTCGCCCACTGCGGAACTGCAATTCACCCAGAAACCGATGCTGAAATCGGTTGCGTCCCCGTTGTACCCGCTGCCGAATTTGAATTCGGGCAGATTGCCCAGGTTGAGACAGTTGTTGGTGACTCCATCCTGGGAGGTCATCAGGTGGACGGCCTTGCCGATTTTGCCTGTTTCCAGGGTGGGTTCGCCTACGACGGTTGTGCCGCTGCCAAAATCCGCATCGAACGGATAATGCAGTGCCAACCCATTGTTGATGCTACCCGCTTGGGTGCCCACGGCCAGGCCCAGCCCAAACGCCAGTGTGAGTGCATGCGTTTTTGAGTTCATATGGTTTTTATTTTGCCGAAAAATGTCCCGTGAATGATGATGTCAACGACGATGAATTGTCTTAGGGTGTGCTGCGATTTTCATCCTGGGCGGTTTCGTAGCTGAGCACGTAGCCCTGCCTTTTGACCCAGGTCACATGGCCGTCGCAGAAGAGAATGTTGCCTCCGGTTTCCCCATGATTATCGACTTTGTCGGGGTAGTTTTGCGTGGTGCCGAGGAAACCATCGTCACCATCGAGAATCAGCCAAATCCGGGTGGGTCCCGGGACAAGGCCCTTCAAGCCAAAGGCGTTGTTTTTATGCACGTAGTTGCGGGTTGTATTCTGAGTCTTTCGCGTATCCCAGTTCATGAAACCGAACACTTCGTAGCTGGTGCCGGGCTTGTAGCCGGTGCCCAGCGCCTTTTGCAACAAATCCTTGTGCACCTGGCGTTTCTTCGTGCTCGAATAGACCACAATATTGGTTTCAACGGGACGAATGAAATTTTGCGTGCTGGGACAAGTAAACGATTTCAACGTTGAGATGTATTTGGGCCACAGCCAGTTCAAATCATCATCGCCATCGTTGTCGGTCCCGGCGAAGCTGCCCTTGGGGTCTTCATCGGCATATAATTGGCTGCCTATCCCCATCTGGCGCAAGTTGTTAAGACAGCCCATGCGCCGCCCCTTCTCCTTGGCCTTGGCTAGGGAAGGCATGAGCATGCCGGCGAGGATGGCGATAATGGCAATGACGACCAACAGTTCAATGAGGGTAAAGCCACGGACGGATTTGCGGACCAGTACATTGTGCATAAATAGATACCACGATCCAAGGTTGTTACAAAACCACCAGGCAATGATGCGGTCAGTTATTGTACCGCCATCAAAGCATGGGCACACAAGCATTCCTGCGAATGATGGCGCTATATTGCCCGTTGCCAGGGGAAACAATTGTCCGCTAACAAAATAGGTTGGACCCGGCAACGTACCTAATGATTACAAACCCCTATATAAACATTGAAATTCAAATGTCAAGAGTGACAAGAATTTCCGTGTTGATTTATTTAATAAACGGTAACTGTTAAATAATTATTCAACCAGGGCATGGCACCAACCATGACGCCGCATAAAATCTATCAGTTCCATCTGCGAATGGGGTTACAACGGCGTGAATTTTTCTCGTGGGAATTGGCACCCAGCGAATGCCCGGCGCGGACAGGGAGTTTCGACAGATAGCACACGCTGGCAAAGGAACCAGCGTGTGAGATCGGCATCACCTGCAGAAGATGAGGTGGAAGGCAGGGATCTGCCTGCCATGGAAGATATTACCACCAGAACCGTTTGGCGCCGATGAAGTCTTCCTGGAAGCGATCCAGGTAATCAGGCGCCTTGGGATCGATGCTTTGAATGCGCACCGAGGTGCCTGTGGCGTGAATGATGCGGCCCTGGCCGATATAAAGACCTGTGTGATCCACCTGGCCCTTGCTGTTGATGAAATAGACGGCATCGCCAGGCATCAGGGCTTCAACGAGATACGGAGGAATGAGGTTGCCGCCCAAGTACTGTTGTTTGGCGTCACGGGCCAAATTCAGGCCAATCGTCCGGTAGCTCATCAGGATGAGGCCCGAGCAATCGATGCCGGTGCTTGAGTTCTTACCGCCCAGGTTATAGGGGGCCTTGAAATACGACATGGCCGTTGCGATCACTTTTTCGATCTCCTTGTCGCGTAAATGCCGCTGGCAGATGCGCTTGGGGAGATCAAGACTGCCGCCCATGGGATTATCCACCTGGCAGGAACCACCCATGCCCCAATGTGTCAAAACCAGGCGTGAACCTGCAGGAATGAAAAGGCCATCCTTTCGATAATCCTTCTTGATTAAGACTTTGGGGCCGTTGACGAAATGAATGAATTCCTTGCGGGTCACCCGTTTGATGGCATCGCTGGGACCAAATCCCCAATAGCCTGTAAAGGTTTTAAACAAGGTAACGCCATTGGTTTCCTTGAGCAGATAGACCGGTTCTCCGAAGAGGGCTTCATCCATGGGCAGCCCCGAAAGATCCGGTTTGGAATGGGTGAGGACAAACGGCTTGGCTACAACACCAAAGGGATCTGGATCCTTGACCAGGTCGGGCAGGACCTGGGTGTGGTCTTCGATTTGGGCAAACCCCAATTCCTTGAAGACCTCCCGGGCGATGATCTTGAATTCCTGCCGTTCGCAATCACCGGTCAACACCAACCGGCCATCCTGGACCGAGGCATCGATATTGAAGTAGAAGCCCACACGGTCGGACAGGACCAGGTTCTTGATGCGTTGGAGGTAGATGTCTGCGGATGTTTGGGGCGGATGAACGCCGACCTTGTTGGCGAGTTCACGGCAGAATGCCGCACCCTCCTTGTCGAGATAATCCAGATCGCCTGCGGCGAAGAGTTGGTTGAGTTGCATGAGGAAAATGAGAGTGATGCAAAGACGTCGCATGTGAGGTTTTATAGTGTTTTATGGTTTGGCCGAGGCCGGGCGAACGCCCAGGCCGGGTTGTGCAGGGGGCACCCAGCGGCCTTCCTTGAGGGTGGCACCCAGGAACGGATCCTTTTTAAGCAGCAGGTTGCCATCCAGATCGAGCCATCGGGCAAGGCTTTGGAGGTGGACTGCCGCAGTGATGCCCAAAGAACTTTCAATCATGCACCCGATCATGGCATCCAGGCCGTGCGCACGAGCCGTAACCAGCATTCTGAAAGCCCCCAGGGGACCGCCCGACTTCATGATTTTGACGTTGATGCCCATGTAAGCATCTGCAATCGCGGCAATATCACGGGCAGTATGCACGGCTTCATCTGCAATGATGGGGAGGGGGGTGCGTGCCTTGAGCCAGCGGGCGTCCTCGATGCGGTCACGCGGCATCGGTTGCTCGACAAATTCAACTCCCTGGCTTGCAAGCCATTCGATGTTTCGAATGGCCTGCTCGCGGTCCTTCCAACCTTCGTTGATATCGACACGAATGGGTTGGTTGGTGACCTCGCGCAGGGCCTTGATGATGGCCTGATCGTCCTCCCGACCCAATTTGACCTTGATAATGGCAAAGTCCTTGGCGGCACGGGCTTTGTCCTTCATGACATCCAGTTTATCCAACCCGATGGAATAGGAAGTGGGGACGCTGCGTGATTCATCCAAGCCCAGCATGCGGTAAAGGGGAAGACCGGCTTTCTTTCCAACCCAATCCATGAGAGCCATTTCCATGGCTGCACGAGCGGGAGCACAATCGGAGATCCGGGCTGCTTCCTCCGGCAGATCAAAAAAGTGCCATGGATCGCGAGCTGTATAGAATGGGGTGAGTTTCTCAATACCTTCAACGGTTTGGGCAGCAGTCTGGCCCGCGGCGGTGAGGTGGCCTGCCTCGCCCAGCCCGATCACGCCATCGCGTTCATAACGCACGATGACGTTTTCCTTATACTCCGCGGTGCCGCGGGCAATCGACCAGGGATTTGCCAGGTCAAGTCGGATGATTTCGTGGTGAATGCGGGGCGTATTATTCATGGGAGTGGAAGAAACATCGCTGAGTTGAGCGCAGTGGCCAATGGTCGTATTCAGAATGCCGGCGGCGCCCAGGGTCTGTAAAAAAGAACGTCGGTTCATGGCTATGGCTTTGAAGTGGGGTTGGAGCGAGTTGATGCGCCATCGTCCAGGATTTTGACCTGGAAATCATAGCGCCATGAGTCGTAATAGAGATTACCTCCGCGCCACTCGACTTCACCTCGTTGAAAATCAACAGGTTCGGAACGGGGATGTATTTTGGACGGATAGGGAGCCTGTCCGTAGTCCGTGTTGACCACCAGACGATAAGCGTCAATGCCTCCACAGTAAAACCAGTGCACCGCCTCCCGGGAAACAGGCACCTGGCCATAGGAGACATCCATGGGAACCCAACCGTAGGGGGGCAGATAAACGGTGCACCAATCGTGCATGCTTTTGACACAACCGGTAATCCATCCCGATTCCCAGCGGGCGGGGATGCCCTGGATGCGGCACATGGCCATAAAGAGCATCGTTTGGATGCCACAATCGCCATGGTGTTCCTTCAGGGCGTAGGCGGGCAGTGAATCCAGGGTGGAGTATTCCCGGGCGGAGGCCCAAGGCATGTTTTCATCCACCCATTGGTAGAGAAGACGCGCCTTGCGAAAGGCATTGGTTTCGTGACCCACAATCTCCGAGGCGAGGCGCCGCAGATCATCGGTGAAGGCAAGGTGGTCGGGGCGTTCCTTGATCTGAGCCTGAACCTCTGGTGGAAGAGGACCATTCAGAGATACCCGGTCAGGGTCAATAACCCGATAATCCGCCCGGGCAGTGTATTCAAAAACAACCTGGAAGACCGTGGAGGTCGATCCAGTGGCGGTTTTTTCAAGATAGATCGAACTCAGGGGATAGCCCTCGGGACTGAGGATGTGCTGGGGGGGATCGCATGATATGAGGCTTACCTGACTCTGCCGTCCCCCTCGCTGGGGAAAGGGCAGCCAGGCGCGCACTGTTTCACCTGCGGGCACGGCGTCTGGTTTGACCGACAATGTGTAAGTGATGCGAAATCGCCTTTGAACGGTCCTGCCCTGGCCCATATCGCGGATCACCTGGCGCAGGTGGGAGGTTTCGTAGGGGACAGCATCAAGGGTACGTCGGTTGGCTGGGACCAGTTTTTGTGCCTGGGGCGATATGCGTGGCACGTTGGGAACCGCATTGCAGAAATACCACCGGACACCATCAATATCCATGTACTCAACGACATGTGCCTGTTCCCATTCTTCAAAAAGCTTCGAACCCAGGCCAGGTATCACCTGGGCCAGATCTTTGAACACCTGCTCGCGGGTTTGGGTGAAGTCCAGGCGGATGCGCCGCATTTTCTCCTTTTCCCAGAGCAGGGCATCACGCTCGATCCATGGGAGATTGGTTTGCTGAAGCTGGGAATCGATGAATTGGATGGCATCCTTCCATTCGCCAGAATCAATGCGATGACGCACCTCCTCAGTCGATGAATGGGTGGCCTGCCCGCTGGCGGTTGCCAGAAGGAACAGGAGAAGCGTTACGATGGGATTGGCCATGCATCGCATGACGGTCACTTTGGCGGGATTGAGTTCGTCTGTAAACCCTCTTTTCCATGGTAAATTATGCTCGCCAAACACCATGTAACGTTATCAAATGTTTTTATGACCAGTCCAACGCTTGTATTCAAGAGACCGTCCATGTCCTGGTTCTGCATGGCGGCGGTGCTGACGCTGCTGGCCGTCGCGCCAAAGGGTTTGGGGCAGGAATCCCCCCAACTTGACACGAAGGGTGTTCCGGGAGTTGTGATTGCACACCTGCCTGCTTCGAGTGGTGTATATATTGGCTCGCCCAGCCTGGTGGTCTGGACCAATGGCGATTACCTGGCGTCCCATGATTATTTTGGCTCCAAGAGCAGTCGCGATCACATGACGGTATATCGCAGCAAGGATCGCGGCGCCACCTGGCAACGGTTGACCGAATTGACCAACCAGTACTGGTCCACACTCTTCCTGCATCGGGATGCCCTGTATCTCATGGGCGGCACCACCGAAACCTATGGTAATACGGTGATTCGACGGTCCACCGATGGTGGTGTGACCTGGACCACGCCCGCCGATGCCAATACGGGATTGCTTCTTGGGGATGGCAAATACCACTGTGCTCCGGTGCCTGTGCTTGTCCACGAAGGGCGCATTTGGAGAGCCATGGAGGATTCACGAGGCGGAGACAAGTGGGGACCGCATTTCCGGGCGTTCATGATGTCGGCCCCTGAAAACGCCGATCTGCTGAAAGCCGCGAACTGGGTGGTGAGCAACCGTTTGCAATCCGACACCACGAACTGGCTTTCGGGTGCATTCAATGGGTGGTTGGAGGGGAACGCGGTTGCCGATCCGGCGGGGAACGTCCTGAACATCCTGCGAGTTGATGTTCGATCGGGAACTGAGAAAGCAGCAGTGGTGCATGTCCATCCGGGCGGGGTTCAATGTGAGTTTGATCCGGCCTCCGGTTTTATTGATTTTCCGGGAGGCGCCAAGAAATTCACCATTCGGCGCGATCCGGTGACCAAATTATACTGGTCACTCGTCAATTATGTTCCAGCCAAGTTCAAGGATCGCCGTGCTGCTGCCACACGCAACACCCTGGCATTGGTCTGTTCCAGCGACGTCCTTCAGTGGACTGTTCGCGCCATACTTCTGTACCATCCCGACCCCGAAAAACATGGATTCCAGTACGTGGATTGGCTGTTTGATGGGCAGGATATCATCGCTGCGTGCCGGACTGCCTATGATGATGGCCTGGGGGGGGCTCACAATCATCATGATGCCAATTTTCTGACGTTCCATCGCTTTACCAATTTCCGTCAATTGCAGACCGATGAGAGCATGATCAAATAACCTGCCAGCCACGAAGGCTGCGCCCAAATCATGCGAGCTTTTTGTATCATCTTGGCTGGAATGGTTTGGGGAATGTGGGGGGATGGCCATGCTTCTACCAGTAGTCCGTACATGCGCATGACTGCCACTGAAAAACAAATCACACATGGACCGGGTGGCCGCGTTCTGACGAATACAGGCGTCTGGTCACCAGATAGTCAGTGGATTGTGTATGACACCCGCCCGGATGCGGCAGGGGAGGTGTTTGAGGGCACACGAATTGAACGGGTGAACATCCAGACCGGCCAGGTCGAAACACTGTACACCTCCAAAAATGGGGCATGCTGTGGGGTGGCGACGTGCAGTCCGGTGGATGACCGCGTCGTATTTATCCTCGGGCCCGAGAATCCCACCCCCGATTGGTCCTATGGGCCCAGCCATCGCCAGGGGGTGATGGTCCATGCCGGAGATCCTGGACGCGCTCTCAACCTGGATGCCCGTGACCTTACACCGCCTTTCACCGCAGGGGCATTGCGGGGAGGTTCACATGTTCATGTATTCAGTCCTGATGGACAATGGGTTAGTTTCACCTATCAGGATCATGTCCTGTCCCAGTTCAAGGAAGAGACAGCGGATCATGACAATGATTTGCGCACCATAGGCGTGTCAGTGCCCGGTGGACCCGTCGTGGTGGATCGGGATCACCCACGCAATCATGATGGGCAATATTTCAGTGTATTAGTGGCCAAGGTGACAGCTCACCCCAGGCCGGGATCGGATGAGATACAGAAGGCTTTTGAAGAAGGGTGGGTGGGGACCCATGGGTATCAGCGGCCCGATGGCACCTGGCAGAGGAGGGCGCTTGCCTTTCAAGGCCATGTGGTGGATACGCACGGGCAAGTCCTATCCGAAGTGTTCATTGCGGATCTTCCGGCCAATCTTACAGAGCCCGGCATGGGACCCCTTGCAGGCACGGCGGCACGACGGCCGCTGCCGCCCAAGGGCGTGGTTCAACGTCGCCTGACCTATACGGCAGACCGGCCTTACCCGGGCATCCAGGGGCCGCGCCACTGGCTGCGGAGTTCTCCAGATGGCGGTCGCATTGCCTGTCTGATGAAGGATGACAAGGGCGTGGTTCAGCTTTGGACGGTATCTCCCCATGGGAAGGATCTCCGGCCATTGACGGCCAACCCTCATGATGTGGCTTCGGCTTTTACGTGGAGTCCTGATGGGAAGTGGATCGCATTTGTCATGGATAACAGCGTGTGTGTCTGTGATGCCACCAGTGGTGAAACCATACGACTTACCGAGCGGGCTGACAGCGGATGTGCACCGCGTCCCGAGGCCTGTGTGTTTTCGCCCGATGGCTGCAAAATCGCCTATGTACGGCGTGTGGAAGAGGATGGAAGGATGGTCAACCAGGTGTTTGTTTCCCATTTGAAAAAATGAACGCTGGATCTGCGGGCATGCGTTGGCTGGACCTGGTCGTGCTGGCCGGTTACCTCATCGCATGCGTGGCACTGGGTCTGTGGGTGGGGCGCAAGAGCCGTCATCCGGAGGCATTCATGGTGGCAGGGGGGCGGATCCCGTCCTGGGCGGTGGGATTATCCATCTTCGGCACCTATGTGAGCAGCATCAGTTTCCTGGCCCTGCCAGGCAAGGCGTTTGCGGGCAACTGGAATGCCTTTGTCTTCAGTCTTTCGATTCCGCTGGCGACCTGGATTGCGGTGAAGTACTTCGTGCCCTTTTACCGTGAGGGGGGATCGTTCTCGGCGTATGAGCACCTCGAACAGCGTTTCGGGTCCTGGGCGCGCACCTATGCGGTGCTGTGCTACCTGCTGACGCAGATCGCCCGCACGGGCACCATCATGTATCTGCTGGCACTTGCCCTCCAGCCTCTGACCGGTTGGAGCATTCCTGTCTTGATCCTCCTAACCGGCTGCGTGGTCATTGTGTATACCCTCTATGGTGGCATGGAGGCCGTCATCTGGACGGATGTGGTCCAAAGCATTGTATTCATTGTGGGAGCCCTGTCATGCGTGTGGGTGCTCCTGGCTGGCATGCCCAATGGACCGGGCCAACTGTTCGAGATTGCCTGCGAACATCACAAATTCAACCTGGGGAGCACGGCCCTTTCATGGGGTGAGTCCACCTTGTGGGTGGTCCTGCTTTATGGGCTGTTTATGAACCTCCAGAATTTTGGCATCGACCAGAGTTATGTGCAGCGGTATCACACGGCGCGCTCGACACAAGCTGCCGTGCGTAGTGTCTGGCTGGGCGCGTTATTGTATCTGCCCATATCGGCGGTATTCTTCTTTATCGGCACGGGACTGTTTGCCTTTTACACCGCACGGCCGGAGTTGCTCCCTGCGACTGTGAATGCGGTGGGGCGGCCCGATACGGTTTTCCCCCATTTCATTGTCACGCAATTACCCCTGGGTTTTACAGGCCTGCTCATTGCCTCGATTTTCGCTGCCGCTCAATCCACGGTGTCGAGCTCATTAAATTGTTCAGCCACACTTGTGCTTTGCGATCTGTATCGCCGGCATGTCCGGCCGGATGCTGATGGCGCCCATGCGATGCGCATCCTGCGGATGTCCACGCTGGTGTTTGGAATTGCTGGCACGATCGCCGCCTTGGCGATGATGCGGATCAGGTCTGCATTGGATGTCTGGTGGGAGTATGCGGGCATATTCAGTGGTGGCATGCTGGGGTTGTTTTTGCTCGGTTTTATATGCCGGCGCGCCCGGAGCGCCCCCGCCGCCCTTGGGGTGGCATCAGGTGTGCTGATCATCCTTTGGATGACTCTTTCGACCAAGGCGTCGTGGCCGGCCAGTTTGGGGCATTTGCGCAATCCCATGCATCCATTCATGGTCATTGTGGTGGGAACCATGAGCATTCTGTGTGTTGGTGTTCTTGCCTCGCATCTTTGGCGGGGGGGAACACCATCCCGTTCCTCACAACCTCAACCAACCGAGTCTCAACATGAAATCCATTTGTAGCACGTCAAATCCCTTGTCAGGCATCGTTCCTCCACTGGTCACGCCATTGAATGCAGCGGGCGCGCTTGATGTGGAGGGATTTGAAAGACTCATTGAACGCGTGATCGCGGGAGGCGTCAGCGGTCTCTTTGTGCTCGGCAGCAGTGGGGAGGGGCCTTGTCTGCCCTGGGCGGTTCGACATGCGGTGACGCATTCGGCATGTCGCATTGCGGCGGGGCGGGTGCCCGTGCTGGTGGGCATTACCAATACTGCTGTCGAAGAATCGGTCGGCATGGCCTGCGTGGCGGCCGAGGCCGGAGCCAGCGCCGTGGTGGCCACCACGCCCTACTATTTTGTGCCTGATGATGTGGAAATTGAACTGTGGGCCCGCCATCTCGCCGCCCAGTGCCCGCTCCCGTTGTTTCTGTACAACATGCCTTCATGCAGCCGAACCTGCATTCCCATCGGGACGGTTCGTCATCTCCTTGATGTGGAGAACATCATTGGCATCAAAGACAGCTCCGGGCTCCTCCCGTACATGAAGGAGCTATGCGAGGTTGCCAGCGCGCGCGAGGGGTGGACCGTGTTAAGCGGATCGGAGGAGCTGCTTGTGCCTTCGATGCACCATGGCGCCCGGGGTGGTGTCCTTGGTGGCGCCATGCTGGACCCGCGGCTCTTCGTCGATCTCTATCATGCCTTTCAACACAAGGATGATGGAAAGATCGACCTGTTGCAGACACGGGCACGCCTTCTGGGCCGGATCTATTCAGTCAACCACCATGCGGCTGCGGTCTTCAAGGCGCTCAAATGTGCTCTCCATTTGCTGGGTGTTTGTGAAGACCGCATGGCCAGACCGCTTCAGCAAATCCCGCCTGAGGAATGCGAGAAGATACGTCAGATTCTGCATGAGTGCGGCTTGCTGAATAATTAAGGAATCACGAACTGGGGCCGAACTGGGCGCCATCGGATGCCGGGGAAACAAGCCTGTGAGTCGACGCTGGTCATTGATGCAATTTTGTGCCATGATGTGGCTTTAATGCTATGGGTTCAGAAACAAATTCACTCGACGGTTTGAAAGTGGACTGGAAGGCCTCCGCCCAAAGGAAATCCGCCAGGATGAAATGGATCGTGATTTTCGTGATCCTTCTGCTTGTCCTGGGAGCGATCGCATCCAAAAAATTCAGACCTCAGCGATTGGTGGTAAAAACGATGACCGCCAGGCAGCTCCAAACAACAGGAACCCATACTGTCCTCAATGCCTCGGGCTATGTCACGGCTCGACGGCAGGCGACGGTGTCATCCAAGGTCACCGGCAAGGTGGTGGAGGTGCTCATCGAGGAGGGCTTGACGGTCAAAGAAGGGCAGGTCCTGGCTCGCCTGGACGCCACCAACGTCGAGTCGAATTTGCGCTATGTTGAAGCCCAGGCCGTGTCGGCATCGGCATCGTTGCAGGAAACCCAGGTGCGCCTGGTTGAGGCTGAACGCGAACTCAAACGTGTCACCCAGTTGACCCACAACAAGATCGCGACGGACTCAGACCTGGATCGTGCCCAGGCTGAGGTTGATTCCCTGAAGGCGCATCTGAAACGGCTTGAAGCAGAAGTCACGGTGGCGGAGGCACAGGTGAAATTGTGGAAACAGCAACTGGAGGACACCATCATTCGGGCGCCCTTCAGCGGGGTGGTGGTGACGAAGAATGCCCAGCCGGGAGAGATGATTTCCCCGGTGTCAGCGGGGGGTGGCTTCACACGGACGGGCATATGCACCATCGTGGACATGGAATCGCTCGAGATCGAGGTGGATGTCAATGAAGCCTATATTCAGCGGGTCTCGGCCAACCAGCAGGTTATGGCAATCCTTGATGCCTACCCGGATTGGCAGATCCCGAGCCATGTCATCGCCATCGTGCCCACGGCTGACCGCCAAAAGGCCACGGTTCGAGTGCGGGTTGGTTTTGGAAAGCTGGATCCACGGATATTGCCTGACATGGGGGTCAAGGTAGCCTTCCAGGGGCAAAACACGGGAAAAGACGGTGAGGCGTTTGTTGCCGTGTCCAAGGCGGCTCTCCAACGCAAGGACAACAAGGATTCGGTCTGGGTGGTCAAGGACGGCAAGGCCGTGCGCCGCGAGGTGACCGTGGGGTCGTTTCAGGGGGATGAGGTGGTCCTGCAATCGGGATTGTCTTCAGGGGATCGGGTCATCCTGCGGGCCCCTGAACAGATGGTTGATGGCGTGATGGTGGTGGAGGAGGCCTTGTGAGTGGAAAGGGTGAAGTGCTGGTGCGGGTGGCCGGCGCCTGCAAGTTCTTCAAACGGGGCAGTGAAACCATTCACGTGCTGGATCACCTCGATCTTGAGATCAAACAAGGCGAGTTTCTGGCCCTGATGGGGCCCTCCGGTTCTGGAAAAAGCACCTTGCTCAATCTGGTGGGCGGGCTGGATCAGCCGGACGCCGGGGCGATTATCATCGATGGCACCGATATTGCCCGGTTGCCGGAGCGCAGACTGGCGGCGTGGCGGGCCCGGAACATTGGTTTTGTGTTCCAAATGTATAATCTCTTGCCGGTGCTGACCGCGGAGCGCAATGTTGAGCTGCCGCTGTTGCTCTCGCCCCTGGGTGCCTCCGACCGCAAAAAGCATGTCGAGCTGGCCCTGCATGTTGTGGGGCTCTCCCATCGCAACCGGCACTACCCGCGCCAGCTTTCAGGCGGCGAACAACAGCGCGTGGGAATTGCCCGGGCGATCGTCACGGACCCCACGCTGCTCCTGTGTGATGAGCCGACGGGGGATCTGGATCGGAAATCGGGCGATGACATTTTGACGTTGCTCCAAACGTTGAATCGGGACTATGGCAAGACCATCGTCATGGTCACGCACGATCCCCATGCTTCACATCGAGCCACCCGGACGCTGTATTTGAACAAAGGTCAATTGGCCGATCGGATGATGGAATGAAGTATCTGCTGCTCATCGTCGGCAATTTGAGGCGTCACAAGCTGCGCACGCTGCTGACGGTGCTCTCCATTCTGATCGCCTTCCTTCTGTATGGGTACTTGTGTGCCATCAAGAACGCGTTGCTGGCGGGCATCAACATGCAGGATGCGGATCGGTTGATCGTGCGGCACAAGGTGTCGATTGCCCAATTGCTGCCCGTGAGTTATCAGGCGCGCATTGCCCGGATCCCGGGCGTGGCCGAGGTAACCCATGCCACCTGGTTTGGCGGCAATTACCAGGACCCGCCCAAGTTCTTCGCGCAAATGCCCGTGGAGCCCGAAAAATATCTGTCGATCTACCAGGAATTCCTGGTGTCCCAGGAGACCCTGGACCTGTGGATGCGTACCAAGACTGGCGCGCTGGTGGGGCGCAGGACGGCGGAGCGATTTGGATGGAAGGTGGGCGACCGCATCCCCTTGCTGGCAACCATCTGGCCCAAGAAGAACGGGGACCGCACCTGGGAGTTCGACATTGTGGGCTTTTATGACGGTCTTCGTGAGGACACAGACACCACCATGTTCTTCATGCGGTACGATTATTTCGACAAGGCGCGTCAATACGGCGAGGGCCTTGTGGGATGGTATGTCGTGCGGGTGACGAGTGCCGACATCGCGGCCCAGGTGGCGGCTCAGATCGATGCCGAGTTTGCCAACTCGCCCTATGAAACAAAGGCTGAGACGGAGGGGGCCTTTGTGCGCGCCTTTGCGAAGCAGGTTGGTGACATTGGCACCATGGTTGCTGCGATTTTGGGGGCGGTCTTTTTCACCATCCTGTTGGTGGCGGGAAATACGATGGCCCAGGCGGTGCGCGAACGGACGGAGGAGTTGGGTGTGTTGAAGGCGCTGGGATTCACAAATGTTCAGGTGCTTGGATTTGTGCTTGCGGAATCGTGCCTGCTCTCAGCGGTGGGGGGATTTTCCGGGCTGGCCATTGCCGGATACATGATTTCCAAGGGCGATCCCACGGGGGGGGCTTTGCCGATGTTTTATTTGCCCCAGGGGGATCTGGCGCTGGGGGTGTGCTATGTGTGTGTGTTGGGGGTGATCACCGGCTTGTTGCCCGCGCTGCAGGCCATGAGGCTGCGGATTGCTGAAGCGTTGAGGAGGATGTGAATATGTCGCCTTTTCTCAACTGGTTCAGTCAGCTTGCCTCCATCAGCCGATTCGGCCTGATGACACTCCACGAGCGCAAGGGCTCTGTCCTGGCGTCCATCTTTGGAACGGCTGGGGTGGTGGCCGTGCTGGTGGGGGTGCTCAGTATTGCCCAGGGCTTTCGCTATGCGATGACCAGCACAGCCGATCCATGCGTGGCGGTGGTGCTGCGCAGCGGGGCCGATTCAGAAATGATGAGCATTCTGTTCAAGGATGAAACGCGCATCATCGCGGATGCGCCGGGAGTTGCCCGGAGTGATATGGGCCCCCTGTCATCTCCTGAATTGTTCGTCGTTCTTAATTTGCCCAAGCGTTCCACAGGCACCGATGCGAATGTTCCCATCCGTGGTGTGCTGCCGGCCGCCTACAAGGTGCGCAAGGAAATGAAGCTCGTCAGCGGCCGTTGGTGCGAACCTGGCCGCAATGAAATTGTTGTCGGCAGGGCGGCTGCGGCCGAATTCTCCGGGCTGGAGCTGGGGGAAAAATTGAAGGTGGGGCAGGAATGGTGGTCGATTGTGGGCGTGTTTTCCTCGAGCGGCGGCATCGATGAATCGGAAATCTGGACCGATGCCGGAATGCTGCAATCAGCCTACCGGCGTGGCATGTCCTACCAGATTGTGTATGTGCGTTTGACGAGCCCGGAGGCATTCAACAGCTTCAAGGAGACGCTCAGCAAGGATATCAGGCTCAATTTAAAAATTGTCACCCAGGCCGAGTTCTATGCCGAGCAATCGACCATGCTATACAGGCTCATAACGGGGCTCGGCACTCTCATTGCGGTTTTAATGGGTGTTGGGGCGATATTTGGGGCGCTAAATACCATGTACACGGCTGTGGCCACCCGGGCCAGGGAGATGGCCACTCTTCGCGCGCTTGGCTTTGGCAAAAGCGCCGTCATCCTATCCGTCATGGTTGAATCGCTGGCGATGTCCCTCCTGGGAGGTGTGATGGGCGGTGCGCTGGCCTATTATGCCTTTGATGGATACCAGGCAGCCACGATGAACTGGCAAAGCTTCAGCCAGGTGGCCTTTGCATTCCGGGTGACACCAGGCCTGCTGGTCCAGGGCATTGTGTGCGCCTCGCTGATTGGACTTATCGGCGGCCTGTTTCCTGCGATCCGCGCTGCCCGGATGCCGATTGCGCGGGCGCTGCGCGAGGCGTAGAAACACCATGACGCAGCAGCCCGTGGAGCCTAATGCTCATTCCCCTATACAGCAAAGCCATCCCTCAGGATGGCTTGCGCATGGTCTCTGAAGGGGAATCCACCCTGGCTTATTTCCTGAAAGCCCCTTGAGAGGAGCCGGTCAGAACATCGGTAATGGGCGCGCCTGCCTTGGAATTAATGGCGCAGTAATCCTTGCCCAACAGGGCGGCGATGGTGGCCGCGATCTGGCTCTGGGTGTGTGCCTCGGTCTGTGTGCGCTCGCCCAGGGGTGGGGTGTCGGGTCCGATCACCGCGATCCAGCAGTCTTCCGCGCCGTTGACGCTCTGGCCATGACTCTGCCATTCTTTCAGGCCACTGCCGCGGCCATGATCTGTGGTGAAGATGAAGGTGGTCTTGTTGCGATATTGGGGCAGGGACTGTGCGGTTTCCCAGAGCCGCTGCACATAGCGGTCGGCCTGGCGCGCTGTGTGGAGGTAAAGGTCATAACGGCCTCCATGGGGCCATTCGTCGGTTTCGCCCAGTCCCACGAACACCACGCGCGGCCTGGCCTGCCGCATGTGGTGAGAGACGGCAGGGCAGATGAAGGAGTCATACGCCACGCCCTCCCAGCTTGGGGTGGTGTCCTGGTACAACTGGGACAAACTGGCCGGGACACGAATTTCCCAAGCCTGGAACTTTTGTTCCCAGGAAGGCCAGACAGGCAACTGGCTGCGCTCGCAATTGAAAATGTAGGGAAAAAGATCCCATGTGCCGAAAACAGCAACGCGTCCGCGAAAACCGGACTGCGTGGACAACCATTCGAAGACATTGGAATTCGGGTTGGGAATGCGGTCGTTGCTGTTGATGCGTGGATCGCCAAAGCCGGTGATGAGTTCGTTGTATCCCGGATAGGAGAATTTTAGGCCGTTGGTAACACTCACAGCGCTGCCCTTGGTGCGATTGCCCATAACCTGGCCCTGCACAGCGATGGTATTCCACAGAAATGGCATGAGCACCTTGCGGCGGGCTTCCGCGGTGTCCCGCCAGTATTCGGCCCGAGCCGAAGCGACATTGGCCACGCCCCCATTTTCCTTGGTTAGCAGCTTGTCATCAGCCCCTGTGAACACCTCCTGCCAGCGCAATCCATCGCTGATGATCAGGAAGACATTCTGTGTTTTCAGCGAAGCTGCCTGGCTCATGGCGGCTGTTGATAGAACCACGAGCGACACGGCCCAAATCAAACAATGTTGTTTCAGATATTTCATATTAACCCAGTTCATGTGATCGCAGGCTTATAACAAGTGTCCGGTCATATACTCCTGCGATGTGTGCGCTTTTAAACTTAGAGGAAACGGCGGTGCGCCGGCAAGCATTTGAATGGAGACAGGGCCGTGGCAAGGCATCGACGTGCTCTGAAATCCATGGGCAAGGATTCAGGCGTTCATATCCTTCCAATGGCGGGCCATGCGACCATAGATCCACAGGGCAATGGCAGCAACAAGACCGATCACGGCAAAGGGGATCCAGACATGCGCCTGGGGTGCATAGGTGTTCCAGAGCAATTGCGTGGCGGCAGTGGGGTCCATGCCGGTGGCTTCCTGAAGCCGAAGCATGGCCTCCGTCCGGGGAATGCCCAGGGTGCTTTCGAGCGTGGCCACATTACCATCCCACTGTTTGCCCGCACCGAAGGGTGTGTGCTCCGCCAGGTAACGCAGGGCCAGAACGGCTTTCTCACCGTAATGGCCATAAACATATCCTGCCACTTTGGACCCCAGGTAGACACCGACTCCCACAGGTATGTTTACATAGCCCAGGTAAAGGCCCTTCTTGCCCGGCGGGGCAATCAAGGCCAGGTATTCGCTTTTCTTGGGCCCCGTAATCATTTCTCCCAGCGAGAAGAACAGGATGCCCGCCACCAGCATCCAGGCGCTCATGGTCCACCCGGCAATCAATATCCCGCCAATCGTCATGAAGATGCCAATGACCATGGCGGAGAGCGTGCGCATGTGGCGTGTCAACCAGGCGGCGGGGATGACACCCAGGATGATGAAGAATGAGTTGAAGCTCAGGAGCACCTGCTGGGGGATCATCGGGCCGCGCGGGGTTTGCTCGACCAGCGCTGCATAAAGGGGATGCGGCAGCCAGGTCAGTGCTGCCGCCAGTTGGCCGCTGTTCACCCAGTCGGCAATGAAGTTGGGTTGCAGGTCCCAGAGTTGATACATCATCAGCCAGAACCCCGACATGATGGCCAGCCAGGCCGCCAGCCTGGGCTCAAAGACGTTTTTCAAGGTCCGCCATAATACATCAAGGGCCGTCTCCGTCTTGCTGGCACCGGAAGGCACATCCTTGAGAACCATCAGGAGCAGCAAATTGAACGAGGTGAAAACAGCCGAGGCCAGGAATAGGTTCCGCCAGGCTTCCTTGGAATGGGGGCTTGCCGCCAACGGGCCGGGCAGGAATGCGCTCAAGGCCAAAAGAATGGAGGGTAGAAAATGTCCGATATACGCCCCAACATTGACCACCCAGTAGAAGACACCCCAGCCAAGGCTCGATTTCTCCCGGGGCATGTTATGGGCCAGCGAACCCTGGATGCTCGGTTTGAAAAAGGCGGTGCCTGTGGCCAATACCAGAATGCCTGAGAAAAACGCCCAGTAGTTGCTGATCCAGGAAAGGTCACGCAGGAAACCTATCATCAGGTAGCCGCTCATCATCAGGGCGATGGCGAATACCAGCGTGCGTTTATACCCGAAGCGATCCGCAAAGCCACCGGTGACAATGGGCAGAAGGGATTGAAAGGCCGCCCACCACGCATAAATGGCGCCCTTGTCGGCAGCCGTCAGATGCAGTCCCCCGGGATTGTCCGCCTGCATGATATAGATGGGGGCCATGACCCGCAGGTTGTTGTAGGCCAGCCTTTCCCACATCTCGATGCTGTTGAGCAGCCAGAATGACCGGTTGAATCCCTTTGGAACCGGGGCCTCTGATTTCGAGTCAGGCGTGGCGGGGTCCATGGTGGAGTGGGGTGGGGACCTCGAGTGATCCACACCCGATGGTTACCACATGAAGGATTTCTGCTCGCCCAATTGAATGTCGCCATTCCACAAGGTCATGCGCCAGGCAATCACATTACCCATGGATTTAAAGCGTTCGCCATCGATCGTGAGACCTGTCCAGCGACTGCCCCAAAGCGGAGCCTTCACCGGTTGCTCGATGACGAGGGGGTTGACGGGGTTGGATTTGCCGGTCCGCAGCTCCAGGCGCAGGGTCAACGGTGTCCCTCGCTTCACATGGGCCTTCCACTGGGTGTCATAGCGAATACCTGAACACTTGGCCGGATCCTTCCTCAAAATGGCCTGATAAGCATCCCGTTCGTAAAGACTGGGTGAAAGCGTGTGACGACCTTTGGTGTCCAGCAGATGCGGCAGGACCTTGATGACCTTGCCTGAAGCAGCCTGCAACCCGCACACGCAAAGGGACATCATGGCAACCACAATCCATATCTTGAGACGATGCATGGAGCCATCCTAACCACCCCTCGGGAAAACTCAAGCTCCTCGGAAGAGATACAAAAAACGCGCATGAGGGTCCGCCACCCCCATGCGCGTCAATGGTTCACGGCCATG
>CAZIDG010000062.1:0-19018 GCA_964538065.1 uncultured Verrucomicrobiota bacterium
GATGCGATCCGTAAGTTGTGACATACTCGTATGCACAACGTTAGTATTCCCAAATACACCAACAAATCAAGGAGGCATCCATGGGCATTGATTCCCGGTGTGGGCATAGCCGCTCACCATGAAGGTGCATCCTGGAGTGCGGTGCGCATCCCTGATGCATCACCCACCGCAGGAAGGATTTCCTCCCGGCCCCCTTCCTCCACTCTCCAAAAACCCTGATGCATGCCCAACCCGCCTCATGGATCGTCTTTGATAACCTCCGCGCCAAGCCCACCACTTATGCTTGCCGGGCGGCGTTTTGAGCCCCAACATGGGCAGGCTGGTATGTTGACGATAAGTGATGTGAGCAAGGGCTACGGCGGACGCACATTGTTCGCCGGGGCCACGTTGCAAGTGAATGCGGGAGACCGCATCGGGATTGTGGGCGCCAATGGCGCCGGCAAGTCCACGCTCTTTTCCCTCATCCTCCAGGAGGAGGAACCGGACGATGGGGTGGTCATCCTCGACCGCCGAGCCTCCCTGGGCTACCTGCCGCAGGAGGTTCAGCCGGTGGGCGATGATACGGTATTGGCCATCGCCACGTCCACGGCACTGGCCACCGTGCGTCAGCAACAAATGGTGAAGACCGGGACGGCGGGCGCCACGCTGGATCAACTGTCCCACGGGGATGATGGCTTGACTGCCTTTGAACTCGAACCGCGCGCCAAGCAGATCCTCCGGGGCCTCGGATTCCGGGAAAAGGATTTTGACCGGCCCGCGCGCGAGTTGAGCGGCGGCTGGGTCATGCGGGCACGGCTGGCCCAATTGCTCACGCAAAGCCCCGACCTGCTTTTGCTGGATGAGCCCACCAACCATCTGGACCTGGAGGCGCAAATCTGGTTCCAGAACTTTTTGAGGAACTACCAGGGGGCCATCCTGGTCGTGTCGCACGACCGCGAATTTCTCAATCAATTGGTCGATTCGATTGTCGAGATCCGCCTGAACCAGCTCATGCGCTACAAGGGCAATTACGAGAGCTATCTCGAGCTGCGCCAGTCGCGCCTGGAGCAGATGGAAGCGGCGTACAAGAACCAGCAGCGGGAGATAGCGCGGCTCATGACGTTCGTCAATCGCTTCCGGGCTAAAAACACCAAGGCGACCCAGGCCCAGAGCAAACTCAAGCAGATCGAACGCATGGAGCTCATTGCCGCCCCCACGGAGGCGGAGCGCGATTTCGAATTTGAGTTTCCCCAACCCGAACGTAGCGGGCAAAAGGTGATCACCCTCACCAACGTCGCGCACGCCTACGGGCCGAACATCGTCTATCAAAATGTCGATTTCCAGGCCGAGCGCGGCGAGCGGATCGTGCTGGTCGGCCCCAATGGGGCGGGAAAATCGACGCTGCTCAAGATTCTGGCGGAGGTGCTCCCCCTGCAGACGGGCACGCGGGAGCTCGGGTATCGCGTCAAGGCAGGCTACTTCTCGCAATATCGCGTCGAGATGCTCAAGCCCGAGCGCACCGTGCTGGAGGAAGGGTTGGACACCCCCCAGCGCGTTACGGAGGTTTTTGTAAGGACGGTCCTGGGCTCATTCGGCTTTTGCGGAGACGATGTCTTCAAGCCGGTCAGCGTCCTGAGCGGCGGCGAAAAGAGCCGCCTGGCGCTGGTCAAGCTCCTGCTCGATCCGCCCAACCTGCTGCTCATGGACGAACCGACCACGCACCTGGACATGGATGGCGTGGAGGCGCTCGTACTGGCATTGGAGAAATTTGAGGGGACGATCATCTTCATCAGCCACGATGTCTATTTCATCCGTGCCATTGCGAACCATGTGGTACGGGTCAGCGACGGCCGGTTGCGTCATTTCACGGGAGGGTATCAATATTATCTGGACCGCATGGCGGAGGAGGCCCGTCTGGCCGAGGCGCTGGCCGCAGCGAATGGCTCCCCCAGCGAGGGGAATGAGGAGGAGACATCAGTTGCCCGCACGCGGGAGCAGCGCCGGTTGATCGCGCAGCAACAGGATGCCCGGGCGCGGGCGCGCCGCGAGCAGCAAAAGCTGGTGAATAAACTGGAGAAGGAGATCCACCAGTGCGAACAGCGCCAGCTTGAGTTGACTGCCGAAATGGAGAACCCGGCCACCTACGAGCAGGAGGGCCGCGCAGCAACCGTCAACCGCGAACTGGCAGACGTGGTGGCACGTCTGCCTCAACTGATGGATGAATGGACCGCGGCCGCCGCCCGCCTTCAAGAGCTCGAAGGCCAGGAAGTGCGGAATTAATCCAGTTTCACGCGCACGAATTTGACTTCGTAGGGCTCAAAGCTCACCGATTCGATATTTTCGCGAATCGTTTCGCCAAGCACGTTCACCTCGTCGGCGCCTTTGAGCTGGCAACAGGATTCCACCTCCTGAGGGGTGATCTCAACCGCCTTGCCGTCCACCTCACGCAACTGAACCATCAGGCTGCGTCCATCGGATGCGGGCCGGGCCTCAACACAGAGGATATTGGGCACGCTGGAAGCGAGCGTGGTCATCGCGGCACGACCATCCGCCTGAGCGCGGGGATCATGTGGCAGGATGCGGGCCACCAGCGGCACGCGAGAGCCCCAACCAAAACGGGTTGCTGCGATGTTATCCTTGTCTTCGGTGGAGGTCAGGTAATAGCTCCACTTGAACTCGCCCTCCTGGGTGGCGCGGAAATTGGTGAACCAATAGTTGTTCATCACCCACGAATAAACATGCGGTTTCTCCACCTTGGTGACGCGCTGCCATTTGCCGAGGTTGAAATCCCCCAGTTGAACCAGGGGAACCTCGGGGCTGCCCCAGAGGATCTGACCCTTCGGGTGCCGGATGGAGACAACGTTCTGCACCGTCTGCCAATCGGAGGCGGAGCCCGGGATTTGCTGTTCGCCCGGCACCACCATGCCGCCCTGGGCCTCGTACGCCATGGTGAACGAGGGCGCCTTGAATGGAAAGGCCACATACACGGCTTCGGGCTGGGTGAGCGGCTCCTTGCGGATGGTGTAATGGAACTCGATGCGCTTGGCGGTGTTGTACAGCCGGATTTCAAGCGCCAGGCCGCGGTTCGTGGAGCAGCCTTCCATGTCCGCGTGAACCACCACACTGCGCCAGACCCGGCCGTTGGCGCCGGGCTCGATCTTGAGGTTCTTCCAGGCCGCGCGCTGGTAAACCTCGGGCGACATTTTGTCGCGCTTGCCCTTCATGGTCTCATAGACACACTGGCCCAGGAGCCACGGGGATTGAGCATCCACCCATTCCGTCCCGGTGGATTTCTCGATGAGGCTTTTCACGCCTTTTTCAGGATCGAGCGTCAATTTGTAGAATTCGTTTTCAAGGACCTGGTCCTTGAATTCGAGGGCGGGATCGGCACTGCGCGCCCCTTCCTTGCGCTCAATCGTCAGGGTCTTGAATCCCAGCGAGGGCACCTGGCTGACCCACAGCGCCCAGTACGTGCCTTCGGCGCGACTTTGCATGGGCTGGGCAGGCACTTCGTTGCCGGTGGCCCCATCGACGATGCGATATGCCGCGTCCTTGGGCAGGATTTCGTGATCGATGAACACCCGCAACAGGCCGCTGCGTTCCCAATTCAGTGTGTTGAAAACCACGATCGACGCGTGTTTTGTACGCGGCAGATGCCCCTGAACAAGCCCGAAGGCCTCCTCACGCAGGAGGTTCGCATTCTTCACAGCGGACCACACATAGGATCCCTTTTCACCCCACTGCACGAGGCTGTTTTCCGCCATGGGATCATCGATGCTCTCGGCGGCGCCATAGGTGTGCTCCGCATAAAAAAGGAGATCATCCTGAATGTCCGCCACACGTTTCATGGCCGCCGCCGGAATGGGCGTACCGAGCAGGGCGGCCATGGTCATGAGCCCCTGGCTGATCTGCAGGCTGGCCTGGGTGTCCAGACAGGCCGCAGTCTCACGCGCGGCCGAGCCAAAACCATCGGTCCACCAGTCAGGCCAGGCCTGTCGATGGATGGGCAGAGTGCTGCCTTTTTCCTTTTCCACGTACTCAAGAAATTCGCGGGCAGTCGAAAGCCTGAGCCGGGGCGAGGCATACTGCTCGTTCCAACTCTTCACCACATCGCATGCGGCCGTGGACGGCGGCGAGTTGTCCGTGAAATAACCGGAGAACTGGACACCCACGCGATCGAACGGATAGGAACGGTCCTCCAGCGATTGAAGGTATTTCATCACCTCGGGCCTCACGGTCTCCAGCTTCCCCTGTTCGAGATGCCAGAAATTGGCCGTCATGTAGTGGTCGGCGCGATACGCGAGGGTGCGTTTGCCCGAGGGCGATTCCCACCAGAAGGCGGTCGGCTTGTCGAACGGCAACAGGGAACGGGTCTGGTTGATGCCCATGGTCAGGTACTTGATCCCCATGCCGCTGAAGTAGTCTGGCAGGCACCATCCCGCCCCGTTGACGTCGTTCTGCATCGCCGTCACCACGGACACGCCGAATTGCTCCCGAAACATGTGCACCTGCTGCATGAGGGCGGCCAGATTGCTCTCGTTGGCAATCTCGGCCATGTTCAAGAGCATGCCCGCCAATTCGACGCGGCCTTCCTGCACACGCTTTTTAAGCCGTTCGATCTGCGCAGCAGGGCGGCGCTTCAGATACTCACGGGTGGCCCAGGCCGTCTCGCACGTCCAGCGGAATTGGGCGTCGGCGGGATAACCATCGGTGAGGTCGCAATAATCCAGGGCAAAGTCGATATAGCGCAGATGCTCGGGGAGGATTTCGGTTTGAGGCCGCGTATAACCGATATCCGTGTGCGTATGCTGGGTGAGATAAACGGTCCAGCGGCGGGGCGCTTTGAGATCGATGTTCTCAATGGTCCGACTGCCCCCGTCCCACTCGATGGTGGCAGTCGCCTTGGCTGCCTGGGTCAACACGGGGGTCTTCATCTCCACCTGTTGCTTTCCAGAGGCCACCTCGGGAAAAGCTGCATGCGCAGCCTCACTCCAGGCAGGGCATTGCAGGGCGATTTTTACATTCTTCAGGCCATCCGATTCGACCGCCACCGCCACAATGGAACGTTCCCCGCCATCCGCCTTGACTATCAGGGGTGTCACGGAAAAGGAGGCCTGGGCAAGAGACGCCGCGCACAATGGCGATACCATGGCCAGACAGCCAAAAATGCAGATGATCGTCATCGCTGGAAGATGCTTCAGGGGTTTCATAGGTTTTCTTATGGTTATTCCATCAAGCCTGTTGTTTCAACAGAAAGTCCCTCGGTGAGACCAGGTCACGCTGCAAGCCTCATCAGACTCATCGGTATTCAAATCGCCCGGTCTCCCTCAAGTTTCTCGAAAAATCTTCGCACAGGTACGTACCTGATGTCGCTGTAAGATAGTTCAGTGTCATCGTTGTTGTGAATGGCCTGTTGACTTCATAGGTGATCTCGAGCGTCTTGGAATCCACTCTCCGCAGGCTGTAGGCGTACTGGGGAGACGGGATGAGAGGGTTCAAGGAGGGTTCGGAAAATGTATTTCCGATATATGAAAAGACGCAGGTGTACTGAGATGACCCGCCCGTGCTCCAGAAATCGCTCGTGAAGCGGAGCGTTTTTCCCGCCAGACTCGATGGGGCAAGGCCAGCAGTCACCGTCAAACGCGCTGCATTGCTGGTGACATATCCCGCCTGGTTTTTAACCCGCACCTTGTAAAGCCCTGCGTCACTGGGTTGGGCATGAACAATAGTCAGACAAGCACATATCTGACCTGGGAGTTGGACATCGTCCTTATACCATTGATATGCGAAAGACCCGGTTGAAGCAACCTGCCCACATAGGGTGACGGCCCCATCTTCATCCACAGTCCTATCCTGCAACACCGGCGGATTCAGTATCACCACATCCACCAGGCGACTGACAACCGCTCCGTGGGCTCCACGAATCACCACGCCATACTGCCCCGTGTTGAATGCATTTGCGGAACACCAGACACAGGTCGGGGAGGTTTCTCCAGGAATGGGTTGTCCATTGAGCCACCACTGGTAGTCCATGGGGCCGGTCCCCGTGACTCCAACCTGAAGTCCAAAGGGCTGTCCTTCTTGAAGATTCATGGCCACCGGCTGCTCAGTAATGCACAGGTCATTCACAGCATCCCCCGTCCTGCCCCGGTAAAACACCATGGAATCGCCGCGCGCTGGCGCGCTCACCACGGTTTGATCCGAGAAACCAGGGTAATCCATCAACGCCGACCACTGCACCAGGTTGGTGGAATACTCAATGTGGTACATCGTCTCCGACCGGCCGGTAATGGTCAATTCCATGACGCTCGATTTGCGATTGCCACGAAGGAGGAGGTCGCCGCCCGTCACCTCATGTTCCACACCCCCGGTGACAAGGGCACATACAATTGAAAGTAGATAACCTCCAGCAATGTGCAAGGAGGACACAACCTGCCGGGCAAAAATGATTTTCATGGTTTATCCCAGGCGGATGGTCCCACGATCTCCCCATTTTGTCACGAACGGTTTCGATGCTCCTCAGAGCCTGGTCCCCTCCAGGAAGGGCTGGCCGGAGGCGAACCGCAACAGGTTCTCCGCCGTCACGCGCGCGATGCCCTGCAACGCTTCGCGCGTGAGAAAGGCCTGGTGCGACGTGATCAGAACGTTGGGAAAGGTCAATAATCGCGACAACTCATCGTCCTGAAGCACCTGGCCCGACAGGTCCTCAAAGAATATCCCCTCCTCCTCCTCATAGACATCCAGCGCCACACCGCCAATATGACCGCTCTTGAGGGCGGCAATCAGGGCCGTGGTCTCGATAAGCTTGCCGCGGCTGGTGTTGATGATGAATGCCCCCGGCTTCATCCGTGGCAGGGTTTGTTCATTCAGCAGATGGGTGGTCTCTGGCGTCAGAGGCACATGAAGCGAGACGATGTCGCTGGTGGTCAGGAGGGCATCGAGCGTGGTGTAGGTCACACCGTGTTGTTCAGCCCAGCCGTGATCAGGAAAGGGGTCGTAAGCCTGCACATGCGTCTCGAAGCCGCGAAAGATTTGCGCGGTGACACGGCCAATCTTGCCGGTGCCCACAATGCCTACCGTCTTCCCATACAGGTCGAAACCGACCAGCCCGTTGAGGGAAAAATTAAGCTCGCGCACACGCAGCCAGGCACGGTGCGTCTTGCGCACCAGCGTCAGCAGAAGCGCCAGGGCATGCTCCGCCACCGCGTGGGGCGAGTAGGCCGGCACACGAACCACCGGAATGCCCAGTTCCTTTGCCGCCACGAGATCGACGTTATTGAATCCCGCGCACCGCAGCGCCACGAGCTTCACGCCCGCCTGGCGCAGGATGCCCAGGCACTCGCGATCCACACGGTCGCTCACAAACACACACACCACCTGAAAACCGCATGCGGAGCCGGCCGTGCCGGCATTCAGGCGGTAATCACGAAACGTCCATTGAATCTGCTCTGGCGGTGCGGATTTGGAGAGATACTCCACATCGAAAGGCCTGCTGTCATAGACTGCGATTTTCAGTGCCATGGATTCATATTAGCACATCCGGTGGCGGATTACAGTCCCTTGCTGTACCTCCCTCTCGCTTCCTCCACCCTGCGGACATCCTGAAAAGAAAAAAGGCGGAGGTTTTGACGCCTCCGCCTGTGAAAGAAAAGCCTGTCGCTGATCAATAGCGATAATGCTCAGCCTTGTAGGGGCCTTCGACCGGCACGCCAATGTAGGCGGCCTGTTTCTTGGTCAATTTGGTCAGCTTGACGCCGATCTTCTCCAAGTGCAGGCGGGCGACTTCTTCGTCCAGCTTCTTGGGCAACCGGTAGACGCCCACCTTGTACGATTCCCTGTTATTCCACAGGTCGAGCTGGGCAAGCACCTGGTTGGTGAAGGAATTGGACATCACGAAGCTCGGATGGCCCGTGGCGCAGCCGAGGTTGACCAGGCGGCCTTCAGCAAGCATGTAAATGCAGTGCCCATCCGGGAAGGTGTATTTGTCCACCTGGGGCTTGATGTTCAAGCGCTTCACATCCTTGCGCGCATTGAGGCGGTCCACCTGAATCTCATTGTCGAAGTGTCCGATGTTGCACACGATCGCCTGGTCCTTCATCTTTTCCATGTGTTCCAGGGTGATCACGTCGCAATTCCCGGTGGTGGTCACGTAGATGTCGCCCTTCCCCAGGGTTTCCTCGACCGTTGTGACTTCGAATCCCTCCATCGCGGCCTGAAGGGCGTTGATGGGATCCACTTCGGTGACAAGCACGCGGGCGCCAAAACCACGCAGGGAGTGCGATGAGCCTTTGCCCACATCGCCATAACCGCACACCACGGCAACCTTGCCGGCAACCATGACGTCGGTGGCGCGCTTGATGCCATCGGCCAGCGACTCACGGCAGCCATACAGGTTGTCGAACTTGGACTTGGTCACCGAGTCATTGACGTTGATGGCGGGCACCAGGAGCTTGCCGGCCTCCATCATCTGGTAGAGACGATGCACACCCGTGGTCGTTTCCTCGGAAACACCCTTCCAATCCTTGACAATGTCATGCCAGCGGGTTGGGTTTTCCTTGTAAACGCGCTTCAGCAAATCCTTGATGACCTGCTCTTCGTGCTTCTCGCTGGGGGTATTCACCCACTTGTCCCCGGCTTCCAGCTCGTAGCCCTTGTGAATGAGCAATGTGGCATCGCCACCGTCATCAACAATGAGCTGCGGCCCCTTGTCCCCCGGGTGAATGAGGGCCTTGTAGGTGCAATCCCAGTATTCCTCGAGCGTTTCGCCCTTCCAGGCGAAGACAGACACTCCCGCCTGGGCAATCGCCGCCGCGGCATGATCCTGGGTGGAGAAAATATTGCAGCTGGCCCAGCGCACCGATGCGCCGAGCTCGACCAGCGTTTCAATGAGCACCGCCGTCTCGATCGTCATGTGCAACGACCCCGAGACGCGGACACCCTTGAGAGGCTTCTTCGAACCGTACTTGGCCCGGATGGCCATCAGCCCGGGCATTTCATGCTCCGAGATCTGAATGGTTTTTCGCCCCCACTCCGCCAACCCCAGATCCTTGACCTGAAAATCGGTATTTGTAATTTTCTTTGCCATATGATTTCAGCTTTCAGTTTCAAGTCCGGACAACCTGAAACCTGACACTTCACACTTATTGTCTACTTGGCCGCCTTTTTCAGCGCGGAAACCTTGTCCGTCTTTTCCCAGGTAATGCTGGCCAGATCGTCGATCTTCCCGAAGTGACCGTAGTTGGTGGTCTTGCCATAGATCGGGCGAAGGAGGTTGAGCTGCTTGATAATGTCCGCCGGCTTGAAGCTGAACACTTCCTGCACAGCCTTGGCGATCACATCATCACTCACAACTCCGGTTCCGAAGGTATCCACAGCGACCGATACCGGGTTGGGATAACCAATCGCGTAGGCAAACTGGATTTCGGCGCGCGAGGCCAGACCGGCAGCCACAATGTTCTTGGCCACATAGCGACCCATGTAGGCAGCGCTGCGGTCCACCTTGGAAGGATCCTTGCCGCTGAAAGCGCCACCACCGTGACGGCCCATGCCACCGTAGCTGTCCACAATGATCTTGCGGCCGGTCAAACCGGTGTCGCCCTGGGGCCCGCCCACCACGAAACGGCCGGTGGGATTAACCAAAAACTGGGTCTTCTTGTCGAGCATCTCGGCAGGCAACACCTTCTTGATGACATTCTTGACGATAAAATCGTGAATGGTCGAGTGCTTCACATCGGCTGCATGCTGGGTGGAGACCACCACATTTGTGATGCGCACCGGCTTGCCGTTTTCATACTGCACCGACACCTGGCTCTTGGCATCCGGACGCAACCATTTGGCACCGCCGGCCTTGCGAATGCGGGTCAGTTCCCGGCCCAGACGATGGGCGAACATGATGGGCGCCGGCATCAGCTCGGGCGTTTCATCGCACGCATAACCGAACATCAAACCCTGATCGCCCGCACCCTGTTCAGCTGTTTCCTTGCCCTCGGCGGCCTTGGCGTCCACACCTTGAGAGATGTCGGGACTCTGGCGGGTGATCACGTTGAGAATGAACACCTTATCCGCGTGGAAGACATCATCGTCATGAACATAACCGATTTCGCGGATCGCACTGCGCACCAGGGCGTTATAATCCAACTGGGCCTTGGTGGTGATTTCCCCGCCCACCACCACCATATTGCTCTTGGCATAGGTCTCGCAGGCCACGCGACTGCGCGGATCCTGTTCGAGGCACGCGTCCAGCACAGCGTCGGAAATGGTATCGCACACCTTGTCGGGATGGCCTTCGCCCACCGACTCAGAAGAGAAAATGTAATTCATGCTCATGATTTAGTCTTTTACACGCGTTTTACTGACGTATTGACGTATCAGGATAAGAAGATATATCCTTTAGCCACGTCGTCAACACGGTTTTTACTACCATGCTGAATATCTTAAAAGTCCTGCGCGCCATGGCGGATCCCACCCGTCTGCGCATCATGGCGCTGCTCGAGAAGGAGGAGCTCTCCGTCAACGAGTTGCAGGAAATCACCCGCATGGGGCAATCCCGTATTTCCACCCACTTGGGGCTGCTCCAGGACTCCCACCTGGTGCAATCGCGACGTGAAGGCAAGCGCACCTATTATAAACTGAACCTCAATGGGGACGCCACCGCCAACGAGTATATCCAGATGGCGGTGCGTGGAGCCCGGGAACTGCCGGAGTATCAGGCAGATCAGTTCAATCTCACCCAGGTTGTTGCCCTGCGGCAGGATCAGGCCAAATTGTATTTCAACCAGGTGGCGGGCCGGTTTGATCGCAGCTACGGACCGGGCCGTTCCTGGCAGGCCTTTGGCCACCTGCTCTTGCGGATTATGCCGCCCCTGGTCATCGCGGACCTGGGCTCGGGCGAAGGACTTCTCGGTGAACTGCTCGCCCGACGAGCCAAAAAAGTGATCGCCGTGGATAACTCGGAGAAGATCGTTGCCTTCGGAGCTGCCAAGGCCCGGGAAAGCGGCATTCGCAACCTGGAGTTCCGTCTGGGTGACCTTGAAACGCCTCCCATCGACCCCGACAGTGTCGATCTGGCCATCCTGAGCCATGCCCTGCATCATGCCAACAACCCGGAAAAGGCCGTGTGTTCCGCCCAGGCCATTCTCAAACCAGGCGGACAAGTCCTCATCCTGGACCTGTTGAAGCACGAATTTGAACAAGCCCGCGAGCTCCATGGAGATCTCTGGCTGGGCTTTGCCGAACGAGACCTTCACCGGTTTCTTGAATCCGCAGGCTTCCGCAACATCGAGGTCACCGTCGTCGCCCGCGAGGAGCAGCCGCCCCATTTTCAAACCGTCCTGGCCGTGGGAGAAAAATAGAGGGGCATCCCGATTTCGAGTCTGTTCGCTGCCCTGTCTTTCACCAACACGACGTGTTGGTCCAATACGCACCCCATCACCCATGAGGGCATTTCGTGTCAAATTCCCAGCCAACGAATGGTTGACACCCATGCATAAGTAACACACCATGGCTTGGTTACGCTGGTGATATGAGCCCGGGACTCGGTCAACGAGTCCGTTCCATGTAAATGTCAAATGGTCCCATGAATACAGTACAAATCTATCTTCTGCTTTCGCTGTTGCTGAGTGGTTTCATGACCCATGTCGTCCGTGGTGTGGAATTGGTGTCCACATCCAATCCCCAGGCAGGCAAACATGCCACGGCCAACCGCGATTCAGGCGGCGCCTGGCTTTCGCCGGACGGTCGCTATCTCACCTTTGCCAGCAGCGCCACCGATCTGACCACAAATCCTGCGGTCAACAGTGTCAACGTGTATTGGCGGGATCGCCAGGCAGGCCTCACCCGCCTCCTCAGCGCATCCACGAACGGGACCACCGGCGGCAATGGCAATTCCTGGAATGCGATAGGCAGTTCCAACGGCCTGATGGTGGCCTTTCAGAGTAATGCTGAAAATCTTGTGCCCAATGACACCAACGCCTGCACCGACATTTTCATTCGTGATGCGACCCATGGGACTGCGCTGCTGGCAAGCGTCAACACCAACGGTATGAGCGGAAATAGCCATTCCCGAAATGCCCTCCTTTCCGAGGATGGCCGGTTCGTCTGTTTTGAAAGCCTCGCCAAAGACCTGGTCCCCAGCATCACCATTACCGGTTCAGGGCCAGTGCATGTCTATGTGCGGGACCTGGTCAACCAAACAACGGTGCTGGCCAGCCTGGACACCAACGACATGTACTTCGGAGATGGCGTGGACCAGGTGGAAGACATGACCCCCGATGGCCGCTTTGTGCTGTTTAGTCTGACAGCGAAACCACCGGGCTATATGTATTTGGCGCCCTTTCTTTATGTGCGCGACATGGTCGCCAACAAAACAATCTGGGTCAATCAGCTCAATCCAGTTCGAGCTGGCAACAACGATTGCATCGACGCAGCAAGCCTGAGTGCGGATGGCCGTTTTGCCGTCTATGCCTACAATCAACAAACAGGCTACGGAAGCCTTGTGCGTGTCGAACTCACCACAGGAAAAACCAACATCATTTCGAAAAGCAATGGTCGATTCATAAACTCCATCTCCTTGTCCGCCGACGGCGAGCAGGTTCTCTTCGCCGCGTCTCCTACCCCCTCTTCTTCGTTCACTCCTATAACAAATCAGATTTACCTCTGGAAATCGGCCGACACCAACCTTGCGTTGGTGTCGGTGGCCGCCGATGGCACAAACAAAGCCAACGGCGACTGTGCTCCCTCCCTGCTCAACCCGGATGGCACGCGCGCTGTCTTTTTCAGCAAGGCCACCAACCTCACCACTAACATGGTGAACGGCTGCTACCAGGCCTACATGCGCGATCTGGTCACAGGAGAAACACGCTTGCTCAGCCGTAGCGCAGAAGAGGATCGGAGCGAGAGCACCATCGATGGCTATCCCTGCATGAGTACCGATGGACGCTGGATCGCCTTTGAAAGCAACGACGACACCCTGACACCCCAGGACTCCAATGAATGTTTTGATGTTTTTCTCTACGATTGGGAAAACAGCACCCTCGAGCCCATCTCCGTCCAAGCTCCTGCGTGGTCGTCCACCACCGCCAATGGAGGAAGCTGTCTGAATATCAACGCTCTAAGCACCGAGGGCAGGTTTGTTCTGTTCACGAGCCAGGCAAACGATCTGTCACCTCTTGATGACAACGAAAATGAAGATGTTTATCTCAAGGATACAACCACAGGCGGCATCGAATTGGTGAGTGTGAATGCAGCGGGCAATCACAGCGGCGCAGGTTCGTCATGGAATCCCAGCCTGAGTGCGGATGGCCGCTTTGCAGCCTTCCAGAGCGATGCGGCTGATCTGGTCCAAAATGACACCAATCGCACAACCGATGTCTTCCTGCGTGACCTGGCCACCCACACCACCCACCTGGTCAGCCATGACCTTACAGGAACCAAATCTGCATCTCACGCATCCACCTCGCCGATCATCACGAGTAATGGTGCCTTTGTCATTTACCAAAGCTTTGCTACGAACATCCATTCCTCTGCCACTTCAGCAAGTTATACCCATTTATTCGCGTATGAAGTCAGCACAGGGACGAATCATCTCATCACCAGTACAAATGCCATTTCCAACTTCATTGTGTCACCCAACGGCCGTTGGGTGGCGTTTAAAGCAGGTCCCCACACCCCTTTCTTTGTACATGATCTGGTCTGTCACTCCAATATCCTGGTAAATGTAGGAGCCACATACATCGGACCATTCTCAAGCGATGGTCAATGGCTTATAGTCAACGAAGAGGTAAACTCAAGCATCTCTAGTATTAGCTGGTACAATCTTATCAGTCGGATGACTCTTCTGAGAAGTTTCGGTTCCATCAGCTATGTGCAGCCCATTATTTTAAACCAAGATGGCTCACATGCTCTATTCAGAGCCATATCCCGTTCCTCTGAGACCAATGGCCAGGTATTCGATATTGAGCGCGACACGGGCAAGATAACCCTGGTCAGCATGACACCAGAACAAACCCCATCCACCAACACCTCCTCCCGCCCCCTATGGATCAATCCATGGGGCACTTATGCCATCTTCCAAAGCGCCGCCGCTGATCTTGTGCCGGATGACACCAACGGCTATACGGATATCTTCGGCAGGGACCTGATCAAAGGCACAACGGAGCTTCTAAGCAGGAGTGCCACTGGCACAGGATCCGGCAGTTGCCAATCGGGGAAAGGTTTTGTATGTGCTGACGGCTCCCGACTGGTCTTCGAAAGTTTTGCCAGTGACCTGGTCGCAGGCGACGCCAATAATACGCGTGATATTTTCACACTCGGCCTGACTCCGTCTAATGTGGATTCTGATGCCGATGGTCTGTTGGATGGTTGGGAGTTAAAATACTTCGGTGACCTCACCCATGACGGCACAGCCGACACTGATGGGGACGGTTCGACTGATCTTCAGGAGTATCAGGCCGGTAACGATCCCGTCGTGGCCAGTCCCGCCCTGGTGCTGCAATATCACGTCAGGCGTTACACCTTCTCATGGAATGGAGTGTATGGAAAAACCTACCAAATCGAACACACGCCATCCCTTGAGAATCCTGCATGGGCAGGCTATACACCTTGGATCACCATCACCAATAAGACCACGAGTTACTTTAATTACGACATGGGTTTTACCCAACCAGAGGCTGGATTCTATCGCATCCACCAGCTTCCATAAGGTGTTTGCGTATTTGCCAAAAGCCGGGGTTGGAACACCCCGGCTTTTTTTGTAATAAAAGACTGCCTTTGCGTCTTATACTCTGTGAAGGCACATGCATTCAAACGGCACAACGGATCAGGCAGAGCGGTTTCTGGAGCTGCTGGTCCCTCTTCAGAGGGAGCTTGAGGTCTATTGCCGGAGGCTGATCTGGGACCGGGAGCAGGTCCAGGATGCCCTGCAAAGCGCTGTCATGCATGCGGTTTCATCCTTCGATTGTTATCACGAAGGCACCAATTTCCGGGCCTGGATGTATAAAATCCTGACTCATGAGGTCCTGGCCTTCAACCGCAGGCACCAGCGTCTGGCCTCGCGTGAATATCAACTCGAACCGGAAGACCTTGCGGAACTGGCTGTTGCTGGAGACACCTCGCCCGCCCCTGCCCTGGAATGGCAGGAAGGCATGGACGAGCATCTGGTTCGTGCCCTGGAAATCCTGACGGATCTCGAACGGGCCACGCTCTTGCAGCGGGCGCTTGCGGGATTCAAATATCAGGAAATCAGTGAAAACCTGGGCGTGCCCATCGGAAGCGTGATGGGCTATCTGGCCCGGGCGCGTCAAAAAATGAGGCTGGCCTTGCGCCGGTCTCCATCCAACCCCTTTCGATGAGTATGAAATGTCACGAAGTTCGTCCCTTGTCGGGTGCTTATCTGGACTCCGAACTCGATGTTCGGACCACCCAGGAGATTAAAGCCCACCTGGATCATTGCCCCGCCTGCGCGAGTTTCTTTGCCAGCAACGCCGCGTTCAATGCATCGCTTGGCCAGGCCCTCGCCAGGGGGGAAGCAACCCCAGCGCTGTGGAGGGGCATTGAATCCTCCGTGCGCGCTGGTTTTGCCACGGACCACCCCGCTCCTGTTAAACGCATGCCGCAGGCCGCATCCTCGTTTTGGCGGGAACTGCTCTGGCCCGGTCCTCGGTATTATTTAGCCCTGGCCGCCGTGTGGGTGCTGCTGCTTTCCTTGAACTCCATGGGACATCGAACCGATGCGCCCCGGATCACCATGAATCCACAGCCTCCGGAGGTTCGCACCGCCCTGGCGCAACAGCGCCAGATTTATCGCGAACTTCTGGCACCTGTTCAGGAAGCCAATGCCTCCGCGTCCAACACTCGCCCCTCGCCGCGCAGCCAGTTGGTTTCAACTCTTTCCAATACTTAGTATAAACCGAGGCAGTCGGGTCGCTCCCTGTGGCGGACAGACTGCCTCATGACCACCTCACATCATGACTCAACCCACTCCTCAAAACGAACCCATCACCCAGCGAAGCCCGCTCGTCCGGTTCATTCGCTGGTTGTTTACCCCACGGATCCTTGGGCGGCTTTTCTTTTGTGTCATCGCCCTCGTCACGCTGTTGTTGCTCTTCCTCACGGTGGAACGGTTCCGTGGCCAGCACCAGTGGGACGCCTTCCTGGCCAGCATGAAAGCCAAGGGCATTCCCACCGATTATGAGTCGTATATTCCCCGTCCCGTGCCCGATGACCAAAACTTCGCGAATATCCCGTTTTTCAAGCCGTATTTCGACTTCGTGCCCGGCACCCAGAAATGGCGCGACACCAATGCCATCAATCTGAGCCAGCAACGTTCCGAAGCCTCGTACGAACTGGCACGCGCCATGGGCTATGAAATCTCGGGAAAGATGGGCCTTTGGCCCAAAGGGGTAAGAACGGATTTTTTGAAAATGATCGAGCCGCGTGCTCCCCACCCCAAAACGTCCGAGGAACGCCCCTTCCCTCCCATTCCACAGTCACTTCAGGAACGCTATGGGGTCAAAGGCGGGACGCATCCTGAGGCTGGCCCGGCCCTGAAGGACTCCCACCAGGCCGCCCAACTGGTGCGCGACATTCTGAAGGAATCCTTCGATCCCCTCGCCGAGGAAGTGCGCAACGCCAGTTCCAAGCCGTACTGCCGTTTTAATATCTATTACGAGAATGACATCGTGTGCGCAATTCTTCTACCCCATCTGGCCAAGATCAAGGGCCTGGCCCAGCGACTGGCCTGGCGGGCCAGTGCAGAGCTCGAGCTGGGCGATCCCAAGGCTGCCTTCGACGATGTGCTTCTTATCTTCTACCTGCGCGATACCATCGGCAATGAACCCATCCTTATTTCCTATCTGGTCAGGGCCGCCATTCAACAAATAGGCAACCAGGTCGTATGGGAGGGCCTCGCGGCACACCAGTGGTCCGCCGCTCAACTGGATCAACTGGATCGTGGCCTTGAAAAGACCCATCTTACGGAGGAAGGCTACCAGGCGCTCCTGGGCGAAATGGCCATGGGCATCCGCCTGGCCGATCAAGTGAGCCACTTGCCCCACTCCGATTCCGCCTGGAGAGACGCCGGACTGGACATTCCCCCCGCCGGCCTGTATTTCATGCCCTCCGGCTGGTTTCTTATGGAGAAGGCCAATTACGGCCGTGGCTTTGAACGTCTGGTCAGCCCCATGCGGGCTTGGCTGGACACCACTCACAAGACGGGTGCTGCTGCTGGTGACGACGGCCTGAAGGCCTTCCAAACCATGCTCAACGATGTGGGCCAGGTCGAACAAAGCATCGGGGGAGTCTCATTCAAGGCCATCCTTGAACATCGTGTATTTCAAAGCATGATGCTGCCAGCCCTGGCCAATTGTCTCCAGAAGGCAGCCTATGCCCAAACCACGGTGAACTTCCTGCGCATCGCCTTCGCCCTTGAGAAACATCACCTGGCCAAGGGCCAATACCCCGAAAGCCTGCAAGGCCTTGAAACCAGCGCGGGAGGCCCCGTCCCCCTCGATCTCATCACCCGGCAACCCTATAAATATCGCCGGGATCATGACCACGGCTACACCCTGTATTCGATCGGCTGGAATGCGGTGGATGATCAGGGCAAACCGGGCACCACGAAAACCGGTGAAATCACCCAAAAGGAAGGCGACTGGGTGTGGCGCATCCCTTGAGGCGGCGGGCCGGCATATTGTGAAAATGAGGAGACGAAAAGGGCCGCGTGTTGAACGCGGCCCTTGAAATCTCTCCGCAAGCCCGGTCCACACGGCGCTTGCGGAGAGCAAGGAGAATGGGTGTTACACCAAGCCTTGATCGATCATGGCATTGGCCACCTTCGAGAAGCCGGCGATGTTCGCACCAGCCACATAGTTGCCCTTGATCCCGTATTCGATCGAGGTTTCGTAGGCATTCTTGTGAATGGTCTTCATGATGGTGTGGAGCTTGGCGTCCACTTCTTCGCGCGTCCAAGCCAGGCGCATCGAGTTCTGGCTCATTTCGAGACCGGAAGTCGCAACACCACCCGCGTTGGCCGCCTTGCCGGGACCGTACAGGATCTTCTTGCTCAGGAACTGGTCGATGCCCGCGGGCTCGGTCGGCATGTTCGCGCCTTCGGCCACGAGATAGCAACCGTTGTCGAGCAGCGTGCGAGCGTTCTCGCCGCTGACTTCGTTCTGCGTGGCGCTCGGGAACGCGCAATCGCACTTGATGCCCCAGGGCCGCTTGCCTTCATGGTATTCGGCCTTGAACATCTTCGCATATTCCTTGATGCGACCACGACGGATATTCTTGAGCTCCATGACCCAGGACAGCTTCTCTTCATTGATGCCATCCTTGTCATAGATGAAGCCTTCGGAATCCGAGAGGGTCACCACCTTGGCGCCGAGCTGGTTGAGCTTCTCCACGGTGTACTGGGCCACGTTGCCGGAGCCCGACACGGTGCAGACCTTGCCTTCGAGCGATTCGCCGCGGGTCTTGAGCATTTCCTGGGCGAAATAAACGCAGCCGTAACCGGTCGCTTCAGGACGGATCAGCGATCCACCCCAGTTGAGCCCCTTGCCCGTCAGCACGCCCGTGAATTCGTTGCGCAGGCGCTTGTACTGGCCAAACAGATAACCGATTTCGCGACCGCCCACGCCGATGTCGCCCGCAGGCACATCGGTGTCCGCGCCAATGTGGCGCTGCAGTTCGGTCATGAACGACTGGCAAAAGCGCATCACTTCGGCGTCGGACTTGCCCTTGGGATCGAAATCCGAACCACCCTTGGCGCCACCCATGGGCAGCGTGGTCAGGGAGTTCTTGAACACCTGCTCAAAGCCCAAGAATTTCAAAATGCTCAGACAGACGGTCGGATGGAAACGAATGCCGCCTTTGTACGGCCCAATGGCGCTGTTGAATTGAATGCGGAAACCCCGGTTCACCTGCACCTGGCCCTTGTCATCCTGCCAGGGCACGCGGAAGATGATCTGCCGCTCGGGTTCCACAATGCGTTCGAGCACCTTGCTGTCGCGAAACTTCTTGTTGCGTTCGATCGCGGGCTCAATCG
>CAZIDG010000062.1:19118-25660 GCA_964538065.1 uncultured Verrucomicrobiota bacterium
TCGAGCACCTTGCTGTCGCGAAACTTCTTGTTGCGTTCGATCGCGGGCTCAATCGAGCCCAGCACTTCCGTCACGGCTTGCAGAAACTCGGGTTCATTCGGGTTCCGTTTGCGCACGATCTCCAGGGTGTCTTGGATAAGACCCATATTTTTCAACTCCTACACTGCGTAGCGGCGGTTCAGGCCACCACGCATATTATGCCCCATGATTCCCGGCCTCTGTGACCTGTTGCGTTGTGACTCCTGCCACGCCACCGGAGGTGGCGCTGCCGCGGCCGGGACACCGGGCGGTATTCGCTAAGGCAACAAGCCTATGGATATAAAAACCCCTAATCCTGCCGGTTGATGGTGTCTAGAAAATTATGCCGATAATTCACGATTCAATGTTGGCTAACACAGCCCGGCATACATATAAGATATGCTTATCTTAACCGGCGCTCACTTTCGAACCGCGCGCAATAAGACTTCCTTATGACAAATTATTGGCGTGCACTGCACCCGCCTTTTTGCTTTCCTTCCCCGTAATGAACCCCGTGGATTGCCTCTTGTCCACAAGGCGTGCTCCGACCAGTCGGGCTTCATCGCTTCGACTGGCGTGGTCCTCCCTTTTCATGCTTGAGCCATTTCCACCCCATCCGAGAACATCATCATGCATCCCAAAATCACCGAATTAAGCAGCGGCCTCCCCGGTCTGGACCGCATGCTCCAGGGCATCTGGGCTGGCGACAACGTCGTCTGGGAAGTCGATTCCATTGATGATTACAAACCCATTCTGGGCCCCCTTTGCGCCGAAGCCCAACGTCGGCAGCGCAAGCTGATCTATTTCCGGTTTGCCCGCCATGAAGCGCTCCTGGGACCCGAATCCGGCGCCGAGGTGCATGAATTGCGCCCGGACGACGGCTTTGAGAAGTTTCTCACCAGCATCCTCGATGTCATTGAGCAGGCGGGTGTTGGGGCGTTTTATGTATTCGATTGCCTGTCCGATCTGGCCGCCGACTGGTTCAGTGATCGCATGTTGGGCAACTTCTTCATGATCACCTGTCCGTACCTGTACCAGTTGGAAACACTCGCCTATTTCGCCCTGCTCAAGGGACGGCATTCCTTTCACGCCACCGAACCCATCAACAACACCGCCCAGGTGGTGATCGAAGTATTTCGGCAAAAAAACCACGTTTACATCCATCCGCTCAAAGTGTTCGAACGCAATTCCCCCACCCTCTACATGCTCCACATCTGGGATGGGATTGATTTCAAACCAGTCACCAACAGTGCCACCATCACCGACATTCTGGGATCGGCGCCGCAGCCCTGGACCGAGTTTACCATCCATAGGCCCGGACTCTGGATCCGCACCTTCCGCCAGGCCCAGGAAACGCTTGAGGCCTGGACTCGAGGCACCTGTTCCAGCGAGGCGGTGGACCTGGTGTTCCAAAAACTGCTGAAAATGATGGTCACCCGCGACGCCCGATTCGTCCGGCTTGCGGAGCAATACTTTACGCTCGAAGACTTGATCGGCGTCATGAAGCGTATGATTGGCACCGGGCTTATCGGCGGCAAAAGCCTGGGCATGCTCCTGGCAAGGGCCATCCTGAGAAAACACGCGCCCCGCTGGGATGAGTTGCTCGAAAGTCACGATTCGTTCTTCATCGGATCAGACGTTTTCTACAATTACCTCGTGCAGAATGGCTGCTGGTGGCTGCGCCGCAGAAACAAGGACTTCAATCTTTACCTTGAGCGATCTGAGAGTGCGCGCCAGCGCATCCTCCAGGGAGAGTTCCCCGGCTACATCCGGGATCAGTTTGCCGAAATGCTCGAATACTTCGGCCAATCCCCCATCATTGTCCGCTCCAGCAGTCTCCTGGAAGACAATTACGGGAATGCCTTTTCGGGCAAATATGAAAGCGTGTTTTGTGCCAACCAGGGCTCGCCCCAGCAGCGATTGGACGCCTTTACCAACGCCGTGCGGGTCATTTACGCCAGCACCATGCGCCGGGAAGGCCTGGAGTACCGCCGTCACCATGGCTTGCTCGACCATGACGAGCAGATGGCCTTGCTCGTGCAGCGTGTCTCAGGCGAGATGTACGGCCCCCTGTTCTTCCCCCACCTGGCCGGTGTGGGCTTCTCCTTCAATCCTTTTGTCTGGCATGAGGATATTGATCCCCGTGCTGGTTTCCTGCGTTTGGTCTTTGGCCTGGGCACCCGGGCCGTGGACCGCACGGAGGATGACTACACCCGCCTTGTTGCCCTGAACACCCCTCAGAAGCGCCTCGACACCAAGGTGGAAAGCATCCGCCAATATGCCCAGCGTGGCGTGGACCTGCTCGATTTGCAGAACAACTGTCTCGATACCCGCCCCTTTGAAGCCATCGGTAAAAACATACCCGAGCACCTCCTGGAGACCTTTGCCACGCGCGATGAGGATGCGATCCAGCAGATGCGCGCCCTGGGTCGTCCGCCTTTTTTCCCATGGGTGCTGACCTTTGAACAATTGCTTGGCAACACGCCTTTTGCCAACGACATGAGGGAGTTGCTGGCCGTCCTGGAAGAGGCGTATCTCAACCCGGTGGATATCGAATTCACCACCAATTTCTTCCCCGATGGCAGTTACCGCATCAACCTCCTCCAATGCCGTCCGTTCCAGGTGAAGATCCGGGGTGAAGGCAGCCGCAGCAAGTATCCTGAAAACATGCCTCTTGAACGCACGTTGATCTCCTCCAGAGGCCCCATTGTCGGCCATAGTCTGAGCACGCGCATTGATCGTCTCATCTACGTCGTCCCGGAGGTTTATTCTCAACTGGGAGAGGGACACCGTTATTCCATCGCTCGCATCATTGGCCGCCTGAATCATTTGGACACGGAAGAAAAGCATGGAACCGTCATGCTCATCGGTCCGGGCCGTTGGGGCACGTCCATGCCCTCCCTGGGTGTGCCGGTGACCTTTGCCGAAATCAACACCGTCTCCGTCATTTGTGAGCTGGCCTTGATGCATCAAGGACTGATCCCGGACGTGTCCCTCGGCACCCATTTTTTCAACGACCTTGTGGAAATGGACATGCTTTACATGGCCATTGCCCCGGATAAGGAAGGCCACCTGTTGAACACGGAGTACCTCCAAAATGCCCCCAACCGCCTCCAGGAACTACTGCCCGACATGGAGGATTGGACGAGTGCGATCAAGGTCATTGACTCCGGCTATCCTCAAGGTGCCCCAGCGCTGTATTTGAACGTGGACTCGTTGGGCCAAAAGGCCTTGTGTTACCTGGAGTAATCCGACATCTCGCCGCTTCAATGGTTTGAGCATGGTCACTCGTTTATCCCGGTAACGTCATAGGGCGTTTTGTCCTTACCATCTCACAGGTGGACCACCATTTTTCTTCTGATTTTTCATTGGTCGAAATGGCAAACCTGGTGAATGTTAATCGCAATATAATTGCGACAAGGCTGCGGTACATCATAAGGCCTTTCGGAATGTTCCGACCTCAAGGGGGAGCAAGTCACGTTGGTGCCATTCACCGGGGCAGGAGGTTGAGCGCCAATGATGCCGGCATGGATTTCAGGAATGTGAATGCGTGGGCTGGCTGCAGATATACAACGAGCCAACCCTCACGGACAGGAGACTGTTGTGAAAAACGGACGTTGCTCATGGGGGTGGGTGGGTCTGTTCATTCTGGTGGCTGCCGCGCCTCTGGTCGTGGCCGGCAATTGGTTCGTGGCCGTCGAAGGAACGTCAGAGGGCGATGGATCCTGGGCCCGGCCATGGAACCTGAATACCGCCTTGATGGCCACCAATACCGTGGCGCCTGGCGATGTGGTCTGGCTTCGGTCTGGCGAGTATGTCGGCCTCTTTGAATGTGCCCTCAAGGGTAATGAATCAAAACCAATAACCGTCCGCACCCTCCCCGGAGGACGATGTGTTGTTGTGGGTTCCATTTCTCAGGACGAGGGCGGATGGGTCACCTTTTGGGGATTGGAAGTATGCCAGACCCCCTCGGCACGCTGGGCTGATGATCCAGGTTCTTCTCCGACCAACTTCCCCATCCGCGATGCCATCATCATGCGCGCGCCCAACATGCGTTTCATCAACATGGTCGTGCACGATGTGGTAGGCGATGGCTTTGCCCTGTGGTCAGAGGCACCGGATGCCGAGGTTTACGGCGGCCTCATTTACAATAATGGCTGGAAGGGGCCCGACCGCGGCCATGGGCATGGCATCTATCTTCAAAACCAAACAGGTCGCAAAATCATTCGCGATAATCTCGTGTTCAACCAGTTCGGCAACGGCATCCAGGCCTATGGCACCTCCGAGGCCTTTCTTAATAACATTGATGTCTCGGGCAATATCCTGTTCGACAACGGCATTCTTGCCGAAACCACCGCCAACAACATCACCATGGGCGGCGGAACACCTGCCCGCGGCATCACCGTCACAGGCAATGTATCCTATCAGCTTCCAGGCAAATCCGGCACCATCCAGTTGGGCGCCGTGGGGGTGGCAAGCTGGGATCTGACCGCGTCGGACAATTACTTTGCAGAGTTTGTGCGGATTTCCGATTGGACCGGAATCCTTTGGACCAACAACACGGTGATCTCGGCCGGCACCGTGATTGAATTGGACCAAACCATTGTGCCCATGGACGTGGTGTCCTTGGACTGGGATTTTAATCGCTACTATCAGACCGGAACCAATGCCTGGGCGTTTTGCCTGGTGACCGATCAGAGCGTGGGATATGCCTATGAAGAATGGCAGGGCATCACGGGCCTTGATCAACATACGCCAGTTTCCGAGGTTCGACCTGCCGAAAATCATATCGTGGTTCGGACCAACCTTTTTGAACCCGGTCGCGCCTGGGTGGCCGTTTTCAACTGGCAACTCCTTCCCTCTGTGGTCTGGGACCCAGCGGGCATCCTCACGCCCGGACAGCATTACCAGGTATTTAACGCCCAGAACATGGCCGTTCCACTGATCGATGCCATCTATGAGGGGCAAACGTTGTCCCTTGATATGGGTGTGTCCAACGTGACACAAGCCGTGGGTTGGACCAATGCCTCCCCTGTGACCACCCCTGAATTTCAAGTGTTTCAGATCGTGACACCCCCTCACCCCAGTGTCGCCGCACTTTCCAATCAATGGGTGGCTCCGGGCGCCACCTATACAACGATGATCCCCGCCGATTACGCCCCGTATCCCAAGGATGTGCTTCTTTACAGCCTGGAGCCAGGCGCCCCGCCACAGGCAGTCATTTCCTCCAACGGTGTTGTTGAATGGCCTGTCCCCCCTGACACCGGCCCAGGTCTTCAGACAATTACTGTCCGGGTGGCCAACCGGCAGGATACGAACTTGTACTCCGTTATGCCGTTCCAGGTGGAGGTCCTGGCCGTCACAAACAACCCGCCAGTCATGGCCACACCCGGTCCCATGTTCACCCCGGAGATGGTCCCATTTGAAACAACTCTATCCGTTGTCAACCCACCTGTCCTCGGAGTCCGGTTTTCTTTGCTGAGTGCACCCGATGGAGTAACGTTGGATACCACAAATGGGCTCCTGCGCTGGACACCCAGCGAATCCCAAGGCCCGCAGAGTTACTCCATTTCCTATAGAGTCACCGATGCCTTGTTTCCAACGCTCAGTTCCACGGGCTTGTTGGAGATTTTCGTAGAGGAAGTCAATTCGAGACCGACATTATCCACCCCCACCAATGTTTCGGTCCTTGAATCCTCCACGCTCACGCTCACCAACCTGGCATCCGACACCGATGTGCCCGGTAATAGCATGACCTTTTCTCTCGTTTCCGCCCCTGCAGGTGTTCATCTCGATCCCACCTCCGGCATTCTCACCTGGACACCGTCTGAATCCCAGGGCCCGGGTGTCTTTTCCATTTCCATCGCACTGACCGACAACGGATTGCCCCCTCTGAGTTCCACCCAATCTTTTACCGTGACCGTTCTGGAGGCCAATTCACCCCCAAGCCTCCGTGTCTCGGAGGATGTCTCGATCGATGAAGGAACAACCTTTGTGTACACCAATCAGGTTTCGGATGCGGATATTCCGCCAAATGCCCTGACCCTCTCCATTGTCTCTGCTCCCGGAGGTGTTCAACTCGATCCAACAACCGGTGTCCTTGTCTGGACTCCCACCGAAGCACAAGGTCCTGGCATCTATCGAATCGACCTTGCCGCCACCGATAATGGCATCCCCTCCTTGAGTGTGACGCAGTCATTCACGATTACAGTCAGAGAAACAAACTCACCTCCGAAATGGATGCCACTGCCGGATTTCTTTATTAATGAACGGTCCACATGGGTCCTTACAAACCAGGCTTGGGATTCTGACATCCCCACCAACACTCTGACTTATTCACTCATCTCCGCCCCGGAAGGCGTGCAACTCGACACGTCCACGGGAATCATGATGTGGACACCATCGGAGGATCAGGGGCCAGGAGTCTATTCCATCGCCATCGTCGCAACGGACAACGGATTTCCCCCTTTAAGTGCCACACAGGTCGTTTCGGTGACAGTGCTTGAAGCCAACTCTCCCCCTGT
>CAZIDG010000063.1:0-23051 GCA_964538065.1 uncultured Verrucomicrobiota bacterium
AAAAAGGTGAATTCTAATTGTCACTGAGTGTGAAGAATAATTGTCATTGACCAGACGGTGCAAGATTTCAGCAGCATTTCGGAATAGCAAGCATCCTTGTACTAGGAGGTGCCTTATGAAGTTGCCTCGGGACGGAACTGAGAAGACATATTATCCGAACGGTAAACTTGAGGGCGAGATCACGTACGTGGGCGGGCAAGTAAATGGAGTCACACGGCACTGGCACCCGAATGGAGTTCTCGCATCTGAAATCCCGGTCAGGAACAACGTCGTGGAAGGGATTGCAAAGTTCTGGAACGACAAAGGTGAACTTCTTGGAACCTATGAGATTAGAAATGGGACTGGAATTCAGAAGATGTGGTTTCAAAACGGCCAATTAGGGGGGGAAACACAAATGATAAATGGACAATGGACAGGCCGACAGACTGCTTATTTCGAGGGCGGGACGCTGGCAGGCGAGACCTATTATATTCGAAATCAGAAGATCTCAAAAAAGAAGTATTACGAAGCGTGCAAGAAGGATCCGTCCCTGCCCAGATATGAAGATGAGCCCGAGGGCAACGCGAGTGGACGGACAAAACCGAAAGATCGGAGTCCATTTCACCATGAGTCATCGGAAGAAAACTCCCTGGCTGAAGAATTGCTGGCCGAGCCAGGAAGCCGGGAGGTGTTGGAATGGCTTCAGGAAGGTTCGAGCACGCGGACATTGGGAGAACTGCCCACACGAGAGGCATCCATCGAGTTTGCCAAAGATATTTACCGCCTCGGCGCGAACAAGGTGACAGCGGTGAAAATTGACCGGTATCCGGATGGGGAGGAGAACACGGGGAGGCTCGTGATCACTTTGCCATCTGACCTGGAAGCTAGAGCCCGAGTATTTGCATGGCATGAGGAGCAAGCCGACGAACTTGGTTTCGATCCAGAAACCGACGTTGGTCAAAAGCATCTCCTGCTGATGCTTGATTGATTTGTCGCGACTATGTGCCGAGTAATGCAAAGAATGGTCGCGTACGAGTGGCTGCCGGATTTTCCATGCTGTTCTCGGTTGCTGGGCAGATATGCGGGCACCACGCCCTTGTTCACAAATGGGTATTCGGCGGTTGGGCTGTTGACCAGCCGGCTGGATGCCAGCGGTTCGCATGGCTGGATTTACGATGCCCGCAACAGGGTGACCACCCATGCTACGCCTGTGGGGACATTGTATTACGGCTACGATGCCTGCGGGAATCAGACCAACCTCAGTTCGGCTTCGACCAGCGGGGTCTCCGTGGGCTATGCCTACAATGCAATCAATCAGTTCATTGGGCAACGCGGGCAACCGTCGCCCGTCCTGTGGAGGTTGACGCAGGGCATCACACCTTGTCTGCCCGACGAAAAAGGCGCTTCGTGTGAGGGATGAAAACTGCCAGTGGAATTAATGAAGTGGTGCCCCGGTCCGGACTTGAACCGGAAACCAATTGATTAAGAGTCAACTGCTCTGCCAATTGAGCTACCGAGGCAACCGTTTTGTGTTGAACGTATTCTGCCACGCTTGCGGCAAGGCTTCCTGCGAATCCCCACCGTGGCACCCTTATTGTAGCCCATTTTCACGGACCTTCAACAGGATGGCCAGGGCATAATGACAATAAACAACACGATTCTCAATCCCACGGGCCTCCAAGAAAGGAAGGAGGTCGATCCCGGTGGGCTTCAAACCGTGCTGCCATACGCCAGCACGCGCATTTTCTACTATAGAGCGAAAGCCACAGGCAAGCTTTTTCGAAAACCTCGCAAAACATCCGTCCTTGCCCATGCAAAAGCGCTTCCATAAGAATGATTTAAGATTGTAGACGGCAGCACACAATCACTCGACGTTCATCGTGTATCGGCAGCGCGGATAATTGGAGCATCCCCAGAATTGCTTGCCCCTCCCAGAGCCTTTGCCTGCCGTTCGCAATATCATTTGAGATTCACACTTCGGACACAGTTTTCGTGTATCATGCAGGATGACAAGCAATTCTGGATCGAACCTTGCATCGTGAGTATCAAGTAAACGGGCCAATCGATCTTCATTAAGAATCTCGATACCGTGTTTTTCGGCCAATTGTTTCGCTTCTCCAGTATAACCACATAGGGTGATGAAAATCCCTTTTTGGATGCCAGCATCAGTCAGTGCACCAAGAAATTCTCGCACGGCCTTGACGCCGACATTCCATGTTTTCCACTGCTTGCACTGGATGGCTGAACGTTGCCCATCCTTTTCAACCACAAGGTCAATGCCTCCATCAGGCCTGGCACCACCACGGCGCGTTACCGTGTAACCCTGTTTGCGATATAATAAGCCGACCAACATCTCGAACTGGAACCAATCGATGGACCGTAGTTGTTGAAGTATTTCCGGGGTTGTGGACGGTGCATCATGTTTAACAGGAGGATGTTGGCTTCCTGGAGTGTTCGTAGCCAGCACGGTTGAACTGGTGCCTGGCAATGATTGAGACTTCAAGGAGACGCCCTCCACATGGGAGGATCTGTATAATCGATAGAAAACAAAGCCGAGCAAAAGCACGATGCCAATGGCCAGAACGCATTTCGAAATAAACGCGATGGCAACAAGAAAATTCCGCACGTCTGGAGAAAGGAGGCTAAGAAACAATATGGCGCCTCCCAAACGGGCCACCAACCAGATCCATTCATCATCTTTTTTACGGTAGCGTCCCATGGAAACGAGACCGTAAACCTAAATGGCTTTGTTCGCAATAGTTACTGGTAATCTTGTACTTGCACACGGCATGAAGATTTTGCCGTGAGAGTTATTTTGGTGCTTGGTATTATCCGCTGAATGTAAATTGTTTATCATAAGATATTTACTTATGCCCATTTTGACGCTGCGGGTGTTCGGTGGTATATTTGTAGTGCAGCCAACTGGGGTTTGGGATGAGTGAAGGTACGACCTGCTCCTCCAAGCTGAGTAACTCCAGACGCAGGTTGCCGGAGCCAGTGCGACGGCACGTAAAAGTGAGGAAATTGGGCGGACACGGCTGCAGTTCCGCCCACATTTTTTGTCCATCCACAGCCATTTGCCCCATCATGGGCTCTCCTTGTGCTGGGGCTTCACCGCAGGCCTCCCGGGCTTGACACCCCGGGGTGCGCAATGGTTCCCTGATCCTTGATGAATCTGATCCCCTGGGTTGTTGTTGGCGTGGTGGTTTGGGCTGGCGCGCAGGAGGTGGATGCCCAGAGCTCGCATGCCAGGGCCGTGGTCGAATCGTTCCGGGAAAGCCATCCCAAGTATGTGACCGACATGCTGGTTTCCAAACCGGATTACGTGGTGTTTGCGCCCCGGGCGGAGTTGGACCAGCGCGGCGATACGTATAACGACCACTTTCAGGTCTTCGATAAACCGGATGGCCGCCTGTTCGCCACCTGGACTCAGGCCAGCAAGGAGGGAAACAAGGACCAGCACATCGCCTTCTCGCACAGCGAGGACAAGGGTTTGACATGGTCTTACCCGGTCGTCCTGGCGGGATCGGAATGCAGATTGAATCCCCGTCCCATCGCCTCCTGGCAGCAGCCGATGGTCAGCCGTTCCGGGCGCATCTACCTGCTTTACAACCAGCAGATCCAGGGCAAGACCGGCTTGAACCAGCAGCATTGCGGCTACATGTTCGGCCGTTATTCCAATGACGACGGGAAAACGTGGTCCGATCCTCAGCAGGTCCCCATGCCCTTGATGGATACCGACAAGGACGACCCCACCATGCCGCCGGATTGGGTCAACTGGCAGCGCCCGCTCCGCCTGGGCAAGGGTGGAAAATACCTCGTGGGAATGACCCGGCATGCAAAGGTCGGCCCGCAGAAACGCTATCGAAGCTCTGTCGAGTTCCTCCAGTTTGAGAACATCGATGACAATCCGGAGGTGAAGGACATCCGGATAAGCTGGTTCATGAGCAACGACAAGGTCCTGAGCGTGGAATCCAAATTTGGAAGCACCTGCGAGGAAGCCTCAATCGTCAAGCTGCCCAATGGCCGTTTGTTTGCCTTGATGCGCACCGGGGCGGGGCATCCGTATTGGACCCAGAGTGCGGATGATGGGGTAACCTGGACCCAGCCGCAGCCCCTCCTGGACAAGGACGGCGGCCAACCCTACCTGCACCCGATCTCACCCTGCCCGATGTACGATTGGAAAGGCAACGAGGCGGCCAGCGGACACTATTTTGCGTTCGTTCATAACACGTTCGATTTCAATGAGAAGAACGCCTGGCAGAATCGAGGCCCCCTCTACCTGATCGCCGGCACGTTCCAGGCCGGGGCCAAACAGCCCATCTGGTTCGCCGAGCCGAAACTCTTTATCGATCGCCCCAAGGGCAACTCCTTCTACACCAGCACGACCATGGTCGATGGCAAGTGCGTCCTCTGGTACAACGACATGAAGTACTACCTCCTGGGGAAGATCATTGATTCCAGTTGGTTTGCCGGCGCTCCCACGATGTCCAAATAAGGCCTGACCCTCTCCATGGCTTTATGGGCCGGGCAAGGGATTCGTGGCCTCGCAGGGCACATAGAACCAGGTTGAACCGTTGAATTTGAATGGCTTGGAACCTGGCGGCACGGGTTGAGGCAGAGGACCCGGCATAGCCTGGATCGCTTTCAGGCGCATTTCCAGATCGGTGCATTGCTTCTGGAGTTGGGTGACACGGGTTTCGAGCTGCTTGACCTTCTGTTCCAACTGGGCCACCGATTTTTCGGGGGCCTCCTTTCCATCCAACGAAGCCGCCCAGCCTGTCTCCACAGCCGTCACGATGCCCACACCCACCACCAGCGTGCCCAGTCCCAGCAGGATCGACGGGTATTTGAGCCTTGGCATATTCATAAAAAGCACACGCTCCTTTCAGGTCATGAAGGGTTGCTTGCCTCCATGTTGGACGGGAAGTGACCGCCGTATACTCCTGAAATACTGGAACGATTTGAAATCGAAGCTCGTGGCCGAAGGCTGCGTTGAAGTGTCCGAACAAACCGGGCAGTTGGAAATGCTCGCTCCGGACGGGAAGCAACGTTTCACCGACTGCGCGCCTGGACCATGTTCCGCATCATCCAATCCATCCCTTCACCCAGGGTGGAGCGGCTGAAACGTTATTGTGCATTGAGTATCTGTAATGAACCAAGGCGCTTGAGGGCCTCCTGAACATGCTTGCGCGGCGGGTGGTGCGTTCATCAGGATGTTTGCTTGAATTTCTCCGGCATCTTCGACAAGATAAAAGACACTGAAAGGAGCCCTGGGGTCATGCCGCTGTCCGTTGGGCCCGACTCCTGTTCAATGCCGTGCAATATGGATGATAAAGGCCCGGTAAATATGAATGAAGTACCTTTTGTGCCTGAGATCGATCCCTGGGATTTTCCCCTGGATCCCGCAGTCACGCCCGACCTGTTTCGGGAATGGCGCTCGCCGCGCGTGGGCAGCACCAATCCGGAACGCATGAACAATCCGGTCTGGGAGTGGCTGGTTCGCTCCAGGGTCAATGCCTACGTGGCCGCTCAAAAACACCATGGCCCGTCAGCCATGGAGGCAGGTCCGGGGTGGTGTTTCGACCGCCTGGGGCAAACGGCAACCCAGTTGCCCGGAGGTCAGACGGTGTTCATCGCCGGTGAGCATGAGGATTTCTACGATCCCGATTTTTACATATACAACGATATCGTGGTGCAGCATCCCAATGGTGCGCTCGACATTTATGGCTATCCCAGGGCCAGCTTTCCCCCCACGGATTTCCATACGGCCACCCTCTCCGGCAACCGCATCGTCATCATCGGATGTCTCGGGTATCATGAGCAGCGCAAACCAGCGACCACACCCGTCCATATCCTTGATCTCAAAACCTTCACCGTGTCATCGATCCAGACGGTGGGGACACCTCCCGGATGGATTCACAAGCACGAGGCCTCCCTGGAGCCGGACGGGACATCCATCCTCATTCGGCGCGGGCTCTTGGATTCAGGTGAGAAGGACGCCTCCTTCGTGGAAAACATCAACGATTGGCGGTTGCGCCTGGAGGATTGGCGCTGGGAACGCCTGACCGACCGCCATTGGCAGGCCTGGGAAATCGCGCGAAACGATCGCCAGCCCAACAATCTCTTCGAGATGGAGCACGCTGTCTGGCTGCAAAGCTTCCACTGGGACAAGGAATATAATGAACACATGGAGGCCTTGACCCGCGAACTGGGCATCCAGCCTGATCTCGATCTGTTCAAAACACTCCATCAGCCCGCCCTGGCGCACGAAGCGCTGCCCCGGGTCGAGGAGGAATGCCAGGTGACCCGCATTCGAGTCCAGGGCGTGGTCGTCCGGTATGTCAGGGAATCCTATTCGGTGCGAGTGATGATTGAGGGTGAATTGCCTCAGTCCGTCATTGATGGCCTGGTCGGTGATCTTTGCGACAAGCTGACCCGGTTGGAAAACGCCCCTGTCAACGCCCGGAGAGTCCTGTGACGGCCTTCATGATCAAGGGTTTCCCCTTGCTGGTCTCGGGCCTGTTTCAACATAAGCCAATCCTCCTGGGACCCTCGGATCGATTTCCGTGCATGGTGTATTGCCTGGCCGGGTTTCTATTTTGTATTTGGAACCTCCATCGGGGCGTGCGTACGGGCAAAACGTGGCATCGCGCGGTGTCCGGTGATATTGACAGGCGAACCCATCCGGCGAACTTCTGGGTGGCCATTTTCTTTTGGGCTCTTGGCGCCTTGGCCTGCATCCTGGTCATGGCAGACCAATTCGCCAAATACCTTCAACGCCAATGAGGATCGCCGCTGAAGGCCCTGCCCATGCGAGGGTTGGCTGGGGGCCAGATTTCTGTTGCCCTCCCGGACGGCATTAAGGAGATTGGAAGTCAGGTCGGCCCATGAATCCATTTCTACGCGGACTTCGATATTACAAGGCGGACGCCGGGCGGGTTGCCCTGGCGTTTGTATTGCTATTGCTGAGTCTGGGCGCGGGACTGCTCAAGCCCTGGCCCCTGGCGTTGCTGGTGGATCACGTCCTGGGAAACCGGCCCATCCCTTCCTGGCTCAGTGAGTATACGCATGTCTGGCAGCTCCCAACATGGATTGGCGCGCTGGCCTTGGGACTTTTTGGAATCCATGCCACCCAGGCCCTGCTGGGATGCGCCTATCAGTATTGCCTGATTCAATCCGGGTTGCGCGGCCTGGCCCGCGTGCGCATCGAGATGTTTCACTGGCTCCAGCGCCTCTCCCTGCGTTTCCACCAGGGCACAAGCCAGGGCGATGTCATCTACCGCGCCTCCTGGGACACCCATTCCGTGCACACCCTCTACCAGCATGGCTTGTTCACGCTTCTGGCATCCTCCCTGTCCATGATTTTGATGGTGATTGTGATGTTCCGGGTCAACCCTCCGCTCACTTACACGGCCCTGGTGACCGTGCCTTTTTTGTTCATGGCCATCCAGCTTTTGGGAGGGGCCATGAAACGCCGGTGCCTCGCCGCGCATGAAGCCGATGGGAAAGTCACAACCCAGGTGCAACAAAGCATGGCCGCCCTCCCGCTCATCCAGAGCTACACTCGCGAGGCCGAAGCGGAAAAGACCTTTGCAGCCCATGTCGCCAGGGCCCTGAGCCTGCGCCAGACTCAGCACGCAGGTGAGCTCTTTTATCTGGCTGCTGTGGCGGTGTTGCTGGCAGCTGGCACGGCTTTAACGTTGTGGGTTGGGGCCAATGAAGTTGCAGCCGGGAGGTTGACGGTTGGCGAGTTGCTCGTGTTCATTGCCTACCTGGGCCAGTTTTACGAACCCCTCAATCAGTTGGCACACGTCGGTCAAACCATCGCCGACGCCTCGGCGGGCATCCAGCGCGTCTTTGAGATCCTCGATACCCCGGCGGAGGTTGCCGAACTGCCCCATGCCCGGCCTGTCATGGGCCCATCTGTGAAAGTCTCTGTCAGCGAGGGACATAAGGCGAATTCACCATCCTCGACCCAGCCGTTGGTCGCCCGGGGGAATATCGAATTACATAACGTCAGTTACAGTTACCAGCCGGAGCGATGGGCGCTGGAGGGGATCAACCTGCAGATCCAGGCGGGGGAATCGGTCGCGATCATCGGGCCCAGCGGTGCTGGCAAGACCACCCTGCTGCATCTGTTTCCCCGATTCTTCGATCCCGAGAAGGGCCGGATCACCCTGGAAGGCGATGACATTAAACATCTTGTTATAAAGGATTTGCGTCGTCAGATGGCCCTGGTCATGCAGGAACCCATCCTCCTGCCGGGTACGATTCTTGAAAACATCAGCTTTGGCCGTCCCGGTGCCCGCTTCGACGAAATCGAAGCTGCCGCCCAGGCTGCCCATGCAGACGAGTTTATCAAAAGACTCCCTCATCACTATGAAACGGTCATTGGTGAAGGAGCCGCCCGGTTGAGCACGGGGGAGATGCAGCGGATCAGCCTGGCCCGGGCCTTTCTCAAAAACGCCCCCATCCTCCTGCTGGATGAACCCACCAGCTCCCTCGATACGGAGAATGAGCAATTGATCATGGACGGACTGTCCACCCTCATGAGCCACCGCACGGTGATCATGGTCACCCATCGTCCTGCCTTATGCCGTCTGGCCAAAGAGATTGTGGTGATGGATCAGGGCCATGTGGTGGGTCGGGGCACACTGTCCGAACTCATGGCCAAACCCGGCTATGCGAGCCGGTTTCTGCGTGCGTGACGAGTCGGTGAAGCTGGACGGGATAGGGGCGGCGGCCAGAAGAACTCAGGCACACTCCACAGGAAAACCTCCCTTTTATGGAAAGTCATCTCTCTGGTGACGAATAATTTACGCGAGATTCGCTCGAACCCGTCTCAACTCAGTCGCCTGAGGAACGCCGCCGCCGAAGGATTTCCAGGCCATCCTTGGGCTTCTCCTCGCCGTTTCTCTGCTTGGGCCAGGCAAATGCCGAATTGTTGCTGGGAAAGTCCACCTCGATATTGGCATCGACGGCGATAATCCCCCCGATGTTTTTGTCGAAATGGCTTGCGGCCAGTTCCGCCTCAGCCTGGGAGTAGGCCTGAATGACCGTGATCAATGGATCGCCCTGTTCATCAGCATAATCCCGATCGCGGTAATAGACGATGTAGTTCTTGAGCTTGCCGTCCTCTTCCTTGGAATGAGCGAATTTTTCGGCGTAGATGTTAAACTCTTGATGGTAGAGAGACACTCTGGGCTGCTTCTCTTCAGGTTCAACGTAAGGGAGGTTGAACTTGTTCTTCTTCTTCTTTCGCCAAAAAAACATAACCGCAAAGCCTTCCTCACCAATCAGTTTGAGCCAGTACTGCGTCCCGGCCCCACGTCCTGTGGGTTGGGTCGATGCACTCGCGCACTCTATAATATCGGCTATTATCGGCGAGTACTTAACCCGGAATTGTGCTTAATCGTGTGCTGCGGTCAGGGTGCGGAAATCACGCGATCCTTTTCAATTCCATACCGTTGAAGGACCCTTTGGGTGGCGCCTGGGAGGTCCTCGGCGGAGAGCACGACTTTATGCACCAGCTCACCAGCACCGAACTCAATGGTGTGGAAGCCGTTCTGATCCTTGCTCAAGGCATCAAGCACCTGTTGCAGGCGGGCCACGGGCTGGCCATTGACCTTGTTGACGACCATGAACCGATAATCCTGGTAGCCAAGATTATACGGGTCGGGAAGCACAAGCGAGAGCAGCACGCGCGTCGGATAGGTCGGCGTGGGACGTTCCTGGTCATAGTACGTGAGGCGGAACGGGGCCTTGCGACGCCATTCCGGACCCCAATTCTCCAGGTAGGCCCGGGTCAACGGCTCGAACACCAGACCGCCCACGATCAGGTATTCCGGGGGACGCTCGCTCTCCTCCTTGGGGACCAGTTCCACCGAGTAATCGGCCTTGGGCAGGGGATAGACGATGTCCTTGGACTGGCCATCGCGCCAGATTTTCAGAAGGACTTCATCTCCAGCCCATTTGAAACGTGTGGCGAGGTATTCAAGCGAGAGATTTTCGAATTGGGGATCCTTGTAATTGCCATCGTTGGCGATGGGAAAGGCCCCGATCTGCAGGATCACATCGCGAGGACGCAGCAGGGCATTGGTACCCTGGCCTGTAATGAAGTCCGACACGACCACGCCCCGGGGTTCGCCCGGCAGCTTGAGGTAGGAGAGGGTGGCGGGATTTTCAGTGGGTTGCCACACAAAGTCGAAGAATCCCAGGCCGCGATAGTTGCGCTTCTGGAGCCCTTCCAGAACCATCCGGATGAACGGGCCAGGCACCACCGCGATCGTTTTGCCTTCCTGGGAATCGGTCAAACCATAGAGCATCTTGTCCATGACCACGGGTTCGGACCACCCGGCGCCGTCGATGTCCGAATCGAGCGAGAAGTGCAGCAGCTCCAGGAAGGTCAGCTTGCCACGCTTGACGGAGACCCGGCTCATCTCGCCTTTGCGGATCTCCCGGTTGCCCGAGCGCCAGCGCATGATCTGGACCGATCCCTCCTCGGGCAGGCGGTCGGCCACAAACGCGGCTTCCAGTCCCGCCCAGAAATTGGTGTCCGCGGTGGTGAGCAGGGCCAGGTTGGCGTGGTAATCGATCCAATCCACCCGGGCATCGTACCATTTGCCGCGCCCGCCCTTCTGGAGCCGGATGAGCGTGGCGCTGTTCAGGTACTCCGCGGTGGTCACCACCTGGTGGGGACCCGCCACCACGGCGCTTTTTTGGACCGTTTCGATCCGGGGCGCCCAGGGCTGGAGATAATCGTAATGCTTGCGGGAGATCTCCACCGAGACGAGCGAACGGTCCCAGAAGGCGGTGGAAGCGATGGCGCTTGCGCCCAGGAGCAGCGTGCACGCCATAGCCAGCAGACCTCCCTGGCGTGCGGTCGCACGCGCAGGCGGGGCGGAACGAAACGGCCGAAAACGCATCCAGATCGATGTTGTCATAGGCGGCGATCGGCCGTGAGGCCGTAGGTTTTAAGAATGTTCTCGTTGGCCTGGCGGATTTCCTCGTGAGCCAGGCATTCGAATTGTTTGCCCGCCACAAACTCGAAGGTGTCAAAGGTGCCCTCGGGTTTCTCCAGGGCGCGGATCACGTCCTCGAGCTTCTCGATCCGCACCCCATTGATTTTGTCCACCAGGGCGCGGCCGCGCACGCCGAAGTTGGCGTTGGCGGGATGGGCGAGCACGGTGGCGAGCACCACGGGCTCGGGACGCCAGGTGGAAGGCGCCTCCTGGCGGCGATAATAAAGCTCATAGAAGAATTCCTGGCCGCCGTCCTCGGGGAAGGAGGCGCCCAGCGTGCGCAGGTAATCCCGGCTCAGGGCGGTGAACACCAGCCCGCCGAAGACATAATAGCGGGGCAGGGTGTACTGGTTGCCCTCCAGGCGGTCGTCGGTCACCGCGCGCATGGGCAGGGACACCGTGGTTTCGGCGCCATCGCGCCAGATTTTCACCGGCAGCGCCTCGCCCGCCTGGGCCTCATGGAAGGCCGCGCTGGCATGGACGCGATTGCCCTGATACAGGATCGAGGAATCGCTGCCCACCGCATAGGGCCCCACCTGCAGCAACACGTCATCCTCGCGCAGGAGGCTGCCCGCGGGCGTCGCGGGCATCACCGTGTCGATCCGCGCGCCCAGGTCGTTGTCGGGCAGCTTGAGAAAGGCGCGATAGGCGGGATTCTGAAGTTGTGTGATGCGCACGCCCGCCACGGGGAAACCTTCATACTTCCCGTTGCTCACGTCCTTGAGGAAATGCTCGATGATGGGGGGCGGGATGAAAAATCCCGCATTTTCCAGGCCGCCAATGCCCTGGAATGAAACGCCCGCCACCTTGTCGTCCTGGATCACGGGACCGCCGCTGTTGCCGGGATTGATCGCGGCATCGGTCTGCACCGCCAGGTAGGAGCGGTTTCCGGCATGCACGTAATTCTGCACCTCGATGCGCGAGACCACGCCGCGCGTGTAGGAGATCTGCTCGCCCCCGGCCGGGTAGCCGTAGGTCACCACCGTGGAACGCACCTTGGGCAGCTCGCCGACGTCAAGCGGTTCCAGGCCCTCGAAAAACCGGGCGTCCTCCACCTCCAGCAGGGCCAGATCGCAATCATGGCCGATGAACGCCACCCGCGCGGGGTAGGGGCGCGGATCCTGGTAGCGATAGACCAGCACCTGGCGTGCCCAGCTCACCACATGCGCATTGGTCATGATCCGCCTGCCCTGGATCACAAAGCCCGAGCCGGAGGACTTGCGCACACTATCGAAGCGCCACGGCGAGTCCCAGGCCGGTTGCTGGCTGAACGTGGTGATGCGGATGACGGATTTCTCGGGTTCGGCTGCCCCGGCGGGGAGGCAGAAGGCCGCGAGCGCCAGTAGAAATATCAGCATTTTTCGCACGTCCCCACAATGGAATCCCCACGCCCATGAGTCAAGATTGGAACAGCCCCAACCTGCCCTGGGCATGGAGCGATTGTCTGGACGCGCTCCAGACCGCGAAGCCTGTTACACCACGCGCGCCGTGTGCTCGCCGCGGATGGCCTGGGACCCTGCATTGGAGGGCGGGGTGTGGCGCTGGCGGTAGGTCTGGGGGCTCTCGCCCATGATGCGCTGGAAGAGGCGCGAGAAATGGCTGTGGTCATAGAAGCCGGTGTCCAGGGCGATGTCGGTGCATTTGCGGTCGGTCCCGGCCAGGAGGCGGCAGGCCGCCTCCACACGCACATGCAGGAGGTATTCGTGCGGCGTGGCGCCAAAGAGGCGCAGAAAGAGGCGGTCGAACTGGCTGCGGGACAATCCGGCCACGGCGGCCAGCTTTGGCGAGGACAGCGGCTCGGCAAAACGCTCGTGCATCATCCGCACCGCCCGGGAGAGCCGGCCGAATTTGCCCGGCGGCGCGTGCAATCCCTCGATCTCGCGGTGGATGCCCGCCACGCCGATGATCCGTCCGCGCCGGTCGCGCACCGGCACCTTGGAGTAGATGATCAGCCGGTCCGAGCCCGCCTCCTCGGGGGCGGGGCCGATGGCATTGATGATCGGATCGCCGGTCTCCATCACCTGGCGGTCGCCCGCCACGTACGAGGCGGCGCGATCGCGCGGGAAGAAATCGAAGTCGGTCCGGCCCAGGATCCCGGCCTCCGAGACCGCGCGGCAGTATTCGCGCGTGCGCCGGTTGTGCATGACAAAGCGTCCCTGGCGGTCCTTCATGAAAAAGGCCACATCGGGCAACAGGTCCAGCAGTTGCTGAAAGGGGCGGAGGTCGCCAATCCGGCTCAGAAACCGCTCCTGGAATCGCTCGTGATTCATGCGGAAATAATACACAGGAAAAGCGCGCCTGTGCAAGCGCGCCCTCCCCGTCCGGCGTAGGGTCATCGCCTGAACACTGTTTTGCAGGCGGCCCCACGGGAGGCGCGAAGCGCGCTTGTCTTTGGGCCAAAACAAGGCATCATGGCGGATATATTCCCATGAACACCGAACAACTCTATCAGGAACGGCTCAGTCGCTACGTGACCGCCATGCGGAACGAGAAGCCGGATGCCATCCCCCTGCGGCCCTTTGTGGCCGAATTCACCGCCAGATACGCGGGCTTCACCTGCCAGGAGGTCGTGCACGATTATTCCAAGGCCTTCGAGGCCGCCATCAAGACGGCGAAGGATTTCCAGTGGGACGCCGCGGTGGCCAACATGGTCTATGTGTGGACGGGTCTGACGCAGGCGGCGGGCCTGCGGTATTATGGGATCCCCGGCATCGGCATCCCCCACACGAGCGGGTTTAATTATGTGGAACCGTCCGAAGAGGACGCGTTCATGAAGGCCGACGAATACGACGAGTTGATCAAGGACCCCACGGGCTTCCTCTACAACGTGTGGCTCCCGCGCGTCTCGACCGAGGTGTCCAAAATCGGCCAGCCCGCCACGTACCGGAACAACATCGCCCTGGTCAAGAGCGCCATGGCCATGCTGAGTTATTTCTATGCATTCGGTCCCCAGGTGGCCCGGATGCGCACCGAGTGCGGGACGGCTTCCGCGATTTCGGGCATCTTCAAGGCGCCCTTTGACATCATCGCGGACAAGCTGCGCGGCTACCTGGGCCTGACGATGGACATGGCGACCCAGCCCAAAAAGGTGCTCGCCGCGTGCGAGGCGCTCATGCCCCACCTGGTCAACGTGGGCCTTACCACGGCGGATCCCGCCAGGCAGGTGCCCATCGGCTTCTGGATGCACCGGGGCTGCGTGCCGTTCATCAACCCGCGCCAGTACGCGTCGCATTACTGGCCCACGCTCAAGCCGTGCATCGAGGAGTTCTGGAAGCACGGCCACCAGACCCTTTTTTACGGCGAAGGCAAATGGGCGCCGCACTTCGAGAGCTTCCGCGACCTGCCCGACCGCAGCATCGTCTTCCATTGCGATCGGGACGACATCTTCGAGGCCCATCGCAAGCTGCATGACAAGTTCGCCCTGAGCGGCGGCATCCCGAACATGATGCTCAGCTACGGCAAGCCGGAGGAGGTGCGCGAGTTTTGCCTGAAGGTGATCCGCGAGGTGGCGGCCAACGGCGGGTACATCATGGACGCCGGGGCCATCATGCAGGACGACACGAGCATCGAGAATGTCAGGGCGATGACCCAGGTCTGCCGCGAGCACGGCGTCTATGGCGCGGGCACGTATGCCGCGCCCAAGGACACCCCGCCGTGCGACCTGGCCTCGTCGGTCGCCAGCCGCCAGCAGGTCGCGGGCATGGCCGGACGCCCCGCGCCGGAGATCGCGCCGGGCGCGTGTCTGCCCTGGGCGGTCAAGGCGAAGGAGCTGCCGGAAATCACCGGTGACAAGGCGATGGTCCAGCGCATCTGGGAACAGGTGGACGGTTTTGGGAACATGTACATCTGGCAACTGCTCCTGAGTTTTTAACAACGACCGGCTTGAACACTTTTATCATCGACGCTTATGACAGACCTCAAACTATTGCATGACGCCGTGCTGAACGGCGACTGGACCGCCGCGCGCGAAACCGTGGACAAGGCCCTCGCCGAGGGCGCGGACCCGTTGAAGATCGTCCAGGAATACATGGTGCCCGCCATGGACGAGGTGGGCCGCCGCTTCGAGTGCAACGAGTATTTCGTGCCCGAGCTGCTCCTGGCCGCCCGCGCCATGAAGGCTGCGCTGGAGCCGATCCGCCCCCTGCTCGTGGCACGCGGCGCGCAGCCCGAGGCCCGCGTGGCCATCGGCACCATCAAGGGCGACCTGCATGACATTGGCAAAAACCTCGTCGCCGCCATGCTCGAAGGCGGCGGGTTCGAGGTGATCGACCTGGGCGTGAACGTGTCGCCCGAGCAGTTCGTGGCGGCCGTGCGCGAACGCAATGCGAACATCGTCGCCATGTCCGCCCTCCTGACCACCACCATGCCGTCGATCAAAAGCACCATCGACGCCCTCAAGGCCGCCGGCCTGCGCGAGCAGGTCAAGGTGATGGTCGGCGGTGCGCCGCTCTCGCAGCGATTCGCCGATGAAGTTGGCGCGGATGGCTACAGCGATTCCGCCGCCGGGGCCGTGGGCCTCGCGCGCAAACTCGTGCATTAACACGCTCCTTCCCGCACGATGATTTTCCGGGGCATGGGCCACAAGCCGGTGCCCCGGACGCCTCCAGTCCGTTAATTCAATAAACGTCCCACGAAGTCCCCGACCGCCCTGTTTGACCCGATTGACCACCACTGCTGCACCCATCATGAATGCCACGCATCCCTTCAACCGCCTTGTATTCACCTCGCCCGCCAGACTGGCCATGCCCATTGCGGTGTATCCCGGTCTGGCGCTCACAGGGGCCAGGGCGCGCGACCTCGTGACACATGCCCCGGCCCAGATCGAGGCCCAGGTCGCCCTCAAGGAACGGTATGGAAACGCGATCACGCTCTCGGCCATGGACCTGAGCGCCGAGGCCGAGGCGTTTGGCTGCACGCTGTATGCGCCGGAGGACGAAGTCCCGTCTGTGACGGGCCGGCTCGTCACCACGCTGGAACAGGCGCAGGCGCTGTCCGTGCCCCAGCCGGGGGACAAACGCACGGCGGTGCACCTGGAGGTCGTGCGTGCCCTTCGTGCGATGCCGGGACCGCACCTGGTCCTGGGCGGGTGCATCGGCCCCTTTTCGCTGGCGGCCCGCCTGGTGGGCATGAGCGAGGCCATGGAACTGACCGTCACCGACCCCGGCCTCATGGAGCAAGTTCTTGAAAAAGCCGCGCGGTTCCTCACCGCCTACGCCCGCGCATTCCGCGACGCGGGCGCCGATGGGATCATCATGGCCGAGCCCGCCGCGGGCCTTCTCTCGCCCCGGGGCATGGCCCGGTATTCCTCCGCGTGGATCCGGCAGATCGACCAGGCGGCCTGCGATGCTTCATTCGGCATCCTCCTGCATAACTGCGGCGCGCGGCTGCTGCACCTGCCCGCCCTGCTTGAGACCGGCTTGAAGAGCTACCACTTCGGCGCGCCCATGGACCTGCCGGCCGCGTTGGAGAAGATCCCGGGCGACATCGCCGTCTGCGGCAACCTCGATCCCGCAGGGGTGTATTGCACACGGACCCCCGACGAGGTGGCCGAGGCCACACGCGCGCTCATCGCCCGGACGGCATCCCATCGCAACCACATCCTCTCCTCCGGCTGCGATCTCCCGCCGAACGTCCCCCTGGCGAATCTCGACGCCTTTTACGCCGCGTTGCGGGAGCGTTAATTCCCGGCCTTCAGCGCCTGCAATTCGGCGCAGGAGGAAAAGGCCTGACTCGCGTTGTCGCCCGATGCGGGCTTGCCGATCACGCGCACGCCAAAGATGGTCCTGGGCGCGGTGAACCGGCATGTGAACCGCTCGCCGCCGTTCAATCTCGCCGGGGCCGTGGCGGTCGTGGCTGGATAATCGCTGAGCACGCCGGCCGTCTCCCAAGGGCCGCCCTTGGCGGTCTGCACCTGGACGCGTGGCTTGCCCGCGGTGGCGTCGAACCAGCCGCCATCGTGGAAGGACTTGCCATGCGCAAACACCACACGATCCACCTGGATGGCGTCCTCGACTGTGACCTCAAACCAATCCTCCGCCGCGGGCTGGCCGTCGAACGTGACGGCATACGAATCGAGATCGTCGTCATTGATCGACCCGCTCACGTTCCCCTGGCGGGAGCGGTTCTCGGCGCCCAGGGCGAGCAGGCTCGGGGATTGGGCCTGTGTCAGCGGCAGCCAGACGCGGTAGTTGGATCCCGATCCACCGGCATCGGCAAACGGAATGAGTTGAATGCGCACCGGCGAACCCGCCTTGAGGGTCGGGGTGCCCCTGCGGACCACGGCGTTCACGCTGAACACCTGTGCACCGGGCCATGACTTCAGACTGGCGGGGGCAGGTTCGGGCGTGACGTTGAGGTCGGCCACGTTCGTCCCGGCCAGGGTCACGGTGTTGATCTTCTGGCCCAGGCTTTCCAGCAACGCCTCATCCGCCGCCAACACGAACGGCCCGTACTCGACCGCCGCCTTGCCGCTGTTCCGGTGATCGCCCACCACCACGCGCGGCTCGAACTTGAAATTGAGATCGATCATGTCTCCCGGCCGCCAGGTGCGTTGGAAGGCCGCATAGCCATCCTTACCGGGTTTCACGGCCATCGGTTTGCCGTTCACCTGTGCGGACCAGGTGCTGCACCAGGCGGGTATGCGCACCTTGACCGCAAAGGCGCCCTTCCTGGCCGGGGCCACGTTGATTCGGACATGGCCATCGGCCGGGTACATCGTTTCCACGGTCAGCGCCACCGCCCGGCCGTTTCGCAGCTTCAGGTCCGCCTTGCCCGCATCGTACAGATTCACCACCACGCCATCGGCATCCGTGCTCGCCGCGAAAGTGGGGATGAGGGCCACGCCGCGCGGGCCGCTGGACAGGCAGCAATGGCCGTCGAGCGTGCTGCTGTACGGCTTTTTGCCCTCCATCTGGACGTAGTATCCCCAGGCCGAGCCATCGCACTTCTGCGCCCCGAACAGCTGGTTCACGATCACGTGCTCCAACTGCTCCGCAAAACGCGCCTCGCCCGTCAACCGCAGCAGGTGCGCGTTGAACTGGAGCCAGGTCACGGTCACGCACGTCTCGCCCACGTTGGCGACGTTCGGAAAATCAAAATCATCGTGGAACAGCTCGCCGTAGCTGGCGGCGCCGGTGATGTAAAGCCGCTTGTCCACAATGTCCTGCCACGCGTTGAGGGCGGCATCGAGGACCTTTCGGTCGCCTCCCACGGTGCGGTAATACTCCAGAAGGCCGTTGATGCAGGAGAGCATCTCGTAGGCCTTGCCGTTGCCAACCTTATCGACGCGTTTTTGCGTGAGCAGGGTGGAGACGATCTTTGGGCCGTTGGGCTGCTCCCAGGCGCGCAGAATGTACTGGCAAAACTCGAGATAACGCCGCTCGCCCGTCAGGCGGTGCAGCAGCACCATCGGCTCGAGCACGCTCGTGGGCGCCATGCCCATGTGATGGCCGGCCTTGAGGATGTCCCTCTGGCCGGGTCCCTCGCCGAAGGTGCGGCAAAGCAGGTCGCCCATGCGGCGGCAGGCGGGCAGGGGCTCCATGTTCCCCGTGTAACGCATGTAGGTGATGAGCCCGATCAGGTTGTATTTGTGGGCCCAGACGTCCCACTCGGTCCAACGATCCTTTTCCAGATACGTCCCCAGGTAGCCGTCGCTTTCCTGGCACTTCACGAGTTCCACAGCCACATAATCGAGCTTCTGGCGCAAGGCGGGATCGCCGGTGTTGGCCCAGGCCAGCGTCGCGGCGTGCATCCATTTGCCGATATGTTCGCCATCCCAGGTCTGCCGTCCGGGCCGCTTGCGATAGCCTTCGAGCAAACGATCCGGGTCGATTTTCGCAAGTCGGTTGGCCTCGCTCGCCGTGATGCGTCCGCCCGCCCAGCCGGTGAGTTGGAGGTGGTCTGGCTGGACAAAATCCTGGCGATCAGGAATGGCGCACGGGGTTTGGTCCGGCACGGGCGTGATCGCCGCCGACAATGTGAGGGTGGCCACGGCGAGCATGGCGAATATCGACTTCATGGGGGGAGTATCTGAGGTGGGTTAAATGTGATTAAAAATAGAACATGATGTTGCCATCGACGTTGTCTCGCACCTTCATGTTCTGAAATTTGCGCCATGCCACGTGGCTGTCCAGAAAGAGGATGTTGCCGCCTGCCGGCCGGGATTTCTCCAGGTGGCTGGTCTTGTGGTCCTTCACCCAGCCGCCCTTGACCGCGATGAAATTGGGCGGATTGCCGCTCGAGATCACGGAGTCCACCACCACTTCCGTGTCTGTGGCGTTGAGGGTGTTGGTGCCCGTGACCTTGGTGAGCCGCAGTTGAAGTTTCCTCTGGATCAAATTGTCCGGCACGGTGCCGTGCTTGGTCAGCCAGCCGTAACCCGTGACGTAGTATTTGTAGGTGTCCACCCAGTATTGCCACAGGGTGTCGTTGTCCTGGGCCGAGCCCGAGGGACAGTACAACACGTGCCGCTTCATGCCGCATGAGATCAGGTTGGTAACCATGGGCGCGGGCAGGTCCCACAGCCAGCCGCCCACGCCGTCAAAGGCGGGCAGGCGGTCCTTGCCATCCTCCTGTGCGTAGATCTGGAGTGCGATGCCGATCTGGTGGAGATTGCTCGTGCAGGAGGCGCGCTTGCTCCGCTCCTTGGCCTTGGCCAGCGAAGGAAGCATCATCGCCGCCAGGATCGCGATGATCGCAATCACGACCAGCAGCTCGATCAGAGTAAAGCCGGCCATCCTGTATTTGTTCGCTTTCATACTCATAAGATACTCCTGTTCTGCATGGAGGGAACATGGGGCCACGATACAGCCCCATGTTCCATGGATTCAGGTTGGGAGACGGGCGGAACCACCCGGCCCGCCCGGTCTCCTCATCCCAGGCTTGGTTCCCAGTTATTGCTGCTTGGCTCGGTAGAAGGCGTTGCCTTTGGGATTGGTGATGACAAGCGGGCTCGTCGCCCCTGTCACATTGGTCCATGTGCCCGACAGGGCATCCGTCGCCTCAAGGGCGCCCGTAAACGTGATCGTCAGGCTGCCCGAGGTGTTTTTAATGGCGAGGGTGGGCGTGGGCGCCACCACCATGAGGGCGTTGACCTCGCTGCTGGACAAGGCGCGGTTGTAAATGCGCACATCGTCGATCAAGCCCTGGAAGTATTCACCGTTGTCGGCGCCGCCGATCCACAGATCGCCTGCGCCGGTCGTGGCCGGTATCGCGAAGGGGACGTTCTGGTTCACGCCATCCACGTACAGGGCATAGGTGCCCGCGGCGCCATCCTGGACGATCGCCGCGTGATGCCAGTCGCCATCCGGCAGCACTGGCTCCGTCGGCGGCCAGGTCTCCGCTGTGCCGCTGAAGAGGCGCGGGCCATCGGGATCACGCCAGATGCCGTACCAGGGCGAGGTGCTGCGGCCCTTGGTCACGATGCCACCCCAGCTCGTCTTGGGCTGCGCCTTGAACCAGGTGCTGACCGTGAAGCTGTCCGTGCCGGCAAAGCGCAGATAGGGGACGTCCGCCACCGCGATATGGCCACCGGCGCCATCGACTTCCAGCGCCCCGGCTCCCACGCGGCTGGCGCTGCTGAACGTGGCCCCGCCCACCGGCGTGCCCGGATTCAAACCCACGGCGCTGTCCGCCCCGAGGTTGGCCGGATCGTCAAACGTGTAACGGGCGACCAGGCCGTCCACGGCCTCCTTGACCGTCAGATGAACCACCTCGCTGGTCACCGAGTCATTCGAACCCGTAAATACCACGTGGTAGGTCGAGCCGTCATCGGCCAGGGTTGCGGCATCGATGGTGAGGGTCGCGCTCGCGACGCCTGCGCCGAAGCCCGCCGCCACGGGCGATCCAATGGGTGTGTTCCCCTTGTACCACTGGTAGGTCAGGTTGAACTGGTTGGCCGTGGCGGTGAAGGTCACCGGCCGCCCCGGAATCGTCCGCACATCCTTCGGCTGCGTCAGGATGGCCACAGGCAGATGTGTCGAGGGCATGGCCGCATTGTAGAGCTCTGTGATTTCCGCCTCGGTCAACACGCGCTTGTAGAGCCGCACGTCATCGATCAGGCCGTTGAAATATTCGCTCACACTGGCTGCGCCGCCGATCCACAGGGGACCGCTGCCGTTGACGTTGGCCGATTGACCCGCTGCCATCAACAGGCCATCGACATAGATCATGCTCGCGCCCTGGCTCCCATCCTGCATCACCGTGATGAGATGCCACTGGGGGATGAGCTGGTTGTTCTCGTCCACCGGCAGGTTCTGGCCCACCAGGTTCTGGTTTTCACCAAAGACCCATTGGTTTTGATCATTGATCCAGATTCCATACCACGGGCTTTGATTGCGGCTCTTGGTCACAATGCCCTTCCAGCTCCCGGGCAGGTTCGCCGGGTAAACCCAGGCGGACAGGGTGAAGGTCTGGTTCGCCGCGAAACGCATCTCGGGCGTGTCCGCGATCTCCAGATGCCCCTGGATGCCGTCCACGCTCAGGGCGCCTGCACCCACGCGGCTGCTGCCAAAGGAGTATGCACCGCCCATCGCCACAGCGTTGTTGGTCGAGGCCATGTCCTTGCCCAGGTTCGTGGGATCGTCAAATGTCCAATGTCCCAGCAGCCCGGCATTGATGCCCGTCGCCGCCTCCACGGTGATCGTCGCCACCCGGCTGGTGATCGACTGGTTGTTCTGATCCGTGAACACCACGTAATACTTCGAGCCATTGTCCGCCTGGCTCATCAAGCCCAGATTCGGAGGCGTGGCCACGCCTGTCACGGTTTGGCCGGCGTCACCAAAAGGACTGTTGTCCTTGTACCATTGGTAGGTCAGGCCATCGTGGTTGGCCTGCGCATTCAAGTTCACTTGATCGTTGGGAAATACCGAGACATCCTGCGGTTCCGCCAACAGGGCCAGCGGCTGGGTCGGCGTGGGCACCGCCACGTTGACCAGTTCCCCGATTTCCTCGTCGGTCAACACGCGGTTGTAGAGCCGCACGTCGTCGATCAGGCCGTTGAAATACTCGCTCACGCTCACCGCCCCGCCGATCCAGAGCGGACCGGCCCCATTGACGTCCGCCGACGCCCCGGAGACGACCGGAACGCCATCGACATAGAACGTGCTTGTGCCCTGGGCTCCATCCTGCACCGCCGTGACATGGAACCAACTGCGCACGAGTTCACCATTACCATCCATGGGCAGGTCCGAACCTGTCAGGTTCTGTGGCCCGCCGAAGAACCACTGGTTGTTCCCGTTGATCCAGATACCGTACCACGGAGACTGGTTGCGGCTCTTGGTCACCACACCGCGCCAACTGTAGGGGAACTTCGCGGGATACACCCAGGCCGAGAGCGTGAAGGACTGGCTTGCGGTGAACCGAATGCCTTCATTATCCGCCACTTCCACATAACCATCCACTCCGTTGAGGCTCAGCGCGCCCGCGCCCACCCGGCTGCTGGCAAAGGCGTAAGCCCCCCCATGGACCGCCCCGTTGTTGGTCGAGGCCGAGTCCTGGCCCAGGCTGGCAGGATCATCGAAAGTCCAGTGCCCGAGCAATCCATTGTCCAACGTGGAACCGGCCTGAGCCGTTCCACAACTCAGCCATGTGCCGAGTGCGACGGCACACGCTGACCATGGGATCCGACAGTGTGTATTCATAGTGTGATGTTGTTGATTGGTGATTTAGGCAAACCCTTCATGGATAAATATTTGAACGATCATGTTTGAATCGGAATCCCATGCCCCGTTCCCCCACCAACGGACTTAGGGACAGGGCATGAGGGTGTAATCGTTTACATGCGCGATTCAATCCCTTCTTTCAATGTTTGGTACATCATATCTTGCTATAATCCAGTATGTTGTAAATTATCTTCCCCAACGGAACCGCCCACGGCCCCATCAGGACCCTATCCCCTCACGCCAGACCCGGCGTCATGCCCCAGCCGCCCTTCATGCCAGGGCGTCTCTTACAGCGTTGCGGACGGGGTGGAGGCATGCGCCCCACACGAGGCCCGCACGTTCAAATGCGTCGGTAAAACCACTTGCCGGACAAGGCGTTTGGGATCCT
>CAZIDG010000063.1:23151-25188 GCA_964538065.1 uncultured Verrucomicrobiota bacterium
CGCACGTTCAAATGCGTCGGTAAAACCACTTGCCGGACAAGGCGTTTGGGATCCTTGATCCGCTCCAGCAAAAGCTGCGCAGCCGCCCGCCCCAGTTCCTCCGCCGATTGCGCCACCGCCGTTAACGGCGGACGCAGCGAGGTCGCCCATGGCATGTCGTCGAAGCCCACCACGGCGATGTCGTCCGGAATGCGGATCCCCCGTTCGTGGATCGCCTGGAGCGCCCCCAGAGTCATCAGGTTGTTGGCCACGACCACTGCCCGGGGCGGTTTGGCCAGGTTCAACAAACGGTTCATGGCCGCATGGCCGCCTTCCTGGCGGAAATCGCTGTTGGTGATCAGGGACTCCTGAATCGGCACCCCCGCACTGCGCAGGGCATCGCGATACCCCCCCAGGCGTTCCTCCGAGACGTCGATGCTGGCCGGTCCATTCAAAAGCGCAATCTCTTTGTAACCAAGGCTTAACAAGTGCGCTGTGGCCTGCCGCATGCCCTCCCGATTGTTTGAACTCACCAGGTCCACTTCCAGTCCGCCCGGCGAACGGTCCACCGCCACGACCGGAATGTCCCAGTTGCGAATGGCGTCATAGTTGGCCCCGGGATTGTTGCCAGCCATGAACACGAGACCAGCCACCCCCTCGCCGCGCAACAGCCCCAATTGCACCTGTTCCCGCTCGGCCTGTCCATCCGAGTGCGCCAGCAGCAGGGTGTACCCGGCCAGGTACAACGCCCCCTCCACGCCATGGACCACTCCGGTGAAAAAGGGATTCTGCAGGTCGGGAATGATCACGCCGATCACCTTGCGGCGACCCTGGCGCAGCCCGCGTGCCAGGCGGTTCGGGTGATAATCCAGCTTGGCAATCGCACGATGGACACGCGCCCGCGCGTCCTCCGTTACACCGCCAAATTCGGCCAGTACCCGGGACACCGTAGCCGTCGATACCCCGGCCTCTGTGGCCACATCCCGGATGGTGATGGGCCCAGAATGCACAGGGTCACTGTTTTTCGACGAACGTCTCATTGCGGAGTCTCTCTATGTAAACGTTCTCATATCAATTGCAACCCAAAAATGATATTTTCTTTGCACCCCCTCGGCCGGGTTCGTGTCCCATCCCTCCCAATAAAGGGTAATAACCATGCATAATATATTGTAATATAGAGACATAGGTATATTTGATCCCATCCGGATCGCTGCATAATCATGCAGGCTGGTCGTTGGCCCATCCCTGAAATCGTTTGCTCTCATGCCTTCTCAAATCCACGCAGCCCCGATCCCAAACCCAATTTCCCATGCATGTCGCGTGACAGGGCTCCCCCCACCTCCGACAGGATCGTTCTCGAGGCTTGGCATCCCCGGCAAAATGATCGAGGCTCTCCTGTTGTCATGAGGACATGTGAGTCAACACGGTGCCGGGGTTTCAGATCGTATGAGGTACGATCGGCAGTCCCGGAGCGTTCCCTGGGGGATTTGCCATGGGCCTGATCTGGAATCTGGTGGGGCTGGCGCGCAACGCGAAGCAGGCGGCGGGCTCGTTTCAGGACATGAAGGAAAAGACCAGCCGCGCCCGCGGCGCCTTGAACCAATATCAGCAGCGGCTCGTCCAAAAGGAGTACGACCGCGCCATGGCCGGCGACGCCCAGTCGCAGTTCGAGATGGGGGAGCGCTTTTTCCAGGGCATCGGTGTCGAACGCAACGACGAGCATGCCGCCGGATGGTTTTACGAGGCTGCCATGCGCGGCCACATCAAGGCTCAGACCAATCTGGCCATGATGTGCTACCTCGGGCGCGGCGTTCCGATCGATCCCGCCGAGGCCTGCAAATGGGCCTTCCTGGCGGCCCGCCGCGGTGGGGAAGACGCCCTGGCCATCCAGCGCAAGATCGAGTCCAGGATCACCCCCGAGGACATCGCGGAAGGCCGGAAACGCGCCCAGGCCCTGCTCACGCCGCCCCCGGACCCCGCCCATCCAGGCCCCCAGGGATAAACGGTTAAGTCCCCATTTGGATCCATTGTGGGAGCAGGGAGAACGATCATCGATCT
>CAZIDG010000064.1:0-25143 GCA_964538065.1 uncultured Verrucomicrobiota bacterium
CGTGAAGCTGACTTTTTTGTGCCGGATGGTGCTGAACCAGCCGTGGCGTTGCACCGCACGACCCATCTCGGCATTGGTGCTCATCCGGATGATCTTGAATTCATGGCGTTCGAAGGGATTGAAGCCTGTTTCGGACGCGATGATGCCTGGTTTGGGGCCGTGACCTGTCTGAACGGGGCTGGCAGCCCGAGATCGGGGTTGTACGGGACATACACCGATGACGAAATGCGCCTGGCACGCCGGGTGGAGCAGCGCAAGGCCGCCACCGTGGGGGGGTATTCATTCATGGCGCAACTGGACTATCCAGCCACAGTGATCAAGACACCCAGGAATGAGGCGCTTATAGGGGATATTTACAAGATTGCTGCAGCCAGCATGCCCCGAACGGTTTACACCCATAATCTGGCCGATAAACACCCGGCCCATGTGACTGTGGCGGTGGCTGCGATTCATGCCCTGCGGCGCCTGCGAGTCGATCAGCGACCGGAGAAGGTTTATGGCTGCGAAATTTGGAGGAATCTCGACTGGCTGCCCGACCGGGAAAAGGCCGTGTTAAATGTCAGCCGCCGGGAAAACCTGGCAGCCGCGTTATCGGGGGTGTTTGACACACAGATCACGGGGGGGAAGCGGTATGATCTGGCCACTTTGGGGCGCCGTCGTGCCAATGCCACCTTTATCGCACCTTTCGGCGTGGATGACGCCACCGCGTTGATCTTTGCCATGGACCTGACTCCCCTGGTGGCTGACGATACGGCTGACATTGAAGCCCATGTCATGGGCTGCATTGATCGGTTCAAGGACGAGGTGAGAGCCACCCTCAGGCAGCAGTTGGGGCTGGCCCCGAACTGACTCATCCGTTCTTGTGCTGGCAGACCCCGGTGCGCTTCAATGTTTCACAATGGGCTGTGACACGGAGCTGCTTGGAGCACAACAGGAAGCCCATTTTATCGCTGATGCGCCGGGCGATTTGCTCGATGCCCGGGCTTTCGAATTCGAAGATTTTGCCGCAATCCTCGCAAATGATGTGGTTGTGATCGGGATGGGCCCCATAGTTGGGGTCGTATAGTTTCTGATCGCTCCCAAAATCCAATTCACGCACCAGACCGCATTCCACAAGCAGGGGGAGGGTTCGATACACGGTGGCTCGGGATACCGATTTATCGCGCTCCCGGGCCCAGGACAGAAGCTGCTCCGCTGTGAAATGGGTGTTGGTATGAAACACCGTCTCCACAATGGCGGCCCGTTGGGACGTCAACCGCAAGCGCTTGCCTGCAAGGTGCTTGACGAAATCCTCGCAGGAAACAGCCTTGGAATGCGGAGTCATGACGCCTGTTGGAGCCGTGTCAAACCGACCTTACTTGAGTAATGCCCGACATGCCTTGCGCAGGCGCTCAAGATGCGCTGGCGATTTGGCCTCGAGATAACAACGGATGAGGGGCTCCGTACCGCTGGCTCTGAAGGCAACCCATTCCTGATCTTCGAGGACAAATTTATGCCCATCAGTCGATATGTATTGAGACACCTTGAATGGCCCAATCTTGGTCAGCCCGGAGCCAAGGCGCGTGAGGATCTCCTCCTTCTTTGCCGCTGGGACGGCGATGTTGATCCGGTCGGTGTAAAACGAGCCGATCTTTTTCGACAAATCAGCCAGGATGCGGCCGAGCGATTTCTTCTCAAACGCGACCAATTCCGCCATCAGCAGGCAGGCCAGGATGCCATCCTTTTCAGGCACATGGCCCTTGACGCTCAGGCCTCCGGATTCCTCCCCGCCCACAATGATCGGCTCTGACTCCATCAGGGCGCCGATATACTTGAAGCCCACCGGCGTTTCATGAACCTGGACCCCGAGCAGGGCGGCGACGGCGTCCACCTGGTGGCTTGTGGGAACGGTCCGCACAACGGCGCCAGTCCAGCCACGATTCTTTTTGAGATGATACAGGGCCAGGGTGAGAACCTGGTTGGGGGTGAGCCAGGTGCCATCCTTGTCGACCACGCCAAAACGATCGGCATCTCCATCCATGCCCAATCCCAGCTGTGCCTTGCCCTTGAGAATGAATTCGCGAACCTCGCGCATGCCCTCGGCGCTGGGTTCGGGGTGGTGCCCCCCAAAGAGTGGGTTCAGTTCATTGTGAAAGACAGTGACCTGGCAACCGTTTTGACTGAGCAGGGTGTCCAGATAATCGCGTCCGGTCCCATACATGCATTCCACGGCGACCTTCAGATGCGCTTTCCGGATGATCCCAAAGTCGATCAATTCCTTGATCCGCTTGAAGTAGGCAGGTTGAGGATCAAAGGACTTACAGGTAAAGGCGGGAGAGGGCTTCATGCTCCAATCTTCATTTTGGAGACGGGCAATGATGGCTTCAATGCGGGCGGTGACTTCGGGATGTGCGGGCGCGCCATTATAGGTGGAGAATTTAAGTCCCTGATACTGAGGGGGATTATGACTGGCGGTCAGATTGATGCCCCCGATGGACTTGCGAAGCCGAATGGCGTAGGCAATGACTGGCGTCGGCGTGTCCCGCTCGCACAGCAATGGCGTAAGGCCATTTGCGGCAAGAACTTCGGCGGCAGCCATGGCAAAATCGCGTCCCAGAAATCGAGTGTCATAGCCGATGATGACTTCAGGTTTGCGCGAGTGGAGTGGGGACTCCGGATGGCTGCGTTCCTCAACCAGGTATTGGGCGATGGCTTGGGTCGCCAGACGAAGATTGTCAAAGGTAAAATCGCGGGCAATCAAGCCACGCCAGCCCGATGTTCCAAATTTGATGGCTGTATGCATAATTCAAACCTCCATGATTGTCGGATTATTGCCGCGCATCCGCTCTCAAAACGGATGCGTTTAGCGTTTGTTCCAGGTGAGCGCCCCCTTTTTCAGAGCATAGAAGTACCCCACCAGCAACACGGTCAAAAAGCTGAGCATCGCCCCCAGGATCAAATGCGGATCGGTCTTGAGCATGTCTTTGTAAACGACCGCCCAGGGATACAAAAAGACCACCTCGATATCGAACAGGATGAAGAGCATGGCCACGGTGTAAAACTTGACGGTATATCGTGAGTTCGACTCACCGAAAGGCAGCGCACCGCACTCATAGGGGGTGTCTTTGATCGCGGGGCGATCACCCCGCTTACCCAGCAGGGAGGATGCGATCAACATGAAGGCGCACAGGCCGGCTGCCATGATGGCCAGCATCAGCACAGGCAGATATTGCATCAACTGTTCCGCTTGCACGGATTAAGACTATGAGCGACAGACCTGATATGCAAGCCCAAAGCCCCGAAACCCGGGACCTGCCAACCGCTTTCGCTGCCTTGGCCCGGCCAGGAATCGGTTTCGTGCTCAGGCAGGTTTTGCTGCGACATCCTGTCGCAGGTAAAGCGTCTGGGTGGGGAAGGCAAAGTCCAGGCGTTCTTTGTCAAAACGCTCCTTGATGACCAGGTTCAATTCCTGCATACCCTCCAGGTAGGCCTTGTAATCGGTGCCTTTCCACCAGTGGACCACCTGGATATTGAGGGAAAAGTCTGCGAACTTGTTGAAGCCGATGAGCACGTCATGAGTCATCGGATGGGTGCGGTAGATATCATCCAACAGGCGGGTTGCCAGACGGATCCGCTCCGCGGAGGTGTCATAAGTCAACCCGATGACGATCTCGGTCTTGATGGTTGGCCGCAGTGTGATGTTGGTAATCGTACTGTTGCCCATGGTCTTATTGGGAACCGTGATCAGAAACCCATCCAGACTGCGGATGCGGGTGCTGCGCAGGCCCATGTTTTCCACCACACCATCCACGCCACCTTCCAGCCGGATGCGATCCCCGATTCGGAAAGGTTTATCCATGAACACCGCGACTGCGCCGAAGATATTGGCCACCGTGTCCTGTGCGGCAAGTCCCAGGGCGAGACCTCCGATTGAGAGGGAGGCGAGGACACTGGTGATGTTCAGGCCCAGGTTTTGTGAGGTGAGCAAAACGGCAACAACCAGCACAAAGGCTTTGATGCTCTTGGCGATGACCGGGTAGAGCATTTCGTTAAGGGCCTTGTCGCCTTCCTGGGTGCCTGCCCGTGTCCGCCATATTCCCACGACCAGATCGATGAATTTAAGGGCGACATAGCTCAAGCTGCATGCAACCACCAATTTGAGGCCCTTGGAGAGGTACTCGCTGACCCAGACTGGCCAGTTGAACAAATTAAGACCAATGTGCAGCAAAATCACGAACGCCACCACCTTGAGGGGGCCATGCAGCAGCTGCAGCAAAAGGTCATCAAAATCAGTCTCTGTTTTGGCTGTTAGTTTCTTCAGCCAGTTGCACACGATCCAATCGATCAGTTTTGAAATGTAGAATGCGCCGAAGATGTAAAGGGCGAATCCGATGTATTTCCACAGCGGGTTGCCCAGGAAATCCCGCTGGAACCAGGGAACGTGATCAAGTCCAAAAAGGATCGGTTCGGGTTTTTCCAGCAGGCCCATGGCGTGACTGATCTGTGAAGTCGCGGATACCGTGTTTGATGAAGGCAGAGGAGCGGAGTTGGTCTGAGCCGAAGCCCAGACCGACCAGACCAGAGTCAATGCCAACCCCAGCATGACACCCACATAAATGCGCTCGAGATGCCTTTTCATCAGAGGAGGGCAATTTAGGCCATGGAAGCGAGAGGACAAGTCTTAATTAAGTGGCCGAGGGGTTCCTGTATCATAGCTCCAGGCAGAGGTGGCCAGGATGTTCCGTCAAGAGATTGGCGCCCCGCATGGGCCTGTCGAAAGGACGACAGCCCGCGCTTGTGGGTGAGTGCAAATTCCCGTCTCTGGCACAGGCTGAACGTGTTCCATGGTGAATAAAAAGATTCGGCCATTTCCTTGACGGTGGATGGCGGGGGGCCCATATTTTTGCGTCAGATATAGGATGAGCACGGTACCGGGAAGTTTGCAGGTGGCACTGACGGATTCGGCGGTTTGTTTCAAGATCGCCGGACGGGCTAATTTTACGCTGAGTGTTGATTTTAAAACCATTGTTAACGAATTGTGGGGACGTGGTTTACAGCGTTTTGTCATGGATGTCACCGATTGCGTGGTCATGGACAGCACTTTTGTTGGTGTTCTGGCTGGCTTGAGCCTGAAGATGGCTGATGGAGCGGAGCAAACAAGCAATCCCCATATTGAATTGCTCAATGCAAATCAACGGGTGGCCGATCTGTTGGACAACCTGGGCATAGCGCATCTTTTCACCTTTAAGCAGGGCGAGAGGCTGGCGGCTCCTTATTCAGACGCTGCCACTTCCAATGCCTCGCGCGAAGAGATTTCCAGGACCAGTCTTGAGGCGCATTGCACCTTGATGAACCTTAATCCCAACAACATCCCCAAGTTCAAGGATGTGGCCAAGTTTCTCGCCGAAGATCTCAAGAAACTGCAGGATGAAAAGGGTGATCAAGGGGCAGTCGGCGCATAACGGCTGGAACAGGCCTCACAGGGGCTGAGGTTTACGTGATACGGATCGTTAGTGGGGGGAAGTCAGTGTGGAGGATACATCCCCCGTCTTCTGGAGTTTTTCCTTGAAGCGAGTATGCACCTCGAAGGCGAAGTTTTCGAGGTTCTGGGTTTCCAGGGGATCTCCGTTCAGCGACAGGGTGAGGCTTGGCAGCCTCTCTTTCTCAGCAAGGTGGAAAAATTGAGCTTCGGCGACCTTGTTGGGCATGCATTCCAGAGGACCCACCGACACCACGGCATCAATCAATCCTTCACGCCATTCATGGAGTGCGGTGCCGAGAGTGATGCCTGCTTCGCCCAGCAATTCAGGACGCACATAATCAGCCGCAGCCATGACCGATTCCTTGATGGGAGTGTGAGGGGGCCAGCCCAGCACGCGTCCCATGGCAGCATAGGGAACATCATGGATCTTATTCTGAATCCAACTGTTCAAGCGCTGGCGCCACGTGGGCGGGTTGCGGAGGAACATGTTGACATAATCCACATATTCCATGAATTCACTGAAGGGAGCCCTGCGCACCCGGAAACCCCGCGCCTCGAGCTTCTCCACAATATAATCGTTGGAGAAGGATTCGCATCGGACGTAGATCTCACCGACCAGCAGGATGGTGGGCATGGAACGCACCACGCGGGCGGCGGCGAATTCGCGTGCTGCCTCCTCCGCCAGTCGGGTCATTCCGAAAAATTTGTCCGTCACTATTTCTCCAAAAGTCTTGAAGAGTGAGGAAGCGCGAGCGGTCTCATGCTCCAGGTGGCGCAGCATGATGCCCATGTGTTTATCATAGATGGTCTGGGCCAATCCAGGCTGTCGTTCACATGGTCGTGTGTCAAAAAGTGCTTGAGAATAGAGGTCGGCGATCACCCATCCTGCGAACAACAGGATGGAGAACTTGGGGGGAAGATCATCGAAATAACCTGATTCCACCGGGGACCACACCCGGATGCGATCCTTGAAGCCCAGGCGCTCCAGGGTGATTTGATTGAGCAGGTTATAGGTGCCAAACCGACAGGGCCCCAAGGCTCGCGGCATGAGGTACGCGTACCGTTTGGAGGCATCCTTCTGGCTGTTAAGAAATTTGAGCAGGCTGCCCAACGTGGTGCACATGGGCAGACATTCCTTGCCCGAGGTGTGACGGCGTCCCAACCGCACGCATTCGCGATCGGGTGTGGGAAGCACCTCGCACTCCATGCCCAAACCATGGAGACATGCGGCCAGGGCATCAGAGCCGGGGCCCAGTCTGGGGATCAGCATGATCTCGTTCTGTTGTCTGATGCTCGCCAGGTTAAATTTGGACAATTCAACGCTATTGAAGTGGGCCGGTGTTTGTGGGGTGGAGGATGATTTGCGGTCCTGTTCCACGCAATGGAGGAAGGCCTCGATGCGTGTCTTGGTGCCTGCATCGCCGGAATGGCCATCAGTTTCGATGATGGCGAAGGGCTTTCCGGCCATGATGTAGCTGAAAAAGTGGAGGCAGAAACTGTCCGGGCCACAGGAATAATTGCTGCAGTACACCGCATACACCGCACCTGCCCGGCGCACCTGGTGGGCCGCCCGCATGATCAATTGTCCATATCCCCAGTACATCGTGGGGAAGACGGGAACATCCTGCGTGACGGGATAGCAGTCCACCGGGATGCCGATGGCGCCTTGTTCGCGCAGGATGGCGGGTACGTTGGAGTTTAGGACGGTGCTATAAATGGTATAGGGACGGCCCATGACAACCACAGGCACAATGCCATGGGCCTGGCAAAAGGCCAGCGCACGCTGTCCGAGGTCAAGACATGCCTGGTCAAACGTCGATTGGGCCTGGCGTGCCTTATCCAAGGCGGTTTGGATTGAGGATGGGGTGGCGCCGACACTCGATGCCAGTTGACGGCATGCCGACAAGAACTGAGGGTCAGCGTAACCCGAATGCCCACAATCGAAAACAGGAGACAGAATTTGTGAACGTATGGAGGGGGACAGGTCCTTTTTAACGATTTGAGGAGCAGCCTGAACAATGGGACAAGTCCGGGAGAGATCCTGTCCAGGGGCGCATGGAGTTTCCCGGACCATGGGCATGAAGATGTAGTCCGCTCCAGCTTTGGCCATCTGACTTGCAAGACCGTGGAAAAGCTGCATGGGAGCGCAGAAGGGGACGTTCGCCTCCTGAACCCCTTGCTTCAAGGTTTTTTGGCTGGCCTTGAGGTGTAAATCCAGGTCGACACCCAGTTCATAAAACAAGGTGGTGAAGAACGGGAACAGACTCTTGAGCATGAATTCGTCTGATATGGATACCCGCGGTCGACCGCCACGGGGAGGCATGCTCTCGATGAGGTTTTTGATGAGTTCATCCCGTTCGCGAAATGGATCAGGGGCAAGGTTTGGGAGCTTTCGCGTCCGGGTGCCTTTGTCGTAGAGGGAACAGCCACCGCCCCATGTGAAACGATGCGACTGGCCATCCACCACCGTATGAAGGCGATCAATGCGGCATTTGTTGCCTGCTCCGCCACAACCGATATTGGCGCCGCAAATGAAATTATCCTTTTGCTGGATGCGCGCTGCCAGGTACCGGCCCGGTTCGATTGGTTTGAGATTGGCTACAGCCAGCTCACGACGGGCAAGAAGCGCAATACCCAGGGCACCCACCGTGCCAGGATTGGGGGGGACAATGATTTGACTGCCTGTCTGGGAGGCCACTGCGGCGGCCAGGGCGTCTGAGGAAAAGGGCATGCCCTGGCAGAAAACCACCTGGCCGACTGATCGGCTGCCTTTTACGCGGTTGAGGTAGTTTTGAATGATGCTGTGATACAGCCCGGCGATGATGTTGTGTTGTTCCATGCCTGCGGCCACCGCTTCGTCGATGACCTCAGCCATGAATACCGAACAGTGCTGTCCGAGGGATACTCCAGCGGGGGCCGCCAGTGCAGCCTCGCCCAACTGAATGACATCCTTGATGCCTGAAAACTTGCGCCCCTGTTCTTCAATGAAGGAACCTGTCCCCGCGCTGCAGGCTTCATTCATGGCGCAATCGACGACCCGTCCTTCGGTCAGACGTATGTATTTGGCGTCCTGTCCGCCAATTTCAAAAATGGTGTCCACCCGGGAGTCGAAGTGGTGCGCCCCCTCGGCATGGGCAGCGATCTCATTCAAAATGAAGACGCTGTCTTTGCCGTAGCATGAGGTCAGGAGAGAGCCGACAATCTCCCGCCCGCTCCCGGTCACGCCAAAGGCAAGAATGGGGTAATGACTGGCAGGACCAGCAAGGAATCGCTGAACCAGGTCCTGGGAAGCCTCCACGGGGGTGCCGCTCGTCTGGCGATAGCCCTCCCAGACAATTTCACGGGTGCCAATGTCGAGGGCCACGGCCTTGGAACCGGTGGAGCCAATATCAACTCCCAGGATCAAACTTCTGGGCTGCCCATCCAATATGGGAGGAGTCGGATGGGGGATGCGCCGCACTTTGGACCGGGCGCTGCTCAGGGGAGGCAGTATTTCTAGTTTGGTGCTGTGGGGAGGGGCCAGCAACTGGTTGAGCGGTGGGGGCTGTGCTGGCGATTGACTGGCAACGATGGCGCTTCCCAAGGCCTCAAAATATAATGCGGAATCACCTTCGAGCGGCACGAGGTTCATGCCCTGCCGGGCTAATGTATCCCGAAAAACGTTTTGAACCCGGCGTGACTGACTTACACCACCGATTAACAGGACACGGTCGGGACTGATCCCCGGTTTGACCAGGACCATGACGTTTTCACATATGGCATCAAAGAGACCGGCCAGAATCTCGGCACGGTTGCCACCTTTATTGGCAAGGTGGGTCATGTCCGTCTTGAGAATGACCGGACAACGACCCGATAGGGGCGCAGGCTTTTCGACCGATGCGCAAAGTTCGCTGGCTTCTTCAATCGTCAGCGAAAAGCGCTCAATAAGTTGGCGCAGAAAATTGCCTGTCCCCTGAGAACAGCGGTTGTTTTCCCGAAACACCTCAATGCCGTTGGGGCGCAATTCAAGGACGGAGTATCCGTGGCTGCCAATGCTGATCAGGGTGCCCGGAACGCTGTCGAAAAGGAAATGATAGCCGCGCACCTGCGCTTGTTTGACCGGCACTTGAGGAAGGGCTATCTGGAGGCTGAGCCGACCCGTAACAGCAGCGCTGGTGATGGTTGGCCAATTCCAGGAATGGAGCAAATCGAGCAGTACCCGGCCCGGCTCCTTGCCATGTTCAGCCGTTTGTCGGCGAGTCCATTGCAGGGTATCCCCATGTCTAACGACTTCAACCACTTTAATGGTTTCAGCCCCCACATCGATGCCAATAAAACGAGAGGCGTCCGCATGGTCGCCACTCGTGTGTGGCGAGTGATGCCATGCGGGACCGTTATCATGTGACACTGTTGGTTGTCCTGCCATAACGCACTAAAACACCCCCGGATCCAACCGGTGCGTTAAATGAAAGAATACAACTCCTCGTCGATTCCTTCATTACAGCAATATTATGCAGGAAAGGTTGCGTTCTGACAATGATTTACGTTGCCCAAGCCTTCACATTTCTTGCGTTCTCACCAAAGGGGGCGCCCTGTGGGCTATTGGGCCCCTGACAACCACCGATTCAACCAAAACGCAGTGCGATCCAGGTAATAGCTGGCTGGAAGTGATCCGTAATCCAAGTAAGTAAAATCGGAACTCTGTTTGGGAGAGGCCGGCTCAATTTGTGTTCCTTCATGCCACTCGTTAAATGAGGTGATGCTGATCATGGAAGGCCGACAGGTGATGGCAGCCTGGAACATGCGATCATAATACGTGCCTTTCTCGCGATCCCTCGTGGTGGATTGGTTCCAAGGCCTGATGCGAGTATCGATATAGCCGGGGCCGGCGCTTGGGATGAATAACATGGAATGCTCTTGTGCAAATTTTGCCAGGACAGGCCAGTTCCTGGTCGAAGACCCATACGTGAATCCGTCTGAGGCGAAATAGGTATAGAAACCATCGAAATGGCCTTCTACAAGGGACTGACCATCGCTTTCCTTGACCCACAGTCCGATGACAACGGAATCATAGGGGGTGTTGCGAATGGTGGTTGGGGTATTAGGTGAAAGAATCCTGGCCCAGTTTGAGGCCTTTTCGAGATAGGAATCGTAAATATAGAAGAGGGGACGATTTCCGTGCGTTGGAACACGCTGAAAAGCTGGATGCTGCCCGTATTTATCCATGATGTAACATATTGCATCCCGGGTGGTTGAAGCAGTGCGGCCAGGGAATGGCTCGATATGGAAATTGACTTCGATATGGTGTTTATGGGCCTGGTCGAGGATCAGGGGGACTGACTGATCGGTGAAGGTGTTGGTACCCCACCAAGTCAGGGATATGGTTCCCACTCCAGCCTGGTTAAGCCAGCTCATGTGTCGGGCAATAGTGGTGGCATCGTGGGAGCTGTAACAGCCCAAGCTGGGGTAATAATTGGCTCCGATATCCTCTCCCCCTGAATGACGGCGGCCGGAGTTGTCCGCAATCGGGTGGTTCCAATTTTGATAGGCGCCATCGGTCCCGGGATTGCCATACCAGGAATAGTAAAAAGCATGGAGGCGTGGGGAGGATTTGGGTTGATCGTCAGCGAGACCCAGCCAACTGCCAGCCAGCATCAGGAGGAGATATAGGTGTTTCATGTTGTGAGGGTTATTGACGCAAGGCCTGCCAGGTATCCTTCACAACCCAATGGTGCTTTTCCAGGGCCGATTGAGCGGTGGCGGCATCAACTCCGGTCAATTCACGGATGATTCGAATGGCACGATCCCGCAGTTTTACATTGGAGGGATTCAAATCCACCATGAGATTGCTGATGGTTTTGCCCATGCGGACCATGGCTCCTGTGGTCAATATGTTGAGGATCAATTTGGTGGCCGTTCCAGCCTTAAGACGGGTGGAGCCCGTAAGGATTTCAGGACCGGTGTTGGGGGCGATGACCACGTTGGGGCGGATCTCGCGCCTGATTTGCAGAAAGGGATTGCAGGCGACAAGGACAGTGCGGGCTTTGCGCCGCCGCGCTTCAGCAAAGGAGCCCCAGATAAAGGGGGTTCGTCCGCTTGCCGCAATGCCCACCACGACGTCCTTGGAGGTGATGTTGCGGAATGCGATGGCCCGTTCGCCTGCGGCGAAATCATCTTCTGCCCCCTCCACTGCCGACCACAGGGCCGCCTGGCCGCCCGCCATGATGCCTTGAACCCATTCCGGTGGCGTTCGGAAGGTGGGAGGACATTCGCTGGCATCCAATACGCCCAATCGCCCGCTGGTTCCTGCACCGGTATAAAAAAGGCGTCCTCCTTGTTTGAAGGCGCGGACAATAAAATCCATGGCCTGGGCAATATGCACCTTTTCCTTGAGAAGGGCTTGGTGCAGAAGTGCGTCCTCAGACAACATGAGTTCGACAATCTCGACAGGCTTTAGACGGTCCAAGGCAAGCGAACGCGGATTGCGTTGCTCCGTGGGAGACAGGGCCAGGGCCTCCAGATCGCGTTTCAAGGAAAGAGCAGGCTGCGTGCTGGATGATGGCGGTGTATCACATGAGCATGTCTCCGTTCCCATGAAATGGTTTCGTGCCATGCAAGCGGCACCCAGGGCTCCCTCCAACGGTGCATATAAGGTCAATGACCCCGGGCGCATTTGTCGAAGCATTCGGCCTATTTGTTGGGCAAAAGAGGGGTGGTGTTGAAGGATGCCACCGGTCAGGACGAATACCACTGGTGTTGCGGCTCCGGCCAATTTACGAGCACAGGCCAAAGCATCATTCGTCAGGTTTGTCCTCGCTGCAGCAAGGATGGATTTTGAAAGTGAATCACCCCTTTGAGCACAGACAAAAACCTCACGCGCCAGCATGGCGACAGACTCCTTGCCAGCGTTTTGGATCCAGGCGATCAAATCCTCCGGCTCATTGAATTGGAGTGCACGAAGGAATTCCTGTCCCAATCGTGGCCATTTGCCTGAGTGATCAAAGTTTTCAATGACGGTGCGAAGTGCTTGATAGCCAATATAATATCCACTACCGCGATCACCCAATAGATGTCCCCATCCTCCGCTGCGGGCAATGTTTCCCGCTGAGTCCTGCCCATAGCAGCAGGAACCCGTACCGCTCAAAACCAGCACACGCGGCCATTGCATGGCCCGGGATGGTATCGGGGCAGCTGCCAGGGCCGATTCGAGGTCGTTGGTGACAAGGCAGGGCACACCAGGCCAGCAGCGGGCTGCAGCAGCCTTCACCCGTCGCGCGTCGGCCTGAGTCCTCACACCGGCCATGGCCAGACAAATTCCGGAGGGAGCTGGGGTTTTGGCTTGTACAAAGGAAAGAAGAATAGAAAGTTCGGTATCTGAGAGCAGGCGGATGTTGCCGGGGGGAGCATCGATGCGTTTCTCGACAGTGCCATCCTGTCTCATGATGACGACGGTGGTGTGTGTGCCACCACCCTCCACACCCAAAAACAGGCCTTGATCAAGGCCTGTCTTGATATTTTTGCGAGTCTTCAAGCGAGTGAGATACTAGGAAAAAACGCATTGGGAGCAATGAAATACAAAGGAGATAAAAACAGTGCTCCTCAAACAGGCCGTTTCATGCGTAAATGGAGAAGCGGATGTACGAATTACTCAAAACAGACCGGGAGACCAAAGCGCGGCTGGGCCGTCTGAAGACGGCACGGGGCGTGATCGAGACACCTATTTTCATGCCTGTCGGCACACAGGCTACCGTGAAAACCATGGCGCCAAATGAACTGCGGGAGGTGGGGGCTCAGATCATCCTGAGCAACACCTACCACCTGTGCATTCGGCCGGGCATGGAGATCATGAAAAAGATGGGTGGCTTGCATCGTTTCATGAGCTGGCCTCATCCCATACTGACGGATTCGGGTGGCTACCAGGTTTTCAGCCTGGCCAGGATTCGGAAAATCCGTCCGGATGGCGTCGCGTTTCGGTCGCATTTGGACGGAGCGGCACTGTTTTTGGGGCCCAAAGAGGCCATGGAAATGCAGCGGGTGCTGGGATCAGATATTGCCATGGTGCTCGATGAATGCCCTCCCCACGACTGCAACCCACGCGCCCTGCATGCGGCGGTGGAACGGACCATCCGGTGGGCGGAGCAATGCAAAATGCAGCCACGCGCCGAGGGCCAGATGGTCTTCGGGATTGTTCAGGGGGCCATGAATGCGGCCATGCGGGAGCATTGCGCCCGGGAATTGGTGCGGATCGGCTTTGATGGCTATGCGATCGGGGGAGTCAGTGTGGGAGAGCCCGAGCCTGAAATGATGAAGGCGGTGGAAATGACAGAGCCTTTTTTGCCGGCCGATCATGTGCGCTATGCCATGGGGCTGGGAACGCCAGCCCAGATTGTTGAATTGGTGGCCCGAGGGGTGGATATGTTTGATTGCGTGTTGCCCACACGCATTGCCCGGAATGGGGCCGCGTTCACCCGGAAAGGCACTGTGAGCATCAAGGCCTCCTATTGCAAGGAGGATGACGGCCCCATTGAGCCGGGCTGCACCTGCTATGCCTGCCGTACCTTTTCAAGGGCATACCTGCGCCACTTGTTTAATGTGCAGGAAATTCTGGGGTTGCGGATGCTTAGCGTGCACAACTGCCACATGTATCTGCACCTCATGGAGGATATTCGCAAGCACATTGCCAACGGCACCTTTGCCGAGTTCCGTCGGGAGTTCGCCGCGAACTACGTGCCGTCGAAGAATCTTCGCGCCTTGAAGGTCACTGAACGGTGATCAGCCGACGGATCGGGCCAGAGCAATAAGACGTGCGATTACAGGCACGAATTCTCGTTTTGCACCGATGATTTCGTAGGAGCGGTGGATGCAGTCGGGGCTGAGGTCGAACTCGATTTCCCGTCCCTCGGGATCGGTCAGCAATCCGCCGGCTTCCCGCAGGGCGAGCCACGCGGGTGCAATGTCCCAGATGTGGGTGTTAAAGTTGACCATTCCTCCCAGACGGCCATCCACTGTAAAGCAGAAATCCAGAAGGCAATTCGTACTCCGGACGTTGCGTGCGTGTTGGGTGAGCAGGCGGATGACCTCGACGTTTATTTTGGATCGTTTTTCATTACGCGAGGCATCCATGCCGTATGCAAACAACAACTGATCCATCCTGGATTCGGTGGTGCACCGGACGGCTTTTCCATTTAAAAAGGTCCCCTCGTTTGCGATGGCCAAATACATGGCATCGCTCTCGGGCAAATACATGGCACTCATGACAGGCACAGAGTGTTCGAGAATCGCCACCTGCACGCCGAACCACGGAATGCCAGCCGCATAATTGGAGGTGCCGTCCAGCGGATCAATAATCCATGTAAAAGGTGCGGTTCCCTGCATGTAGCCCGATTCCTCGGCGATGATCGCGTGATCGGGATGGCGGGAGCGGATTCGATCGATGATGAGCTTTTCCGAAGCCACATCCAAATGGGTCACAATACTGCTCTGCCCGTTTTTCAGTGTATAGGCCTGTTGGCCTCCGAAATGATCGTGCAGGTAACGGCCAGCCTCTCGAACCGTCTCCTCAAGGAGTTGTTTGAAAGGCTCATGAGTGAATGATTTCATGTGTCAATAGAAACGGGGTTGGGAAAGACAATCGATTCGTTCAGGCGTGGTTTATGGAGTATCAAATTTCTGGAGGCCCTGCCGGAGAGCGGCCCTGTTTTCGGATTCGGTTTTTTGGCGGGCCTTATATTTTGCGTCACGCCATTGATCGATGGCACAATACTTGAAGTCTTGCACATCTGCTTCTGGCATTTCTTTGAACGCAGATGATCCGGCGCGTATAATGGCCAGTGCCTCCTCGAGAGCGGGAGGGGATTGGGCGAGGGTTTTAAGGCATGGGCTGAGCTCCGGGCGTTCGAATGAAACCTGCGGACCGGCATTGCCATTATGGCTGGCCAGCTGGCGGAGGGGGATTTTGGTGAGGCGCTCCAACCGGTCAAGTTGCTGATCTGTCAAGGGGGCTCGACCTGCCAGGTTATCTGGATGGGCGCTGGCATAGCTCGGGTAGTAAGGAGCATTCAGGTCAACCCAGGTCACGATTCGATTCATTTCTTCCGATGTCAATGATCCACCGCAGCGAGGTTCGTTCCGAATGATTTGAACCAGTTTGCTGGCATGAGCCCCCCAGGTGTATGGCAGCAGGTTTTCAGAGGGACCAGCGCCAGGGACCTTGACCAGCTTTTTTCGCCACAGTTCATTGTACGACGTATTGAACACCAGATCCCGGTCGGGAGCCAGATTCACCACCTTGCCTGCGGGTTTCTCGTAATCATGACAACCCAAACAGCGACGATTGAACACGGGTTGCACTTCAGCCAGGTAATTAAAATCACGTGCAGGTCCGTACCAGCCGGTCAGAGGGCTGGGGTTGTGGCGAAAGGCCATCAGGTTTTTGCCATTGTTTTCTGGAGCCCGGCGTCGGTCTTCGTGGCAGCCAATGCAGCCGGCCTGCTCGCCTGACTGGACCATCGTGCCGCTGCGCATGGATTGAACCATCATTCCCTGAGCATCGAGTAATTGGAAATAAACAAACTGGTCTGAAGGCACCTCAAAATAGGCCGAGCCATCGTCTTCCACTGGGACGGTGCCCAGAATGCGTTTGTTGTTAAAATCGTTCCAGTTCATGGCGGGGGCTTCCTGCCCCTGTCCTCCCCAGGATGGGCGGGTCCAGAAACGTTTTTCAGGGGATGACACCACGCGCAGCCACTTGATGGATCCGCGCTTCACATTGTGCATATAAGCCCCTTGATACACGTCCTGAACATAAAAGACACCGGGTTGATTGGCATAATCGCGCCGGAGGGCGGGCATTGCAGGCCGCGGTCGTGGAGCCAGGGGCATCGGGTCGAAGCATCCCGGTGGCTCCGAATGGAGCAATAGCTCATTTCCAAACAGGTCGAGTAAATAAAGCCCCATCTGTTCACCTTCGCCCGTCATGCGGGAACAGAGGAATGTAGTTCCGTCCAAGGGGTAGGGATCCTCGTATTTCAAGGGAACTTGGCGGAAGGCGTCAAATATCTCCCAACCCGATTGTTTGACCAGGTTGGTGGCCTCTGGTGGCCAGGTGCGTATCACGGGCCCTGGGCCGTCCAGTCCGAGTTGACGATCAATAATCGCCAGGGCACCCCATGGCCGGTCGTGGCAGGACCCAAACACACAGATGGCGCGGTCAAGTCCAGGGAGAATGCGTGCATCAATGACACCGCCTGGCGAGGCTGTATAATTTCCCCAGTAAATGGCATGGGATGTGCCGTCAGGGTTTGCAGTCCAAAGGGCCTGAGCATCTCCGAAATTACGATCCACGTATTCCCATCGGTCATATAGAATGCGACCATCCGGCATGAGTGTTCCATGGCCTTCGAACAGGGTGCTTTTCCCTATCTGGTGTATATTGGCGCCGTTGGAATCCATGCGATAGAGATTGGCCATGACGTGGCGATTGCACATGCAATACTTGGGTTCACGCGTTGAGGAGAAACCAATCGAGCCATCCGCCAGGTAGAGGGGATCGATATCATCCACATCCCGTGCAAAGGTTAGTTGGCGCAACTGCGAACCGTCCGCGTTGATTTCATAAATGTGATAGCTGTCCGCCACGTTGGTTCGCATGGAAAAGAGGATTCTTTGGCCATCAAAACTGACCTCAGGATCGCGGATGACCCCTTGTTTGGTTTCAAAAATCGTATGCACAGCTCCTGACCGCGCAAAATCGATGGATTTCAGGGTGCCTCCCGGGGTGAAGGCTCCGTCGTTGTATTCATTGGGAGCAGACGGAAAAAAGGTTGCAGTATTGTGGTGATCTGGACGGTATTGCTGCCTGACAACGAAGAGAATGGGGTGGCCGCTTACCAGCGGATTGGCCACAAGGGCATCGCGCTGTAATTTGGATAGGTCAGCTTTCAGTTTTCCAGCGTCCTCACCTGATGAAGGGGCTGGATTCGTTTCCAGGAGATCAAGTTGATGCAGCCAATTCGATCCATGAGGATATTGGTCACCGAATTTCTGAGTCAACTCCTTCATGGCTTGCCGCAGGGCCAGTGTGTTATCACTCGCGAAGGTGCATGCCACGCAAATCAGCCAGGCCAAGAAGGTGCACAGTTTCATCGCCCCGATGGTATGCGCTTGTGGATGCGATATCCAGCCTTGTGTTGTCGGCAAGGCATCATGAATTAGGCGCACAGGAGAATGGGGGGGCTCCATGGAGATTGTGGGGGATATTAAGCGTGCTGGCAATTATTCAACCAGAAGGCTATGATCAAACATTATGAAGATAACCATATGCGGCATTTTGTGGCTGACCCTTGGTTTGATGATGGGTCGAGGTGACGACGCCGTTGAAAAGGCAAAGCCTCAATCGCGTTCGGGTGCAACAATTTATGTATCCAAACTCGGAGACAATAAGGATGGACGCACCTGGCAAACAGCCTTTAAAACCATCCAGGCAGCTCTTGATGCCGTGCCGGACGGCCAGGGAGGACACCGCATCATCATCCGTCCGGATACTTACGCCGAGGCCAACCTATACCCGGCGCATTCCGGTGCCAAAGGCGCCTACAACACACTGGAAGGTGATTGGGACGGAGGTCTGGGGTCTGGCACCAATGGTTGGGTCATCATCGATTCTGGCGCACCGTTGGCCGTGGTGCGCACCAATCCCAAGGCGCCTACTGGCAATCCGACATTCATGGTGCTCTCTGAAGGCAACGCGACAAACGAAACGGGGCTGAAGAGTGTGGACTGGTGGGGGCCCTGGCGTTCAGCTCCTGATTACTCCGCCGTGGCTTGGGACCGGTGGACATTCCGGCGTCTGTATTGTACAGGATCAGAGGCCGGGGTGGGCTGGGACATGACGTGCAAGGAAGGAGCCGAATTTTCGGCCATCGTCGAAGACTGTGTGGGATTGGGGCGTTTTGCCGGGGCATGTGTCATGGCCCATGTAAACCGTCCTGGGGAGCCGGTGGTGTTCCGTCGATCGTATTTCATGTGCCTGGATGTGTGGGGTGATGCTGGAGCAGTGTATGTGCGGGCGCACAACAAAAGCATGCCCGCAACTCCGGATGCCGTGTTTGAGGATTGCACCCTCATAGGACCCGATAACGCCTTGCAGGTGGGCTATCCCAAGTTTGAAGGGTATACGCGCGTGTCGTTTGTTCGCTGCAGGCTGCTGGTGCTGAATTTCTCGCAACCCCATGGAACGCCCGCCACCGGCGTGGTGTATAGTGATTTGGCTGGCAAATACCTCCATGTGGACTTTGAGGACTGCACCGCAATGGGGTATCAAATTTTGGGGGCGCGGAATAACGACATGTTTTCGTATTCCACACGAGGAACCAATCGGGCCTATGTGCAATATCGGCAGCCTGTGCCCAAAGGCTTTGAGCGACTGCGATTCTGGCCTGTTGAGGTCTTCAACGAGATGTTGCCGCCGCGTTTTCATGGTGCCGCGGCTTCTCAGGCCAGGCCCAAACTCATTAAGATTCCTGTCGCCATAGGACCGGGGGGAATGGAAGAGACACCGGTTCTATATCAAGGACGGCCACTTTTGGTGTCCAATCGTCGTGATGACACGAAGAATAAAACCGACGAATACACCCGGAGCATGTATCTCAATCTGCTGGATCTCACGACCGGCCAGGAGGTGGCGCGTTTTGGCGAAGGACATTCCTTTGCCAACGCCTTTGTCAACGGGGATGAAATGAATGTTTTTGCCAGCCAGGGCTCCAACCATGATTGGTTCCAGAGCCTGTATCGGTTTTCCAGCAGGGACTTGAAGAGCTGGCAGCGTGAATTGGCCATACCTCAGGAGAAAGGGGAACATTTGTTCAACGCCTCTGTTTGCAGGGACCCCCAGGGATATCTCATGGCTTATGAATCGGATAAACCGGTGCAGTTTTGTTTCAAATTCGCACGATCCAAGGACCTGGCACGATGGGAAAAACTACCGGGTCTGGTATATGAGGGGGTGGGGGGGGAATATAGCGCGTGTCCCGTCCTGCGGTATGTTGAGCCATATTATTATGTCATTTATCTGCACGCGGCCGTACCGGGACACAAGGGGTGGGTTTCGTTCCTGGCGCGCTCCCGCGAGTTGGAAACCTGGGAATTGAGTCCTCTCAACCCCATTCTTGAAGCCGGCCCGGGAGAGGGTGTGAATAATTCCGATGTGGATTTATTCGAGTACGAGGAGAACACCTATTTGTTTTATGCCACCGGGGACCAGCAAACCTGGGGAACGATTCGCATGGCCATGTTTCCGGGACCCATGCGTGAATTCTTCACGGCATTCTTTCCAGCCAATGTGCCCCACATAACCGTTTCAGCTCGGAAACAATAGCAAATCAAGAAAACGGCACCGGTTTGGCATCCGGTGCCGTTGTTGTTAAAATATGCGACGGATCGATGCCTTTATTCGGCCGGCTTGAGCAGCAAGTAATCCAAACCAAACATATAGGCTTTATCAGCCTTGTCGTTGGCGCCGGTGATCGTCACCGATAACTCATTGTTTCCTTCCTTGAGATTATAAATGCCCAGGTCGATCTCCTTGGTGGGCTTAACCTCGGGATTGTAGAAATCCATCGGCTGGCCGGTCTTTTGGCCATTGATGGCAAGTTGATGAATTCCATAGTCCTTCGCGCTCAGGAAATGACCGATGACATGGTACTTTCCAGCCTTGGGTGCATGGAACGCGACCACAAGGGTGTCGTTGGGTTTCATGCCTGCGTGCCACCACAGATGCCTGTCGCCACTCAGGTTGCCCCAGTCCTGCGGCTCGGCTATGCCCGTGACTTTGATGATTTTCATTTTTTCGCCTTCGATGGCACCCGGGACCGTGGGGGCGGCATATTCCGCCATGGGGCGTACTATGGCATCTGCGGAACGAATCGGCTGAAAACCATCGGTCGCGCCAGGTCTGGCATACCAATAGGCTGTGACGGCCATGTTTACCTTGCAGCGTTCATGCCAATGCCACAGTTCCATGTCGAATTTGAAGCTCTTTGTGAAGGGAATGCGATCGATGATGTGAAAACGATTTACACTGGTGCGTCCGTAGTTGCCTGGACCATCGCAGCGGGATTGTGAATGGTAGGCATGCGTGAACACTTCAGGCCAGCACCAGGCGTAACCGTAATAGTCTTCCGTGCCAGTTCCGAAATGACTGGGGAAGGTCTCCCCATCGACATAGATCTTTTCATCGCCTTCACCCCACCAATCCTTTACAGGATTGTCTATCGAGAAGGACACGCCTGCGAACACGCCCTTGCCCGTTGCTGATAAATAGTTCCAATCGATCATGGGACGTGTTGGAACGTCGAATTGCACGCGCCATTTGGCGTGGAAATGCATGGAGGCATCCGTCCATTGGTATGGAGCAATTGCGACATCGCCATTGAGCGTAACCGTTTCCTTCGTGTTGTTCACAAATTCGATTACGGCCGATTCCTTATAGGGCATGAACCAATGGCAATACATATCTCCATCCCTGGTCATGCCAAGGGGGAGGGTGGTGTATGCGTTGATACCTGGCGCACTGCCGAAGACATCGCCCAACGGAGCTTCAATGCAGGATTCATCGTCGAATTTGACCTTCACGATAACGCCGCGCAGGGCGGCTTCAATATGTGAGGCTGAAACCCGCAATGTTGTGCATGTGATGGCAGAGGGGCCCTGTAGGATCTGGGACACACTTTCGCCAGCGGGGAGATACAGCCGGAATTCCTGAGAGTTGCCCTCCGCTTGCGATTCATCGCCACGTGGGTCCGCCAATCGAGCAGCCAGCTTTTCGATGCTGGAGGCCAGCGATTTGATTTGGTCAATTTTGAAGGGTTCTACCTGGGTGCCTGCCTCATAGGTTCGATAATTGACGTGGTAATAGAAGCCTCCCTTGTCACTCGTAATCTTGCAACTTTTGGAGTAGGGGATGGGAAAATACAGATTCCACCCCTTGCTGTATTCGCCTGAGATCGGTTTGGGCAGTCCTCCGTAGGTTCCCCCCAGCAAATCGGTCATCGGGGCCTCAAGGACAGGTGCTTCGGCTCCATCAAGGTAAACGCGCAGGATTCCGGCCGGATTGGCAGACCAGATTCGAACAACCGCGCCAGGTCCGGTGGCATCCATCATCACGTGTTCCTGGCGTCCCTGACGATTCTCAATTCGCAGGTACTGGCCGCAATCACCATTGGCAAACCAATCTTCTGTGGGCGATTTCGATTTCCTGTCGTATGAGGAGAACTGTTTGCAGGTGTAGGCTGGTTTTGGATATTCGGCCATGCCGGCAAGGTCCGTCATTTCATGCAATAAGGATGCCGTGGTGATGGGCTGCACATCGCCTGCCAGGGATATTAATGAGGCAAAAGACAAAAATCCGGTCAAAAGACCGGCAGACAAGAATAGCCTGCTTTTGCATAGTGGCATTAATTGGGTGTCCATGGTGTGATTCTGGGTTGTGGTTTTATCCTGTGATATTCGTCCTCTTGAAGTGTGGCCTATTCGTATAATTTGGGATCTTTGCGCCAATCCTTGTCCTTGTCGTGGCCCATTTGGGTAACGCGCGGCCTGCGCTCACGGAGTCGCACCGACTCGATGCCACAGTAATAGCCTTCCGACAGGTTGTTCTTGCCCACACATTCCAGACGTAATTTGTGAAGGCCAGGTTCAGGCCAGAAGTCCAGGAGATGGAACTCCTTTGTGTCCAGCTTCGACTTGTAGAAGTCCATGATGGGGCCGAGTTTGGTTCCATCCAGATAGGCTTGATACTTGCCGAAGTCTGCAGCCAGGCTCATGTTCAACAGGAGGCGTAGCGGTTCCTTATTCTTCACCTCAAAGGGGATTTCAAGCCAGGCGCCTTCGGCCTGCTGAGGTTGATAGAGCAGTTGCTTGTCTGGATAAAACTCCACCTGTTGCTGTATGGCCTCGCCAATGCCATGATGTTCTTTCCCGGCGAAATCACGCCCATAAGCAATCGTGCGTTCCAGGCTTGGCAACACTCTCTCCCGGGCATGGGGTGCGCGCGCGGTGAAGGTGGACTGGCCCGTCTGATACCAAAAGGCAACGCTGGAAAAATCGTCCTCTCTCTCATTCCAACTATTGGATTTGTAATTGGGATTCTCGTCAGGCGACATCCAGCCAAAATGTTCAAAGGTTACCTTGATGCCCGTCTGGAAGACGAAGGGATCGTTGAGATGCCAGCGATAGGCGCTGGTGTGGCCGCCGACAATCCCCCACTGGTCAAAATAGGGAACGCCAAAATAGGGTGTGCTGGTTGTCTTGAGACCCCAGGCAGACAGAAAATAATCCTCCGTGCCCGTACCCCATATGGAAGGCTTGGCCTCTCCGTTGATGTAGATCTTTTCGTCGCCTTCCCCAAACCACGCTGGGCTGCGCGTGCGCGCGGCCAGAACGGTTCCGACGTAATGTCCCTTGCCCTTGGTCTCCAGCACGACGTAATCCTTTCCCTTCTGGACAGGATATTCCTGGCGATATTGGGCGTGGAAATACGGCGTGTCCTTGGGTAGTTTATCCTTTTTGATCCAATCGATGTTGTAATAAAGAAGGCCAATGGGTTGTTCGCCCTGGTTTTCTATTTCAATTCGCGCTGATTTGCGAAACGGCATCTGCCAGTAACAGTTGTAAGAGTCCGCGTCCTCCACAACCACCGGCAGGCTGATGACTTCACGACGCACGCCAAAACAGTTGGCGAAGAAATCCCCCACAGGCGCCTCCACCGCAGGACGCGGATTGCCATCCCAATAAATGCGCAGGAGCATCTCCTGGTGGTTGGCAGATCCCTTGGGCGCCCAATCCTGAGGTTCTGGTCCCAGAAAGGTGATCCAGATATGCGTGATCACTCCCGGTCCTTTTTCGTCCATGAGCACATGGGTGGCCCCCGGAGCTACGCGGAAATTGTCCCAATTGCTTGCCTCCTCCATGTCACCCTTAAAGTCGGCCTTTGGGTTGGGCGTGCGGTTGCGGCTTCCGGGCTTGAGTTCGCCCACCCGCATGGCGGATGTGGCACGCTTGGATTGGCCTTCCTGAGGTTTGGCAAGGTCATCCATGATTCCGGCCGTTAATCCAGAGCAGGCCAAAACCAAGGCTGCAATTATGGCTGAAGCCTTAACATTGAGGCATCGACAACCCCAGTCTGTTAAGGATGCGTGCGACTGCTGAAGTGTAAACGTTTTCATCTTTGTTGAGTGATTGGGGGAACAACAATGGTACATCCATAGCCATACCTGCAGAGGCCTTGTTCTCCTCAAGAGGCAGAGTGATGTATCCAAAGCATATCATAGGGCAAGTTGTACCTTCCTAGCCTATAAGCGAAAAAAATGAAAGTAAAAAGCTGACCACTGTGTGGTTCAAGTTTGAGATTGCTTCGAGTTACCCGACACGGGTTGGGAAGAATAAACGAGAGGACACACCATGAATGAACCTGTCTCAGCAGGAGATTGAGTCGCAGGCAATAGGATCGCGCACCCAAAGCTCGGGCTGAGCTATGGCTCGGTTGCGGCAAGTCCTCAGCGACCATGGCCGGGGGACTTGGTATCAAAGCGACACGATGTTACGCATGGAAGAAGCACATTGTCCGACACCGCCCGAGCGACAAAAACTCGCCAGGAGCTTCAGCGGGAGAGCGCGACCTTGCATCGCGACCTCAGCCTGCTCCTGCAATGGCGTGGCATTATGAGCACACCTCGGGTGACTTCGAATACAAAAGCAACTCATTCAACACCGTGTCCAGTGTCCGTTTTTCGACGCAAACTCAATTCCGACAATGGCTTGTGAGCTTCCTGGCCATACACACGTTCGAAGGCTCGGCAGAATGGGCAGATGTGCGATTCCACACGGCTGGTCAAAATGAATGCCAAGCCCGTTTGTTTTTTTCGTGCCTGCCGGCATACGGGACAAAGCAAACATATCCTCGCAAGGTTCTGGTCAAGAGAGCTGGGCGTATTTTGATTCATGGATAAATTAACGTACTTTGATCTTAAATGTGGTTCTGCTTCCCGTGGAGCAGGAATAACATTTTTCCTTAAACGCGCCCCAAAGGGCCCCAGTGGCTCCAAAACCGGTGCAATGGACGGGACCGATACGCTGCACCCCCATCTGACGCAGAGCGGCAATGGTCTGGTCCACACGATCCTGGGATGCCGCCAGGAGGTGCATGCCCCCCATGATGGTATGGATGTTTTTCCCGGTTATCTGCTGGATGTATTGCAGGGTGTTCACCACTCCTGAATGGGCACAGCCCAAAACGACATCGACTCCTTCGGGGCTCTCAAAGAACAGTGCCTGGTCATCAACAAGGGGATCGCGCTGGGTGCAGGCGGCATCCAAAAAGAAGGCGCCTCCGGTGTTTTCAAAACTGGTTTGCCGTGGAATGGGGCCCGTGGCGAAAATCCCGTCGAAAATTTCAGTCACGCCCGTGGTCCACGATGTCATGGAGGCGCGATTCCGTATGGCGCTGGCAATCTCGGCGGGCATGCCGATGGCCCGTGACCTGCCATCTCTGTCGCGGGTGTATTTGGGATTGAGGGCTTCTGGGTGAAGGAATAGACGAGCCTGTGTGGCCAGAGGCAGAATATCTTTCAATCCGCCGTTGTGATCATAATGCCCATGACTCAGCACGATGGCGTCCAGCGATTCCAGACCAATTCCAAGTCGCGGTG
>CAZIDG010000065.1:0-24171 GCA_964538065.1 uncultured Verrucomicrobiota bacterium
TATGAACCACCACGACCCTCCCCTGGCAGCGCCCGGGACCGCTTAAAATTTGCATTTGCTTTTGCCTTGCCGGTCCTCTAGGGTCCCTCACGATGGTTATGGCAGAATTCACCATGACAACCACTACCGGTTGGCGTTAGGCGACCTGAACAACAGGGATCGCCAACGCCTCGACATAGCCTCGAGGCGTTTTTTTTCGGTGAAAGTTCCATAGAATTGATATGTCAGACGCAAGCAAACAAGCAGCGGAACGCAAGACACTCGACGACCGCAACCGCATGAGCGACCTGGAACGGTTGCGCCACTCTTCATCCCACATCCTGGCCACCGCCGTTTTGAGGCTCTGGCCCGACGCCATGATCGATATCGGACCGCCGACCGAGGATGGCTTCTATTACGATTTTGACCTGCCCAGCCATCGCTTCACCCCCGAGGACTTCCCCGCCATCGAGGCCGAGATGAAGAAGGTCATCAAGGACAACCTCGTCTTCGAGAAATCGGTCAAGACGCGCGAGGAGGCCCAGGCCTATTTCCAATCCAAGGGCCAGAAGTACAAGGTGGAGCGTTTGAAGGACATTCCCGAAGGCGAACCGATCTCCTTCTACCAGAACGGCGAATTTGTTGATCTGTGCGCCGGACCGCATGTCATGCGCACGGGCAACGTCAAGGCCTTCAAGCTGATGCGCGTGGCCTCCGCTTATTATCGCGGCGATGAGAAGAACCAGCAGCTTCAGCGCATCTATGGCACCGCTTTTGCCAACAAGACCGATCTGGAGAACTACCTGACCGCCCTTGAGGAGGCCAAAAAGCGCGATCACCGCAAGATAGGCAAGGAGATGCAGTTGTTCACGTTCGACGAGGATGTGGGCCCTGGCCTGCCCTTGTGGATGCCCAATGGGGCCGTGATCATTGAGGAACTGGAAAAGCTGGCCAAGGAAACCGAGTTTACCGCCGGGTATGTCCGCGTGCGCACGCCGCACCTGGCCAAGGAATCCATGTATAAAATGTCGGGACACCTGCCCTACTACGCCGAGAGCATGTTCCCGCCCATGGAGTTGAGCGAATCCGGATCGGTGGACCTCAGCCAGCCGCGCGAACGTTATTACCTCAAGGCGATGAACTGCCCGCACCATCACAAGATCTATGCGGCGGTGCCCCGCAGTTATCGCGACCTGCCCCTGCGCCTGGCCGAATACGGAACCTGTTATCGTTACGAGCAGTCGGGCGAATTGATGGGCCTCATGCGCGTGCGTTCCATGCAGATGAATGATGCGCACATCTACTGCACCCCCGAGCAGTTCGCGGATGAGTTTCGTGCTGTGAACGAGATGTACCTCAAGTACTTCAAGATTTTCGGCTTCGATAAATTCCTGATGCGCTTCAGCACCCACGACCCGGCCCGCCTGGGCCAGAAGTTCGTGAACGAGCCCGAGCTTTGGAAGAAGACCGAGGACATGGTGCGCACGGTGCTCAAAGAATCGGGCATCAACTACATCGAGGTCCCCAACGAAGCTGCATTCTACGGGCCGAAGATCGATGTGCAGGTCTGGAGCGTGGTGGGCCGCGAGTTCACCATTGCCACCAACCAGGTCGATTTCGCCGTGCCGCGCCGCTTCGGGCTGGTCTATACGACCCGCGAAAACACCGAGGCCACGCCGCTGTGCATCCATCGCGCCCCGCTGGGCACGCACGAACGTTTCATCGGCTTCCTGATCGAACATTACGCGGGCAATTTCCCGCTCTGGATGGCCCCCGAACAGGTGCGCGTCCTGCCCATCACGGACCAGCAAAACGACTACGCCCGCAAGATCGTGGCCGAGCTGCGCGAACAGGGTGTCCGTGCCACCGCAGATTGCAGCAGCGATAAAATTGGCGGCAAGATCCGAGGCGCGGAAGTCGCCAAGGTTCACACCATGCTGGTGGTGGGCGGCAAGGAACAGGCGGCCGACGCCGTCTCCCTGCGTCAGCACGGCAAAGGCGATCAGGGTGTCAAGCCCCGCGCCGAGGTCGTGGCCCAACTGCTCGAGGCCATCCGCAAACGCCTCTCCTAGAATCACAATCCCATCCGAAGTGCAGCCTCCCCCACATCAGGGGAGTGCTGCGCCAGGATGACAACCACTGAATCCATTTGCATTAGATCGGATAATTGCATAAGTAACTATATCCAGTACTATGAACTACAGCATTTCGAAACGGGCGGCTTCACTGTCGCCTTCGCTGACTCTGGCGGTCGATGCCAAGGCCAAACAAATGAGGGCCGAGGGTCAGGATGTGATAGGCTTCGGAGCCGGTGAACCGGATTTTGACACGCCTCAACACATCAAGGACGCCGCCATCGCGGCTTTGGAAAAAGGCTTCACCAAGTACACCCCCAGCAGCGGCATCCCTGAACTGCGCCAGGCCATTGCGGACAAATTTAAGCGGGAAAACGGATTATCGTATAAACCCAGCCAGATCATTGTCTCCTGTGGCGGCAAGCATTCCTGCTTCAATGTCATCCTGGCGACCTGTCAGGAAGGCGATGAGGTCATCATCCCCTCCCCCTACTGGCTGAGCTATCCGGAAATGGTCAAGCTGGCCTCCGCCACGCCCGTTTTCATCCAGACCTCGGACAAGACCGAGTTCAAGGTCACCCCGGAGCAACTGCGCAAGGCGATCACGCCCCGCACCAAGCTGTTCATCCTCAATTCCCCCAGCAACCCCACCGGCACCGTTTATACCCCGGAGGAGGTCAAAGCCCTGGGCGATGTGTGCGTGGAAAAGGGCATTCTCATCATGAGCGATGAGATCTACGAACATCTTCTCTACGATGGCGCCAAAGTGAAGAGCGTGGCCAGCTTCAGCAAGGCCCATTACGACCACACCATCATCGTCCACGGGTTTGCCAAGGCCTGGAGCATGACCGGTTGGCGCCTGGGTTTCCTGGCCGCCCCCGAACCCATTGCCAAGGCCATCGATGCCCTGCAGAGTCACAGCACCAGCAACCCCACCAGCTTCGCCCAGAAAGGCGCTGTGGCCGCCTTGAATGGTCCGCAGGATCACCTTAAGGGCTGGATTGAAGAATATGACCGGCGCAGGACTTACGCCTACCAGAAATTTATCAGCATCCCGGGCATCACCTGTTGCAAAGCCAGGGGAGCCTTTTACCTCTTCCCCAACATCAGTGCCACGGGCTTGAAGTCGGCCGAGTTCTGCTCACGGCTCTTGGAAGCGGAGAAGGTCGCGGTCGTTCCCGGCATCGCTTTTGGCGCAGATGATTACATCCGAATCAGTTACGCCACAAGCCTGGCCAACATCCAGAAAGGATTGGATCGTTTCGAACGGTTCGTGCGCAGCCTGAAGTAGGCCTGTTTTTCGGATCCGGTTTTAGCCACGAGATCCCATTCCCTGACATCCGGGGAATGGGATTTTTATTTAGGAAGCCGCCTGCACAGCATCGCGCAGGGCATCCTTGAAGGCTTCAATGCCCTCGTCGAAGGCTGCTGCCATCTGAAGGACGCGTGTCTTGGGCACACGCCTCTTGAATTTCTTGAGGTTCTCCGCCGCCTGGGGTTCGTCCATTTTGTTGGCCACCACCATGCGCGGTCTCTCCAGCAGGGCCGGATCGTACAACTCCAACTCAACCAACAGCTTGCGGTAATCGTCCCACGGTTCCCGGTTGTCGGTCCCCGCCATGTCGAGCAGAAAGACGATGATCTTGCAGCGCTGAATATGCCGCAAGAAGGCGTGGCCCAGACCCGCATTGCGATGGGCGCCCTCGATCAGTCCGGGCACATCGCATACGGTGATCCTATGGAAATCCGTATATTTCACGATGCCGACCTGGGGCTTGAGGGTGGTAAAGGGATACGGGGCAACTTTGGGGCGCGCGGCAGAAATCGCCGTCAACAACGTCGACTTCCCGGCATTGGGATAACCGACGAGACCGGCATCGGCCATCAGGCGCAATTCAAATAGAAAACTGCCCTCATTCCCAGGTTCACCTGGCTGGGCAAAACGGGGTGTCTGGCGGCGCGCTGTTGCAAAATTCCGGTTTCCCAAACCTCCCCGCCCCCCTTTGCACAGGACAAAACGCTGACCGTGGGTGGTCATGTCCACCACCAACTCTGCATCCTCCGCCCGGCGTGGCGTGGGCGCTTCCGGTTCGGTTTCCTCATTCGCCAAATCAATTTCCATGGCCGATATACCACCAGAATGACGAATCACAGGCCGCTCGGAGCCGCTGGATACCAAGAGCGGCGCCTCGTCGGAAGCCACTTCGGCTTCCTCATCCGCGGCATCCGATGCAGGGGGTGTGCTGGCCGGAGAAGCCTCCGGATCTTTCAGACGCCAGACGAGCGTGCCACAGGGCACCTTCACGATGATGTCCTTGCCAGCATGGCCATCCATGCCGCGCCCCATCCCATGCTCACCATTTTGGGCCAGCAATCGTGGGGTGTAGAATTGGTGGATGAGGTTGTTGAGGTCATGGTCCGCCTCCAGAATGACATCGCCACCGCGTCCGCCATTCCCTCCGCTGGGTCCGCCCTTGGGAATGAAGGCCTCCCGATGAAAAGCCACACAGCCGCGTCCGCCGTGACCGGCGCGGGCATACACTTTGACCTCGTCAATAAACATGAATCACCAACAAAGAAAAAGGGCGAGGTGGAAGCCTCGCCCCTGTGTTTTTCACTAAAAATTAGTTACTGGCGGGTAGGGCTTCAGCGACGATGTTGACCCGCTTGCTGTCCTTGTCGAACACCACGCGTCCGTCCTTCAGCGCATACAACGTCCAATCACGTCCGGTGCCGACGTTTTGTCCCGCGACGAACTTGGTGCCGACCTGGCGGACCAGAATGCTTCCCGCGGAGACCAACTCACCACCGAAACGTTTCACACCACGGCGCTTGCTTACGCTGTCGCGCCCGTTGCGTGTACTGCCTTGACCTTTCTTATGTGCCATAAAATCAAGCCTTGATCTCTTTAATCTTAACCACCGTCAATTCCTGGCGATGGCCGACTTTGCGATGGTATCCCTTGCGGCGGCGCATCTTGAACGCCACCAATTTGGGACCACGAATATGCTCGACCACGTCAGCGACGACCGTCGCCTGCGGCACCGTGGGATTGCCTACGGCAATCTTACCTTCGTTATTCACCAAAAGAACTCGATCAAACGTGACTGGTGAGCCCGCATCCACTGCCAGACGTTCGATTTCAATCGTGTCGCCAGCGGCGACTCGATACTGCTTTGACCCGGTTTCAACAACGGCGTACATAAAATCCTAATAAAAAGGACTGATATAAAACAGCACTTCTCCGGCGGTGTCAATGCCCCAATTAAACAAACCGTCGAATCAATCTTTCAGCTATCGCTGCCCCGATGCTCAAGGAGGCTGTGGCCGCCGGTGAGGGGGCATTGAGAACATGCACCATTCGGGGCGATTCTTCAAAGGCAAAATCATCAAGCAACCGGCCGTCCGAGGCCAGCGCCTGGGCCCGCACCCCCGCAGGAGTACGAACCAGGTGTTCCTGGCGCACATCGGGTATCAATCGCTGCAAAGCCTTGACAAATGCAGGCTTGGAAAAGGATCTCCACATCTCCATGAAGCCTGTTTTCCAATATTTGGAGGACATTTTCAGAAAGCCGGGATACACTGCCAGACCGATCATTTCCTTCAAATTAACATCCCTTAAACGATACCCTTCCCGGGCGAAGGCCAGGACGGCATTGGGACCACATTCCACATGCCCGGAAAGCATCCGCGTAAAATGCACTCCCAGGAAGGGAAATCGTGGATCCGGCACGGGATAGATCAAATTTTTGCACAAATGCGCCGCTTCGGGCTTTAATTCATAATATTCGCCCCGAAACGGCACGATGCGGATGGATTTTCCCCCACCGGCCAGGCGGTTGAGAAGGTCGGAGTATAAGCCCCCGCAATTCACGACGTAATCAAAGGAAACCTCCTCGCTGCTGGTCTCCACAACAACTCCATCTGCTTGTTCATGAAGGCCTTGCACTCGCTGGTTGGTACGAACTTCATGTCCCATGGCCTCCAGCATGCCTTGCAACCGCTGGCATACGGCCCGGTAATTGATGATGCCCGTCTCACGAACCAAAATGGCCTTGATGCCATCGCAATGGGGTTCCAATTCCGCCAGACGGGCTTTATCGATCCATTCACAAGCCACACCATTGGCCAGTCCGCGTTCATAAAGGGCCTGCAAATGAGGTAATTCTGCATCGTGGGTGGCCACAATCACCTTGCCGCAGGTTTCAAATGGGATGTCATGTTGTGTGCAAAAAGCCTCCATGGCGGCCTTGCCTGCACGACAATTCGTCGCCTTGAGCGATCCCGGCTTGTAGTAGATGCCCGAGTGCAACACCCCGCTGTTGCGGCCCGTTTGATGGGTCCCCACCTCGCCCTCCTTTTCGAGGACCACCACGGACACCTGTGGATGCTTCTCAATGAGACGCCATGCCGTGGCCAGGCCCACCACGCCTCCGCCTGCGATCGCCACGCGCTTTGCACCGCTGGTCTTCATAGATAAATAACGGCGCCAGCATCCTTGCACCCCTCAATGGATTGTGCAAGAACCGCATTCATGGGGCCAATCTATCTGCCTCCCTCTGGGCAAGCATGTTAAGAATCATCGTTGGATTCAGGTCGCATTAGTGTCATCCTGTTGCTGGAATGACTGCACTATTGGACAATATATCCGCCGCCCTGGAAGCCGTAAGGGGGCGCACGCCACTGGTACATAACATCACCAATTACGTGGTCATGAATTTTACGGCGAATGCCCTGCTATCCCTCGGCGCGGCACCCGTCATGGCGCATGCCATCGAGGAAGTTGAAGAAATGGCCGGTCTGGCCAACGCGCTGGTGCTGAATATCGGCACACTCTCCTCGCCCTGGATCGAGGCCATGATGCTTGCGGGCCGCGTGGCACGCTCACGCAAGATCCCCATCATCCTGGATCCGGTGGGCGCCGGAGCCACCACCTTTCGTACCCAGACGGCCAACCGGCTCTTGAATGAACTGCCCGCCAATGTCTTACGCGGCAACGCCTCCGAAATTCTCGCCCTCGCCGGCCGCCCCGCGATGACCCGTGGAGTGGACTCGCAGGACAGCATGGAAACAGCGCGAGAAGCCGCCCACGATCTTGCCACCCAGCGTGGCATCGTTGTTTCGCTTACGGGCGTGGTGGATTACATCACCGATGGCCGCAAGGCCTTCGAGGTGCGCAACGGCCATGCGCTCATGGCCCGGATCACCGGCACAGGCTGCGCTGTATCGGCGGTCACAGGAGCCTTTTGCGCTGTGGAACCCAATTATGTCCTGGCCTCAACGGCCGCCTTGGCGGTCTTCGACGTGGCGGGCGAGTTGGCCGCACAAGGCAATCCCTTGCCCGGCACCTTTCAAATGCGCCTACTCGATAGCCTGGCAGCGGTAGGACCGACCCATATTCGGTCCATGGCGTGCATTAACGCCATTAACTAAAAATACCATATAATGTTTATAATAAGCGTGTTAACAGCTATTCATGACTATTTCTATGGTTTATATTGACTTTAATCCATCCTTGCGTAGATTATTCTCAGTTGTCCGGCACGCTCCTGCTTGCATCGTGAGTGGATTGTGACACGTTGGTAGATGGTGTCAGACGGATGCTTGGGCTGGAAAACATTGAGTGACGTCAGCAAGGGGCTCCAAGCCCCAGCAACTACGAATCATTTTATGGCAAAGATATACAACGACATTACGGAAACCATCGGCAATACGCCGCTTGTGCGGCTCAATCACACGGCAGCCAAGCATGGTGCTCAGGCTGATATCCTGCTGAAATTGGAGTTTTTTAACCCCTTATCCAGCGTCAAGGACCGCATTGGTCTGGCCATGATCGACGCCGCCACGCGGGAGGGAAAGATCAACAAGGACACCGTTTTGATCGAACCCACGAGCGGGAACACAGGGATTGCCCTGGCCTTTGTGGCTGCCGCACGAGGACTCAAACTGATCCTCACCATGCCCGAAACCATGTCCATTGAACGGCGCAAATTGCTTAAAGTCCTCGGCGCCAAGCTCGTTCTGACGGAAGGGTCCAAAGGCATGAAAGGCGCCATCGCCAAGGCGGAAGAATTGAAGGCCAAAATTCCCAACAGCATCATCCCCCAGCAATTCGATAATCCTGCCAATCCCGCAGCGCATCGCAAAACGACGGCCGAGGAAATCTGGCGCGATACCGATGGCAAGGTGGATTTCGTGGTCGCCGGTGTCGGCACCGGTGGCACCATTACAGGCATTGCCGAAGTTCTCAAGCAACGCAAACCAACCTTCAAAGCAATCGCGGTCGAGCCTGCCAGTTCTCCGGTGCTTTCGGGCGGACAGCCAGGGCCGCACAAAATCCAGGGCATTGGCGCTGGGTTTGTGCCGACTGTGTTTAATCGCGCCATCATCGATGAGATCATTCCCGTAAAGGAAGAAAACTCGGGGCCCACTTCGAAGGAAGTCAGCACACTGGATGGCATTCCAGTAGGTATTTCGAGCGGAGCGGCCATCTGGGCAGCCTTGCAGCTTGCCAAACGCCCTGAAAATCGTGGAAAACAGATTGTCGTCATCGTACCGTCATGCGCAGAGCGGTACCTGTCCTCCTGGCTGTTTGCCGATGTGAATGTCGACAGCGACAACATCGACGACCTGCTCAAGAAGGCATAATTACGCCAAACTCCAAGGTTTCCGGCCGGTTGGTGGACATTTCTGCCAGCCGGTTTTTTATTGCATGTCGTTGATGTGCAGGGCGTAGATGCCTCAATTGTGCTATATTAAGAATCTGTGCTACAGGACATTGCATTGCTATGAAGGGTAACAACGGGCCATATCAGCTCGACACACTGGCTGTCCACAAGGGACGAGGTTATGCAGGCACGACCGGGGCGGTCATGCCCCCTGTCTTCATGACTTCCACTTTTGAACAAGGCAATCCCGATGGCTTTGATTACACCCGGTCAGGCAATCCCAACTTTCGGCTGCTGGATGAAGCCATCGCGGCGCTTGAAGGCAGCCGATATGCCACCTGCTTTGCCAGTGGCGTGTCCGCCATCACCGCCGTGGTTTCGACGCTAAAAAGCGGCGATCTGGTGCTTGCCGAGGAAAACGTCTATGGCTGTACCTATAGGATGTTCGAGAAGGTCTTCGCCAAATTCGGACTCAAGACGGCTTATTTCGATCTCTCCGACCCGGCCAACTGGAATCAAATTGAACGCCTGAAACCCGCCCTCGTCTGGCTGGAAAGCCCCACCAATCCCCTGCTTAAAATCATCGATATTGCGGGCATTTGCGATGTGGCACAGCGGGTGAAGGCCCCCGTCCTGGTCGATAACACCTTTGCCTCCCCCTATCTCCAGCGTCCCCTGGAATTGGGCGCCACGCTTTCGCTCTCTTCGACCACCAAATACATCAACGGCCACAGCGATTGCCTTGCGGGCACCGTGGCCACGAATGATCCTGACTGGCATGCCCAGATGGTGTTTGCCCAAAAAGCCTTGGGCCTCCAGCCCTCGCCCTTCGATGCCTGGTTGACCACGCGCGGCCAGCGCACGCTCCCTGTGCGCATGGAAAGGCACTGTGCCAACGCCCTGGCCCTGGCCACGTGGCTGGAATCGCGCGCCGGTGTGCGCAGGGTGCGCTATCCCTTTTTAAAGAGCCATCCTCAATTTGAACTGGCCCGCCGACAGATGAAAGGAGGCTCCGGCATCATCATCGCCGAGTTGGATTGCTCGGAGGAAAAGGCGTTGCAGTTCTGTCGCTGCCTTCAACTTTTCACCCTGGCCGAGAGCCTGGGGGGCGTGGAGAGCCTGGTGTGTCATCCGCCCACCATGACCCATGCGTCAGTTCCGGCTGACGTGAGGCATCGGGTGGGGATTGGGGATGGATTGCTGCGGTTTTCGGTGGGCATCGAGAACGTGGAGGATTTGAAGGAGGATATCGATCAAGCTTTGAGGAAGGTTTTGGAATGAACGAGTACGATTTAATCACCCAGCCCGTCTGTGAAGGCCGTGATTTGGGGCGTCCCATGCCCGACACGACACATGCGGTGTCCATGGCCCTGCCGCGCTGGGAGGATGTGGTGGGATATGAAGAGCACCGCCCCGAAGTGCAGGAAAAGCTGCGCACGGGGTATCCACGGTTTGTCATTCATCCACTCGTGAAGCAACTGGCGGAACACATTGCCCCCGGCATGCAGTGCCTGCCATTCCCCTCTTTTCGCACGGCAGAGGCCTGTGCCGCCTTTGTGTTAAAATCCTCCGGAGCCCAGGCACGCATCGTATCCCATGATGGCATTTTCGGAGTCATCACCGACACCGCCGGAGCGCCTGCGTCAAAAGCCTTTTGGCAACACGCCGGCATGATCGTTTCCAGCCGGCAGGCTGAAGCCCACCTGGCAGGCCGTTCCGCCACCGCTGAACACACCGAGGTCCGCCGTGAATTGAGGCAGCGCCTGGCCGAGCTCTACGAGTGTGCCGAGGACGACGTTTTCCTGACACCCACCGGCATGGCCGCGCACTACACGGCATTGCAGGCCGTCATGACACGCAGCCCGGGATGTCCCACGGCGCAGTTGGGTTTCCCCTATGTCGACACCTTGAAATTGCAGCAGAAGATCGGCCATGGCAGCCACCTGTTGCATAAGTTGGACGGCATTGCGAAGGACGTGCATGAATTGCTGCATCGGGAGCGTCTGGCCGCCTGTTTCTGTGAGATTCCCGGGAATCCACTGCTGGGCTCGGCAGACATCCGGAGCGTCAGCCCCATCCTGCGTGATCACGGCGTTCCGCTGGTAGTGGATGACGTGGTTGCCACGCCCTACAACATCAATCTGCGCCCCTATGCGGACCTGATCCCCACCAGCCTCACCAAGTTCATCGTGGGAAGCTGCGATGCCATGGGCGGGGCATTGATATGCAATCCCTCCTCCCCGTTTTATGCCGAGCTCAAGGCGATTGTGAAAGCGCAGCATGAAGATCTGCTGTGGGGTGAGGACGCGCACCTGTTGAACCGGCAGGCCAAGGGTTTCACGGAGCGGATGCAACGCCATAACGAGAATGGCCTTTTGATCGCCGAACGCCTCCGAAAGCATCCCGCAGTGGACCGGGTATGGTATCCCAAATGGGAATTCACAGATGTCTATGAATCCGTCCGGCGCCCCAACGGCGGCTGGGGGGCATTGATCACCTTTTTGCCCAAACAGGCCGAGCAACGTTCCCCCAAAGTGTTCGATGCGTTGCGCGTGTGCAAAGGTCCGAGCCTGGGAACCATATTCACCCTCGCCTGCCCCTTCACGCTGATCGCCCATTACTGCGAACTCGACTGGGCGGAATCGTGTGGAGTGTCGCGCCACCTGATCCGGCTGTCCATCGGCCTGGAGAATCCAGAGGAATTATGGCATCGGATTGAGGAGGCCTTGAATACACCCTGAAGGATGGACTGCCAGGCCACCACATCTCCAGCATCCCCGAAACGTTACTTAACGATTGAGTGACGTGACTTCTCTGGTACTGTGGATATCATCAAAAGGGCCATGAATAAGCGCCAACGCTTTTTGGATGCCTGCCATTGCCGGCGGGTGGATGTGCCGCCCATCTGGCTGATGCGCCAGGCGGGCCGGGCACTGCCTGAATACCGTGCCCTGAAGGAGAAATTCACGTTCGTCCAACTGGTGCAAAATCCCGAGCTGGCAGCCGAAGTGACACTCCAACCCGTGCGCCGGTTTGGCTTCGATGCCGCCATCCTATTCAGTGACATTCTGGTCATACCCGAGGCATTGGGCCAAAAATACCATTTCCGGGAAGGTGGCGGCATTCAAATGGATTTTGCCATACGCGGCAGCCAGGATCTGAAACGCCTGCATTGGGATGCCATGCTGGATCACTGCCGGTATGTGGAGGGCGCCCTGGGGCTTCTCAAGCGCGAATTGAAGGGTGAACATGCCTTGATCGGTTTTTCTGGCTCCCCCTGGACACTGGCCAATTTCATGATCGAAGGAGGCAGCACGCCGGAGTTCCGCAAGGCCCTCGCATGGTGGGAGGCTGACCAACATGGCTTTGAGACCTTTTTGGATCGTTTGACCCAATCGGTCATGGCCTATGTTTCCATGCAGATCGATGCGGGTGCGGAGGCCATACAGATCTTCGACAGCATGGGCGGGCTTCTGCCCCTGAGCCAGTACCCGGCTGCGTCGGGGCGTTGGATCAAGACAATCGTGAAGGCAGTCAGTGGCCGTGTGCCGGTCATTGTGTTTGCGCGTGTGCCCGCACCCTACCTGGGTGAATTAGTGGCCATGGGTGCCCAGGTGGTCAGTTTGGAGAGCTCAATCAGCCTGGCCGATGCCCGGCTTAAAGTGCCCGAGGCCATGGCAATTCAGGGAAACCTGGGTACGGAAATCATGACGTCCACGGCGGACGCGGTGGAAACGGCAGCGCGGCGGCTTTTGGAACAGATGAATGGCCGCCGGGGTTATATCTTTAACCTGGGCCATGGTTTGCCTCCGAATACACCGATTGAAAACATAGTCCAATTGGTGGATGCTGTAAGGAAGTTTGAATGGCAAAACTAGAAGTCAACCTTGATCTGGTCAAAAAGTACAACGTGCCGGGACCGCGTTATACCTCCTATCCCCCGGCCCCGAAGTTCACTGAAGCGGTAAACTGGCCCATGTTGCTGGATTACATCCGCCAGAATAACGAAGGTGAGCGGGACCTGTCGCTCTACTATCACCTGCCCTTCTGCCGATCCCTGTGCTGGTTCTGCGGATGCACCACGGTCATCACCAAGCAACAGGAACAAAGCGGGCGCTATATCGATTACCTCAAAAAGGAAATGGCGCTCCTGAAGCCGCTGGTCAACCCCCGCCGCAAGGTCAGTCAATTGCATTTCGGTGGCGGAACCCCCACCTTCCTGATCCCGGCCGAACTACGCGATCTGGGCCAAACCATTCACAACCAATTTCAGTTCGCCGATCACTATGAGGCCGGTGTGGAAATGGATCCCCGAGGCGTCACCCGCGACCATGTGAAGGCCTTGCGCGAAATCGGCTTCAACCGCGCCTCCATCGGCATTCAGGATCATAATCCCGAAGTTCAAAAGGCGGTGCATCGCATCCAGCCCAGGGAAATGAGCGAACGCGTGGTCCACTGGATCCGCGAGGAGGGCATTCCCTCCCTGAACATCGATTTGATCTATGGATTGCCACATCAGACGCCGCAATCCTTTGAACACACACTCGATGAGGTCCTGGCCCTCGAGCCCGATCGTCTGGCCATCTTCAGTTATGCCCATGTGCCATGGCTGAAACGCGCCCAGCGCGTTCTGGAAACGAAGGTCCTGCCCACCGCCGAGACGAAGTTTGCGGTGCTCAAGACCACCATCGAGAAGCTCACCTCCGAAGGTTACGTCTATATCGGCATGGACCATTTCGCGCGTGAAAACGACGAGCTGGCGGTGGCACAAAGGCAAAAAACGCTCCAACGCAATTTCCAGGGCTACAGCACCCATGGCGGCGCGGACATCTATGCCTTTGGCATGTCCTCCATTTCCCAGACGGACAAAGCCTATTGGCAGAACGTCAAGGACCTGCCCAGCTATTACAAGGCCCTGGATGAGGGGCGCCCTCCTCAAATCAAAGGCTATATTTTAACGCGGGACGACCAGATCCGGCGCATCACCATCATGCGCATCATGTGTCATTTGAGCCTGAATCTCGATGCCCTCTCGCACGAATTCGGCATCGATGCGCGCCAGTACTATGCGCGCGAATTGGAGGGGCTCGCTGATCTGGTGGCGGACGGCCTGGTGCGCCACACCCCTGAAGGGATCGAGGTGACCAACCTGGGACGGTTGCTGATTCGCAACATCGCCATGCGCTTTGACGCCTATCTGCCCCTCGAAACCGAACGCCGCTTTTCACGCACGATATGAAACCGGTTGCCATTATTGGCGGGGGGATCACGGGCCTTGTGGCAGCCTTTCGCCTTCAACAGAAGAACATCCCTTTCCGCCTGTACGAGGCTGGAGAGCGGGTGGGCGGTGTCATCCAATCCGTCCGGGAAAACGGCTATCTGGCCGAGTTTGGCCCCAATACCCTCCTGGACACCTCCCCCAAGATCAACGAAGTCATTAACGCTGCGGAATTGACCCCGCGCCGGTGGTATTCGCAGGACGAGGCATCCAACCGTTATCTGGTGCGGTACCGGCGTCCCATCGCCATGCCAGGAGGCCTGTTCGGCTTTCTGAAGACCCCTTTATTCAGCGCGAACGCCAAATGGAAGCTGTTCAAGGAACCCTTCATCCCTCCCTGGAACAATGCCCACGAGGAGAGTGTGGCGGAGTTTGTCCTGCGACGCCTGGGATCTGAATTTCTGGACTATGCCATCAACCCGATGGTTGCGGGGATATTCGCCGGCGATCCCGCCCGGTTGTCGGTCATCCATGCCTTTCCCAAACTCTACGACGTGGAGCAAAAATACGGCTCCCTGATCAAGGGGCAAATATTGGGGGCACGAGAGCGCAAAAAACGTGCCGAGGTCTCCAAACAGAACGCCAAAAAAATCTCCTTCGATGAGGGGCTCCAGGTGCTCCCCGAGGGCCTGTACCAACACATCAAGGCTCATACTTTGAACCAGGCCAAGGTCTTGCGAATCAGCAAGGATCCCGAGGGCTGGCAAGTGACCTATCTGCACCAGTCCGAAGAACGGGTCGAAAACCATTCGGTGGTCCTTTATACCGGCACCGCCTATCAACTGGCCAACCTGGAACTGAACAGTCCTGAACCAGTCGATTTGTCGGTTTTCAAGGATGTCCGGTATCCCCCGGTCACCAGCGTGGTTCTGGGTTTTCGACGCGAGGATGTGAAGCATCCCTTGGATGGATTCGGCATGCTCATCCCCAAGTGCGAAGGCTTTAAAATCCTGGGAACGCTCTTTTCCTCATCTCTCTTTCCCAAGCGGGCGCCTGAAGGCCATGTCACTCTCACCAGTTACGTGGGTGGAGAACGCGATCCCGAACTGGCCTTGAAGCCCTTTGACCAGTTGATTGATGTGACACATCGCGATCTGCGCGAACTGCTGGGGATCACAGGGAAGCCCACCTTCCAGCATTGTGTGTTTTACCCCAAAGCCATCCCCCAATACGAGGTGGGCTATGGCCGATTCAAAGAGCGCATGGACCAGGTTGAACGGCAGGCGCCTGGGGTGTTCGTTGCGGGTCACTTCCGCACAGGAATTTCCTTAAGTGATTCCATGGTGGCAGGTTATAATGCTGCCGATCTTGTGGAGCGGCACCTTCAACGGGCGGGTTCTCAATCCAATGTAAAGGAACCGAACGCGGCCCACTGTTGATAAACACATCCAAATCCATCGCCAGACATGAAACAAACGGGCGTGCTACTGGTCAATCTGGGGTCGCCGGTCTCAACCTCCATACCGGATGTGCGGCGTTATTTACGCGAGTTTCTGATGGATGGGTCTGTCATCGATGTCCCCTTCCCCATTCGATGGGCGATTGTCCACCTGGCCATCCTACCCTTTCGTCCCAGCAGAACCGCTGAAGCATATCAGAAGATCTGGACCCCTGAAGGGGCGCCATTGGTGGTGACCAGTCGTAAGCTTGCCTATGCCTTGAGCATGCGACTTGATGTTCCCGTGGCCCTGGCCATGCGTTACCAGCATCCCTCCATCGAACAAGGACTCAATGAACTGCACGAACGGGGTGTTGAGCGGATTTTGCTCGTGCCCCTTTATCCGCACTATGCAGCCTCGAGCTTTGGAACCGTCGTGAATCGCGTTAAACAATTGGTGCAGAAGAAGTATCGCGAAATGGAAATCAAGACGATCCCTCCCTTTTACGACCATTCCCGGTATATCGAAGCACTGGCCGCAAGCGCTCAGGATTATCTTAAAAAGGGCTACGACCATTTCCTATTCAGCTTTCATGGCTTGCCTGAGAGACACTTACGCAAAGCGGACCCTACGCACCATCATTGTCTGGCTTCGAAGGACTGTTGCCAGACACCCCATCCTGCGCACCGAACCTGTTATCGCGCGCAAGTTTATTCCACGGTGCGTGCATTCGCCAGCACGGCAGGTCTTTCCCAGGATCGATATTCGGTGGCTTTCCAGTCGCGACTGGGCCGCCAAGCCTGGCTGCAACCTTATACGGATCAAGTCATTGTAAAATTGGCTCAGCAGGGTGTTCGACGCCTGCTCGTCATGTGCCCGGCTTTTGTGTCAGATTGTCTCGAAACCCTGGAAGAGATCGGTTTACGGGGTCGGGAGCTTTTTTTGACACATGGAGGCCAGGAGTTCACCCTGATCCCATGCCTGAATGACCATCCACAATGGGTGGATGCGTTGGAACAGATGATCGGTGATTTGAACGGCGACCTGGCTGGATTTTAATTCATCCTTTCCCGCGCTTTACCTCGCCAACGAATTCAGCTTAAATGACTGTTTTGTTTGCCGATTCCCTTTGCGGGGGATGCCAGGTAAAGATGAGATTAACGGTGTAAATCGGGTTTTGTGGCGGATTTAAGTTTCATATTGGCCAACGCACGATGGCCGGCATTGCTGGTGGATGAATCAGGACGCATTCGCCAGGCAAACGATGCTGCGGTGGAGTCATTTGGCGCTGTGGTGCGAGGCGAATCGCCGCTTTTGACGAGCATTTGGTCCCCGCAAAACGAGGCCACTGCGCAACAGTTCCAGGCCCGCCTGAGCCGCTCGCCCATTCCCTACACCACACTCAAGATGCTGGTCAAAGGAGGGGCATCGCAGGGGTTCAAGACTTATCTGACCCCCGTGAGCATCGAGGGCCACCGGCATGATGTGTTTCAGTTCTTTCCGAATGTCCCCGAGAGCCCGGCCGCTCCATTGCCCAACACTCCTGGGGCAACCGGCGCGACGGGGGCTGATAAAGGAAAGGAGGCTTCACTGGCGCAACAGCAGAAACTTGAATGCGCCATGCAGATGATCCGGTCGGTGGTGTTGGATTTCAACAATGTCCTGACCAGCATCCTGGGACACACCTCCCTCATGCTGGGTAAAAGTGAGGCCAACCATCCCTGGCGTCATTCGCTGCTCGAAGTCGAAAAATCGGCTGAGAAGGCGGCGGAGATTGTTCATGACCTGGCTTCGTTCAGCAGGCCGGACAAGGACCCCCGCTCCCTTGCTGCGGGGAACTTGAACCAGGTATTGCGGCGCACCGTGGAAGTCTTCCAGTCACCCGGCAATGTGCATGTCGAGTGGAACCTCGCCCTGGAGAACAAGTTATATGCCGCCCATTTTGACGAAGCCAAAATGCAGCAGGCCTTCCTCAAGATCCTTGAGAACGCCATCCAGGCGGTGGACCTCAAGGCGGCCATCACGGTGGCCACCCGGAATGTCGAACTGACCGCCCCTATGCTCGATGGCACCGCCTCGCTGGCCCCGGGGTGCTATGTCTGCGTGGAGATCATAGATAACGGCTGTGGGATCAAGCCCGAGGTGCTTCCCAGGGTGTTCGAGCCTTTTTTCACCACCAAAGCCAACCATCGGGGTCTGGGGCTCGCCTGGGTTTACGGCATTGTCACCAATCACGGAGGCAGCGTCACCATCCACAGCTCGCCGAGTCAGGGAACCCTGGTCCGCATCTATCTGCCTGCCCTCAAGCGCATTGTCCACGACCAGGAGATCTCCGTTTCCGAGCTGGGGGGCACACAAACCATCCTGGTGGTGGATGACGAAATCTTATTATTAACCATGGCCCAGACGATTTTGAGCAGTTTTGGGTACAAGGTCCACGTTGCGCCGGGCGGTGATGAGGCGTTGGACTTCATGGCCAAAAGCGGGGCCGACATCGATCTGGTCATCACCGATCTGGTCATGCCCCGGATGAGCGGGCGGGAATTCATCGACCGTCTGCGCCGGCTCAAACCACAGATCCGGATCCTGTGCTGCAGTGGTTATGTGAGGCCCGTGGACGACCGGGAGAATGAGGCCTATTTGCAGAAACCGTTCACCTGCCAGCAACTGCTGAGGAAGGTGAAGCAGGTTCTCTCATAATCATTAGAGGAACAGTCTGTGTTCTATTCATTCTGCTAATTGGGGTTGACATAAGTAATTTTAATCGCTTCTCTTGTTTCATATTTCATTATGCAAATTGAGAGCCTCAAAATGTTTTGTGACCTGGCGGAAACCGAAAGTTTTACCAAGGCGGCTTCCATCAACGCAGTCACCCAGTCGGCCGTCAGCCAGCAAATCAGTTCCCTTGAGCGCCAATTCAAATCCATCCTGATCGAACGCAGCAAAAAGAAGTTTCGTCTCACGCGCGAAGGCCAGGTGCTCTACGACTATAGCAAGCAGATCATCCAGACGTACGAGTCGCTGCAGAGCAAATTGCAGGAAATCAAGGATGTCATCTCGGGCACCATTCGCATCGCCACCATTTACAGCATCGGCCTGCACGATCTGCCGCCCTATCTGAAGAAGTACCTCAAATCGTATCCCACGGTGAACGTGCATGTGGAATACCGCCGCGCCAACCAGGTGTACGAAGATGTGCTGGGCAACGTGGTCGATATGGGCCTGGTGGCCTACCCCACGCGCGACAGCAAGCTGGAGTTTATTCCCCTTCGCAAGGACCGCCTGGTCCTGGTGTGCCATCCGCAGCACCAGTTTGCGCGGGCGGGCAAGATCAAACTCAACCAGCTCACGGGCCATAAGTTCATTGGCTTCGAGCCCGACATTCCGACGCGCAAGGCGATCGACAAGATCCTGAAGGACCACGGTGTGCAGGTGCAAAACGTCATGGAATTCGACAACATCGAAACCGTGAAGCGCGCGGTGGAAATCGACGCCGGCCTGGCCATTGTGCCCCTGGGAACCGTCATGCAGGAGGTATCCAACCAGACACTCGCCCAGGTGGAGATCGAGGACGGCGAGTTCCATCGCCCCCTGGCCGCCATCATCAAGAAGAACAAGGTCCTCTCCCCGGCCATCAAACAGTTCCTGGCCGTTTTGAGGGGATCCTAGAAGGCTTTTTATCGAAAACGACTGAAAGCGGCTGCAGAAGCCGCTTTTTTGTTGGACCTTTCAGGCCCTGTTCAAGACCTCAAGGGCTGGCCGTGGCGTTCGAGTTGATGCTTCTGCTCCGCCAGAAACGGCTCGGTATGGAGAGTCACCTCCGCATTGGGCAACCGGGCCCGGATGCGATCCTCCAACTCCTCCGTCAAGTCGTGGGACTCCGTCAGGGTCAAATGATCATCCAGCAGAACATGAGCATCCACGTGCCGTGCCGAGCCGGATTTGCGCGTGCGCAGCTTATGGTACCCGCGGACCCTGGGTTCGCCATCGAACACGGCCTTCACCACATCCACATCGGACAAGGGCAACTGCTCATCCATGAGCGACTCCAGCGCACTCCGTGTCAAACGCCAGGCGGCATGCAGGATCAGGAGCGCCACAGCGATGGCCACCAGCGGATCGAACAGCACCACGCCCGTGATGCGTGCCAGGGCCAGCCCGCCCAACACCCCCAGCGAGGTATAGACATCGGTGCGCAGATGCTCGGCATCGGCCTCCAGCGCCAGGGAATCAGTCCTGCGCGCCACCTTGAACAGGTACCGGGTGATGAGGTAATTGGCCACAACAGACACAAACATGACCGCAATGCCCAGATCGAGGCTGTGCGGCGCCGTCCGGCTGATGATTTTCTGCACCGCCTCGTAAATGATGTACAAAGCCGCTGCAAAGATCAACAGGGCCTCGGCCATTCCGGAGAGACCCTCCAGCTTTCCATGGCCATAGGGGTGCTGCTCATCGGCGGGAAGATCCGAATGGGAGACAGAAAACCAGGCGATCCACGATGCCAGCAGGTCGGCGGCGGAGTGGACGGCCTCTGAAAGCACGCTCACGCTGCCCGTGAACAGTCCCACACCAAGCTTCATCCCCACAAGCACGGTGTTGGAGACAATCGAAAGCCTGGCGGCCTTGATTTTCTCCTGACTGGGACTTTGTTTCACAACAGTCATGTGCCTGGTATTGCAGCCTGTTCTCCCCTGAAACGACATTCAACCGACAAACATGTCCAGTAATGACATTATTTGACCAGGTTATGGTTCCATTTTACTGAAGCCCGCTCAAGTATCAAGCATCAACATGGCTCCAGGACATGACCGCAAGGCGTTGAATGCAGTTGCTACGCACCGCCCTGCAAGGGAGGGACATTGAACACGCGGTGGGCGATGGTGCTGGCCAAGGGCTTCGCCAGACACGCAGGCCAGGGCGCACCCGAAGGTCGTATCCTACCTTTGGCCCGCCCTTCACAGGGCTTTCAGATTTATTGGACACCACGTACCTGGGCCTCCAGCCCAGGCTATAACATCCGGGCCCTTCAGGCCCGCCACCATGCCTTGGTCTTCCTTTGCCTTTGGCCCTGTCGTTCCAAGGCCTGAAAGGCTGCCAAGTTACAGCCCGGGGTGGAGCTTGCTCGGAGCACGCGGAGCCCCGGGTGACCGCCCCCCCACGCCTTCCGCCCTGTAAGGGAGGGACATACAGCACTCAAAAATATCAAGCAAGCCGTCGGGATTAAATGGCCGTTTCATGTGCCCAACCCGCACACAATGTCCAAAACCAGAAAATGACCCAGGTGAAATGTAACATGGACAGAATGCCTTAATGTCCCCCCTCATGGACAAAACCGGGAACCCACCATGTAGGATTCACCGGACGCCTACGTTCGGCCATCCTCCAACATCCAAAAAACGCCAAAATGCCAAACCGGCCGTCCCCCAGAACCACATCGCGGCAATGAGGCCGCAAAGCACAACGCCAGCGCGGCAAAATCCCCAAAAAGGCTGTGAGGGGCATTCGGCAAAATGAATGATTCAAAATAAATCAGTAACACTTAACCCTTTTAACACCGCGGCGGAGCGGCGGCGCTAAAAGCACGTGGAAAAACGGTGTGTCGGGCCCCGATTCTCACGGGCCTTGCCAATTAAGCTTGCCTCGCAACTCACCAGGAACGAGCGCGAATAGCTTCTTGAGGTCGTCGCAAATCGCATCACGGAACGGAAAGTCGCGCCGACCTTTAGTGATAAATATTCGAGCTTGAGAGTTCAACCAGTGGACATCGTATTCCTGGAATTCTGAACAAACCAACAGTCTTGGAAGGTTGTGAACCAATTCAGCTTCTGCATAATAGTTCCCATATCTCAAGCGCCGCCAAAACCCATGGGTTTGAACGCTTCGCAAGTAGGGCAGAACCATTTCCAGAATATCCAAGTAAAGCTTTTGCTTTTCAGAAGTGTTCATGGCTCCTCTTAGTCTGAAGTCATTTGGATGTCGGTTGAGGGCGTGCCTGTCTTCCAATTCCCTTCATTCAGCAATTTCATCACATGGGATGAATCTCCCGTCTTGTTAAAAAGCTCAAGTGCCGCAGTCATCCGCGTGTGCCCTTCGTTGATCCAATAGGTGTTTCCATTCCTCATGCCTGCAATGTAAGGAATGGGCTTTCCCTCGATCATGCTACAAATCAAACCTGGAAGTTGTCTGACTTTTTGTCCATCAAGGCCGTTTTGCGCCATCGACTTAATGACAACGCCAGGCGGTGATCGCAGTGGAAGTGGGAATGTTGGAATCCCTGGAGCAGGCACACTCTCTGCTGGGGGTGCAATCCGCGTAGCGTTGGAATACTTGATAGCCACCTTCGTCCCCCAAATGCTCGCAACCACGAGCCCCACAGCAACGGTTTTCTGCGACGACGTTGCATTCGGGTTCGAGAAGGTTTGATAAACGATACCGCCGGAGCCGACCATTCCATAAATCCCCAATCCAACACCAACTTCAGGAATGGCAACTGCCAGTGGCCCCATCGCTGCACCAAATGCGCCACCCATCATAATTGAAGAATAGGTCTGTGCTCGACCAAGCGCGTGATTCGCCGCAATCGTGCTCCACATACCGATTGCCGTTCCAATGGTCATGGTGGACATCGTTGAAACAAGATCGCGCCCTGACGGATCAGTTCCATTTACAGGGTTCCCCTGGCAATACAGATACTTATGAAGGCTCAGCGGATCCTGACTGTTCCCCTCATACGAATCCATCGTCCAGAACCGGCCGAGGTCGGGTTTGTAGTACCGGGCGCGGAGGTAGTACATGCCCAGGTCGCTGTCCCATGGCTCGCCGGTGTAGCGATAGGGGTTCACCGTGCTACCGGTCGTGGACAGGACGTCCCCGTAGGCGTCATACGCATACGTGTCCGTGACCGCCCCCGCCCCATCCGTCAGAAACCGCACGCTCCCATGACCGTCGGTGCCACCACGTCCGTTTGCGACGGGAGGGTTGGCGGGCGACGGGCTGGAAATCAGGACAGGAACGGGCGATGGTGTGCGGCGTGATGGGTTTAAGGCAAAACCCCACCCCTCATGTGCCCACCCCGCACACAATGTCCAAAACCAGAAAATGACCCAGGTGAAATGCAACATGACCAGACTACCTGAATGCCCCCGCGAGGGCAACCACCGGGAACCCACCATGTGGGATTCACCGGACGCCTACGTTCCGCCATCCTCCATTATCCAGAAAACGCCAAAATGCCAAACCGGCCGCCCCCTACAACCACATCGCGCCAATGAGGCTGCAAAGCACGATGCCAATGAGGCAAAATCCCCAAAACGCCACGAAGTTAATTCGGCAAAAAGGATGATGCCACATAAATCAGTAACATGGAGTGATGCCGCTGGAAAGCTCAGAGGGAACACCCACGAGAGAAGCCAAGTCTTGCCGTGTTTCGCGAAGCGGGGTGGCGGGGAAGCGAAAGCCGGCAAGTCTTGGCGACGGGGCTCTAACCCGGCTTCCTGTCACATTCCTTTATTGTCCAAGCAGGCCGCAGTTCAAAGCTCAAAACATATTGAGCTGGTCGGTGCTTGGCCCGGCATTATCGTGCTTTGCTGCTGCTTGGCCGGCAATTGCTGCTGGTGGAAACCAGAGTGGATCGGTAGCCACATTCACCCCTTGCCGGTGGGCTAATAGCGCCATTCCGCAATGAGCCCAGCACCACTGGTGCTCGATTTGGTATCGCTCTGTCGTGACTATTATTTCTCTTGAGCTCTCTGCCTTAACTGTCCAGCGATCCTGTCGAGCACGTTTCCAAAGCTTTTCGAAGTCCTTTTGCTGAGCTTTTATGAACGCCTCCCAGTTTTTTTTGAGCCACGGGGTGGTCAAGGGTTTTGGCGCAGCAAGGATTCCTGGCTCACGATGCGCCTCCCAAACCAGATCAAACTGTTGAACGGCTTTGTCTTCATCGCCAAGGATCCAGTACTTCACCATGCCACACCACGCAGCAGCATAAAGCTCCCCGTCGTCCAGGGGCTTCTTGCCCTTATCGCCGGAAGCATCGGCGACTCGTTCGGAAACGGTCTTCAACAGCGAATCATTGCAGACAAAGATCGCGCAGTGCAAAAGGTAGAGGTCATGCAAAGCAAGATAGTCATAACTTTGAGAACGTTCGCGCAATTCCAATCCACGCTCAACAAATGGCTCAACGCATTTGGAAAGGGCATCCGTCGGAGTGCCCAATAGCCACTGTCGCCATATCCAGCCCATGCAACTCGACGCACGGTGCGCGGCATCTTGAAGCCCATTTCCAGCGAGGAAAACCAAATCAGCCTTCTCGATAGGTTTCCCGAATTTAGCAAAGTTCTCAGCCTTCCGAATACTCTCCGAAAGCCCGAGCACTTTGATGTTTGCTGCGTTGTTCATATCGTGACTAATTTGCTCTTACTAAAACCCTGGCACCCCCGGAACGGTCCTCTCTTGAGTCAACTCGGCCGGGCCATCGCCTGGCAGGTCGACATCACCCAATTCAGCATGAAGCAGTCTGAAACCACGGATCTTCCATGTGTTTCCCGATTTCAGGCCACCAAGCAAATAAAGGTCGATCTCACCACGCTCAATGAGTGTTTTAAACTCGCTCAGTCCAATACCGTCTATTGCCAAATCCGCTATGCCATCTACTACCTGCGAAGCGTATTTGCCAATCCAACTATACGACATCTGGCGGAACGTATTCAACACGTTCCATTTGAGTGCTCCGACACTAGTGTAGTGTCTCATATATAGATAGACATATCGAATCTGGTCTTCTATTATTG
>CAZIDG010000066.1:0-23954 GCA_964538065.1 uncultured Verrucomicrobiota bacterium
GGGTATCACACGTACCGGATCCCGGCGGTTCTGCGCACAGCCAGGGGAACCGTTTTGGCCCTGGCGGAGGGGCGCCGAGGACGTAGCGATCAATCGGTCAACAAACTGGTGCTCAAGCGTAGCGATGATGGCGGCCGCACCTGGGGCGCGCTGGAGACGATTGGCGACGATGGCGAACGCAGTCTGAATAATCCGTGCATCGTCCAGGAGCGGCAGACCGGAAAAATCCTGCTCATGTATCAGTCCTATCCCGTGCACATTGGCGAATTCAGCGCGGAGCTTGGGACCGGCTGGGAGGGCGACCGTGTGGTGCGCAGCTATGTGCTGGAGAGCACCGATGACGGCAAGACGTGGCTGGCACCCCGCGAAGTGACGCGCATGGTCAAGCGCCCCAAGGGGGTGAACACTCAAGCCAGCGGACCCGGCATTGGCATTCAGATTCGGCATGGTTCCAAAGCAGGACGGTTGATCATTCCCTTCAATCAAGGCCCGCCAAATCTGTGGAATGTCTATATGGCTTATAGCGATGATCAGGGCCAGACCTGGCGCATGGGCGATGTGGCGCCGGGCGGCATTGTGAAAAGGGCCGATGGCAAGGAGTCCAGCATCATCAACGAAGTGCAGGTGGTGGAGCTCAAAGATGGTGTCTTGCGGCTCAACGCCCGCTCCATGGGCAAACCCCAATTTCGTAAAACAAGCCTCAGCCGGGATGGCGGCGAAACGTGGTCGCAGGTGGAGGATGTGCCCGACCTTCCGGAGCCGGGCTGCATGGCGTCGATCATCCGCGTGGACGATGTGCCGAAGGGTTGGCCGGAGTGCCTCCTGTATTCAGGGCCCATTGGCAAGGACCGCACCAACGGCATGATCGTCGCGAGCCTGGATGAGGGCCGCACCTGGCCGTTGCGGGCCACCCTGTGCCCGGGCCGGTTCGCCTATTCATCCCTCGTGGACCTCGGCGGCGGATGGGCGGGTTGCCTCTTTGAGCAGGGCACGAAGGATCCCTATGAGCGCATCACCTTTGCCCGGTTCCAGTGGACCTCTCTGGTGCCGCGCCAGCCGGAAGGCGCGAATCGATAAGCGCTCGAGGGGACTCCAATCATCCACCACGTTTACCGACGCGGGTTCTTTTTCAGCGCAGGCCGGGGAATGACCGGCGGAGGCATCGGTTTTGAGGCAACCATTTTCACGACCGGCGGGATGCCTTGGGGCGGCAGGGTGGCATGCTCGATGGGCGGTTCGGCAAAATGCGTCACCGTCGTATGGCTGCCATGCATTTCCGAGATCATTTGGTCCGTGTTTGAGGTGACATCACCCAGCTTCGTGTTCGGGAAAATGAGTTCTCCATTGGCGGCCTGGAGGATGGGAGGCATGGCGTCAGGCCTGGCCTCGGGCGCAGCATGGTGCTGATCCAGCACTTCATAGCCATTGACCAGCCATTCCAGGGCCCCGGTTTGAATGTCCACCAGCAGGCCATGCACAGGGATGGACGGGCCGATCAGCGGGCTTTTTCGGACGAAATTCACCGCATCGATGACGTTTTGCCGCTCGCTGGCGAAGAGGCCAAAATATTCATTCAGGTTGTCCGGCAGGTTCTGCCGCGGGATGCCCAGCGCCTTGAATCGATCCACCAGCGTCAGCATCGTGCTTTGGCCGATCCGGCAATCGGTGTGGCCGATGATGGCGATTTCGCGTCCTCCTTTGATGGCGCAGGCCAGGGCCAGCGAACGCATGGTGCTGCTCATGGTACTGGTGATGATGTTGCCTGCGTTGCGCAGCCAGATGAAATCCTCGGGTGTCACCCCCATGACGTTGGGAAACAGGGGATTGAGCCGGGGATCAATGCAGGTGAGCGCGATCACGGGCAGCGAGTCTGCAAAATCCGCCGGGCGCATCGCGGCGCCCGTGTCTCCGGCAATCGCCCGGTGGTTGGCTTCGATGATGGCTTCAAAAAGGCGCATGGCTTTGGTGTTGTTTAAGGTGACTGGAAATCAGAGACCGTCAAAAATGTTTTCGATGACGCAGTCGAAAAGTGCCGACACGCCTTCCTGGATCACCCACACAGTGAGATCACCGGCTGCGTCCCACATCTGCGAGGGGGTGTCGTTTGCAGAACTGCCTGCTCCCACCACCGCCAAGGCGCCTGCCTGGCGCAGGCGGATGATCGTTTCCCATTCACCCGCATCGCACCAGAGTCCTTTGCAGGATGGGCAGACATCAATTTCCACCGGCCCCACCTGGCGCTGGACCAAGGCATGATGAGCGCATTGGGGACAGGGCCGATGGGCCAGCAAGCCTGCCCGTGGTGGAGGAGTTGGCGGCACTGTTCCTGCCGCTGGCCGTGGAGAGCGCCTGCGCATCGATTCGGCAAGTGCCTTCCGTTCCACCCAGATGCCCGCACAGACCGGACACACCCAGCCCGTGCCGTTTGGCGTGACGGTCTGGCGCAACTCACCATGTTCATGGGGACATTGCATAAAACCTTTGAGTCCGGCCCGTCTGTTGCCAGGTGTGCTCTACTGCCCGCACTGGGCGATCCGCTGCGGGCGCCGGATGATCAGATAGAGCAGGGCGCCGATGAAATGAGTGAACAGGATGACCAGCACCCACACGATCTTCTCGTTGCCGGTGCTCGGCTCCTTCATGGCACACTCCACAAGCATCCAGATCCAGAAGATCGTGGCGGCCAGTCCCAGCAGCGGGATGACGACCCAGATCAGCAATGGGGCCAGCACCAGGGAGATGACCAGGCCGCCCAACAGGAGAAACACCAACGCCACGAGCAGAATTTCCATAATAGTTGTGTTGTTAATGCATCAGGAATTTGATCAGCATCGCGATGCCAAAAACGATGATGAACACCAGCAGCGTCCACAGGGCGCGAGCGCGCTGGTTCTGGACGAAGGCCGTTGCCGCCGCTTCATCAAGATAGAAACGGCCTTCGCCGACGGACCGGAACACCCCGCGGTCCTCAAGCCGCCGGAAGATCCATCCGGAGCGGCAGCCCAATTCCTCCGGGGAGCGGGCTGCCTCGGGATGAGTCGCGCCGGCCTCGCGGTAATGCCGCATGTACCGGCGCTGACGGGCAATGATGACAGCGGCTGCACTCATGAAGCGGGGTGATCGTTCAAACACTCACGCATCCGTACCCCAGAAAGGCACGGCAGTGCGGGCAGAGGATGATTTGTTTCTGTTCAATGATGCCCAGACCCTTGGTCTTGATCCAGAGGGTCTCCAGTTCCTTGTGGCAGTGCGGGCATATCGGCAGCACGTCGTCCGGGGCATCCTCGACCTTGAGTGTGCGTTGCGATTTCATGGATCAACTCTTTTCTTCCTTGCCCATCGCCTTTTTCAAGGCGGGGATTTGTTCGATCAGTTTGGACAGTTGGACCCCGGTGAGCCCTTCCACGACGGGAGGCAATTGGCTGAGGATTTGGACAATGTCACCTGTCACCTTGCTCGCGCCCCCGCCAGGACCGTTGCCGGAGTTGACGATGATCATTTTCTCGGTCTTGGCCAGCGGTTCGCTGATCTTGCCCGCCACATCGGGCAGGATGCGCACAATCATTTCGATCACCGCCGCCTCGTTGTACTGCTTGAAGGAATCGGCCTTCTGGCTCATGGCATCGGCAGTGGCTTTGCCCTGGGCGCCGATGACCTCGGCTTCGGCCAGACCTCGCGCCTTGTTGGCTTCGGCCTCGGCGATGCCGGTGGCCTTGGCGACTTCTGCCGCCGCGAAACCTTTGGCCTTGGCGGCAGCCGCCGCGCCGGAGGCCTCGGTTTCCAGTTGGAAACGGGTGGCGTTGGCCAGGGTTTCCACGCGGTAGCGTTCGGCGTCGGCCGGTTTTTGCACGTTGGCTTCGAGCTCGCGCTGACGGCGCAGGATTTCCTGCTGCTGCAGCTCGATCTGTTTCTGTTTCTCAATGATGTTGACCTGGACTTCCTCGGCCTTGACCAACTGACCGGTCTTGTATTTCTGCAGGTCGTAGGCCAGGTCGGATTCGGCCTTCTTCTGATTCACGGCCGCCTGGTATTGAGCCAGGTTTGACTGGTAGTCGCGCTGGGCCTCGGCGATTTTCGTGTCTGCGACGAATTTGGCTTCCTGCCCGGCTTGCGCCGCCTGGGAGGAGCGGATCATCGCGTCGCGGTCGGCCTCGGCCTGGGCGATCACGGCGTCGCGTTTGACCTGGGAGATGCGCGGTTTGCCCAAGGCTTCCAGGTATCCCTGGCTGTCCTTGATGTCGCGGATCGTGAAGCTTACGATCCCCAGCCCCATGTTCGCCATGTCGCCTGCGGCCACTTCCTGCACCTTGCCGGCGAAGGCGTCGCGGTTCTGGTAAATCTCCTCCACGGTGAGCGTACCCAGGATGGCGCGCAGATGGCCTTCGAGCGTCTGCGTGGCCACGCTCTTGATCTCATCGGCCGTCTTGCTCAGGAATTGCTCCGAGGCGGTGGCGATCGAGATGTCGTCGCCCTTGACCTTGATCTGCGCCACGCCGTCCACGCGCACGGGCACGCCCTTGCTCGTATAGACCTCGGGCGTCTGGACGTCGATGGTCAATAACTCCAGCGAAAGGACATCCACCTTTTCGACCACGGGGATGACAAACGTGCCGCCGCCCTTGACGACGCGGAACCCACGCACGCGCGTCATGCCATCGGGATCGAGATACCGGTGCTTCCGGCCGGAAACGATGAGCACTTCGTTGGGGCCCACCTTGGTGTAGCGGCTGGCCCACACGAGGATGAAGAGCATGATGACAATGACGATTCCGACCGCGAACAAGCCGACCGCTCCCAGACCGTGTGAATTAATAATCTGTCCAAGCATGTTGATCATATCATGAGTTATGGTTGTTGTTTGATTGATGGATTCAGTATGCGGCAAAATGGCGTCTCATCCCTTCCCTGGACCTGCGCATCGACGCAGGGCAAGTGAGCTGGCTCAGGATCTGTTAGAATGGAATGACAAAAAACTCGCTGCCCAAAATACGCGTGATTTGGACAGACTGCCCATTGGCCACGGTCGTTCCATTCTCCGTGCGCGCGGGTGCGGTGTAGCGCGTGCCGCCCAGCACATAGGCGATTTCTCCCACACCGTTGGAGGGGATCGGGGTGATGATCGTGGCTGTCTGGCCGATCATCTCGCTCACATGCGCCTCGCTGCTGCTCTGGGTCTTGGAAAACACCCATTCGAACACACAGAAAACCAGGGCCGCGATGGCCAGTCCGCCCACGACTGCCAGTGGCGCGCTGATCCACACGCTGCTCGTGGACGGAAAATGTGTGAGCACCAGGCCAATGCCTCCAAAGGCCGTGATGAAACAGGCAATGGTCGTGGGACTTAGCGGAGAAAACCCCGGCATGTCATTGGTGCCGAATCCCGCTTCGGCATGGCCCTGGGCTGAGAGGTCTACATGCATTTCGTGGCCTCCAAAGATGTCGGCCATGAATGCGCTCACCAACGCAAAGAGGAATCCGACTCCAAAACAGATCAGATAAATAAAGGCTAATGTTGTCATACTCCACCACCTTCTGATTCACCGTACTTTAATGCCGTCCGTCCCGTCCAACAAGCCCAATCGGGCTCATGCTGTTGCGGAATGCTAACGTTTGTTGCGGTATAACGACCGCTCCATATCCGGTATGAATCCCGCGCATCCTTCCATTCACGCAAGTCGCTGGCAATCACCGTGTCCGCTCTCCCGGCATCGCCGCCAGGAAGGGCGGGGTGGCGCCACAGTTCTCATGACTATCCCATTATCCCAAATCTGTGGCGTCGCACCCCGCCTGAACGGAACCAGCGTACTCCCTGGCATCTTGGTCGGGTTTGACCTGCATTCCGGCGCGAACGCCGGTGAAAATAGTTCCTGAACCACGATGTAAAAATGCGAACTCCAGCCATCCCGACTGCATGCGAACGGATCGCACGATTTCGAAAAAGAAATTCACCGCTTTATGACCGGCGAAGGCCGGCAACCACCTTTTCTGCTACGGGATGACTATCGGTCAAAAGCCAATCAGGCGCATTTATAAAACATGGAGGTGATTATAATGCGACGGAATTCCTTTTGCCCGGGTGCGATGCAGCATTGAAATAATGTGGAGAATGTGCGAGTTAGCTGTAGAGGCATGGACGGGACGCCCCTCAGGAAGAGGGGTGGGCGGGGCCGTGGTCCATGCGGATGCGCAGATTATGTCTATGGAAATACCCACCGCGGTGCCGGTGATGATTTTGCCGGGTACAACGCTCTTTCCGGGAGCGTTGCTGCCGTTGAATATATATGAGCTGCAATACCAGCGGATGCTGTGGGATTCCCTGCATTCGCATCGGCTGTTTGCCGTGGCCATGCGCAATCCGGACAGCAAGAAAATGATGCCCTCGCCCGTCGCTGGCCTGGGCATGGTGCGTGTGGCGGTCACGGAGCCGGGAAAAGGCAAAAAATGCCGCGGCTATCTCACCCTGCAGGGACTGGCCCGCGTGGAACTGTTGAACATGGTCCAGCAGCGTCCCTATAAAATCTATGCCATCCGACCGTTGATCCCCCCTGACCCCAAGACGGAGGACGTCGCGCCGTTGACCCGCCAGTTGCGTTCCATCGTGGATAAACGGCTCAAAAACGGCATGCCCGAGATCAAGGCCAGCATCCTCCATGTCATGGATGAGAAGACCTCCGGCCATTTCACCTCCCTTGCCAAAACGACACTGGCTCAGTTCCTCCAGCACCTGCATAGCATGGAGGATCCGGGCCAGATCGCCGACATGGTCACGTGTGCCATGCTGGCCGAGCCCAGGCACCGCCAGGCCATCATGGAGGCCGTCGAGGTCGAGAAACGGCTGCGCAGTCTCATTGGCTACCTCAATGCCGAGGCCTGATCGGGGATGTCCCTGCAGGTTGGCGTCGCTTTTCCTTTGAAATCCTGAGTTTTTAAAGGATATTGACCATCAATATGGTCACCCGCCTCCTTCATACACGTTATCGCGTGAACGATCTCGCCCGGACCGTGCATTTTTACACCCAGGTGCTCGGCCTGAAAGAAGTGGCACGGCATAAATCCCCTCGCGGTGCCGAATTGGTCTTTCTCAAGGCTCCCCAGAGTGAGGAGTTGATCGAGATCTGTTGCTTCCCCATCAGCGGGCTGGTGGAGGTTCAACCCGATCTGACGCATCTGGCGTTCCAAGTGGATAATCTTGAGAGTTTTGCGTCACATCTTGCCAAGTTTAACATGGCCTTCTCAGACGGCCCTCACACGACATCGGAGGGAAACCGGATTGCGTTTATTGATGCTCCAGAAGGATACGAGATCGAGTTGATCGAATGCCACAAGGCGGACTGAACGTTCGTGCCCGGGACCTTTTTGCAGGCTGAACAACGTTCTTTGATATTGTACAAAGACTTCTACAGAAATAGGTTACGAGGCTGTTTGAGCCAGCACGACCTCCACGCCGCGCGCCTTGAGCGCGTTGACCATGTCCTCCGGCGCGCCGGGATCGGTCACAATGGTGCGGATGGGCGTCAAATCACAGAGGAAGGCGAGCGACTTGCGGTTGAATTTGGTGTGGTCGAGGCAGAAAATCACGTGTCCAGCCGCCCGAATCATGGTGCGCTGGATGTCGATAAGCAGACCGTGGGAGTTGGTCACCCCCTCCATGGTCAGACCACCGGCGCTCATCACCGCCACATCCGCATGCATCTTGGAGAAGGCCTCCACGGCCAGAGGACCCACGAGCGCGCCAAGCCGGGGGTAAATCACACCGCCCGAGAGGACGACCTCGACCTGGTGGTTGGATGCGTATAAGTTGGCTACTGGCAATGAGTTGGTGATAATTTGTGGGCTGATGGTCTCCAGGTGCCGCGCCACATGGTAGACGGTGGTGCCGGCATCGATGATGACCGATTGGTGGGGGGCGATGAGCCCGGCGCAGGCGCGGCCAATGGCCTCTTTTTCGGCGAGTTGATGGGTGTCGCGCGTGGAAAAGGCAAACTCATCGGTGCGTGGATTCATCCAGCGAGCTCCGCCATGAGTGCGGCGAACCAAGCCCGAGGCTTCCAAAATCGCGAGATCTCTGCGAACGGTGGAAGGCGAAGCGTTCACTTCCTCAGACAACTCATCAAGTGACGCAAATTCAACCTTTTGCAGAAACTCCTCGATACGCTGTTGACGTTCTTCGGCCTGCATATGTGCACCAATTTGAAAGATTTTGGAAGAAATTGCAAGATTCGTTTGACATTATTTTTGAACTGTGAGACAAGGGAACAACAAGAACGCGTGATATGGCATCATCCATGACACTGCCGCCGCGAGCGGCGATTGAACACCTGGTGCGCCAGGTGGTGTATGAGCGATTAGGCAAGGCATTGCCCAAGAACGCTTTGGGTCCAAACCCTCTGGTGGTGAATGTCAGCGCCCGCCATTGTCATTTGACCCAGGAGGCGGTGGAGACCCTCTTTGGCAAGGGGTATCAATTGACGCCTCACAAATGGCTCTATCAGGAAGGCCAATATGCTGCCCGGGAGGCCGTGACACTCATTGGACCTCGGAGCCGGGTGATCTCGAATTTGCGCATCCTGGGCCCGTGCCGGGACTTCAGTCAGGTGGAATTATCGTATACGGACGCCATTTCCCTCGGTTTCGAAATACCCTTGCGCATATCCGGCGACATCAAGGGCACCCCCGGGTGTATGTTGATGGGGCCGGCCGGGTTTTTCGAGATGGACTACGGGGTGATCCGGGCCATGCGGCATGTGCACATGCATCCGGACGACGCGGCGTTTTACAAGGTCAAAAAGGGCGATGTGATGCAGTTGAAAATCGGGGGCGAATGCGGGATCGCGCTGGAGAAGGTGCTGGTGCGCGTGGATCCCAGCTTCAAGCTCGAGGTGCACATCGACACGGACGAGGGCAACGCCTGCAACATGCAGTCGGACACGTCCTGTGCGCTGGTGAAATAATTTTGGGAGTAACTTTAAACAAAAAAGGAACGACTCATGAGTGAAGCAATCGGAATGATAGAAACCAAGGGCTACATTGGCAGCGTTGAAGCCAGCGATGCCATGGTCAAGGCGGCCAACGTGAGCCTGGTCAAAACCATCCCCATTGGCGGCGGACTGATCATGGTCCTGGCCAAGGGCGATGTGGGCAGCATCAAGGCGGCGGTGGAAGCCGGTTCGAAGGCTGCGAGCAAGGTGGGCGAACTGGTCAGCTCGCACATCATCGCGCGTCCCCACGAAGACCTCTTGAAGGTGTTCGTTGAAGGGGCTGCCGTGGCCAAGGCCAAGTAATCCGGGACACGTTTGAGAACCTAAACCTCTTTTAACATTATGGCACAGCAAGCGATTGGAATGATTGAAACCAAGGGCCTGAGCGCCCTGATCGAGGCCAGCGACGCCGCGTTGAAGTCGGCGAACGTGACCCTCGTGGGTTGGGAAAAGATCGGCAGCGGCTATGTCACCGCGTTTTTCCGCGGCGATGTGGCGGCGGTCAAGGCGGCGACGGATGCCGGTGCGGCGGCCGCGGCCCAGGTGGGCAGCGTGGTGGCCGTGCAGGTGATTCCCCGCCCGCATGAAGATCTTTCGGGCCTGGGCAAGTGGCTGCAGGGATGAAAATCCTCGTTGCCAATCTGGGCTCCACCTCGCTGAAGTACCGGCTGTTCGATTGCACGGACGGCCAGGAGAAGATGCTTTGCCGGGGCGGATTCGAGCGGGTGGCGGATTATGCCGTCGCCATCGAGTCGTGCCTGGGCGAGCTCAAGAGCGGGGGGTGGATCCGCTCCGAGGACGAACTGGCGGCGGTCGGCTTCAAGCCGATCATCGCGCGGGGCGTCACCGGGTGCGTGTTGATGGATGAGACCGTGCTGGCGGCGATGGAGTGCTACAACGGGATCGCCCCGGCGCACAATCCGCCCTACGTCAAGGGCGTGCGCCTGTTTGCCCGCCGGATGCCCCGGACCCCGATGGTCGGCCTGTTTGAGACGGCCTTCTATCAATGGGTGCCCGAGGCGGCGACGCGGTACGCGGTGCCCGAAGACTGGTATGAACGCGGGGTGCGGCGCATGGGATACCATGGCGCGAGCCACAAGTTCATCGCCGAGCGCTCGGCCGAACTGCTTGGGCGCGAGGACGTGGCGGAGCGGGTGCGGTTGCTCTACGTCAACGGTGGGAAGTCGCCGGTGCGGGAGCCCGCGCTGCGGGTCATTTCCTGCCACCTGGGCGGCAGCTCCTCCGTGGTGGGCATCCGCAACGGGGTCTCGATTGGCAGCAGCATGGGGATGAGTCCGCAGTCGGGCCTGCCTCAGAACAACCGCGTGGGGGACCTGGATGCCTCTGCGCTGCCGTATCTGATGCGGACCGCGGGGCTGACCCTGGATGACGCCGAGCGTTTGATGAGCAAGGAGAGCGGTCTCAAGGCCCTGTCCGGCGGATTGAACGACGTGCGGGACATCACCGCGGAGGCGGCCGTGGGCAACGTGCGGGCGAGGCTCGCCCTGGACGTGCTCGCGCACAACGCCCGGCATTGGATTGGCTCCTATTTGCTGCAGCTCAACGGCGCGGATGCGCTGGTGTTCACGGCGGGGATTGGTGAGAACGCCATGGAACTGCGCCAGAACATCTGCCGCGAGCTCGATCAACTGGGAATTGAACTGGACCCCGAGGCCAACGCGAACACGCGGGCCCGGGAGGCCGTGATCAGCACGCCGCGCTCGCGGGTGAAGATCATGGTCATACCCACCAACGAGGAGTTGGTGATTGCGCGTGAGACGCGCAGATTTCTGACCAAGAAAAATTAGAAGGAACATTTATGGCACATCAAGCTATTGGACTTATGGAAACCCGCGGCCTCGTCGCCCTCGTCGAGGGAACGGACGCGATGTTGAAGGCCGCCAACGTGGAACTGGCCGGCCCGATGACCCAGGTGGGCAACGCCCTGGTCACCGCGGTGGTGGTCGGCGATGTCGCTGCCGTCAAGGCGGCGGTGGACGCCGGCGCCCAGGCCGTCAAGGCCATCGGCGGCGAACTGGTGAGCGTGCATGTCATCGCCCGTCCTCATGCGGACGTGGACCAGGTGCTGCCCCGTAAACCGCAGGGCAAGTAACGATGTCGGTCGCGGGGGTGGTGGGAGCGCGTCATGCGCCCCCGCCCCCGGGCTTCGGCTTTATTACTACAAGCTATGTACCTGGCGAAAGTCGAAGGGGCGGTTGTAGCCACCAAGAAGGATCCCACCATGGGCGGGCGCAAGCTGTTGATCCTGCGTCCCATGCTCGTGGATGACAAGGATCCGACCCGGTTTCGTCCGGGCACGAATACCATCGTGGCGGTGGATAGTGTGGGGGCTGGGGAAGGGGAGATGGTGTTGTTCTGCCAGGGCAGTTCCGCGCGGCTGGCGCCCAGTTTCAGGGAGGCGCCGGTGGATGCCGTGATCATAGGCATCGTGGATTGTGTGGACGTCCTGGGCAGGCAGATTTACAGCGCCAAGACCTCGGCCTGATGGCATTCGATGAGGCGGCGGCACAAGACTGCCGCCGAAGAGGTGGTGTGGTGCGGGGCGAGGAGCCCGGCTCCAGGGCGGAGCGCATGGCGCGCCGCGACGAGCGCCGCATGGGGCGGCGAGCGGGATGTAACATTGGATATTTATAAAATTTTGTTATGAGCACACAGGTTGCCTTGAATGAGGCTATGATTCGCGAAGTGGTGGAGGAGGTATTGGGGCGGCTGACCCGTCCCGGCTCCGCCGCTCCCGCCGCTGGCGGAAGCACGACGGGTGTCTGCGCTGCCGCGCGGAGCGGGGTGAGGCGTTTTGGCGTGTTCCAGGATGCCAACGAGGCATGTGCCGCGGCCGCCGAGGCGTTTGCGCAGTTGTCGGCCCAGGGCGTGGCCGCGCGGCGCAAAATCATCGCGATCGTGAAGGATCTTTGCGAGAAGAACGCCGCCGAGTGGGGCCGGATCGAGTTGGAGGAGACCAAAATCGGCCGCCTGGATCACAAGATCGACAAGCTCAAGGGCATCAAGAACATGCCCGGCGTCGAGTTCCTGCACCCGATCGGGATGAGCGGCGATCACGGCATCACGATGGAAGAGAACGCGCCCTTTGGGGTGATCGGCGCCATCACGCCCTCCACGCATTCCATTCCCACGACGGCCTGCAACGTGGTCAGCATGGTGGCGGCGGGCAACGCGGTGGTGTTCAACCCCCATCCAGGCGCCTGCAAGTGCGCCGCGATGGCGGTGCGGGTGTTCAACGAGGCGATTTTCCGCGAGGTGGGCATTGAGAACATCATGACCATCATTGAGCATCCCACGCTCGATTCCTTCAAGGCCATCAGCTCCAGCGAGCATGTGAAACTGCTCTGCGTCACCGGCGGTCCCGGCGTGGTCAAGGCGGCCATGCAGTCGGGCAAGCGCTCCGTGTGCGCCGGTCCGGGCAATCCCCCCGTGCTGGTGGACGACACGGCCGACATTGACCGCGCGGCGGATTGCGTGATCAAGGGCGGCGCCTACGACAACAACCTGCTCTGCATCGGTGAAAAGGAAGTCTTTGTGCTCGAGTCCGTGATGGATGCCTTCATGACCGCCATGGAGCGGCATGGGGCCGTGCGGCTCTCGCCAGGGCAGTTGGAACGGCTGACCAAGGAGGCGTTTGTGATAGCTCCGGGCACGGGCGGCGGCTGCGGCCATCCCGTGGTCAACAAGGAATTGATCGGCAAGGATGCCACGCTTCTGGCGCGGGTTGCGGGGGCGAGCGTTCCGGCCGGCGTCGAGATGCTCTTTGCGGAGACCGATGCCTCGCATCTCTTCGTGATTGAGGAGCAGATGATGCCGTTCATGCCGATTGTGCGGGTCAAGAGCGTGGAGGAAGGCATTGCGCTGGCCAAGAAGGCCGAGCACAACTACCGCCACACGGCCATCATTCACTCGCATGATGTCAACCACATGACCGCCATGGCACGGGCGCTCGATACGACGATCTTCGTCAAGAACGGGCCGAGCTACGCGGGTCTGGGCAATGGTGGCGAGGGTTACGCCAGCTTCTCGATTGCCACGCCCACGGGCGAGGGCATCACCAACCCGCTGACCTTCACCCGGCGCCGCCGCTGCGTGATGGTGGACAATCTGCGGATTTTCTAACATGCAACTCGCGCGCGTCGAAGGCAACGTGATCGCCAGCCGGAAGCATCCCAGCTTCACGGGGTGGCGGTTGCTGATCTGCCAGCCGCTCAATGCGGCGGGGCAGGCCGAAGGCGCGCCGCTGGTCGCCATCGATCCCCTGGGCGCGGCGCTGCATCAACGGGTGGTGGTTTCGAGCGATGGCTCGGCCTCCCGTGAGCTGGTCAAGGATCCCATCAGCCCTGCGCGCATGCTGGTGGTGGGGATTGTGGATGAAGTCTGCGCGGGAGGGACTGCCGCATGAGACTGGGGACTGTCATTGGTCGTGTCATTCTCAGCCAGACCGTGCCTGCCTTGCAGGGGGCGCGCTGGCTCGTGGTCAGCCCGTTCACGCGCGATCATTTTCAAAACGGCGCCGAGCCGCCGCCGGGCCTGAGCAAGGAACCGACGCCGGTGGTTTACGACGCCCTGGGCGGGGGATTGGGGGATACCATTGGGTACATCGAGGGCCGTGAGGCCGCCATGCCCTTCGACAAGCCCACACCCGTCGATGCGATCAACGCGGCCATTATCGACAAAGTCTTTTATACACCGTTACCATGAAGAAACTAATCAGCACTCGTGACATTGAAGCCTTGATCCGCAGCGGCGCCGGCCCGGAGGCCATTCCCGCCGATGCGATCCTGACACCCTCGGCCCGCGACATGTTGAATGACATGAAGAACGCCCCGGCGGCTGCGAAGAGCGCCGTGGCGAAGCCTGCCGAAGGCGCGAAGGTGGAGCCGCCGAAGAACATGACGGCCCCCGGGCCGCAGGCCTCCCAGGCCGAGATTGAGGCTTTCTTCAATTCCCCGGAGATGCTCGCCCTCAAGGAGGAGATCTGCGAAATCGGCCGCAAGCTCTGGGCGCGCGAATATGTCGATGGCAACGGCGGCAATATTTCGATCCGCGTGTCCAACGACTACGTGCTCTGCACCCCGACCATGGTGTCCAAGGGATCGCTGAAGCCCTCGGACATGTGCCTGGTGGACATGGAAGGCAACCAGAAGGCGGGCCACAAGAAGCGCACGAGCGAGGTGCTCATGCACCTGCAGATGATGAAGGCCCAGCCCAAGGCCAAGGCCTGCGTACACTGCCATCCTCCCTATGCGACGGCGTTCGCCATGTCGGGCGTTGTGCCGCCCACCTGCCTCATCCCCGAGTTTGAGGTGTTCTGCTCCGTGGGCATCGCCCCGTACCGCACGCCGGGCACGCCGGAGATGGGCAAGCTGATCTCCGAGCTGACGGACAAGTACAATACGATTTTGATGGCCAACCACGGCGTGGTTACCTGGAGCCATAACAATGTCGAGGAAGCCTACTGGCGCATGGAGATTGTGGAGGCCTTCTGCCGCAACTGCATCGTGGCATCGCAGTTGGGCAAGCCGGGCCAGACCTTCTCGCCCGCGCAATTGAAGGATCTGCTCAAGATCAAGGAGAGCCTTGGGTTCGTGGATCCCCGGTACGGCCTCAAGGAATGCGAACTGTGCGACAACAGCGAGTGGCGCCCCGGTGTGAACTGCGTCGTCCCCGCGGAGCAGCCTGCGGCGGGCCCGGCGGCTGATCCCCAGGCCGAGGAACTGGTCAAGACCATCACCGAGATGATCCTGGCCAAATTGAAAAAGTAAACCAGGTCCCTGAATTTCCAATTCCGTATTGAGCATATGAAGATCACAATCATTGGCGGTGGTGGCAGGGTGGGCTCATGCGCGGCCTTCGCGCTTCAGTGCGCCGGCATGGTCTCCGAAATGCAGTTGCTGGATGCCAATCAGGCCATGGCCGAGGGCGAGGCGCTCGACCTCCTGCATGGCAGCGCCCTGTGTGCGGATCAGCGCATCTACGCGGGCGACTATGCCCGCGCTGCGGACAGCGACATCTTTTTGATCACCGCCGGCCTGCGCCGCAAGCCCGATGAATCGCGCCTGGATTTGATCAACCGCAACGTCAGCCTGTTCTGCCAGATCCTGGACAGCATCAAGGCCGCCGGCATGCGCAAGGACGCCCTGGTCTTCGTGGTGTCCAACCCCGTGGACATCCTGACGCACCTGGCCATCCAGCGCCTGGGTCTGCCCTGGCAGCAGGTGATCGGCCTGGGCACGATGCTCGACACATCGCGTTTCTGCTCGTTCATCGCGGAGGAATTGAAGCTCGCTCCCACGCAGGTCAAGGCGCTCATGCTCGGCGAGCATGGCGATTCCATGGTGCCCATCTGGTCCAGCGCGTCGGTTGAAGGCCTGCCGCTGGCGGGCTTGCCGGCCTGCAATGCGGGCCTGCAGAACAAGCTTTTCGAGCGCACCAAGGGCAGTGGCGCCGAGGTCATTTCCAAGAAGGGCGGCGCCGGCTGGGCGGTGGCCATGGCCATCCGCGAGGTCGTGACCGCCATCGTGCTGGATCAAAAACGCCTCCTGCCGGTCAGCTCGCTGCAGCAGGGGTTGTATGAGATCCGGGACATCTGTTTGAGTGTGCCCACAGTCATCGGGCGCAAGGGCGTGCTCCAGCAGGTCGAAGTGGGCGTCTGGCCCAAGGAAAAACTCGCCCTGCAAAACTCGGCCAAGGCGCTCAAGGACACGCTGGCCAAGGTCAAAATTTAAGGCGCGCTGGCCATGTTGAAATCCCTGGACGCCAAACTCACGGAGATCAAGGCCAGTCGCGCCTCTCGTGCCTTCATCATTGCCGACGCCAAGGATGCCGACATGGCCTTTGGTGTGCGGGCCGCCGGTCCGCGCGGCTACCTCTCCCGCCTTGGGGCGAGGGCTGCGCAGTTTTCCCCCGAGGTGTGGACCCGCGAGGAGTTTGGTCATCGCAACCTGCCCGAGTTTCTGGACATCATCCGGGAGGTGGTGCACCAGGGGTTGGTGGACATCGTGCTGATGTCTGCCAGCATCAACGAGCAGTTGTCGATCAAGGAAGGGCTGTTCCGCAACTCACACGTCACGCCCGCGGCCCGGGCCAACGACGCCACGGACGTCTGGGCCGTGCGCCATGGCACGTATGTGAAGCAGCCTTCGCAGCCGTTCCGCAGCGCCACCATTGATCACATTCAATGCGGCAAGGCCGAATGCACGCGGGATGGATCGGAGTTCCCCGGTGCGAACCTGGGCCTGTACTCGATCACATTCGTCAATGAACTCGAACAGGACAAGGCCGCCCTGGAGCAGTTCAAGGCCTTCCGGCTTGAAGCCGAGGAGAAGCGGTTCCGCTATTTCCTCGAGGTGTTCGATCCGAATGTCCCCAGCGGTGTTCCTCCGGAAAAGCTGGGCGAATTCATCAACGACAACATTTTGCGCAGCCTCGCAGGCGTGACCGATGCGGGCCGTCCCGTCTTCCTGAAGATCGCCTATCACGGGCCGCGCTTCATGGAGGAGTTGGCCCAGTACGATCCCAACCTGGTGGTAGGCATCCTGGGCGGCAGCGCGGGCACCACGTATGACGCGTTCAAGCTGATCCATGACGCCCAGAAATACGGCGCGCGCGTGGCCCTTTATGGCCGCAAGATCAACAACGCCGAGCATCAACTGGCGTTCATCGAGATGCTGCGGCTGATCACCGATGGCCAGATCGCCCCCGAGGAGGCCGTTCGCGCCTACCACGGTGTGCTTCAGGGACTGAAGATCAAGCCGCGTCTGCCCTTGGAAAAGGATCTCGAGTCAACCGATGTGGTGATGAGCTATGGCGGCGGTTCCGGCCGAACCATCGTGACCGGCGGCGGCGCCAGGCCTGCAGCCTCCGCAGCGCCCCAGGCTGCTGCGCGTTCCGCGGCCCCGGCTCCTTCCGCGCCGTCCGGCGAGGCCTCGCCCTTGTGGCCCAAGCGGGCGGATGGCTCGCCTGATTTCAACGCCATGACTCCCGCCCAGCGGCTCTCGTATGATCGTGCCCGCCTGGCCCGGAAGTTCCAGATGTAAAGCGGTTCCTGCCCGCATCCTACATTTGAGGATGGGCTGCAGCTTGCTTCCCTGGCCTTTTCACGCCACACTATAAGCGTGATCGACAAGGACCAAGTATCGCAAATGCTCGTGGAGATCGGGGTTTTCCTCGAACTCAAAGGCGAAAACCCCTTCAAGACCCGCGCGTATGCCAATGCGGCGCGGGCTCTGGACAGTCTCAATGAACCCCTGGAGAAAATCGTCGCCGAGAACCGTCTGGGCAAGATCAAAGGGATCGGGGAGGGGTTGCAGAAGAAGATCACCGAGCTTGTCACCACCGGCAGGCTTCCCTATTACGAGGAGTTGAAGGCTTCGCTTCCGCCGGGGCTTATCGCGATGCTGGACATTCCGGGCCTGGGACCCAGGAAGGTCAAGGCCCTCCATGATAAACTGAAAATCACCTCACTGGAACAATTGGAGGCCGCATGCCAGGCAGGCAAGGTGGCGGATCTGGATGGTTTTGGTGAAAAATCCCAAAGCAAGATACTCGAAGGCATTGCCTTCCGCCGCAGCTATGCATCCCGCCACTTGTTGATCAAGGCCGTCGTCGCGGCGGAGCCCATCCTCGAGGCTCTGCGTGATCATCCTGATGTGATTCGTTGCGCCACCGCCGGCAGTCTGCGCCGGAACAAGGAGGTCATAGGCGATGTTGATTTTCTGGCCTCCTCCAGGCAACCGCGCGCGGTCATCGATTTCTTTGTGAGCCTCCCGGGCATTCTGAGCGTGAGCGCCCAGGGCGATACCAAGGCCAGCGTGGTGCTCGAGGGGGGCCTGCAGGCGGACCTGCGCGTGGTGAGCGATGCCGAGTACCCTTTTGCGCTCGCGTACTTCACCGGCAGCAAGGAGCACAACATCGTCATGCGCCAGCGCGCCATCCAGCGTGGCCTGCGGCTCAACGAATACGGCTTGTTCAAGTCGAAGGAAGAGACGCGCGACCCCGCGTTGCTGGTTCCGTGCCGGACCGAGGAGGAGATTTATGACACGCTGGGGCTCGATTATGTGCCGCCGGAGTTGCGTGAAGACCATGGTGAATTTGCCGCTGCCGAGCACCATAAGCTCCCACGCCTGGTGGAATGGACCCAGTTGAAAGGCTCACTGCATAATCATTCCCAGTGGAGCGATGGACGGGGCACGTTGGAGGAGATTGCCAGCCACATGGAAGAGCTGGGCCTGGCCTATTGGGCGATCACCGACCACTCGCGTTCCTCGTTTCAGGCCAACGGCCTGACGCCGGAACGGCTGCGCGAGCAGATCCAGGCCATCCGCGAGGTGAACCACAGGCTGGCGGACGAGGGCTCCAAATTCCGCCTCCTCTCAGGCACGGAGGTGGACATCCTGGCCGATGGCCGGCTGGATTTTGAGGACGATTTGCTGGCCGAGCTCGATGTGGTGGTCGCCAGCGTGCACAGCGGCTTCGCTCACAGCGAGGCGGAAATGACCAGGCGCCTCATCCGCGCAGCGGAACATCCGATGGTGCACATGATGGGACATCTCACCGGCCGCCTGCTGCTTGAACGCGAGCCGTACCCGGTGAACCAGCAGGCGGTGATCGATGCCTGCGCCGCCAGCGGCACATGGATCGAGCTCAACGGGCATCCAAGCCGATACGATCTGGATTGGCGGTTGTGGCCGTATGCACAAAGCCGGGGCGTCAAATGCGTGATCAACTGTGATGCCCACCGCAACGAGCATGCCCAGTTCCTCCGGCTCGCCGTGGGCATTGCGCGCAAAGGCGGCCTGACCGCCGCCGACGTGGTGAATACGCTGTCCTTGACCGAATTGAAAAAAGCCCTCGCAGTCAAACGCGCGCGGGCGTGAGGAATGTCCGGCATCGGCCTGGCAGGTCTTTATGCCTCACCCGGCAAACGGAGTGCAGGATGTTCGTGTCTTTTAGTCACCTTAACTAATGATGCCTGCACTCCGCCGCCTGAGTGTCTTCAGTATTGGATGACCACCTGGCCATTCGAAACACGGATCTGCTGAATCTTCACCGCAGAGGAGTTCTTAATCCGGTAGAAACAGCCATTGCCAGAGGCCGGCACCGTGATCGTTTTGGCCTGGGTGTCCACCACGGCCTTGGATTCCACTGCAAAGGGCACGACCCCCAGGTTGGAGGTGCATTCCAGAACCACCTCGGGGGCGACCAGGGACTGGTAGGCCTTGATGGGACTCGCCTCGTCGTTCACTGCAATGGCATTGCCCAACTCATCCATGGTGTAGAGTTCGATGTAGGCGCCGCCGCCTGATTCGAACCACACCAGCCGCACCGGGTAGAGCCCCGTTTTTTCTGCAATCACATCGAAGGTGCCATCATAGGTACCGCTGAACTTTTGCCCGAGCACCAAGGCGTTGGTGTCGGTCAGGGAGGCCCCGGACCGCATCTGGAAACCGTCATCGCTGCGCACGCCGAAGGTGGTCTTGCCCTTCGGCAACAGCAGATACGCCGTGATCTCCATCGCCATGTTGTCCGTATTCCCCGCGGGATCAATCCCCGGCAGGGCGGCAGCGCCTGCCACGTGACCCTGGGAGTCGGTCTCGGCATTCTGCGTGAAGTCGATGATGCTGGCGTTGGTCGTCACCGTCATGTCCACAGGGATTTGGGCCGGGGTGGCCAGTTGTTTCTCAGCCCGCGTGAGGCTGTTTTCCATGCTGACGTTCGTCAGGGTCTGCACCAGCCGCACGGAGAACCCCGGGTTCAATCCGGCATTGGTGGGGGCGGCGTTGGCGGCCTGGAGATAGCTGAACGTGTACGACCATTCATTGGTTTTCCATGTGCCCGCAGAATCCTGGTACACCAGGCGGTTGGTATGGCCGGCGCTCAAGGCGCCTGTGACGGGGAATGTGAAGGACACAGTGGCCCCGGAATAGGCCAGTGTCTTGCCGGGCATCGTCACACCCCATTCAACCGTCAGGTCGCTGGCCGCCAGCTTCACCCCATCCACCCAGATCCCGATGGTTGAAGAATCCACGGACGTTTCCCGGTCCAGGATGCCCGCCTTCATGGCTGTGGTCGTCGCATTGCCACCGGGTTTTGGCACCAACTGAACGGTGGTGGCCTCAAAGCCATTCGCCGCCACAGTGCTGGCGGCGTAATTGTCAAATGTGGCGTCCGCGATCGAGGTGGATGCCGTGTAGTTTGCGGAGGAGACATCGCTGAAAATGAACAGACCGGAATACCCCGAAAGGAAGTTGGCATCGTAGGTAAAGACCGACGCCAGCGGATTGTTGGTGTCGGGGAGTTGGAACATCTGGCCCAGCAGGTTGCCATCAAATCCGCTGAACACCAGCCGGTATCGCTTCCCGTCATTGAAATCCACCGCCAGGTCGGCATCGGCGACGTTGTTGTTGCCCTCATCCTGCACGATGTTGATTTCCAGCGACTGATCCGAGGCGTGATAATTCATCACATACCCATCCGTGGTGCCGGGCCCCGGCTCTCCGACCATGCCGCCCAGACCAAAGGCCTGGGACGCATTGAGATCGGCCGCAATCAGGTCCACGGCCGAGGTGAAACGCGTGTAGGTGTAGGGGTCGCCGCCAAAGAAAAAGAACGCGCGGGCGGGGCCGGCATCGGGGATCGGAGGGGCCAGGCATTTCATGCGGAAGGCCTTGCCCCCATTGCCATCGTCCGGGAAGGAGTACTGCACCAGGCCGGCGGGCAGGCCGGCGGAGGTCAGGTCGTAGTGCAGCCACCCGGTGGTGTTGCCATCGTTGAAATCATCGGTCTGCGCAAGGGCGGAAATGCCGGACAGGGTTCCCAAAAAGCCCATGAGGGCGAGTGTGAATGTGGCAGATGTCAGGGAACGCAGACCGGGCATCTTGGCCTGCGTCAATGTGCGTTGTATTGTATGCATACTCCTTAAAGGTTTGATCGTTCGGATAACAGCAGCGGTCACTTCCACCCGAAAAGCCAACACACACTCCCTTGCCGTAGGCTTTCCGGGGGCGGATTTGGGCTACGCCCTTGTTTATAATCAAAATGAAAAACGAATCAAGCCTGAAATTAATATTTTCAAAAGATATTCTTATGATGCGCGGCCTCCGGCCCGGCACAAGGAGGCCGCCGGATGGCCTGGCGCGCCATTACTGCGCGAATCCCTCGGTGGCAGGTGCTTCGTTCGTGGAGTCCAGGGAGGTGGACGGTGCTTGTCTGGGCTTGAGGATCGCGGCGGCAAGGTCATCCTGTGTCACGGCAATGCGCTGGTTCACGAATTCCGGGACGTTGTAGGTCTTGATGAACGAGAGATAAAAGGCGGGATTCTCCTGCGGCAGCACAAATGGCTTGGAGGCGTGGCCCTCCGCGTCGATATGGCTGAAATACGGGCGGGCAAACAGTCCATCAATCCGTTTGCTGCTGAATACCAGCCAGCGCCCGTTGCCGGACCAGCAGTGCCATGAATCACTCTGGTCGCTGTTCAATTCCAGCTTCCGCGTGGTCCTGGTGCTCAAATCCATGATGTGGAGATCGCTGCTCGTCTGGTAAATTGGGAAATTGCCATACTCGCTTATGCAGAACACCAGCCATCGCCCGTCAGGAGAGATGCGGGGTTGGTTCATGCTGCGGCCGGTCTGTTTGGCGGCCAGCACCACTTCAGGCTCGCCCCAGGCCCGGGCCTCGGGATCAAAGGCAATCCGCATGAGGTCATACCGGACTTCACGAAATTGTTGGATCGGCTGAACAGGCGCCGCACAGTAATACAAATGGCGGCCATCGGGGGACCAGCAGGGCCAGTTCTCCTGGACATTGGTCGAGTTGAGCGCGGGGGGAGTCAGGAACACATTGGCATCCAGGTCATACACGCCGAGGTTGGAGTTGGCATCAAAGACATCCCGGTTTTCCCCTGTGGTGTGGAAGAAGATCGACAGTTTGTTCATCGAAAAGGCCAACAGCTTGCCGCTGGGATGCCAGTTCAGGTAGCTGGTCACCCTGTTGATTCGGTTGACAGCCCCATTGCGCGCAATGAGCAGGGGATTGCTGTGCTGACGGGTGCGGATGTTGATCGCCATCGTGTTCGCATCGCGGTTCAGGAAGGTGTGGCAGTTGAGGCAACCGCGTTCAAAACGTGTGTTTTCAAGGACGGGATATTCGGCAAAGGACGCCAGGTCGCGCTGGTATATCCCCATCTCGTAATAGGTGTTATAGAGGGGGCGAAGCAGACGGTAGGCCAGATACGCATCCACCGGATCGGTTGAGACACTGTTGGTGAGGGGCTCAAAGCGATGCCACTGTGCCTGGGCATCCTTGACCCCGATGGTGACCGTGAGTGTGCTGTTGATGTTGGTGCGCAACAACTCACGCCAGGCCTCGATGGGAATGTGAATTTCCGGAGCCTGGGATTCCAGGTGGATGGGTGATCCATTTCTGCCAGCGATCGAGACGGTGTAGGCCGTGCCGGGTTCCTGAACGACAAAATTCAGCGGCGCCACGTTCGGAGGCATGACCACGCCGGCATAGTCCGGGAAAAGCCGGGGTGGGCGCGACTCAATAACCTCCTCCCCCGGGACCGCCCAGGCCAGCAGCCCCAGCCAGAGCGTCAGGATGAACCCCATCAGTTCATGCATGCCCGCAAGGGTGATGTTGGAGGCTCGCTTCATGGCGTTTTGTGATAAAAGGCCGCATAGCTCGCGGATTCGCTGAACACGTAATAATACCAGTAGGTGGCGCCCAATTCCTTTTCAAGCTCCACCCGCAGCATGGCCGAGTCGTTGTGATACTTCTGCTGGATGTCCAGGAAGGACGCGAACCGCGCGCGGGTCTCGGGACGGATTGTCTTGCCGGGAATCGTGATCGTTTTCCCTGGGTGCAGGTGTTGTGCCAGGAGGAGGGCCTCCTCGTAATGGCGGGGAATGGCCTCGTATTTGAATTCGCCCAGGCGCGGCAGCAATCCGGCGAATTTATCCAGTTGAACCTCCACCAGGTAATGGGCCATCAGATATTCAAACGCCATCCGGTTCTGGGAATTGGCCTGCAGGGCCATGAATAACAGGGCCTCGGTGCTCAGATAATAACCGGGCCGGTCCGTGATCACCATGTTGGTCATCGCCCGGGCCGCCTGGGCGTCGCGGCGCAACGCGGCATCATCGTCGATCCACTGGGCCACATGGCGCGCCAGGGCTTCCTGGGTGGGATCCTGGCGGAGCCGGTTGAAATAGATGTGCGCCGCCATCGATTGCCCCTTGAGCCGGTGAATCAGGGCGAGGGTGGCCAGAAGCCTTGGACGCTCCCCTCCCAGTTCCATCGATTCATAGGCCCATCGCTCCGCATAGTTGACATGTCCCAGATCCAGCATGACCTCCACGACGCATTGTCCCTGGGCGTATAGCCCCTTGTCCGCGGGCAACATGGGAAACCCTTGCTTTTGCGGAAACGCAAACTGCTCGTCCCCGAGCCGTCCGGATTCGTACAGAGCCCGGTGGATGTCAAACAGGGCCAGAACCAGATCACGCGAGGGTTCTGTGAATTGAAGCTGGGGCGCCACCTTCAGCGCATGGGCCCACTGTTGCCGGTCAATGGCCTGCTGGAATGTATCCAGGGCGCTTTCCCCAACCAGGTTCAGGGCGGTATAAAAGATGGCTGATAGGAGCCACATCCACCAGTGGTGGCGGATGATGCGCCCCCGCGGGAGCGGGTGTGTGCAGGACGACCGGTGGGTCGCATTAAACCTGGTCCATGCCATGGGAACAATGGTTGATCGGACGGTGAACGGCGTACCCCTGGATTCCTACCTCAACAGCCTCCATGCGACAAGCCCATTGTGCACCAGGCCCCTGCGGGGAGTTGTCCCGCGTTCAGATGGTCCATGACCGCTGATCTTCACACTCAGTGGCAATTAGAACCCACCTTTTTGTCGGTAGTGTCGTTCGTTGTTTCTTGTTTTGTTCATCCACTGGA
>CAZIDG010000067.1:0-18002 GCA_964538065.1 uncultured Verrucomicrobiota bacterium
CGATCATCGATTAAGAAACATTGTGAGGGAAGAGCGTATCCATACTCCATGTCCTTTCGTATCAGAGTTGAAATATGAAAATGCGCGGTGCGTGCACAGGTTCATCTCGCATTTCCATGCCCTCCCAGACAAAATTCTTTGTCTTAAATTGATCCCATCCGTGTCATAGCGCACGCGCGGCAGCGGCGGTCAAAAAAAGAAACCATGCATGTTCGTAATGTCTTGTGTCACGGCAAGAGCGCAGACTGCGGCCCGCAACGAACAGCGCGAACACGAACCTCCATGCATGGATGCGAAAAAGGGGAAAATGAAGGCAAATCATTTTCATGTACAGCCTGACACTTTTGCCTGCAAAAGTTTGTCATCGAGCAGGCCGGTGAGACCAACGCCTTTGGAGAACTTGGCATTCTTGTGTTGCCCAAGTCGGCCGAATCGGTCAAAACGACTGGCGAATCCCGCAAACCGGCGCCTGAACCCGGAAAATTCGCGCCTGCTGAAACCAAATAACTTCCGAATAAAAGGCAGTCCGTCTGGGTCCAACAGATCATTAATGGATAATTATATGAGAAAAAGCCTTCGACTGGCCACCTGTGTGATGTTGGCGGTGGTTCTATTGATGTTCACGGGCTGCCTGCCCAAATCATTGGAACCTCTTTATACGGAAAAGGATTTGGTCTCAAATGACGGGTTGGTGGGCCGTTGGTCGGGCATGGATGACGATGACAAGGAAATCTGCGAATTCACCTATGTAGGCGACAAAACGTACAAATGTGTTATCCCCGACGACGAAGGTACGAAATCCGAATTCGACGCCCGTCTGGTCAAGTTAGGTGATCATCTCTTTCTCGATTTGTGTCCTGCAAAAGAGCCCTTGGTAAAGATGCACGCGGGTAATATGTATGAACAACATTTGGCACTGATGCACAGCTTTTTCAAGGTGGAGATCAAGGAGAAGCAACTGTGTTTTCATTTCTTCGATATGGACCGCCTGACCAAGTTGATTCAGGAAAAACCGAATTTAATTCCGTGTCGCGTCACCACGGGCCACATGATCTTTACCGCCTCGACCGAGGCCCTGCAAAAGTTTGTCATCCAGCAGGCCGGTGAGACCAACGCCTTTTTGGGAGATGGAAAGCCCTTAATCTTTGTGCCTGCCGAATCTGCCAAAATGACTGGCGAATCCCCTAAACGAGCGCCTGAATCCGAAAAACCGGCTCCCACAGACAATAAGTGATCCATAGCGTGGTTCGATGGGCGCGATGGGGTCTTCCCAGGGCTAGGACGGTCAGATGTTCGTTTAATAATAACCAAAGGGCCATGGCGCAAGAAGGCGTAATGCCACGGCGCGTATGAAAGCGCGCCAATTGGGTGGGGCCGTGCAGTCTCTGCGCGCCGCTGCCGCGCGTGCGCCGTGACACACGGCCTCCAAATAATGCACGCCTCCCGTCTCTCCGCGCCGCTACCGAAGCCTCTCGCGTTCGATTATCCGGGAACATGGTGAGGAAACGACGCCTCGCCGCGTGCCACATCGCAAGCCCACACCATCGGCGGACAAATTAACCGCTTGAGGTCCCGGAGTGCCTACAGTAAAAGCCTGAAGAACGGTACGTGTTGAGCAGGATGGTAATTCAAATACCTTTTTGGCGAAAAAGTGATGCCGTGCCGGAATGACTGATTGTGTCAGAGGGTGACTTATTCGTTAAGCACTGTTGAATGAAATGCTACAAAAAACAGGTTTTCATGGTGGGCATCCTCCTGGTTGTTTTGGTGGTTTTAATTTCATTGGCGACGCCAGAGGAACGATCACAAATAACCATTGAATTGGAGGGTGCTTCAAATTCGATATCCGGCCCAGTCACAGTGCTTCGGTTGAGCAATACGGGGAGAATATCGGTTAGGATGAATTCCTATTGCACCATTTACTGGACGAATGCATCCGGGGTGCGGACCAACGTGTTCTATAAACATAACCTGGGGTATGCCGTTCTCCATCCGGGAAAGTCTGCAGCGGTGGCTATGACTGTTCCACCTGAGGCAAAGATTTGGAAAAGTTCCTTTTCTCGCACCATCGAGCCAGGCATCGTGCGGCACATCTGGAACAGCATCAGTTTTTATCTGCCAGGAGGATGGACTCCTGATAACTCTTTCATAGGGCAATTTGGCCCACTTGTGACAAACGCTGAGTATTTCGATATTTGCGTCACCAACAGACTCCAACCCGTCAAATTGATGAGTGGATCAAATGATAAATAATCCTCGAAGACTCCTGGGATGGCCTTTCAGGGCGAGGACAGGCCCCACGATCCGAGCCTCATATTGAGATCCCGCACGCTGGAGTTTGATGATAATCATTCCCCAGTGGGGACAAAGCATTTGACCGCATGACGCAACGGCTTTTTCCTGTCTCCAGCAATGCCACCTCGCAAGTCCATGCCATTGCGCCCAAATTAACCGCTTGAGCCAGGGGCTGGTTTGCGGTTGATTGGACAGCGATGAATCGCGTCCGTTTGCTCCCGGATCACGTGGCCAACCAGATCGCCGCAGGCGAGGTCGTGGAACGACCCGTCAGTGTGGTTAAAGAACTGGTCGAGAATGCATTGGACGCGCAGGCCCGCCAGATCATCGTCGAGATCCAGGCCGGTGGCCGCAGCTTGATCCGCATCACCGATGATGGCACCGGCATGAGCCGGGACGACGCGCTGATGGCCCTGGAACGCCACGCCACGAGCAAAATCAAGGCGGCCGAGGATTTGCAGGCCATCACCACCATGGGGTTCCGCGGGGAGGCCCTGCCCAGCCTGGCCAGCGTGAGCCGCATGACGCTGACCACGCGCGAGCGCGAGACCAACGCCGTCGAGGCCACCCAGGTGATCATCCACGGAAGCAAGATTCTGGAGGTGAAGTCCGCGGGCGCGCCCTTTGGCACCTGCATCGAGGCGCGGCAGTTGTTTTTCAACCTCCCCGCCCGGCGCAAGTTCCTGCGCAGCGACGAGACCGAGCGCGCCCATATCCAGCATTACGTGATGCTGGCCGCGATGGCGCATCCCACCGTGGCGTTCACGTTCATCCAGGACCAGCGCACGGTGTGGCAGTTGCCCGCCATCAAAGCCCCCGCTACGGGTGAGCACCCCTTTGAGGCCCTGCGCGAGCGCCTGCGGGCGTTGCTGGGGAGCGGGGATGAATTTGCGCGGGTGGACTACACCGCGCCGTTGCCCGATGCCGCGTCGGATCCCGATGAGCCTGCCGAGGAGCCGCGCCTCCTGGGCGTGTGGGGTTTTATCGGCGCGCCCGGGGTGTCCCGCTCCAACCGGGAGAACCAGAGCCTCTTTGTGAACCGCCGTCCGGTGGAGAACCGGGGCCTCAATTTCGCCCTGCTCGAGGGGTATCACAACGTGCTCATGAAGGGCCGCTATCCCGTGTGCTGCCTGTTCCTGGAAATCCATCCTGCCGAGGTGGATGTGAATATCCACCCCGCCAAGCGCGAGGTGAAGTTCCGCCACGAGGCCGCCGTGCGGCAGATCACCACCCAGGCCATTCGCCAGGCCCTGCTCCATTACCATCAAGGACAGGTCCAGGCCGCCCCGGCAACACCAGTGGCCCCAGCGCCCATCGAACCCATGGCTGGCGCGGCGCAAGCCGAACCCCCCGCGCCCACCACGGCCGAGCTCCCTTTTTTCTCAGGCCAAACCCAGGCCGACATCGAACCGCCCCGGCCAGCCCTTGCGCCCGTGTCCATGACGCCTCGTGCGCAACTTCCTGAGACGCAGTCAGTATCAACCGGATCCGTCCCCCCCGCAGCCTCTTTGGAGGCCGCCCCCGCGCCGTTGGCCTCAGCGCCGCCGGTGGCTCCCTTGCCTGTGGCCCAGCCCGCACCTGCGCTCGCGCCAGCCGCAGGACCCTCGCCGCTATTATCCGTGCCGCTGCGGCTGGTGGGTGTGGTGGGCAAGCTCTACGTGGTGTTCGAATCGGATCGTGGTCTTGTCCTGCTGGATCAGCATGCGGCCCATGAGCGGATCCTCTACGAGCAGATGCTCCAGAGGCTTGATCAGGGCCAGGCCCCCTCGCAACGGTTGCTCCTGCCGGAGACGATCGAACTCTCCCCGCGCGACGCCCAATTCACACGCGAACAGACGGCCGTGCTCAACCGCCTGGGCGTGGGCTTGAGCGAGTTTGGCGAGCGCACCTTCCTGCTGGATGCCCTGCCGCCCTTTGTCCAGCCCGCCAACGCGCGCCGGTTCGTGCTCGATATCCTGGACGAGCTCAAGGAGGCGGGCCGCGAGGTTAATTCCTGGCGGTTGGGCGAGCATGTGGTGGCCAGCACCGTTTGCCGCCATGCCGTCAAGGCCCACGATCCGCTGAGCCCGACCGAGCTTGAAAAACTGCTTAAAGACTTGCGCCAGTGTGTGATGCCCTACACCTGCCCCCATGGCCGCCCCACGTTGATCGAGATGAGCTACCGCGAGCTTGAAAAACGGTTTGGCCGCGTCCAGTAATAGCTGGTTAAATCCCTAATATTAAGGATATTAGGAGTCGATAATTTCGTTTTGCAGTGGTTTTGCGGCTTGACACCTTCCCGGCCCCATTGGAGGGTCTTGGCTGTTTTTTATAGGAACCAGCATTGACTGCCCTGCGTCAGGCGCGGCGAGGCTGGCCCGCATCAAAGGCAACTCTATGTCCATCAAAACGCTCATTCCCACCGTCGCCATTTTGCTCGCAGTCGCCTGTTTCAGCCTGGTCGGCGAGAAACCCGCTGAGAAAAAGGACAATGGCTCCGTGAAGGCCGCCTTCATTTACGTGGCCCCCGAGAACGACATGACCAAGCATCGCGCGTTTATTGATTCCCCGGTCGTCAAGCTCCAGGTCGTGGGTGTGAAGAACTACGATGAAGCCGAAAAGGCGGCGAAGGAGTTGGTCGCCAATGGTGTGACTGCCATTGAGCTGTGCGCCGGTTTCGGTGTGGAAGGGACCGCCCGTGTGGCCAAGGCCGTGGAAGGCAAGGCGCTGGTGGGCGTGGTGAGGTTCGACCTGCATCCAGCCTTCAATCACCAGAGCGGCGACAAGCTTTTCTAACATCCTGCACGCCATCGGCATGCATTGGATTCTGGCGAGTCTGCTCTCAGCCCTCTTTCTGGGCTTCTACGGGCTTTTCACGAAACACGCCGTGCGGGACAACGCGGTCCTGCCCGTCCTGTTTATCAGCAACGTCTGCGCCGCCACGGTGTGGCTGACGCTTCAGGGCGTTCAGGCCGTGCGACCCGGTCTTTTGCCCGCCACGCTGGTGGTGGCGCCGCTCACGTGGACGCAGCACGCGCAACTGGCGTTCAAGTCGATGATCGTGGCCTCGTCCTGGGTATGCACCTACTTCGCGGTCAAGCACTTGCCTGTGTCCATCGCCTCGCCGATCCAGGCCACCAGCCCGGTGCTTACGCTGGTGGGGGCGCTGCTGGTGTTGGGGGAGCGGCCTACGGTCGTGCAACTTCTGGGCATTGGAACCACGATTGCATCATTCATCGGCCTCTCGGCGGCAGGCCGGGGCGAGGGAATCAGTTTCCGGCGCAACCCATGGATCGCGTGGCTGATCCTGGGCACGCTCCTCAATGGATGCAGCGCGTTGTACGATAAATTCCTCCTGGGCCGGATGGGATTCACGGCCTCGACGGTCCAATCCTGGTTTGCCATCTACCTCTCGTTGTTGTTCTTGCCGCTGGCGGCGGGGTGGAAATGGCGCTGGTGGACGCGCCACGAATTCCACTGGCGCTGGAGCATCCCGCTCCTGGCCATGGCGTTGCTGGTGGCCGATTTCATCTACTTCAACGCCCTGCGCGATCCCGAGGCCTTGGTATCGATGGTGGCCAGCCTGCGCCGGGGCAGCACGCTCGTGGTGTTCATTGGCGGCCTGTGGTGGTTCAAGGAATATGCGAGCCGGATGAAAACCCTCGCCGTGCTGGGTGTGCTCCTGGGCATCGTGCTCACGGTGATGGGATGACAGGTCCGGCTGGGGGGAGACGATTTTTACTGGCATCCAGGCCCGGCGTGTACGATGCTCAAGAGGGGTGAATTCAGGATCTTGCATTGACCAACAAGCATCGGCCCGACGCGCGGAGGCCATCCGCCAGCGGTTGCCGGATGCGGGCTTATTCGCCGGGGCCCAGTGGCGGGTCTCGCCGGAACCGTTTCATCTTGGAGCCGAACAGGCCCGTGCGCTTGACCAACTGGGCCGGGTGCTCCTCCAGTTTTACCGCGCCGCCAACCTCCTGTATCGCCAGAGTGTCGAGGGGCGTCAACCCGCCTGGGTGGCCCGCTGGCTCGATCAAGGCAAGCCAGCCGAACTCATTGCCTGGCAACGTCATGTGGGATTCAAAAACGATGTCCCGCGCGTCATCCGGCCCGATCTTTTACTGACGGAGCAGGGCCTGGCCCTAACGGAATTGGACAGCGTGCCGGGCGGCATCGGCCTGACCGCCTGGTTGAACGAAACCTACGCGGCGGTGGATGCCGGCCTGGGTGGCCAGCCTCATGACATCCTCGGTGGCGCCGACGGCATGTTGCAGGGGTTTGCGGGGATCTTCGGCAGTGCCCCCCACGTGCATATCGTGGTGTCGGAAGAGGCGTCCATGTACCGCCCGGAGATGGAATGGCTGTGCCAACGTCTTGGAAAGGAACGCTTTGCGGTGCACGGGGCGGAGTTCGACGCCTTTGAGCCCGGCGACGCCGTCTATCGTTTTTACGAGCTGTTCGACCTAGCCAACGTGCCAGGGAGCCAACGGACATTTTCTCAAGCGGCTGATCATCAAGTGCTTCTTACGCCTCCGCCCAAACCCTTTTTTGAGGAAAAGATGCTCCTGGCCCTCCTCTGGAATCGCAACCTGGCCGAGTACTGGCGGCGCGAGCTGGGGGCGGGTTTTCTGGAAACCCTGCGTGCGATCACACCCTACACGTGGATCATGGATCCCACGCCTCTGCCGCCGCATGGGGCGATTCCTGAATTGAACCTCACAGACTGGCGTCAATTAAAGAGCCTCTCGCAACGGGAGCGCAACCTGGTCATCAAGGTGTCCGGGTTCTCGGAGCTGGCCTGGGGGGCGCGCGGGGTGTGGCTGGGGAGCGATCTTTCGCTTGCCGATTGGAGCCTGGCGGTGGACAATGCGCTTGCCGGTTTCGAGCAGTCGCCGCGCGTGCTCCAGCGGTATCACAAGCCCCGGCAGGTGGAGGTTTTGTGGCACGATCCCGGGCGGGGGGAGACGGTGTCCATGCCGGGCCGGGCCCGGCTTTGCCCCTATTATTTTGTGGAAGGTTCCGGAGATGCCGCACGAGCCCGCCTGGGGGGTGTGCTGGCCACGATTTGTCCGGCGGATAAAAAGATCATTCACGGCATGCGGGATGCGGTGCTCGCGCCCTGTGCGGTATGAATCTCTTGGAATATACATTGCTGGCAGCCAGTTCGCTGTTCGTGATCCTCGATCCGATCACGGTCATCCCCGTGTTCCTGGCCATGACCCCCGGGGATACCCCGGGCGCCCGTGAACGCGCCGCCCGCCTGGCCTGCCTGGTCACCGCCGGGGTGCTGCTCTTCTTCTCATTAACGGGCCAGTGGATCTTCCGGCTCATGGGCATCACAATCGAGGCCTTTCAGGTCGCCGGGAGCATTGTGCTCCTGATGGTGGCCCTGGACATGTTGCAGGCCCGCCATTCGGCGGTGCGCCAGACCACGGAGGAGACCGACGCCGGCCTGGCCAAGGACGATATTGCGATCACGCCTCTGGCGGTGCCCATGCTGGCGGGGCCGGGGGCGATCACCACCAGCATCCTTCTGCACAACCAGGCGCCCAGCTTCGCGCATAAACTGGCGCTCTATGGATGCATCCTGGGCATTTCGATGGTAACTTATCTCATCTTGCGGTGGTCGGCGTACGGGGCGCGGTGGTTGAACCCGATCGCCATGAAGATCACCACGCGCATCATGGGGCTTTTGCTGGCAGCGGTGGCCATTCAGTTCACAATCAACGCGATCACCGCGTTGCTGGCCAAGTGGAAGGCGGTTTAAAGGGACATGAAAAAGGAAAAAAAGAATTTAAAAGACAAGCTCTCCAAGAAACTGGAGCCGCAGTGGCGGTTCTCGCTCTGGTATTTTGCGCTCGCCCTCATTCTGCTGTTCGTGTGGCAGGAAACCCTCTCCCAGTTCACCGTCCGCACCATCACCTACAGCGAGTTCAAAACCTACCTGAGCCACGGCGAGGTCGTGGAGTGCCAGGTCAAGGATGAGGAACTCACAGGCAAGATCGTGCCCCGCATCCCTGTCGAGGCGGGCACAAACATCGTTGCCATCGCCACCAATGTGGTCACTGCCCCAGGCGCCACCAACGCCGCCGCCGCCAAGGTCCCGGCTGAGTTCCATTTCCGCACCGTCCGTGTGGAGGATCCCAAGCTCACCGAGGAACTCCAGCGGGCCAACGTGAAGTTTGTGGGCGTGCGCCCGAGCCTCTTCTCCCAGATCTTCCTGCTGTGGATCCTGCCCATCGGCATCATCATCCTGATGTGGTCGCTCATCGCCCGCAAGATGGGGTCCGCCGGACAGTCCGTCCTGAGCTTCGGCAAAAGCCGGGCCCGCCTGGTGGCGGACAAGGAAACGGGCGTCCGGTTCACGGACGTGGCCGGATGCGACGAGGCCAAGTACGAGCTGCAGGAGGTCGTCGATTTCCTCAAAAACCCGGATCGCTACATGGCCCTGGGAGCCAAGATTCCCAAGGGCGTGCTCCTGGTGGGCCCTCCGGGCACGGGCAAGACCCTGCTCGCCCGGGCCGTGGCGGGCGAGGCCCGCGTGCCGTTCTTCTCCCTGAGCGGGAGCGACTTTGTGGAGATGTTCGTCGGCGTGGGCGCGGCCCGCGTGCGCGATCTCTTCCAGCAGGCCAAGGGCCAGGCCCCATGCATCATCTTCATCGATGAGCTGGACGCCATTGGCCGCCAGCGCGGCATCCACATCGGCGCGGTGAATGACGAACGCGAGCAGACCCTGAACCAGTTGCTCGTGGAAATGGACGGGTTCGAGGCCAATGCCGGCGTCATCCTCCTGGCCGCCACGAACCGGCCCGACGTGCTGGATCGCGCCCTCCTGCGGCCCGGCCGTTTCGACCGCCAGGTCGTGGTCGATGCCCCCGATCTTGATGGCCGCGTGGCCATCCTCAAGGTCCACAGCAAGGGCAAGCCGCTGGCGCGCGCGGTGGACCTGCGGCGCATTGCCCAGGCCACGCCCGGGTTCTCCGGAGCTGATCTCGCCAACGCCATGAACGAGGCCGCCCTGCTCGCCGCCCGCCGCAAGGTGAAGGAAATCGCCCAGATCGATCTCGAAAACGCGGTCGAGAAGGTCGTGGCCGGTCCCGAGCGCAAGAGCCGTCGTCTCAACGAAGACGAGAAGCGGCGCGTCGCCTTCCATGAAGTCGGCCATGCCCTGGCCGCGGCCTACAGCACACACGCCGATCCCGTTCACAAGATCAGCGTCGTGCCGCGTGGCCGCGCCGCCCTCGGCTACACCATGCAACTGCCCACCGAGGATCAGTTTTTAATGACCCGCTCCGAGCTCGTGGAACGCATCCGCGGCCTGCTCGGCGGACGCGCCGCCGAACAGGAGTTCTACGGCGAAGTCACCACCGGGGCGCAAAACGACCTCGAACGCGCCACCGCCATGGCCCGCCAGATGGTTTGCATGTATGGCATGAGCGACAAGGTGGGCCTCACCCATTGTGGCCAGCCGCAGGGCCCCGCCTTCCTGGCCGGGGCGGACGGAATGTTCCAGCGCGATTGCAGCGAGGAGACCGCCCGCCAGATCGACGAGGAGGTCAAGAGCATCCTCAACCAGGCCTATGAAGAGGCGCGGGAGATCGTCCGCACCCATCGCGATCAACTGGAGCTGGTGACCACCGAACTGCTCAAGCACGAGTCGCTCGATGGCGTCACTTTTTACAAACTGCTCGGCATGGAGCCGCCCAAGGGCATGCTGCTCAACATCCCGCCCATCATCCCGCCGGAAGCGAAACCGGCTGGCCAGCCTGCCGATCAACCCGCGGCCCAGGCCCAGCCCAACGGCGAGCCCGTGCCCCCGGCGCCGCCTGCTCCCGAGGGAGGCGATGCGGGCCGCCAGATCGACACCACCGCCTGACCTGCCGCAAGCCGCGCGCATGCCGCGACACCACGGATTCAAATTCCTGTCGCGGCTCCCTATATGGCACGCGGGGAGGTTACAGAGCCCAGCCGGGCCGGTACTCTGTTTTGAGCAACGGCTGGACTGCCGGGTCATGAAGCGCCTTCATGGCCATGGAATCCCAATGGATCTTGCGGCCCGTGCGCAGGGCCACGTTGCCGAGCAGGAGCGCCTCGGTGACGCGTGCCGAGTATTCGAAGTTGGCCCCCGGACTGGTTTTGCCGCCCTTGCAGGCATCCAGCCATTCGCGTTCGTTGCCAGGTGAGCGGGGCAGTGTCTTGGGTGGCATTTTATAGGAGCGCATTTTGGCCTCGGGAATCAGCTTGGGACCCTCGCCCGTGAAGCCGCAGAAAATCGTGCCCTTGTCGCCCGCAAACATGAGCCCTTCATTCGGCCATTCCCTGCCCGTTTCCCATTCCTCGGGCCTCCACGGCCTGAGCCCTCCGTCGTACCAGTCCAGGCGCACGGGCGGCTGGTCGCCCCGGCTCGGAAATTCAAAGCGCACCTGGGACGAGAGCGGGAAGGAGTCGGGATAATCGCCGCTGGAAAAGGCCTCCACGGCGGACACGGTCTCCAGCTTCAGCGCGCGGAAAATCACATCCAGGCTGTAGCAGCCCATGTCGCCCAGCGCGCCGCACCCAAAATCGTGCCAGCCGCGCCACACGAACGGAAGATACGCGTGGTGGAAAGGACGCTCCGCAGCAGGCCCGAGCCACAGGTCCCAATCGAATCCATCGGGCACGGGATGCGCCTCAGTGGGACGGTTCAATCCCTGGGGCCAGAGCGGGCGCGATGACCAGTTATAGACCTGCCGCACCGGGCCGATCGCTCCCGACCACAGCATTTCACACAGCACCCGGGTGTCCTCGGAGGCCTGCGGTCCCACCGCCACCTGCGTGGCTACCCCGGTTTCGCGCGCCACCTCTCCCATCCGGCGCGCCTCATGCACATCGTGCGCCATCGGTTTCTGGCAATAGACGTGCTTGTGCCGCTTCATGGCGGCCACGGCCACCAGCGCATGCCAGTGATCGGTCGTGCCCACCACCACCGCATCCACGTCCTTCTCCTTGTCGAGCAGTTCGCGGTAATCCTTGTAGGCGCCGCATCCCTGGTAGTTGCCCGAACGCAGCCGGTTGCCATACAGGGCGTTGATGATTTTTTGCGCGGGCTCGCGACCCGCCACGCCCGAGGTGCAGCGGAGGGTGCGGGTGAGCTGGATGGGCTTGTTGGGGCTCAGCCATTCCCAGCCGCTGTTGGTGCCCAGAAGATTCCGCACGCCGTCCCGAAATTCGTTCTCCGACCATTGCGGGTAATCCGCCGCGGAGAGTACGGGATCGCACACGGCCACGCCTTGCACATCCCCCTGCTTGAGAAAATCAAGCATGACACGCAGGCCCTGGGAACCCACGCCCACAAAGGCGACGTTTACCCGCCCGCTGGGCGGCGTCTGGCCGTTGAGACCCAGCACATGCCCGGGCACAATGGAAAAGGCGGCGCCTGCGACGGTAGCGCGGCCCAGAAAATGACGACGGGACATGCCCGTCCGAACCCTTCTATGCTGCGGTTGTGTCATGAGGGCATTAAAGCACACCACCCTCCAAATTCAAGCCCGATGCCCCCCCGGGCTTGAACGCGCCTTTCGAACTCAATGCGATCGTCTCGAGCGTCTTATCGATGCGAGTCCCGCTGCAGAATCCGCTTGATGGCTGGCGCCATGACTTCGGCGTGACGCATCATGCCCAGGTCGTTGGGATGAACACCGTCCACCGTTCCCTCGACATCGTTGCCGAGCAGTTTTTCGCCCCCCATCAGGAAGAGTCCGCGTATGCCCTTCTGCCGCAGCTTTTCCACCGCCCGCTGCTGATTCGCCGTGGTGGGTCGGGGATGCGTCGAGGTCGCTATGTGCGATTGGCCCACAAACAGGATCGGTGCCTCGGGATGGGTCCGCCGCACGGCTGTCACAAGGGCCTCCACACGACCCGCCATGTCCTCATCGGAAATATCCCCAATGTTCCAGAGGCAATCGATGACGAAGACCGCCCCGTCGATTTCACCCACCAGGCTCGAGACGGCGGGTTCCATCTTGCCCGAACCGGAGAACCCGAGGTTCACCACCGGTTGGTCGAGCATGCGTCCCACGATCGCCGTATAGGCCATGCCCGGCCGCGAGGCACATCCGCCTTGGGTGATGGACGTGCCGTAAAACACGATGGGCCTCTGCTTGTGGGGTGCGCGCTGGGGCGCCTGGGAAAGGGTGCCGCCTGAAGGCACCGCCAATTGCACCTGGCGCACGCCGTTGTAGAGCGGCAGGTACAAAAGCATCTCAGTCGGACGCCCCTCGGTCTCTGTCGCAAACGAGGTTTCGTTGGTCGGGTATTGCGTGGGACGGCCGTTGGCCACAAAGCGCCAGGCCCCGGAGGCCTCACGCCGATACAGGTCCACACCGCTCACGCCCGTGGCGGGCATGTGTGGCATGGCGAGCGATTCGCCCGTCAGGACCCATCGCACCTGGAGTTTGGCGGCATCCGTCTGAAAACGCACACACATGCCTGCCGAGTTCTGGCTCAAGCCCCACACCGAATCCGGAACAACACCCTTGGCGCGGGCGGGCAGGCGGCTGTAGAGCGCAGAGGTCTCAGCCCATCCACGTCCCTCGATCTGGAATTCCGTCGCCTCATGCCACTGGAGCGGGGCGGGGGCATCTTCCGCGCGGACGCCTGGCAGAAGCGCCATCGTCAGGACAGCAAGGAGCGACAAGGCCAGCACGGAGCTCCAGGAATGACAAACTCCCTGAAACGTCCTGCAAGCCATGGAAATCGGGGCAGGGGTCATGCGCATATTGAGCACACAAACTAGAATGCATCCCCTGCATTGCAATCCGAAATTCATCATCAGGATGAAGTGTTTTTTACCTTGCCGAACGATTCCGGTGATTAAATGCTGGAGCCAGGACGTCGAAAGAATACATGGTGACCGTGGCAGAGGCCCGTTCCCGGGTGAGCGTGAGTGGTAAGTTTTTTCGCCTGGACGGGCAGAAATTTTACGCCAAAGGCGTATCGTATGGTCCGTTTGCTCCAAACGGCCATGGGGGGGCTTTTGCCTCGCCGGAGGTCACGGCTCGTGATTTCCAGCTTGCCCGTGACCTGGGCGTGAACCTGCTGCGCATCTACCACGTCCCCCCTCCCTGGTTTCTGGCCCTGGCCCAGGATTATGGGCTCAAATTGCTGGTGGACATCCCTTGGGATAAGCAGACCTGTGTGCTCGATTCCACGGCCGACCGCGATGCCGTGGGCGAAACCATCCGGCAGGCGGTAAAGGCCTGCGCAGGACACCCCGCCATCTTTGCCTTCAGCGTTGCCAATGAAATCCCGGCCGACATCGTGCGCTGGAGCGGGGCCGAGGCTGTGGCTGACTTTATCGATGAACTTGTCGGCATCGCCCACGCCGAGGACCCCCAATGCCTCTGCACCTTTGGCAATTTCCCCCCCACCGAGTACTTACGGCCGCGCGACATCGATTTCTGGTGTTTTAACGTCTATCTGCACGAAACCAAACCCCTGGAGAACTATCTCGCCCGGCTGCAGATGATCTCCGATACCAAGCCCTTGATATTGGGCGAGTTCGGAGTGGATTCGATCCGGGAAGGGGAGGAGCGCCAGCGGCTTATTGTATCCGCCGGGATTGAGATGGCCTTCCGTGCCGGGCTGGCAGGGATGGTTATCTATAGCTTTACGGATGAATGGTTTAAGGATGGCCAGGAGATCCTCGATTGGGGCCTCGGCTTGTGCGACCGCCAGCGCATGCCCAAGCCTGCCTTCTTCGCCGTCCGGGATCAATTTGCCATCGCACCCTATTATCCCTTGCCACGCACCCCCTCGGTCAGCGTGGTGGTGGGATGCTATAACGGGGGACGCACCCTCAAGGCATGTCTGGAATCCCTGGAAAAACTCCGCTATCCCGATTTCGAGGTCATTGTCGTGGACGATGGATCCACCGATGACACGGCGCAGGTGGCCTCGGCTTACAAGAGTGTGCGACTGATCCAGCATACCACGAATATGGGGCTTTCCGTCGCCCGCAACACCGGAATCGAGGCTTCCAGGGGTGAAATCATCGCCTTTACCGATGCAGATTGTCGCGTGGACGAGGATTGGCTCTATTATGTGGTGGGCGATCTCCTCCGGGGCAATTTCGCGGGGATGGGCGGGCATAATTTGCTCCCTCCTGATGATTCATGGATTGCAGCGGCGGTCATGGTCTCCCCTGGCGGACCCGCCCATGTGATGAAGAGCGACCGTCTGGCCGAACACATCCCCGGCTGTAATATGGCCTTCTACGCGTGGGCCTTACGCGATATTGGCGGGTTTGACCCCATGTTCCGCAAGGCGGGAGACGATGTGGATGTCTGCTGGCGGTTGCTCGAGCGTGGATTAAAGATAGGGTTCAGTCCGGCGGGTTTTGTCTGGCACTACCGGCGTTCGACGGTGGGGGCCTACCTGCGTCAGCAATATGGCTATGGCGAGGCGGAGGCCCTGCTGGTGCGCAAACACCCCGAGCGGTTCAACTGGTTTGGAGGGGGGATCTGGCAGGGGCGGATCTATTCCCCCGCCAAGTTCGGGTTGCTCTTTAACGCCCCCCGCATCTATTACGGTCCGTTTGGCTCGGGCATGTTCCAATCCCTCTACGCCGCGCAGCCTGAACTGGCGGCCATGCTCTTCACCAGCCTGGAATACATGGCGCTTGTGGTGTTACCACTTGCGGTGCTGGCCTTTACGTTTGTGTTTCTAGTGGCTCCCACCCTCACCGCAGCCCTCCTGCCGGTCGCTGTTTGTGTGGCGGCCGCGGCCCAGGCCAATCTTTCAGCCACCCGGCGCCGGTTTTGGTCCCGCCCCCTGGTGGCGTTGCTCTATTTTCTCCAGCCATTGGTGCGCGGATGGGCCCGTTATCAGGGACGCTTGACCTTCCACGCCAAGCCGCTGGCTGCCCATGAGAGCTTGGATTCGTTGAATTTACGCGGTCAGGGTCTCAATTTTGAAGAGATGGCCTATTGGGCTGAACATGGTATCGAACGGGCCCAGTTCCTCCAGGCCATTATGACCCGATTGGATCGGGAGGACTGGCTTTACCGGCCTGATCCCGGCTGGAATGCCTGCGATGTTGAGATCGTGGGCAGCCGATGGAATCATTTGCATCTTCTGACCGTTTCAGTTGGCAATAAGTCCATGATTCGATGCAGGTTGCGTGCAAAGTGGAACTTCATGTCCCGGGCCCTTTTTTGTGCCGTGGCGGTGGCCGAGTTGGTGTTGATCGGGCTCTGGGGTGTCACACCCATCTGGCATTGGGCCATCCTGGCCAGCCTCCTGGGACTGGCGGGTTGGTTCTGGCATCAAAACCGTAACCTCCAACGAGTTGTCTCGGTTTTCCTCGATGAAGTCGCCAAGAGCCTCAACATGGTCAAACTCGAATCAGGCCGGTCTGAACCCAAGCCTGCCGGGGGTCAGTGATTTGTCTTTTCGATTTCGTGGAGGGGGTATCCACCCACCTTTCTTGTGATTTATTAAGGGGGATAAGGATTAACATCGTCTTACGCGGGGCACGATTTTGAAACAATTTCGCTCCGATCCATGGATGGTCCATTGTATTATTTTGGTCATCAGATGGATATGCAGTTGATCCAGCCGGTTTGAGAGGTCTTGATTGTCTTCTTTGGAGGCGTTTTTTAAGTCGATTTTTTGTTGCAGGCCCTTGGCGCTTACGTCATAATTGTTTGCGTTCCCGGTAGATAACGGTCCGTTAAAAAAACAGCAGAGCCCCATGAAAAAGGGCACGACAATCATGCTCGCGACGAGTGTCGTGGGAGGGTTGCCTTGACTTCTGCTGGAGACAACCAATCAAAAACATATGAGACAGAAATACCTGAACGCCTGCTTGGGTGCGCTGGTAGGGCTGGCTGGGCTTGCCTTAACCAATCTCCAGGCACAAACCTTCCAGGATGCGGATGTAGGATCCTGCACACTGGCGGGATCAACCACCAAGAGCGGCACACAACTCACAGTCAAAGGCGGTGGCGCCGATATTTGGGGTACCGCCGATGCCTTCCACTATTACTACACGGTTAAATCCGGCGGCTTCGATGTCGTGGTCCAGGTGAAGGACCTCCAGGGACCTGATGGCTGGACCAAGGCCGAATTGATGGTCCGCGAAGGGACCGATGATGGAGCCGGTGGTTTGACCACCGTTGCGGGGGATCGTCATCTGAGCAATATGACCACCCGTTCTGCCGGGCAGAATGAAATCCGCGCCCAGTATCGTTTGTCCACAGGTGGGGATTCGGGTGAAGGCGTGCCGAGCACGACCCTGCGTCCGAGCTATCCCAACACCTGGCTGCGCGTGCAGCGTGTGGGTTCGGTGTTCAACTTCTTCTCGAGCACCGATGGCAAGACCTGGGGCACCGCATATTATACCACCGATACAGCTTCGGCTTCTGGTGGCGTCTTTGCGGATACCGTTTGCGTGGGCCTGGCTGTCACGGCTCACAATGACACCGACGCCAACGGGGCCACCGCTGTCTTTGACAATTTGCAGTTCCTGAGCCCTCCGCCGGAAGTGGTGAATATCAATCCTGCAAACCTCACCTCTTATCTGACCCCTCCCGCGAGCTTCACCTTTGGTGTGGATTCGCTCCAGGGCGTGGCTCAATCCAACCTGGTCGTCACGTTGAATGGCAAGGACATCAGTTCCAAGCTGGTGTTGACCGGCACCGACTTTCATCGCACGGTGGCCTATAATGGCCCGTTCGTGGCAAATGAGGTTTACCACTTTGTCATCTCGATCACCGATGCGGGCGGCACCAGCCGGACCTACAAGGTTTACTGGGATACCATGAGCCAGGACAACTACACCATCGAAGCTGAAGACTTCAACTTCGAGAATGGCAAGTTCTTTGACTCCTATGAACTGACCAGCGTGGAATCGCCGGAAAATTACATCAACAAGGTGGGTGTCGAGGGCGTGGACAGGGTGAACCCCACGGAAGGTTCCGCGGCGCACACCTATCGCGCCTATGATACCGCCAGTGCCACAGGGGAAACCGTGGGCACCGAAGTCAACGGCGATTTCCTGCGTGACAAATATGTCAATGCCCAGCTCTTCGATCCGGCCGTCTTCGATTACGACGTGGGCTGGACCGATGTCGGCGAATGGTACAACTACACCCGCACCTTCACGGCAGGGGCCTACAAGATCTATCCTCGTATTGCCACCGGCAACGCCACCATGGCCGGTCGCGTGGACCTGGTGACCAGCTCGGCCAGTGCCCCCAATCAGACTGTGGCGCCCATCGGCACCTTCTCTGCGGAAGGCCTGGGCGGCTGGCAGAATTACTGCTTCGCTCCCGTTGTGGATGTGACCGGCAATCCTGTGGTCTATCGCCTGAGCGGCAAGCAGACGATCCGTGTGACCACCATCGCCGGACCCAACTACAACTTCTATGAGTTCGTCCCGGTGGCCAATCCCGGCACCCTGACGCCCTATGTGGCCACGGCGACCCCGGCGGCCAACAGCACCAGTGCGACTCCGGACACCTCGATCATCGCGAACATCATCAATCGCGACACCCAGGTGGCCACGGCCTCTGTGCAGATGCTGGTCAATGGCACCGATGTGACCGCCAGCCTCGTCAAGACGGCCACCACCAAGGGACTGGATGTCAAGTACACCCCGGCCGATTTCCTGACCTCGGGCGCGCAGTACAACGTCACCCTGATCTATGCGGATGGCGCCACCCCGGCCAACAAGGTGACCAACA
>CAZIDG010000067.1:18102-23885 GCA_964538065.1 uncultured Verrucomicrobiota bacterium
ATGCTCATCAACGATCCGGCCAATGCGAACACCGTGAAGGCGTTCCGTTGGAGCACGGCGATGCCTGCGGATTATGTGGGGCTGATCGAGCAGCCTGTGGCCGCCAAGACCATGCCGAAGAATTCGCGCCTTGAGCTGAGCATCCTGCCCACCGCTGGCAATGGCGCCTACACGAACATCAATCGTTTCATGTATCAGTGGTATCTGAACAACCAGCCCATTGATTCCACCGTGAACGCCTCGGCCAAGACCACGAAGCTGGTGATCCCGCTGGTCGCCGCGACCGATGCGGGCACCTACAAGTGCCAGGTCATGTTCCCCGGTTACAAGCCGGTGTTCAGCGCCAACAGCGTCATCACCGTGGTGGATGACCAGGTGGCTCCGCTCCTCACCAATACAGTGGGTTCGGCCACGCTGAACACGGTGACCATCACCTTCAACGAAGCCATGGAACAGGCCTCGGTCACGACCGCCGCCAACTATACGGCCACAGGCGGGCTGACCATCTCCGCCGTCAATCCTGTGATGGATTCGCTGGGTAACGTGTCCCAGGTCATCCTGACCACCAGCGCCCAGACTCCGGGACAGAAATACACCATCACGGTCAAGAGCGTGACCGACCTGGCCGGCAACCCTGTGGCTTCCGGCACGACCGGCGCCTTCACCGCCTGGGTGGGGGACACGGGCGTGGCCCAAATTGAGTACTTCCTCAACATCGGGAGCGGCACGGCTGTGACCGACCTGACGACCAATGACAAGTACATCAACAACACGCCGGATCAGATTGTGTCCATCAGCAGCCTCACCACAGCCAACTGGGGTTATGGTGATAATTATGGTGCTCGCATGACGGGAATCATCGTGGCTCCTACAACTGGCGATTATCGGTTCTACATTGCCGCCGACGACCTTGCTGAACTGTGGTTGAGCACGGATGAAACGGCCGGCAACTGGGTGAACGGCAACTACATCGCCAATGTGGCGACCTGGACTGACCAGAATCAGTGGACCAAGGAAGCAAATCAGCAATCCGAACCGGTCACCCTCACGGCGGGCAAGAAGTACTACATCATGGCGCTGTGGAAGGAAGGTGGCGGCGGTGATGGTTGCGCCGTTGGATGGACGGTTCCTGGAAGTTCGGCCATCAGCGTGGTTCCCGCATCCGCACTGTACGGTTATGTGAATCCTGACATTACCAGCATCACGATTGCTGAACAGCCTGTTTCTGTGACGGTTGAGCAGAACCGCACCGCGACCTTCAAGGTTGTGGCGACCGCGACCTCGACGCAGGGCACCAACATCACCTATCAGTGGCAGAAGAATGGTGTGAACATTACCGGTGCCACCTCGGCCACCTACACGACCCCGCTGGCTCAGATGGCGGATAACAACGCCGTCTTCAAGTGCGTGATGCACGTGGTGGGCCTCACCTCCAGCACGGCGGAAGCCATACTGACGGTCACCGCCGATACGACTGCGGCCACCGTGGCCTCTGCGGGCACACTCACGGCCAGCAATTACGTGGGCGTGTTGTTCAGCGAACGCATGGACAAAGCCTCTGTTGAAAGCATCGCCGCCTACCAGGTGACGGGCGCTGCGGTCCAAGCCGCCACGCTCTCGACCAACCAGGTCGTCGTCCTGCTCAAGCTCGACAAGGCCGTCGCCTCCGGCGCCACGGTCCAGGTGACGGGCGTGAAGGATCTCGCGGGCAATGTCGGCAACGGCACTGTCTCGGTGGCGATCAACGCGCTCCTCTCCCGCGACATCGGCACGGTCAACACCAACGGGGTCTTCACGGATCCTGTCTGGGCTGGCTCGGCCATCGCCTACGCCAATGGCGGATTCGAAATTCGCGCGAGCGGTTCCGACATCTGGGGCACCGCGGATGCCTTCCACTACGTGTACCAGGAGGTCAATGGCGACTTCGACGCCGTGGTGCGCATCGCCGATCTCCAGGGCGTGAATTGGTGGACCAAGGCTGGTCTGATGGTCCGCGAGGACCTCGACGCCAACAGCGCCGACCTGTTCGTGGTGGCGACCCCTGCCAACGGTGAGTACGCCTTCCAGGCGGCTGGCCGTGCGACCAAGGGTGGCAGCAGCATCGAAATCGGTGACCGCGTACGTCCTGTGACGTATCCGAACGGCTGGATGCGCGTGCAGCGTGCCAACAGCGTGCTGAGCCTCTATGCCAGCACCAATGGCACGGACTGGGTGTCGATGATCACCAACACGGCCGTGGCGTCGCTGCCGCTGCCGAGCAAGCTCTATGTGGGCATCTGCGTTACGGGTCATGACAACAGCGGCACGAACAACACGACCGCCATGTTCCATGACTTCAAGCTCACCTCGAGCGGCACGCCGACCGAGGCTCCTGAGCTGACCGTCGTCCGCAGCAAGCCCAACATCGTCATCTCCTGGGATGCCGCATTGGGTGCGGGCTTCAAGGTCTATGGCTCCGCCACGGTGAATGGAACCTGGACTGAAATACCCGAGGCTGTGACCACCACCGGTGGTGTGAGCTCGGTGACGGTGAATGCCGCCTCCGGCACGAAGTTCTTCAAATTGCAGAAGAACTAGTCCGGAATAGACGGATAATATGCGAAGGAGGCTGGGGCAGGTCCCCAGCCTCCTTTTTTTATGGTCGTTCCTCCATTTTATGGCAGGCTTGAACGAGTTGGATATGTCGCTGGAGTGTTTAAATGGCCTGCCACGACTGGCAGCCGTTCTTGATAAGGATTTTGTCGCTGGCGGGCACATCGGTGGGCAGTGGTACGTTTCGTGCCAGGGCCATGTGGTGGTGGATGTTGCCTATGGGATGGGGCGTCCCGGCGTTGCGATGACCCCCCTCACGCTCATGCCCTGGTTTTCCGCAGGCAAGCCCCTCACCGCCCTGGCCATCGCCCTTTTGTGCGAGCGGGGCATGCTGGAGCTGGACGCCCCGGTGTGCCGGTGGCTGCCCGAGTTCGGGAGCCACGGCAAATCGAAGGTCACCCTTCGCCATCTTTTGACCCATACCGGCGGATTCCGCCAGGCGGACCGCTTTGATCCCACGCTGCCGGGCCGGACGCACCGGGTGACGGCGGCTCACTCCCGGCCCATGGATGCGGGTTCCCATGAGCCTTCACCGGCCGAGCAGGTCCGGCGACTGGTGGAGCGGATATGCGGGGTGTCCCTGGAGCCAGGATGGATTCCCGGCCGGAAGGCGGGCTACCATCTGGCGGGCAGTTGGTACATCCTGGGCGCCCTGGTCGAGCGTGTGGATGGGCGGAGTGTCGACCGGTTTGTTCGGGAGGAATTGCTTTTGCCCTGTGGCATGGACCATGCCTGGCTGGCCATGAGCCCCGAACAGGGGCTTGCGCAGGGTGACTTGATGGGAGTCATGCAGCAGACCCGGATGAAACCGCCCCAGGCATGCGGTGTGGAGGGGACGCCGGCATCCTGGAGTGTATGCAGGCCTGGCAGCAGTTCGCGTGGGCCGATCCGCGAGCTGGGGAGACTGTATGAGGTGCTGCTGGGGCAGGGGGTGGCGCCCTCGGGCGTTCGCCTGCTGGGGGAAGCCACCGTGCGCGAGTTTACCGGCCGCCAGCGCCAGGGGATGTATGACCACACCTTTCAATGCGCGGTGGATTGGGGGCTCGGGTTTGTGCTGAACACGCCCATGCCGCATGGGGTGGTCATGCCCTACGGCTATGGCTCGCATGCCTCCCCGGATACGTACGGCCACAGCGGATCGCAATCCTCCTGCGCCTTTGCCGATCCCGCTCATGCCCTGGTGGTGGCCTGGGTGCTCAATGGCATGCCCGGGGAACTGGGGCATCAGCGCCGCGCCTGGGATGTCAACACCGCCCTGTACGAGGACCTTGGCCTGGTCACCCCGGGTACTGGCCTGTGATGTAATTCTGTAACTGGCGGATGGCGGCGCTCTGGGCGCTGATGATCCAATTGACGAGGTTGCCGATGGAGACAATGCCCACGACCTGCCCTTCATGGAGGACGGGCAGGTGGCGCACCCGGTGGTCGTTCATGAGGCGCATGCAGGTTTCCACGGTATCCAGCGGGGTCACGGTGACGGGGGAGGAGGACATGATTTCACGCACGGCGGTTTCCCGGGAGGACTTGCCCTTGAGGGCCACCTTGCGGGTGTAGTCGCGCTCGGAGACGAGGCCGGCCAGGCGCTCGCCCTCCATGACGAGGAGGGCGCCGACGTTTTTCTCGGCCATGAGTTCGATGGCCTCGTACACCGTGGCATCGGGTTTGACGCTGTACACCTGCCGGCCCTTGATGGCCAGCACCGAGTCGATGAGTCCTGTTGCTTCCATGGTTGCCTGAGCGCGCCGGGTTGTTCAGCGCGCCAAATAAATCCAGATCTCTTTCCCGGGTTGCGCCGCCCCCTGGTTCCCTCCCGCCCCGCATGAGGACGTTTCAGGGAAATGAAAACACCTCCGGCATGCCGTGCTCCAGATCCGTCAGATGCCGTGGTTCTTGATCCCTTACGGGACAGCGCCCATGGCGCCACGCGCCATACTTTCACCCCATGTTCACCATACCATATCCCGGCAACGGCTCAAGCGGGAACCCCTTGCGGGGGAGGGCGGAGACGGCTTGCGGGCATCGTCTGCCCGGATGGGGTCTTGTCAAGTGGCTGGTGGGGCGTATGATGACACGGTGTGAGTGCGAAGTGGAGCAAGGTGTTGCCCGTGGTGTTGATGGTGGGACTGGTGTTGACCCGCATACCCGGGGTGTTGCCGCAAAATTTCAGCGCGGTGTATGCGCTGATGTTTTGTGCGGGGGTGTATTTCCCCGGCCGCATGGCCTGGTGGCTGCCGATGGTCACCCTGGCGCTGTCGGATTTGCTCCTGAACCTGTTCTGCTATCCCGCCTCGAGCCTGCGCGGCATGGAGATGCTGATGCTGCTCCTGCCCAATTACGCGGCGTATGCCGTGTTGATCCTGCTGGGCAAGTGGTTCACTTCGCGGGCCTCCTGGCTGTCGCTCCTGTGCGGCGGCTTTCTGGGGGCGATCCTGTTCTATTTTGTGACCAACACCGGGGCCTGGCTCCAGAATCCGGAGTATGCCAAGACCCTGGGGGGATGGCTCCAGGCCCTGACGGTCGGGACCCCCGGCTATCCCCACACCTGGGAGTTTTTCCGCCACACCCTCATGAGCGGGGGGCTTTTCACCGGGCTGTTCGCGGGTGCGATGAAGGCGGTGGAAGCCGCTGAACCCGAGGAGGAGAAGGAGCCCGAGCCCGCCAAGGAAGGCGAGCCGGAGGAGGCCTGAACACCCCCAGGGGATATGCACGCGTTCCATCCGATGTCATGATCAAGGTTGGCGTCATATCCGACACACACGGGCACCTGGACCGCCAGGTGGTGGAGTTCTTCCAGGGGGTGGACCATATCTTTCATGCGGGGGACATTGGTTATCCGTCCCTGATCCTTGAATTGGAGGAGATCGCCCCTGTCACCGCCGTGGTGGGCAACATGGATGAGTATGGGGATTTCCGGGAGACGGAGCTGGTGGAACTGGAGGGGCGCAAGTTTCTGGTGCGCCACCAGGTGGATCCCCTGGCCCCCGTCGAACCCCTCAAGCGTCTGCTGATCAAGGAAAACCCCGATGTGGTCATCTTTGGCCACACACACAAGCAGTTTTGTGAGATCCGCAACCGGGTTTTATTCTTTAATCCGGGCTACGCCGGGAAGGTGCGTTTGGGACAGAGCCGCAGTGTCGCTGTCCTGCATTGCGACGCCACGGGGATCACGGCGGAATATCGGACACTGTAAA
>CAZIDG010000068.1:0-10243 GCA_964538065.1 uncultured Verrucomicrobiota bacterium
GAACCTGGCTATTAATACCCGGCCTCAGATGCCATGCATGTTGAGGACTTTGAGTGCTTTTTTGGGGTTGGAGGGGCGGAGAATCAGCAGACCGTGGTGGGCGGTGGGATTGGTGGCGCAATAGCAGTAGTCGATATTGATGTTGGCATCGGCCAGTTGATGGGCAATCCGAGCCAGGGTGCCCGGCTTGTTGTCGCCCTCGATCATAAGCACCTCGGTTGTAACGGTAATGGTATTGTGTTCTTCAAAGACGCGCATCGCGCGTTCGGTGTCGCTCACGACCATGCGGATCACGTTGTAATCCACTGTGTCTCCGGTACTTATGGCGTATATATTGATTTTTTCCGCCGCCAGGGCATCGCACAAGCGTGCAAGGGCGCCCGGGTGGTTTTCCAGAAAAATGGCGACCTGTTTGGTTAGGTGTTTGGTCATAAGCTGGTTAGCTGTGGATTATACATAACAAAAGCCCAAACCAAGGCTGCGTCAAGTGAACGATTGTTTTTGAATTGCGATGAATGAAACCGATGCGCTAGACGTCCAATAAAAGACGGTTAAGGTATGGAAGCTAGACCTTGCGCGAGGCTGCAAAAGGGAATAGACAGGACGTTGTTTCCCGGCCAGCGCGATGACGAACTGGCCTTACAAGAGAACTGAACTATGAAGAAACTGCAAATCGCCATTATTTTAGCTGCCTTGGCGTTCGCTGTCCCTGCGATGCAGGCGGATGAAGCCAAAGCGAAAGCCAATTTTGAAAAATACTGCGCCGGTTGTCATGGCAAGGACGGCAAGGGGGAGACACCGTTGGGCAAACGGCTTGAGGCACGGGATTTTTCCGATGCCAAGGTCCTCCAGACGATTAAAGAGGCTGACATGTTCAAGGCCGTTAAGGAAGGGTTGAAGAAGGGGGACAAGGTGCTCATGAAGCCGTATAATGACAAAATGACCGATGCTGAGATCAAGGAAGTTGTTGCCTACATGCGCACGTTTGCCAAAAAGTAAGTCATTTGCCTGCGGCCTGGATGGGTCGTTTGGAAATCGTAAAAAGATCCAGCCATCATTGGTTGGGTCTTTTTTGTTGTAGATCAATGGGTTCTGGGGTAAGCCGCTCTGGTCAACCTTAAGGCATAAAACATGAAATGGCTTAACCTGCTCTTGATTGCTGTGGCAATGGTCTGCGGGTGTGATCAATCCGGTCCCAATGCTTCCCGTGCTTCTTCAGCAAAGAAAAGCGCTCAGGATCAACGTGCCGTGCTGGCGCAGACCGTCAAAAAGCAGAAGGATTTGAAGGCGAGGTTGGATTGGAATCTCAAGACGACTGTTGGTGATTATGACCGGGTGGGCAGCCGGAATCCAAACTGGGATCGACCGGCGCGCGAGGCTCTGACTCTTTTTGCCGAAATGCGCAGTCACAAACGCATGGCCGATGAGTTGCTGGACAAACGCATGCTGGTTTTACTCGGTGAGGCCATGAATGCCGGATGCGATGATCCCATGGTTAAATACCTGGCCTTGCGATATCGTGACATGAAGCGCGGCGCCGCCCTCAAGACCCTGGTGGACCCATATGAACAGGTTGCTGATCAATTACAACGGAGCGGATATGGAGATGTCCGCAAATTCTACGGATGTCTGCGGGCGGCCCAGATGTCCAAGGAGGGGCTCCAGTATACAAATGCGGTGAGCCAGACCTGTGCGATGAATTGGGACCAGGCATCGGGTCTTCTTGCTGCCATGGCCAAGGACAAGACAGTGCCATTTGGTGAAATAAGTGATGCCATCGAGGATCTGCTCAGTGTCCTGAGAGTGAGCCCGCCGCGATACCGCCAGTCGTTTTTAACGATTGAGAAGGATCTGCTACGGAACTGGTCCCAGGAAGCCGGAGCGTACATCACCCATGCAGAATTTTATTTTTTGTATGCGTGGGAGGCCCGCGGCAGTGGCTCTGCCAACACGGTGACGGCGGATGGATGGCGGCTGTTCAAGCAACGGCTGGCCATTGCGGAGAGCGATGCGAACAAGGCGTGGAAGCTGGATCCAACGCAGGAGCAAATACCGTCCCTGATGATCCGGATCGAGCTGGGGCAGGGCCAGGGGCGTGAACGCATGGAGATGTGGTTTTCGCGCGCCATGGCATTGAACACCAATAATTATGACGCCTGTTATCAAAAGCTCTATTACTTGATGCCCCGGTGGTATGGCTCAGATGAGGACTTGGTGGAGTTTGGCCACGAATGCGCCTCATCACAGGTGTGGGGAGGAAGGGTGCCTCTCATTCTGGCTGATGCGCATGACATGGTCTGTCGGTCGGCATCGGAGGAGGAGCGCCGCCAATATTTTGAGAAGAAGGAGGTTTGGGAGGATATCAAAACCGCTTACGAAAAATTCTTCGAACTCAATCCCGAAGCCACTGCATGGCGTCACAACTATGCCCGCCACGCTTTTCTGTGCGGCCAATATGAGGCATTCCTGGAACAAACACGCTTGTTTACCGGGGGCACCAACTATGCCTATTTTGGGGGAGAGCCCAGGTTCAACTCGATGATCGAGCGCGCCCAGGCCAAGTCCATCCCGGGCGGCAAATCATCAGCGCTGGTCCCACCGGCCGATCCAATTAATCAGACAGGGGCGGCGTCACAAAACTAGACGCAAGGAAATCGGCTGCATTGCGGGCGTCCTTGATGACATGGTTTAGCTCCTCCCGCAAAGGCTCTTCCCAGGCGCCGCTGAGGACGATTTTGGAGTGATTTGTGGACAAACCCATGGCTTGCCAGGGCAGAGCCACGGTATGATCGGTGTTGAGCGCCAGAGGTTGTTCAACGGGTGGTTGATGGACTGATGGGAAGTATTGCAGGCTGATTCCTGCCAGGGCGACGCAGGCGGCAGTGGCCATGCCCACTGAGAGCCATTTATTCCATGCTGTGTGGGGCGACGTCCCTTGGTTATTTATCGAGGCCACGATACGGCTGTGCAGATAGGGCGTCGGCGATGCCAGTGGAGGTCGACGGAGCTTTTCGACAAGCCGCTTCTGTGACTGGTAGTATTCGTGGCAGGCATGACAGGAATCCATGTGGTCCTGAAGCTCTGGCGATGGCGTGTCCAGGCTATTCAGGCATGCGGACAGCTTCCAACGATTTAAAAGACAGGTCAACATGAGTTAGTCCTCCACGGGATTGTGTTTAAGCAATTGGGCAAGACGGTTCCGGGAACGATGCAGCAGTACGCGCACGAAGATGGCATTCAAGTGCATGATCTGGCCAATTTCGGCGAGGTCGAAACCTTCGGCATAGCGCAGCCAGAGGATTTCAAATTCCCTCGGTTTGAGCTCACGGGCCCGCTGCCAGAGGGCCTGGTTTTCATCGGCATTGACTATCGCTTCCCATGGGCTGCCGGAGGCCTCGAGGGGGACTGAATCAAGGGACGTTGTTGATAAACGTCGACTTCGGTAATGCGAGGCGGCCAGATTGCGGGCTATGGCAAACAACCAGGGGAGGAATCGCCCTTGAGAATTCTTAAAACCGGCCAGGCCACGGATGGCACGCACGAATGTCTCCTGAGTCAGATCCTCAGCATCCTCCCGATTGGACGTTAAACGGAAGAGAAAACTAAAGATGCGTGTTTCGTGCAGGCGTACCAGTTGCTCGATGGATTCTTGACATCCATGTTGAGCACGCACGACCAGGACTTCCAACTCTGGAGAGAGCGATTCCTCAAGGCCCTCGTTTTCCATGGTGGGTTTGGTCATGCTGCATGCCAGGATTGGGGACATGGGATTGATCCGTTATACCGATCGTTTATTTGGTCGCTTCAGCCTCGGCTTTGGTGTCGTGGTTGCCTTTTGCACTGTCGTGAGCATGTTCCTTGCGGGCGGCTTCGCCCAATTTTTCAAGGACATAAGTCACGGGTAATTCCGTGCTTACCGTCACCATGCAATTATTGGTTGAAATGGAAGCGGATTGGGTGAGGAGGAGCAGGTCCTTGTTGTCAGTTTGACTCAAAGACGAGAGGGCGATCAGGCCCTGGGCCACTTGCTGCATCTGCTGGCAGGCCTCGTCACTTTTTGCCTTGAGAGTGAGGCAAAGTCCCACCTTTCCAGGGGTTTCATTGAGAACAGCGCGACAACCATCCGCGCTTTGAAGGATCTTCGCATTGGGGGGGAGGTGGGCATTGTTACTGAAACCTTCTGCCAGAACGATAAGGAAGAAATTATCCGGCCTTTCTGGATAGCCGGCAAACGAGGTGGAGACCGTCATGTTGGCTGCCTTGCCTGTGGCAACCTGGATGGCATTATCCAGAGCGTTTTTGGATTTGCTCAGAAGCACTCGTCCATCCTGGTGCACGGCAATATACACATCGTGGTTCACGGCATAGATATTCATGGCACCCTTGCCTTCCTGGGTGATGGGCCCCCCCATGGCTTGTCCTTTCTCCACCTGTTTGAGCAAGGCTGATTCAAACGCGGCGGCCATCTTCTTGTCGGTCTTTATCAGAAGCGCAGCTTCCGCGTCAGGCTTGGGATTGAAACCGGCCCCAAACAGCGTAATGGAAGTGGTCTTTTCCCATTCAAAATCGAAGTCGAGGAATTGCTTTAGACCGGCCTTTGCCTTGGACAATTTAGGGCCTATGTTTTCCTTTTCAAAAAACTGGCCCACCTGCGTCGTGCGCATTTTTTCGAGATCCAAATGCAGGAGCCATTTGGACTGGGCAGGGACACTTTCCTTCGGAAGTGGACCAGCTTTCAGCAACACAGTTGTGGCCATGACAGCCGCCAATATTAATGAACATGTCTTCATGATTGGAACGGTACAGGTTCTGTCGTTTCGGATGTCTGCAGACGACAACCTCAACGGAGGACCTTACCATTTTATTCGAACAAACGGCCTGAAATGTTACAGAAAATAATAAGCAAAATGCCTATTTGGGTCCCAGACAGAACAGGTTTGTCTTTCCGCGGATGTAGAGACATCCGTCCGAAAAGGCAGGGGATGCCTGCACCTCCTCCGCCAGCTTGGGCATGGCAACCTCCTGATACTCGTCAGCGGCTTTGAATATGATGCAAGTACCCTGATCGTTGAAGTGATAAATGCGATCACCGGACATGCCGGGAGATGACTTGAATGGGACCTCGAATTCCTTGGCCCAGAGCCTCTTACCCGTTTGCGCTTCGTAGCACGTCACGGCTCCTGAGGTGCTTGTGACATAGACACGCTTGCCATCGCATAATGGACTGACGATTTCCGGCAAACCTTCATCGGCCGACCAGGCTGAATGGGTCTTGGTGACATCTCCCGTGCCGTCGGGTTTGATGGCAGATAGTTTTTCTCCATCCATGGCTGTGAATACAAGCCCAGCTCCGAAAATGGGAGATGGGGTCACCTCTCCGTACAAAACCTGGGCTCTCCAGAATTCCTTTCCCGAGGCGGGATCATACGAAATGACCCAGGGGTTGCCCGAGGTGACAATCTGTTCCTTGTCGGCTGCAGAGAAAATGACCGGTGTAGCCCATGAGTTGGGTACTGGGCGAGGTTCCGTTTCCCATGCCTTGGTCCCAGTGGCCGTGTCGAAGGCAAGCAACTTGGACTTTTTATCCTTGGCGGCACCTTGATCGAACAGAACCAGCAGTTTGTCTTTGTAAAGAACAAGGGATGAGGCCAGGCCATAGCTGTTATCGGGCTTGCCCAAATTGATTGCCCACACCTGATTGCCTGCAAAGTCAAACGCCGCCACATCTCCATTTGCGAATATGGCATAGACACGCCGCCCATCCACGGCAGCAGTCGCAGCGGCAAAGCCGCCCGGATCCTCGGTGACGGCGGGCGGTTCAGGATCCGTTCCAGGAATATTGGCGACCGTTTTCTGCCAGAGGAGCTTACCGCTGGAAGCTTCGTAGCAGTACACCTCGCGCTTTTGGGAATTGGCACCAGTGAGGAACAGCCGGTTACCCCAAATGACAGGTGAATTGGGATTTGAAAGTGGAACTTTGACCTTCCAACGGATGCCATCACCACTTTGAGCATCCCATGCAATTGGGGCATTGGTAAAAATGCTAATGCCATCTCCATTTGGACCGCGAAACCGGGTCCAATTCGTGCGGATCTCCTCTGGACTGGGGAAAGGCGAAAGCGGGGTGGAAGTTGGAGTCGAGGCTACGGAGGCCTTATTGCCCTCGACGGTGCCTGACGGGGTGTTTTCAGCGGAAGTTTCTGATGATGCGGCTGTTTTGGCGACGAGCAGGGTAGGGGAGGAACTTCCCCATAGCAAGGCGCCCCCTGCGACCAGCACGGCAATGCCGGCAACTGCACCGGATTGACGAAGGATGGCAGCGGTGTCGGCATCCAAAGAAAAAACACGTTTGGCGGGACGGGGCAGTTTAGTGCGAGCGGTGGCTGTTTTGATGGAGACCAGGAAACCGATCAGGCCAACACCCAGCAACCAGGCACCCGTGTGTCCCAAAGCCATGTGGCGATCATATTTTTGGCGAATATCCAGATCGAGAGAGCGGATTTGCTCCTTAAGTTTCTCATCACGAGGAGCTTTAACCAGGGCCGCCTTGAGGTCAGCCAGTTCTTTGGATTGGATGGGATCAGCCGTTCTTCCATGTAAATAATTGATGACCAGTAGGATGGCCATCAAGACACTGAATGTACCGCAGACCCATGCCAAACGGCGGCCCAGATCACGCGTAGTGTCCTGGCTGGCGGCAGGTGGGGTGGTGGAATTGGGTTCCTGAGACGTTGTTGTCATGGGCAAATGGGCTCAAGCTGGCGTGAGGGGAGCACTTTTCCGGGTCTGGAGTTTCTTAATTCGGGCGATTTCCCGGGGGCAATATGTGTAACATCTTCCGCATGAAACACATTGAGCATGATCAGGTTCGTAAACCTCATGTCGGACGGGTAACCATGGTGTGACCATGCGGACACCGAGGATCAAGCCCACAAAACCGCCGAGGAGGATGGCACCCAAGCCAAAGTGCTGGCGAATCGCCAGGGCTTCTGCAACCAATTCATCCACCGGTCGACCGGTCTGACGAAAGGCCGTGGAGGCGTTGGTTGGCTCGGTGAATTTGCCTGCATCCTCAGCGACCACACGCTCCGCCAATTGAACAGTGGGATGGACTTTGGAAAGGGGAACTGAGAGGTGCTGTCCAAGCCAGGCACCCAGGATGATCATGAGGGGGATGACAGTGAACGCGAGGATGATGGCTGTTTTGGTGCGCCGTGGAGACTGGGTATTGGATTCGCGAATAGCGCCATAGGGACAGGCAACCTCGCATAGCTGGCATTGGAGGCAGTCCTTGGGAGACAATTGCACGTTCCAGCGTGAAAAACGCGAAAGAAGACTCAGCAGGGCACCATAGGGGCAAAGAAACCGGCAATAGGGACGTCCCACAAACATGGACAGGATGACAAAACCGACACCGAGGCCCAGCATGAACGTGCTGCCGCTCATGCGATAGAGCGAAACAAAGGGATCGTATTGGCAAATGATGAACGCGCTTCCTGTGGCGGCAAACAAAACCGCCAATCCCAGGTAAATAAAGGGTACCACACCCAAGGCATGTTGGAGCCAGGGAGGGATCTTGATGGGCTTGATCAGGAACACATCCTGGATGGCGCCCAACGGGCACACACCCGCACAGAAGACGCGTCCCACGATCAACGCGAAGATCAGCGGGAGAAAGAAAAAGGCCAATACGGTCAGCGGAACGGCATAGGAGGGATTAAACAGGGCGAGAACGACATCCTGGGTTGAACCTACCGAGCAGACGCAACCTTTCCGGTAAAAGCCGAAATAGGCCATGGAAAAGATGGAAATGGCGAAAATCCAGCGTCGGGAACGCTCGATCAGCACGTAATAGGTGGCTGTAAGGAGCGTGCCTACAAGGACCAGGACATCCAGATAGCCGAGCCAGTTGGCGCTGGGCGCAGGTGTTGTCGGTTCCGGCATGGTGTAACCAGCATCGAAATCGGGGGGTGGAAATCGTTCCACGCCAAAGGCTGGCAGGCACAGGAAGCCCAGGACAACAAGCAGCATGAGCCCAAGGGCGCGCACAGATGTCCGTGCCATGCTGGAAGTGGATGTGAAGTTCAATCGAAACAGGCTGGAAATCATGTTACCCATTATGCGGTATGCTCCCGGTCTTTGAAGATATAAGGCTGGCTGGCTGGCACGCGTTTGATGGCCTGGGCCGGGCAGGACCGGGCGATGGCGCAATCGTTGCAGTTGATGCAGCGGTCATGGCGTATCTGGAGGAAGAAGGAACCGTTGCCAAAAAGGACGCATCCTTTGACACATTTCGCGCAGCCGATGCACAGTTTTTCGTCAATGGTGTACTCGTAATACGGGTCCTCCAGGGCTGTCCGTTTAATGGCTCCTGTCGGGCAAAGCTGGTTTTCAGCGCCGGTGTTCAGGGCGTTTGGCTGAGGATCAAAATATCCGGTGCACAGCTTGCAGTAGCCGCACATTTTGTAGACCTGAACGCATTTGACGGCGGAGGGCTCAAGCACGCATTCGGTGGCGCAATTGGTGCACGTGACACACTTGTGCGGATCGATCTGCCACACGGTTTTTTCCCTGCGTGCGTGGCGTGCGACGAGCGTGGTGACAGCGCCAAAAAGAAACAGAAGGGTGCCGCGAAAGCCGCTGCCCAGGAACTGGCGTCGATCTGATGTTGGAGTCGTGTCCGGCATGATTAACGGGCCTTTTTAAGTTTCTCGTCACGGGCCTGGGGCAACTGGCATTCGGGCAGGAGGCGGCAGGCATTGCACGTGGAATTGACATCGCATGAGGATTGGCGTCCCAGCCTCATGGAGCGCATTTCTAGGGCTCCTCCAGCCACCACCAACCCCAGAAGGAGCGGATAACGCATGGCGGAGCGGAAGAACTCCCGGCGATTTTGCGGTTGGTCATTCATAGGCATCACGGTGGCGTTCATGAAGATGGGAGGCGCCGACGGAACGTTTTCACTTCGCCGGACACAGGATCGACCGTCAGTACCTGGCCCTGACTGTCAATGGCCAAGGCAATTCCTGTCATTTTGGCGCTGGTGTTGTCCTGGAGTTGAGGAAACGCCTCGGGTCCGGCCACGACACCTTCAAACTGGCCTTTAGGTGAGTAAATCTTGATGCGCGTGAGCCCTTTTTCGCTGGTGACGAACCGGCCATCGGGAAAGATGCTAAAATGGACAGGGTTGCAGCAGCCGCAAAAGCCCTGGATGGCCACCGATGTTTCACCCCAGGTATATTCCAAGTCGCCGTCGAATGTGAAAGCATGGAGCTGATGCTCGCCGGGGTTGGCCACCCACAGAAGGCCATCGGGGCCGATCTGAACATCAAAATAAGGGCTGGGAACGATAAACCTATGCGGTTTGGGGTCGGTTTTTCGGCCAAGGGAGCCCAGAAGTTTGCCTGAGCGGTCGTAATGCCAGACAACGCGATTGCCAGCATCCGCTGCAAACACATCCTTTTCACCCACGGCGATAGAAGTGATCAGGGCTTTTTTACCCAGAGAATCCCAAATGGCCTGGCGTTGACCGGAACGGCTGTACAGGGCCACACGATCCTTCAGCCCCACAAAGAGAACATCGTCTTTCCAAAAGAGGGCACGTGCGGCTTCATCGATGGAAAAGGCAGACTGACGCTGACCCGAGACATCGAAGAGGACGATCGATTTGTCACCTGACATTGCACAGGCGTCTCCGGGCATCATGGCAATGGCTTCAACCTTCTTTAAGCCTGTCTTGAAGGAGGATTTCAGATCGTACAAGTACAACTTGGGATCGATGAATTGCAGGGAACGCAGGTCGTAGGTGAACTCCTTGCCCAACTTACGACTGCTTGTGGCGCGCTGAGCCTGCGCTTCAATCGAAGGCACACTCAGCCAGGCCCCCAAGCCAGCCAGCGTTGCACCCCAAGCGCCCTGCCGGAGGAACTCACGGCGGTTTGGGCGGTTATGAGCATCGTTATCGTTCATGACCAAAACAACTTCCAGACAGGACCATTAGACGCCGGGATCCTGCCATTTATTGCCATTAAATGCATCAAAATAACACTCAAGGTGAGGGGGCACCATCCACACCTTGCCATACAATGGACCTTTTTTGACACCGTCAAGAGGGGGGCATCAATGGAAAATGCGTGTACAAGAAACCTCGGCAGAGGGGGGGGAGTGGATGGAAAAGAAACTCAACCAACACGAAGCCAGGATCCGTGCGGATGGTCGAATCCCACCGCAGCAGGGAATGGGA
>CAZIDG010000068.1:10343-23834 GCA_964538065.1 uncultured Verrucomicrobiota bacterium
GCAGACACCCGACCGTCTGCCCCTTGGATGGGATCAGGGAGAGGGGTGGGTGCTTTATCCATGGTTGTAAACATGACTTTCCCGCTTGACTTGGTCGGAGGGAAAAGGAACATATTTAACAAAGCTAAATAAAAGGAATTTATAAAGTAAATTTATGATTGTCGTGCCCGAAAAGATGGGACGCATTAACACGAGGATTGTACTGGAGTGTTTGCGTCGGTTGCGTCTGGCCTCGCGGGCCGATCTGGCCAAGCGTTCCGGGCTCAGCCAGCCCACGGTGGGCAAGATTGTGGATCGGTTGCTGGAGCAGGGCCTTATTCGAGAGGTGGGTTCGGTGGATGCCGCCGAGGGCAAAACGACAACAGTGGCGCGACTTGGACGTCCTGGGCGCATGCTGGAGCTGGATCACAACGAACCACGATTTCTGGTGATTCAGTTGGGTGTTTCCGAGACCTGCGTGGCGGCGCTGCCGGTCAGCGTGGTGGGAGAGGATCGCTGGGTGTTTCGCATGGCGACGGAGGATACGGCTGAGGGGTGGATCAAGAAGTTGCGGACGGCGATGGCGCAGGTGAAATGTCCGAATTTATGGGGAGTGCTGGTGAGCGTGCCAGGCATTGTGGATGAAAATGCGGGGCGCATCCTTTTCTCGCCCAATTTGCATTGGATTGAACGGGAAGACCTCATCCGGTTGGTGCGGGGCATCTGGGATGTGCCCGTCATGCTGGTGCAGGAGGAGCGTGCGCTGGCCCTGGGACATCAAAATACCGATCCCTCCTGCGATGACTTTTTGCTGGCGGATTTTGGGGATGGCGTGGGTGGCGCTGTGATCATCGATGGCCAGCCCTATTCCGGACCGTTACCCATCAATGGCGAATTGGGGCACACGCGTGTGCATGGCAATGAGCGGCGTTGTGGTTGCGGAGTGGTGGGTTGTCTTGAAACCCTGGTTTCCTTCCGGGGATTACTGCAGAGCTTCGCGACGGTGACATCGGGCCAGCCCAAGTGGGCAACTTTGGTCAAGCATGTGCAGCAGCACGGGGTTGAACCGTGGATGGGGTATGCGCTGGATGCTGCCGCAGGGGTGATCGGAGGCACGCTGAATGTGCTGGGCCTGCGCCGCGTGGTTGTCACGGGCAGCCTGGCCGAAATGCCGCCAGTCGTCATGGATTATCTGGCGTCCTCGATTTCAAAAAGCACGCTTTGGGCGCGTTTTGGTGATGTGAGCTGCCAGGCGGCACCGCGGCGCCGCGGCGCCGGCATGGTGGCGGCGGCCATTGATCGTTTGGTGTTGCCCATTGTGGAGCAAACGGTTGTCGTGCGTCAGCCCATGCGGGAGCGGGCTCATTTTATATAAGCATTTTGGAACGAGCATGCTGCATGCGGAAGTCATCGGCTTGTCACATGCAGAGGGTAGGTATCTTGTTCGCGGCAGTGTATGCCGCGAAGCGTCATGGGACACCAAAGATCCTATGGGGTTACGGTGCAGGGGATCCGGGATGCTGTCTGTAACGTGATGAATCATTGAAGGATGCTGTAAAATTACGATCAACCAATCATAGAAAACCAATCATATGAGTGCCCAATTTACCATCGGTCTGGATTACGGGACCAATTCCGTGCGCGCACTAATTGTCAACACGGCCAATGGCCGCGAAGTGGGCACGGCAGTGTGGAATTATGAACATGGGACCCAGGGGGTGATCCTTGCACGTGATCCCAACCTGGCCCGGCAACATCCGGCGGATTACGTCAAGGGGGCGGAAATCACCATCAAGAAGGCGCTGGCCGAGGCCCGCAAAGTCGTGCGCGGCTTCAAGCCTGAGCAGGTGGTGGGCATCGGGGTGGACACCACAGGCAGCACACCCATCCCTGTTGATCGCCAGGGGCAGCCCCTTGCCTTCAGCAGGAAATTTGGGTCGAATCCAGCCGCCATGGCCTGGTTGTGGAAGGATCACACTGGGGTGGCGGAGGCGGCAGAAATCACGGCATTGGCCCGCTCGATGCGTCCTGAATACCTGGCCAAGTGCGGTGGCACTTATTCGAGCGAGTGGTTTTTCAGCAAGATCCTGCACTGCCTGCGCACCGCCCCGGCCGTGTTTGATGCGGCCTACACGTGGGTGGAGCTTGCGGACTGGGTGCCCGCCACGCTGACAGGCACAGAGGCACCCGAGAAACTGACGGTGGGTGTGTGCGCTGCCGGACATAAGGCCATGTATAATGATCAGTGGGGTGGTTATCCTGATGCTGAGTTTCTGGGTAAATTGGATCCCAGGATGGCCGATTTGCGCACGCGCCTTCGTTCGAAGGCGCACACCATTGATCGTCCTGTGGGGACCCTGACGGAAAGCTGGGCCAAACGCACAGGATTGCCTGCGGGCATCCCGGTGGCGGTGGGTGCTTTTGATGCGCATTTGGGCGGTGTGGGGTCCGGCATCCAACCAGGTGCGCTGGTCAAGATCATCGGCACCAGCACATGCGACATGATGGTGGTGCCCACGAGCCAGAAACTGGCGGATATCCCCGGCCTATGCGGCATCGTCAATGGCAGCATTCTCCCCGGTTACTATGGCCTTGAAGCCGGACAATCGGCCGTGGGCGACATTTTTAACTGGTTCGTCAACTATATCCAACCCATGGGCAAGGCGTTGAATCATCAGGCGCTGGATGAGGCAGCCCTGAAGATCAAGCCCGGCGAATCGGGTCTCCTGGCTTTGGATTGGAACAACGGCAACCGGACCATTCTGGTGGATCAACGGCTGGCGGGGTTGTTGATGGGACAGACCCTTTATACGACGCCGGCGGAGATTTACCGCGCCCTGGTGGAAGCCACGGCATTCGGTGCCTTAACGATCATCAATCGCTTTGAAGAGTATGGGGTCAAGGTGGAGCAGGTGATCAACTGTGGCGGTATTGCGGAAAAGAGCGCGCTGGTGATGCAGATCTACGCCGATGTCACCGGGCGACCGATGAAGGTGTCGCGCTCGGCCCAGACCTGTGCCCTGGGCGCCGCCATTGCGGGAGCCGTGGTGGCCGGTGTCCACAAGGATTACGCATCTGCCCAGAAGGCGATGACGGGGCTGAAGGCCAAGGTTTACAAACCCAATCCGAAGGCGCATGCGGTTTACTGTGAACTCTATGCCCTATACAAGACCCTGCATGATGCCTTTGGCACGCAGACATGGAATGGCAGCCTGTTTGACGTCATGAAACGGTTGATCGATATTCGTCAGCAAGTGCGGGGATGACCAAGGACAAGCCATGCTAGAAAAACTCAAAAAAAGCGTTTGCGAGGCCAACCTGGATTTGGTGAGACGCGGCCTGGTCATTCAAACCTGGGGCAATGTGAGCGGGATCGACCGTGAGCGGGGCCTGGTGGTCATCAAGCCCTCAGGGGTTGCCTACGACGGCATGAAGCCGCGGCACATGGTGGTGGTGGATGTGAAAACCGGTGCGGTGGTGGAGGGGAACCTGAAGCCCAGTTCGGACACGGCCACACACCTGATCCTGTATCGCGCATTTTCAGGAATCGGCGGCGTGGTGCATACACACAGTCTGCATGCCACGGCCTGGGCCCAGGCCCAGCGGGAAATACCGGCTCTGGGCACCACCCATGCGGATTATTGCCACGGTCCCGTGCCCTGCACCCGACCTTTGACGTCCCGGGAGATTGAGGGCGACTACGAGGACAATACGGGCCGCGTCATTGTGGAACGGTTCAAGAAACTCGATGCCATGGCCTGTCCCGGAGTGCTGGTGGCCAGTCACGGTCCTTTTACGTGGGGCAGGGATGCGGCAGCGGCTGTCCAGAGCGCGGAAGTGATGGAGTTTCTGGCCTGCATGGCGGCTGAAACCCGGGTGATCAATCCTGCGATCAAGCCCGTTTCGCAAACATTGCTGGACAAGCATTTTTACCGCAAACACGGTCCCAACGCTTATTACGGTCAGAAGTAATCACAATCATTGAAATACACAGAATCGATCATTATAAAGGAGAACCTATGATGAATAACAGCTCTACATGGATCTTGATGGCCAGCGCGGTTGCGGGCGCCATCTACCTGGCGGGGTGCGCTTGTCCCTGTTGCTGCAAGGAAGGCAAAAACGCCATTACCAGCGAGCCTTTCGGCACAACCAAGGAAGGTACCTCGGTGTCGCTCTATACCTTGCGCAACAGCAAGGGCGCCGAAGCCAGAATCAGCAATTATGGCGGCCTGGTCGTCTCCCTGACCATGCCCGATAGGAACGGGCAATACGCCGATGTCACCCTTGGGTACGACAACCTTGATGGATATCTGAAGGAGACGCCGTATTTTGGCGCCCTCATTGGCCGCTACGGAAATCGTATTGCCAAGGGCAAGTTCACCCTGGATGGCAAGGAATACACACTCGCCACAAATGACTATCCCAATACATTGCATGGCGGTCTGAAGGGCTTTGACAAGGTGGTTTGGAAGGCCAAGGCCGTCCAGACACCTGCTGGACCCTCGTTGCGCCTGACCTATGTGAGCAAGGACATGGAGGAGGGGTATCCGGGCAATCTGTCGGTGACCGCGGTTTATACCCTGACGGACAACAATGAGCTCCGTCTTGACTACACCGCCACGACGGACCGCGACACGGTGGTCAATCTGACACACCATTCCTACTTCAACCTGGCGGGCAAGGGAGACATTCTAAATCACCAGGTGATGATCAAGTCCGATGCCATCACCCCTGTGGATAAAACCCTGATTCCCACGGGCGAATTACGCCCGGTGAAAGGAACGCCGTTTGACTTTAATACGCCCACGGCGATTGGCGCTCGCATCGGCCAGGATGACGAGCAGCTCAAGTTTGGCGGCGGTTATGATCATAACTGGGTCATCAGCAAGCCCGCTGGCGTGCTGGGGTTGATGGCCTCGGTCTATGAGCCAACCACGGGTCGCACCATGGAAGTGCTCTCCACTGAGCCGAGCCTGCAGTTCTACAGCGGTAACTTCCTCGATGGAAAGATCACCGGCAAGGGTGGCTGGAGCTATCAGCATCGCAATGGATTCTGCATGGAGCCTCAGCACTATCCGGATTCGCCGAACAAGCCGGCATTCCCAAGCGTGGTGCTCAAGCCGGGTCAGGTGTATCACAACACCATCATTTATCGTTTCTCCGCGAAATAATCGCAGTGCATCGCCTCCTTGTGGGGTGATGAACCAATTCAAAAGCCGCCTGTGCATAACAGACGGCTTTTTTCTTCAAGAGTCGCAAGGGCCACATGCAGACAGCGCAGCGCCTTCACAAGGTTTGCTTGTCATTCGATCACCCACCAACTCATGCCTTGCGCGGGCACTTTCACCGGAAGGTCCATGGTGTAGTCGCGATTGAGTTTGCGGCTGCGGACATTTCCCAGGCTATCCCGGACATGGGCTGTTTTGGATAACCCCGTGTAGTAGAGGTTGACCTGGAGCGTCCTGATTACTTCGTGGTTGAGTGGATTAAAGACGGCCAGGAGTCCCTTCTCTTTAAGCTTTGGATTGGCGTGCAACATCCAATCCAGGTCACGTCCATCGGCCCGGTGGCCATGGATGAGGTCGCTTTCAAGGATATCCCGATGTTGTTTGTACCATTGGACCCAGCGCGTGACCATGTCCCTGGTGCGTGGAGTGTCATAGAGGCGCGGGCCGCGATAACACGCCTGCACGCCCAGGGCAAGATTGCTTACCAGCATGCGTTCATAATGATCAAGGTGGTCGTTCAACGGTTCAATGGTGGCCGCGGCGCCACCGCCCTGGTACTCGGTTAACGGCACAAACATCCAGCCCATGCTGGGAGTCTTTGCCCAGGTGCCATCATAGATGTTCTGGCGAGTGTGGATGACCTGTTGCTCACGCGGGAGGGACCAGTTGACCTCGCGGTATCCCATACCGGTTTTGCCTGATCCGGAGAGGAAATAGTGGTCGGGAACATTCAGATAAATGCCCTGGGCCCGGCACCATTGGTAAAACTGGGCGATGGTGCGCCATTGTGTCCAGCGGGAATCGGCCAGCCCATGATGCCCTGGATGTTCAGTGCTCATACACACATCACCCGGGTAGGAGCCGTCATGTTCGAGCAGATTAAAACCACTGTCGCGGTGGAACTCATAAAGGCGGCGGAAGTAATTCGTGCCCCAGGAACTGCCGAGACAGGGGGAGTTGCCGAAGGTGGGTGTCTGGCCTTGGGGCATGACGACATCATTGCCCCCACCCACCTGGCGGGATGCCAGGAGTGAGTAACTGCCGATTTCAATTCCCTTGGAATGGGCATAACGGGCGTACTTTTGTGCCTTCTCGAGGGTGGCAGGCTTTTCATTTTCGAGATCAAAGCCACTTCCGAAGGTCAGAATGACCATTTCAAAGCCGACCTCGGCACATTGATCAATGGCATTGAAGACCGATTTCTCATCGGCAAAACGGGCATGCATCATGAGGGGATTCTCCGTTGCCCAGGGGGCAATGGCCCGATACATCCGGCGCATGGCCAGTCCCTGGCGTTCCCGATTCGAACTGTCAAAGGGAATGATCCATGTCCGGAAGGTGTCGAAGGTGGCGCCTGGGGCGACGATCTGGTCGGGGCCAAGGTCCGGTCCCACATCCAGCAGGCAGGGGGTCTTTTTCAGGTAATTCACCTGGGTGTGGTAGTCGGGATCGGGCATCCAACGGTAAGAGCGCCGATTGGCCCCTTCAGCGGTCATGCCGCCAAAGGCCATATCGGTTTCGACGTGGATCGATGGGGGAATTTTCCCGATGGTTAATTCATCCACTTCCGCGCTGCGTTCGACTGCGGCCAGGATTTCACTGGAAAACCGCTCCACCCGCACGGCTTTTTCGGTGCCATTACTGACGGTGAGCCATTTCCCATAGCAAGGAATGCCATTGTAGAGCTCGTAGTGGACGGACACCTGTATTTGGCGGCTTCGGTCATTCTTTGCAGATGCAGGAACGGACAATTCGCCATAGGCAGCGAAATTTAGTATTCGCAAACGAACGAGGTCTCCAGCCTGGTCAAAATCGCCTGGACCACCACTACGATCGCATTTGCCAATGCGCATGTGAAGTGTACCTGTGGGGACTGATGCGAGTGGAATACGGTGGATTGTGCGCCAGGCTCCACCTTCGGGTTTGTACTCGCATGACACGACGTCACTGCTCCAACGCAATCGCAGGGCGACGGGGTGGGTGATGTCCAAACCAGCAGGACCACCAGGGACGAGGATTTCGTTATTATTGACTGTGATCCCAAATTGGGGTGCTGAATCCTCCTGGCTGCCGCCGGGGCGGATGTTGAACTTGAGTGTTCCGTGCTCGCCCACGAGGACCATGCCAGGACCCCACGTGGCACTGCGGTCAGTGCCGACGTCCAGGGCTGCTTCAACCAAACGCGAGTTCGGGGGAATGGGACGTTCGATGAACACGGAGGTGTTGGCGGGCGTATAAATTTCGCCCCATTTGCCTTCATTCTGAAAGGAACTGCGCTCATGTGCCTTGGATGTGTGGATCGTCCAGGCTGAATCCTTTGCCGCGAAATCATCGGCCAGCAGTTTCCTGCGGCCTGTATCGCTGGGCGGTGGAGGCACCTGGGCTTCCATCGCTTCTGCGGCCGGCATGGCATAGTCCATGCGCAAATAAACACCCTCGGGCGGCCATTTCATGCCGGGGGCGTGATGCCGGACTTGTTTCCAGCCGAAACGTGCCTGCGGCTTCCCTATTTCAAAGCCGATGAACTGAAACGATGCCGGATCTTTCGTTAGATTGTTGATCCACTCGGGACGTAAAAAGGCATAATTGGGTTGCCCCCTGAGTCCCCCAACATCATATCGCTGGCCATCCAGCTCCAGCACGGCCTCGGATTTTACGCCCCGGATCACAGATTCGCCTGTGATGAGGTTGTCGAGTCCCACGGTGGCCGCATTGGGGGCAAGCCGAAAGGTGCGGGAGATGAGGCCATTGGCCAATACCAACTCATTCGAGCCGTTGCCGCGATAAACATGGGCCTGGTAAGGGAGCTCATTCAGAAGCCAGTCTTCATGCTTCGAAGAGGTGGGCGGGGCAAAAGAGGGCAGCTTTTGAAGCTGGCTTTCCCAGGACGGTTGTGAGGCGCCAGCACATGAGAAAGCAGCCAGCAATACGAAAATGGGCCAGGAGACATGCGCGTATGTTTGCATAAGTGAACTCAGTTATTGTCCTTTTGTGTTGCGGATGACAACGGGTTGGGCCGCGTTGGCTGGTGCGGAGGGGATGTCGCTCGTTTTTTCGAGGACACCTTCGATGGTCTGGCCAGCCTTGAGAAAAATCACGTAATCTGAGCCATTCTTGGTGACGCCCTTGTGGTTCCACCGCACCACCCGTCCCTCAAAATTATCGCGAATCTTGAGAATGCCATCGTGACCGGCCACGATCCGAAACCACGTTGTTGCGTTATTCTCCCGTTTGGCTGACACCCGATATCCTCCTTCGGCTCGCAAGTTTTCAAATGAGGCATTGTGCCACCGCCAGGGCATCGCGGGAAAAATACGGATCGCCCCCTGGTCCATGGTGCCCGGTTTTGCGCTCCAACTCTGGAGCAACATTTCGTGGACGGCAGCCATGGCAAGAAAATTGCCTTCGAGGGTGAAGGGTCGATAGGTCATGCCACTGAATCCGGAGCTGGTCTGATCGCCATTGGCATGAAAGCCGTTTCGAAGAATGAAGGCCTTCGTATAAATGTCCAAATTGCGCAACGCAGTCTCTGCGTCACCCACGCGCGCCCTCAGAGCCGACATCCAGGTAAAGCTGTACCCGCACCAGGCGGAGGTTCCAAAGGCATCCCACTGCTTCAGGGATTGGGCAATGATTTGAGCCTCCCGCTCGCTGCCATCGCATGTGAGAAGATTGAAGGGGTAAATGCCCATGAGGTTGGACAAATGACGGTGGCTGCCTGGCAATGGCGTCTTCTCGTCCAGCAATAGCGTGCCGTCGGGCCCGGCATGGAATTGGCCCAGGTGGTCCGCCGCGCGACTCCATCGGCTGGCGTCGGCGTGGTCCCCGCATGCCGTTGCCATTTCGGCCAGGGACAGGAATAGCATGCGCAGGGACATGAGATCGTAGTTGCTGTTGGGAATGAGAAATGCCTTGTGGGAATTGTCGAATATTTCGGGCGAGCTGGACAATGGGAGCTTTAGCGTGCCCTGGGCATCGGGTTTGAGGAGGAATAGAAGACATTCGCCCACCTCGCGACACCAGGGGTAGGCCCGCGTGCGCAGAAATGCATCATCGCCCGTGTACCGCCAATGGAGATAAAATAGATGTGCATTCCAGGCGCCCATGGTGGGGGAGAGGCTGTATTGACCCCAACCTCCCAGGGGTTGTCCAGCCAGGGACATCACGCCAGGCACTGCTGCCCCGGGGGCGTTGTAAAAATAATGGGCATACTGGCGAAAGGCAGGCAGCAGATTCCAAAGCAGGTCCAGGAAGCTGGCCCCTTCCTCGAAATGGCCGGCGGCCTGATACCCCATGTAGGTCATCTGGGTGTTGAGGTCGTTGTGATAATCTCCTTTCCAGGGGGGCAGGGCGCCCGTATCGGCCGTCCAAACGCCCTGCAATGGCATGGGGGGCGTTCCACGCCGTGAGGAGGCTCCATAAAAATAGCGTACCAGGTAATAATGACGCAAAATAGGCTCCTCGGGCAGTGTCACGCTGGATTGCGTCCAGAACGTCTTCCACCAGTCTTTATGGGCCTTGAATGTTCTTGAGTAACCCGCTTTCAAGGCGTTTTCGACACGTTCTTGAGCCATGGCCAGGGTGCTCTTGCCCTCGTGGCGCGTGCTCACCGTTGCTGCCACAAGTGTTGCGTTGCCCAATCGTTTCCAGCCTGCACACACGGTGTATTCAAAACCGTCGGCACCGGTTTGGTTGAACCAGCGCATGTGATGGCCTTCCCCCATGGCCGCGGGTGCATACCCCAGTTGCTTGACCGACTCTGGGGCCTTGAGGCGGATTTCCAGGGGCGCCGGGCCGGGAATCCATGCCAGGGCCACGGGCTGCGACACATCGCCAGCGTTGACAAATGCCTTGATCGCATCCCCCGTGGCCAGGCGGGCCATCCCTTCTGCGGTATCCAGCTTAAGTTCGAACGATTCGATGGATTGGCCGGGATTCAGGACAATTTCAATCCGGCCAGCCGGGAGTTTTGTGGGAGACCCGCCGTAGTCGTAATTGGCGTCAAAGACCGCGTTGAATTCGTCCATCTTGTTTTCGGCCACCATCCGCTGCATGGATGCATAATTGAACCGGTCCTTGACCTTCACAAATGCTTTGGAAGGCCGTTCATCCCACAGATCGCCCCGGTCGAGCGACATTCTCAGAAGGTTGGTCTCGCCCCAGAGAAGCACCCCCATGGCGCCGTTGCCCAGGGGCACGGCTTCATCCCATGTCTTGATGGGGGCGGTGAGTTTTAAATTGAGACTCGCGGCGGGCAAACGATCCGCAAGCAGGGTGTTGGCTGCCATGGTGGCCAGCAACAAAAAGGCAAGCGGCACGGTCTTACAATTCATCATAGGTCAGTCATGGATTTGCCGAGGGATGCCTCTTGCAGGACGGGGCATCCATGCAGCACACGTTTTACCGGATTTCAGGAGCCATACTGAACATCCGCCGGGGTTCTGTCGAGCGTTCGCGTGCCATTCCCGGCCAGTGCCATCGACGCTGGCACGAGGCCCCGGTTGTTACGGCTGGCCTGCCCAGATGGCTTTGATGGTTTCTTCCTGATTGAAACCATCCGGTGTGGCCTTGCTACGGGTGTTGGCCCAATACCAGTGCTTGCCATCCACGGGAGCCGCCAGGGTGCGGCTGCCGGGCATTTGCAACCAGCCGTTGGGATCGTTGTCCCGCAGCCAACGCCAGGCATAGCGCAGCCATTCATTCCGATAGGCCTCCGGTTGGTGTGCAAACCAGCAGATTTCATCATATCCCCACGTGAAGTAGGGTGTCCCCGGCTGACCCGGCTTGGAGCTGACACCGTAATTATCGAGTTCAACCAGGTACGGCAAATGATCGCAGGCCCAACCGCTGGGAGTTGTGCCTCCCTTGCTGCGCCCATACAGAGTGTCATGGAATCCCATCTTCAGGATACCTTCCTGGGGCTTGTCCACCACCTCGGCGATCCGCAGGGGAAAGGAGTGGAAATCAAACATCAGTTTCCCTTCATGGACCATGCCGCCACTGGGGACGTGCGCATCGCATATCAGGAGGTGCCTGCGAGCCTGCTTTGCCGCAAAAGCGCGGCAGCGGGACATCATGTCGCGCCAATGAGCGTGATCCTTGTCACGATGATCCATCAGTTCCACCTGGCCAAAATGAATGGCTTCGACGCCGATCTTCATATACGAGGCCGCCAGGTAGTAGAACCACATCCGTGTTTCAATCTGGCTCATATCCGGCACGGAGGCCCCCTTGGTCCAATGGTCTTTCAAATGTCCATCCGGATACAGCATCGCCTCATAGCTGAAGTTCCGTTTCTCAACCGGCAAGCGGAATTCCTCGAAGACCCAGGTGGGAATTTTCAGCGTGCTGGCTTGTGTTGTAACAATCTCAAAGCAAGCGGCTTGCAGGATAAGGTCGGGATCCGCTTCGTGAGCGCGTTGAGCCATGCCCTGGGCTTTCTCCAGCAGGGCGGGCAGGCCTGACTCGCCACCCCAGCGATAGATGGCTCGGCCCACAAACTTGGTTCCCGTGTTGGTGAGGAACCGAAGGTTGTCGGCCTCGTTTCCCATGCCATGGAGATATTCGGAAAACGTCACAGCACGTGACAGGTAATGCTCCAACACCTCCCGGGATATGCGGCCATCGAATTGATAATCGCGCTGGGCCGCATGTCCACATAAGACGCTCATCAGCCACAAGATAAGGAATGTTCGGGCTTTCATGATTTAATGCCGAATTCTTCGTTCAATGGGCCCGATGGCGCAACCTTATTGTGCCGGAATTGCGGGCTTTCGTGAAAAGGATCAGGGAGGCTGGAGTGCTTGGACATCTGTCGTGTGTGTATGGTGATAACTTACTTATCATAAATAGTTTACGCATATTGATTCGCCGTGCTTACAGGGACCAACACCCTTCGTGGTTTGATTCCTCGCTTGATGCGCCGATCCGTCCTCTCTAACATCTCCCGACTTTTGGAAACATATTTGAGGAACCAAAGAGCATGAGTAATAACGTTAAGAAAGTTGGAATTCTCACCGCCGGCGGGCTTGCCCCCTGCCTGAGCGCATCCATCGGGTACTTGATCGAAACCTATACGAAGAAGGCTCCCGATGTTGAAATCATTTGTTACGTCAACGGCTACATGGGCCTGTTGAAGGGCGACAGCCTCAAGGTGACCCCCGAGGTGCGCCAGAATGCCAGCGTCCTGGTGGCGCATGGTGGCAGCCCCATCGGCAACAGCCGCGTCAAGCTCACCAACGTCAAGGACTGCGTCAAACGCGGCCTGGTCAAGGAAGGTGAGGATCCGCAGAAGGTCGCGGCCGATCAACTGGTCAAAGATGGGGTGGATGTGCTCCATACCATCGGGGGTGACGATACCAACACGGCGGCGGCCGATCTGGCCAAGTTCCTCAAGAGCAACCAGTATGACCTGACCGTCGTGGGCATGCCCAAGACGATCGACAACGACGTGTATCCCATCCACCAGAGCCTGGGCGCCTGGACGGCGGCGGAGCAGGGGGGCCGTTTCTTTGTCAATGTGGTCGCCGAACACAACGCCAACCCGCGCATGCTGATCGTCCATGAAGTCATGGGCCGCAATTGCGGATGGCTCACGGCGGCAACAGCTTTGGAATACCGCAAGATGCTCGATGGCATGTCCTTCGTCCCCGGTCTCGGCCTCTCCCGCATGCGCCGTGAAGTCCATGGCGTGTTCATTCCGGAGATGGCCCTGGACATCAAGGCCGAGTCCGAACGTCTGCGCAAGATCATGGACGAACATGATTGTGTGAACATCTTCGTATCCGAGGGTGCCTGCGTGCAGTCCATCGTTGCTGAGATGGAGAGCCGTGGCGAGGAAGTGCCGCGCGATGCCTTTGGCCATGTCCGCCTCGACAAGGTGAATGTGGGCGCCTGGTTCGGCAAGCAGTTTGCCGCCATGCTGGGTGCGGAAAAGACGCTCGTCCAGAAGAGCGGTTACTACAGCCGCGCCGCCGCTGCCAATGTGGCCGACCGCAAGCTCATCAAGCGTTGCGCTGTCAAGGCCGTGCAGTGCGCCCTGGCCCGCAAGGGAGGCGTGATCGGGGAAGACGAAGACCGTGGCAATAAACTGCGCGCCATTGAATTCGAGCGCATCAAAGGCGGCAAGCCCTTTGACATTAACCAGGAATGGTTCGGAAAACTCCTGGCCGACATCGGCCAGACCAAGGGTGCTCCTGTTCAGGTTCAGCACTAACGGTTCCTGGTCATAAACGATTGCATGCAGGCCACCACGCCGCAGGGTGTGGTGGCCTGGTTATTT
>CAZIDG010000069.1:0-11713 GCA_964538065.1 uncultured Verrucomicrobiota bacterium
ATCTTCCCGGCGAGAACTGGGTTCGCCTGGCGCATCCGGAAGACCGGGAGGCGCTGGTACATGCGCTGCATGATGAGCAGACAGTGGACACCATTGCGCGCATTGAATTCCGCATCCAAAACGTCCATGGCGAATACCGCTGGCTCTGGGCCATGCGCATCCCGCGGTACACCTCCAGTGGCCAGAGGATCGGTTTCATCACCGTTGCCATCGATATAACGGACCGCAAGAAGGCTGAGGAGGCCATGCGCTCAAGCGTCTCCACCTTGCGCAGCCTGGTGCAGGCCGTGCCGGTGGGGGTGGCCCTGCTCAAGGACCGCGTCTTCCAGTCGGTGAACGAGCAGATGTGCGAGATTGCCGGACGCTCCGCCAGCGACCTGCTCGGACGCAGCACGCGGCTGGTGTACGAGAGCGACGAGGAATTCGAACGCATCGGCCAGGAGCTCTATCGCAGCCTGGAGGAACATGGCATCAGGCGTCTGGAAACCCGCATCTTGCGTCCAGATGGCACGTTGCGCGACGTCTCGTTTTCCGGCACCCTCCTCGATTCGGCGCAGCCGGAGGCGGGATTGGTTATTGCGATTGAGGACATCACCGAGCGCAAGGCTGCCGAGCGTGAGCGCCAATACCTCCAGTCCCAGCTTCTGCAATCCCAAAAAATGGAGGCTGTAGGCCAGCTTGCGGGTGGCGTGGCGCATGATTTCAACAACATCCTGGCTGCCTTTCTGCTGCACCTGGGCCTGCTGCAGGCCGAAACCGGTCTCTCGGCTGAGATTCAGGCTGAGCTGTCAGACCTGGAGACGGAGGCCAACCGTGCCTCCACGCTCACACGCCAGTTGCTCCTGTTCAGCCGCCGGCATGTCACCCAGCTCCACGTCCTGGATGTCAATTCCCTCCTGGGCAACCTGCTCAAGATGCTCCGTCGCCTCATCGGCGAACACGTATCGCTCGAATTCGAGGGCTCCAGCGAGACCCTGTGGATCAACGCCGATGGCGGGATGATTGAACAGGTGGTGCTCAACCTCGTGGTCAACGCCCGCGATGCCATGCCCCAGGGCGGGCGCATTACCCTCAAGACGGCTTCCGCACTCATCGGGGAGGATGAGGCCCGTCTTCGCAGTCCTGAGGCACGGCCGGGACGCTATGCCGTCATCAGTGTGTCGGACACCGGCTGTGGGATTCAACCGGAGGTGCTGGAGCACATCTTCGAACCATTTTTCACCACCAAGGCGCCTGGCAAAGGCACCGGCCTGGGCCTCTCAGCGGTTCATGGCATCGTAGCCCAGCACCAGGGATGGGTGAATGTGCGCAGCAAACCCGGCGAAGGCGCCACCTTCAACGTCTATATCCCCGAATGCGAGCCGCCGGTGGTGGCCCGGTCCGTATCCGGCGCCGCGGCTGCCGCCAATCTGCCCGGCGGCACTGAAACCATCCTGCTGGTGGAGGATGATCCGGCCCTCTGCCGCAGCACGAGCATGATCCTGCGCCGCCGCGGTTACCAGATCATCGAGGCTCCCGACGCGGCCACGGCGCTTGAGCTATGGAAGACCAAGGGGCCGGAGGTGCAGTTGCTGCTCACGGACATGATCATGCCAGGCGGGATGACGGGGCTTGAGCTCATTCAGACTCTGCACAAAAAGGCCCCGAAACTCCGGGTGATCCTCATGAGCGGCTACAGTGCCGAGATGGTTGATAATGGCCTGCCGATGCCGGAACAGGCGCTCTACCTCTCCAAGCCCTTCAACAGCCAGACGCTCCTCCTGAAGGTGCGCGAGCAGCTTGACCGGCACTAGACGTGCCTTTCCCATGCCGGCGCCGCTGGCCAGGCCGGGTGCCGGGGCAACGGAATTTTGCTGCCCTTTCACCGGATTTGGGGCAAGGTGAGGAGGTTGGATTGATGTAACACTGAAAGAAATCCGTTCATGAGTACAGCCACTCCTGTTTCCCGTAGCGGGCGGTTTGCACGCGGCCCTGAGGCCGAGGTTGCCGCCTTTTCTGAATCCATTTCCTTTGACTGGCGCCTGTGGCGCGATGACATCATGGGCTCCATGAGCCACGCCACCATGCTCCAGCGCATCGGCCTTCTGACCAGGGCCGAGCTCAAAGCCATTGTGGAGGGCCTGGAGGGGATTGCCAAAGAGATCGAGGAGGGCCGCTTCCAGTGGAAACCCGAGCTGGAGGATGTGCACATGAACATCGAGGCGGAGCTGACCCGGCGTGTGCCTGCGGGCGCCAAGCTCCATACCGGCCGCTCGCGCAACGACCAGGTGGCGCTGGACATCCGCCTGTGGCTCCGGCGGGAGGTGGTTCATTTCGCCCGGGAGCTCCGTCGGCTGCAATCCTCGCTGGTGAATCTCGCGTATCGGTATCGCACGACCCTGCTGCCGGGCTACACCCATCTCCAGCGCGCCCAGCCGGTTTATTTTGCGCACCATCTCCTGGCGTACGTCGAGATGCTCGAGCGTGACCAGGATCGCCTGCATGATGCCTTCCATCGCGTGAATGTCTGCCCCCTGGGCAGCGGCGCCCTGGCGGGCTCGACCCTGCCCCTGGACCGCGAGTACGTGGCCAAGCTCCTGGGCTTCGTCGATGCCCAGGGCCAGCCCCGCGTGACCCGCAATTCCATGGACGGGGTGAGCGACCGCGATTCCGTCGTCGAGTTCGCCTTTGTGGCCTCGCTCGTGGCGGTGCACCTCTCGCGCCTGGCCGAGGACACCATCCTCTGGGCCACCAGCGAGTTCAATTTCATCAAGATCGATGACGCCTACACGACCGGTTCATCCCTCATGCCGCAGAAGAAGAATCCTGACCTGGCGGAATTGACGCGCGGCAAGACCGGCCGCGTGGTCGGCAACCTCATGTCCCTCCTCACCCTGCTCAAGGGCCTGCCCATGACCTATAACCGCGACCTGCAGGAGGACAAGGAGCGCCTGTTCGACACGGCGGACACCGTGCGCGCCACCGTGCGCATCATGGCCGCCATGCTCGATCACACGAGCGTCAACGAAAAGGCCTGCTCGGCGGCGGCCGCCGATCCCGCCCTGCTGGCCACGGACCTGGCCGATTACCTCGTGCGCAAGGGTGTGCCCTTCCGCCAGGCCCATCACACGGTGGGCGCCGCCGTGGCCCTGGCTGAGAAAAAGAACAAGCCGCTCAACCGGCTCACCTTGAAGGAGCTCCAGTCGCTTGATCCGCATTTCAGCAAGGATGCCAGCGATGTGTTTGACCTGGCCAAGGCGATGAAACTGCGCAAGATCACCGGCTCCCCCGGCCAGAAACAGGTCGAAGCCCAGCTCGCCCACTGGCGCCGCACCCTCGCCGCCCGCTCTGAGGCGGATGCCCAGGAGACGCTGTAATATTGATGCGATGACCGGCGATCTCAATGCCTTGCTCAAGGAGGTCTCGCGCTCGTTTTATTTGACGCTGCGGGTGCTCCCGGCGGCGGTGCGCCCCCAGATCGGCCTGGCCTATCTGCTGGCTCGCGCCACGGACACGATTGCCGATACCGGCCTGGTGTCCCTCGAGCATCGTCGGGCCGCCCTGAATGCCCTGCGGGATCGCATCGTGGGCCAGCGGCGCGAGGCGGTGGATTTCGGCGACCTTGCAGGCCATCAGGCCACGCCCGGCGAGGCCGTGCTGTTGCGCCATTGCGAAGAGATCATCCAATGCCTTGCCGCCTTCGATGCCCGGGACCAGACACACATACGCGATGTCATCGCCACCATCACCAGCGGGCAGGATCTGGACCTGGTGCGCTTTGACGGTGCGGGGCCCAATCAACTCAAGGCTCTGGCCACCGACGCCGACCTGGATGATTACACCTACCGTGTCGCGGGATGTGTGGGCGAGTTTTGGACGCGCGTTTGCTGGGCCCATATCCCGGCCATCGGGCAGCTCGATGCCCAGTTCCTCCTCTCCAACGGAGTGCGTTTTGGCAAGGGCCTCCAATTGGTCAACATCCTGCGCGACATCCCGGCCGATCTGCAGAAAGGCCGCTGCTACCTCCCCGTCCAGTCCCTGGCCGACCGCCATTTGCAGCCCGGCGATTTGCTCGACATGGCGAACATCGAACGCTTCCGGCCGCTCCTGGGTGATCTGCTTGACCGCGCGGATGGCTTTCTCTCCGACGGTTGGGCCTACACCAAGGCCCTCCCGCGCACCTGCATCCGTGTGCGCCTGGCCTGCGCCTGGCCGATTTTGATCGGGCGCGAAACAACCACGAAGCTCCGCCACGAGAATGTGCTCGACCCCGCGCGCAAGGTGAAGATCTCCCGCGCCCAGGTGCGATCCATCCTTCTGCGCAGCGTGGCCCTCTATCCCTTTGCCAACGCATGGAACCGTCTTGGGGAGTGGGATGGCAGGAAACGCCCCTGAGCGCCTCCACCTTGTGTGGTGATCACGAGGGCGGGACGCCCTGTTCAAAGCCCCTCCTTGGAGGGACATCCATCCAAGGCCATGAGAACATGGCTTGCATCAGGGGATGTGGGATCGCACAATCATGGCGGATTCACGAACGGTTATGGGAAATCTTGCGATCACACGTTACATGCGGGCCGCCACAGCAATGCTCCTAGGCTGGACCGTCACCATTCTGGAGGCTGCCAACCCAATCATGCCTGGCGCGGATCCCCAGGCCCTGGTGGTGGGCGACACCGTCTGGGTCTATCCCACCTGGAGTCCGGGGCGGGGGGACAGTTTTTACGCCTTTTCCTCGACCAACCTCACCGACTGGCAGCGCCACGGACCCGTCCTGGAGTTCAAGAATGTGCGCTGGATCAAGGATGACGGCCAGGAACGCCATCATGCCTGGGCTCCGGGCATCCTGACCAACAACGGTAAATACTTCTTCTACTACTCAGTCGGGCCGCAGAATCCCACGCCCTCGCGCATCGGCGTGGCCGTGGGCGACAAGCCGCAGGGGCCGTTCCGCGACTCCGGCAAGCCGCTGCTCACGGGTGGAAACGGTTTCGAGGCCATCGATCCCATGGTCTTCACCGATCCGCAATCAGGCAAAACCTACTTCTATTCCGGCGGCAGTGCGGGTGCGACACTGCGGGTCTTCGAGCTGAACCCGGATCTGGTGAGTGTTGCGCGGGAGATACCCGTCCAGACCCCGCCGCAATTCACCGAGGGCGTCTTCATGCACTATCGCGAGGGGCGCTACTATCTTTCCTACAGCCATGGCAGCTATCAGCATGCTTCCTATTCCGTTCATTACGCCATGGCCGACAGCCCCGTCGGGCCCTGGATCTACCGCGGCGCGATCCTGACCAGCGACGCGACACGCAAGGGCCCTGGCCATCACTCCTTCATCCGCAGCCCGCTCACGGGTGAATGGCTCATCGTCTATCATCGCTGGGATAACCAGACGGGCGACGGCCCTTATCGTGGCTCGCGGCAACTCTGCATCGATCACATGGAATACGACGCCAACGGCCTCATCCTCCCCATTGTCATGACCGGTGGCGCCAGTGACTCCTCGGGGCGGAAGTGATCGGCCGTTTGGCCCTGCAAGGCCGCCCGCATGTGTGTCCTTCTGGCGGAGGGCACAGCGCGCCATTTTGTCTTAGTCTTCATCCACGGACCAGACTCGCAGTTTTGGATCGCTGGTATTGGCCAGGAGAAGCGGCCGCATGCCCGGGGCGTCCATGATGGGATGCCCTGTTTTTTGGTCAGCTTGATATCGGTTGGATTGAATCTATATTGTTCCATTACAAACCAGAATGGAAGGTTGTTTCCCATCAACACATGCCCTCGATTTGCGTCGTGCGGGGACTGCAGACGCCTCCACCGGTCAGGGGGACTTGAGGCCGCTTCAGTTGTTGTATGCGGCCAATTTCGCCTCGGAGGGGGAGGGGGGGCCTCGCCAGGAGCTGGCGTTCCGATTGATCGTGGCAAATCTCGCCTACCAGAAGGTCGTGGAAGTCCTTTGGGCCGGACAGGACGGAACGTGGCGTATTTTGCCCGCAGGTTACCTTGGTCCGCTCAATAAAGAGTACGAGGTGTGGGAGGCCCGGGCCGGGTTCCACGGCGCGGCGGACGCCCCGGACTCCCTCCCGAAGGATGTCTCCTACGCCCTGCATTACCGCGTCGGGGGGCAGGATTATTGGGATAACAACCAGGGTCGAAACTACAAGCTCAACGCCCGGGGAGGCGTCCACCTTGGCCGGAACTTCCTGCTGCTCAACATCCATTCCCGGACCAGCCTGGATCCGGGTCAGGTGTATCATCTGCTGACTGCGGCTGTTCATCTGCCGGGTGTGCGCAAGCAGGTCTTTGTGCGGTGGTCGACGGACCACTGGCGCACAGTCGCCGAAACCCCCTGCTTTTTCCGTCGGAGGAATTGGAGGAAGATATCCGGAGGCGGCACGCCCCATCGCAGCCGTCGCGGCGATGAACTCTGGATCAGCCACTTGGGCCTCGGCGACGCGTTCCGCGTCGAATATGCCATCGGATGCCGTTCCCAGGACGGCGTGGAGTTCTGGGACAACAATTTCGGGCGCAACTACCTCGCCCGTCACGAGCGCTTGAAGGTGCTCACCCTCAACCTGCATTGTTATCAGGAGAAAAACCAGGATGCCAAACTCTCGACCATCGCGCGCGCCATCGTCGATCTCAAGGCCGACATCGTCTGCCTTCAGGAGGTGGCTGAGCCTTGGAATGACGGCAAGGGCGATTGGAGCTTGAACACGGCCCATCTGATCCGGGAGCGCACGGGCCAACCCTATCATCTGCACCTGGACTGGTCGCATGTAGGCTTCGACCGGTATCGGGAGAGCCTGGCGATCCTGAGCCGGCATCCGTTTGTCTGGACGGATTCAAGCTATGTTTCCTCCGTGCGGGATGTTCGCAACATCAACGCCCGGAAGATTGTGGCAGCCCAGGTGCGCGTGCCCTACGTGGGGCTCGTCAATGTGTTCTCCACGCACCTGAGCTGGTGGACGGACGGTTTCAGCGAGCAATTTACCAACTTGCGCCAGTGGGTGGAGGAGAAGCAGGGCCAATCCATGGCGTCGAGCCTGCTGTGCGGGGATTTCAATGTCCCGGAAGGTTCCGAGGGGCATTACCTGGTCACGGGTTCAGGCGGGTTTGTGGACCAGATACCGCGGGGTCTGGCCCATGCGCAGGCCCAAGGCGAGGCCGGGCCGCCCAATCCATGCCCGCCCGCCCTGGCGCCGGATATGGACCGGATCGATTACATCCTCCAGCAACAGGGTGGCCAGCTTGAGGCGGTGGCCGCGCGCAAATTGTTCACCGACAGTGATTATGGCCAGGTCTCCGACCACCCCGGTTACCTTGTGGAGTTCGAACCGCGCTGAACCCCTATGGCGTTTGCCGAACAATTTGCCGTTCCGATCGAGGTCGAAATCGGCCCGTACTTTCCGCGCCGCAACGAATTCGGCGAGTTTTTTCACATTCGATGGGCCCGCCTGCGCTTCCATGTGAACTGGGGCGCCGAGGTCAACGTGAAAGTCATCCTCAAGGTCCACCGCCCTGGCGGCGTGTGCGAGCACTTCATTGTGGAGACCGATCCTTACGCGATGGAGTGGAACCAGCACTGGCGCCTGACGAGGGATTTCTTCCTCCTCCCACGCTGCGACCAGTTGGGGCCAGCCCTCGTGGTGCTCTTCTCGTTCATTGTGCATGTCCGCGGCGTTTCGATCCCCTCCCAGCATGATTACCTGCTGGCCGACGGCAACCGCCTCATGGCGGGTCAGCCCTTCCGCCAATCGCCCGTCAACCAGCGCGCGGGGGGCAACACCTGGCGCACGCACGAGGTCGATGCCACCATGCTGCAACGCGATGTGGACTGGTACAACCACCATCTCGATGCCGTGGGGCTTGTCCCCAAATTCACCAAAGGCACGCCCTCCCATCCCTTCCACCCCAAGCGCTGCATCCACGACCTCATCGATAAAACCATCCGGGCCCACCTTGACCAGCCGCACCGGGCCCACTTCATCAAGGTTTGCGTGGATTGCATTGATGACACGGATTTTGTGAACCACCTCCTGCATGCCCGGAGCCTGGGCGTGACGGTGCAGTGCGTGGTGGATTGGCGCAAGACCATGCTCACCCACAGCTACAACTACGCGCGCCTCAAACGCTCCGGCATCGAGCTGCTGGGCGTCTTCTGCTCGCAGAAACATCCCTTGATCGAGGTGGATACGGACATGCACACCAAGTTCGTCATTTTCGGGGATGACGATTGCCTGTGCGGCTCCTTCAACATCTCGTTCGACCGCTGGTGGGCCAACTGGGAATCGGGCATGGCCTTTCACTCCCAGGGAGTGTGCCGGCTGCTCGACAACCTCTTTCAGAGCATCCGCGGCGGCGTCATCCAGAGATACGGGATTGACCCCTACAGCCCGTTCAACCTTCTGTACACCTTCGGCCAGCATGTCATGCTCAATGGCAGCTGTTACCGGCCCCATCATGCAATCCTCGCCGAGATCAGCCGCGCCCGGCGTTCGCTCCGGCTCTGCCTGTTCATCATTGGCGAGCTCCAGAGCGAACACAACGACAGCGTCGTCGATGCCCTGATCCAGGCGCGACGGCGCGGCGTGGACGTCCAGGTCATCCTCAATGGCCATGTGGTGCGTCAGGGAGATCCTGGCCGGGCCTGCACCATGGCGGAGGAACTGCGCCGGCCTCTCATTCCGGCGGTCAACCGGCTGATCCACGGGGGAATCCCGGTGGCCCTGGCCTATGGCCAGAACGACCAGAACGTGCCTTACTGTCCGTTGCACTCCAAGTATTGCGTCATTGATGATGCCCTGGTCCTGGATGGCAGCTTCAACTGGTACAACACCTCCGTCTATTCGCATGATCTGCTGGTCATTGCGGCGCTTCCCAGCGTGGCCCAGGCCTACCTGCACGAGTTCCACCAGATTTTGCGGCTGTTCCGATTTCCCCAGGGCAGGGCCGGCCCGTTCACAACCGCCTGAAGGTTATGGGGGTGACGGGCAATCCACCAGGTGCGGGTGTTTCCTCAGATCATGACTTGCTGCCACTGGTCTTCGCGCGCCTGGCGGGCCGCCTTGAGCGCGCCGCGCGCCACGTATTCCTTGTAGTTGTCGCCCACGGACCGGACCTGTGGTTGCTCGTAGCCCTCATCCGCCAGCAAACGTTGCAGCTCGGTGTCGATGTTCCGCACCTGGCTTCCGCCGCCGGTGAGGATGATGTTTTGCAGCATGTCCACCACGCTGTCGGACGGCGCCTTGGCGATGAGCGCCTTGACGGCGGCCGCGACCCGCTCCAGGAGCTGCCCGCACGCCGCGCCCACCTGCTCGGAGAGCTCGAGCTTGCGGCCCTTGCCTCCGACCACGATGTTGACCTCGATCGGGCCCGGCAGGGAGCCGACAAAGGAGTTCTTTTCCTTGATCTCGCGGATCTTGAGGATCGGCATGTCGCAATCGGGGTAGGTCTTGAGGATGGCCTCGCGCAACAGGGCGTCCACCTTGTCGCCCGCAAAGGCAAAGCTCACCTGGTCATCGGCGCCGGGATAGTACCCCTGGATCATGCAGACATCCGTGGTGCCCGCGCCAATATCGACAAAGAGGGAGTTGCGCACTGGATCGACGTAGCCGGGCGAGGCGAGCTTGGATTCATCGCGATATCCCAGCGCCGTCAGGAACGGCTCGGGGACCAAGATGACGCGATGGAACAACCCCGCCACGGCCTGCCGCATGTTTTCACGCGCGGCGCCATCGGCATTGGCCGGCACTCCGATGACGGCCCGGATTTCCGTCCCTGAAGGGGCCTGGAGTGTGTTGACAACATGCTTGGCAAACTCGCGCGCGGCATTGAGATCCGTGACCACCCCATTGACCATCGGCTGCACCAGGCGCAGGTGGAGCCGGTATTTCAGGGCTTGCTGGCCAAAGAGCACCCTGGCGTTCCCAGGCAGCAGGTCATCCACAATCCCATCGCGGGCATAGCCGACCAGCGTCGGGATGATCTCCTTTACACTGATCTCCTTGTTGCCGGCGTAGCCCCCCACGATGCACGAGGTGTTCGTGCCCCAGTCGAAGCCAATGTACAGCGGCTTGTCATCTTCATCGGCGGCAATGGCCGGTCCCGGACGGTTGATTTTCGTTGGCGCAGCACTCATACGTTTTGAATTGATGGTGGTGATATCCTCAAACATCGGTCACGGATTAACGAAACGGTTTCGAACGGGGATTGTGTTGGATGCGGGTCCGGGATTCCTGGGTCTGGATGGCGTCGATGATCCCTGGGATGTTATCGATCGCCACGCGCGGCGCGGGCCGGACTGGTGTCGAGGCAGCCAGGGCATTCTGTACCTCCTGCATGGCGAACTGGCGGGAGATGGCGATCTCCACCTCGCGGGCCACGGTCTCGCAGACCATGGGGATCAACTCCTCGCGCCACTGGCTGGCGGTGATCTGGCTGATCAGCCAGGCATCCTCGATCCTCCGCTGCTCGCACTTAAAGAGCTCGGCCAGGGCCGCCTTCTTTTCAGAGGGAGGCCTGGGATTGGCACGCGACCAGGCAGCGATCCTGCGGGGCAGTTGGTGGTGCAGCACCTGGTTGGAGGCCTCCATCTTCCCCTGCTGTTTGAGCAGGCAGGCCTCCTGATAGGCGGAGACGACTTCATTCCATTTTTCTTTCTCGTCTTCCATAACCTCTCGGTCAATCCGGCGGACAGGTGCACCTGGCGGCCTCCCGGCCCGCGGCATGCTCCCCGTCTCTCACGATAACGCCCCCCTGCCACGCGCCCGACAACTCAGCCCATCGCTTGAAAATGAAGGGGATGTGTTGCCAGACTTCCATCGCGCGAACTCCCTTCCATTATAATAGCAGAAAACCCCCTCGGAGCAAGGCGCTCCCGCGCTGCAATGGATTCAAAACGGCGATGGCGCTCGCGGCGGGCAAAACAAAAGCGCCCCCTGGCTTGGGACTCAGGGGGCGCGTGGATTGAATCGGGTATGGTATCTCGAGGCTTGTCGAGCGTGAGTTAATTGCCAAGCACCGTCGGGATATACAGAATCCCCTCGCGTTCACCATCATAGGTGTAGGTCGTGGTCGGGGAATTGAGCGGCGCGATCCCTTCCTTGTCTCCGGCCATGATGCGGGCCTTCACGTCGGCAGGATCCAAAACCACGCCCAGGGCATCGCACTTCTGCAGAAGCAGAGCCACTGCCCCCGCCGCATGCGGTGAGGCCATGCTTGTGCCGCTCATGCGGGTGGTGCCGCCCCCGAGCTTGGTCGAAAGGATGCCCACGGAGTTGATGCGAGGATACTGGATGTTTTCCTGTTCCTCGCCAGGGGCCGAAATGGCCACCCCGATGCCTGTGGCCGGATCATATTTGCCGTCCGTCGTGAAGTAGGAAGCCGTGTCGGCCGGAATGGCGGCGACGCGCTTGGTGTTGGTCGTGCCCGCCTTGGCGGTGGTGCTGGCCACGGCGATCACTTCCGGGAAACCTGCCGGGACCATTTGAGAGACTTCGGCGCTGGCGTCGTTGCCTGCCGCCACCACCACGCTCACACCCGCGTTCACCAGGTTGATGATGGCCTGGCGCATGGCGGAGTCGTCATCGCTGGCGTCGCGGCCCAGGCTCATGTTCACCACCCGGATGGCCGGGGTCACGGCCTCGGCGTTGGCCACCACCGCATTCAACCCTGAAATGACGTCCGAATCATAGCCCGATCCGGTTTGATCCAGGACCTTGACCGCATAGAGCGTGGC
>CAZIDG010000069.1:11813-15000 GCA_964538065.1 uncultured Verrucomicrobiota bacterium
CCGAATCATAGCCCGATCCGGTTTGATCCAGGACCTTGACCGCATAGAGCGTGGCTCCAGGGGCCACACCCACCACGTCCTTGTTGTTATCGATGGCCGCCACGATGCCGCCCACATGCGTCCCATGGCCATCGTCATCCTGGGCGGAGGAGGTGTAGGTGAACCCCGGCGACACAAACGACCACGCCGTCGATACCGGCAAATCCTGGTGATTGAAATCCAGCCCGGTATCCACAATGGCGACCCCGATTCCTGCGCCATTGTACGTGCCCCATATGGAGCTGGCCCCGATGCGCGTCACGCCCGCTGGCGTGGTCTGGCCGGAGGGTGTGGGCTTGATGGGTTTGATAAATGCGAAGACCTGCCGGTCCACCGAGACATGCATCACGCGCGGGTCGCTGGCCAGGGTTCCGAGCTGGGCTGCGGATGCCTCGCCGGCAAATCCCTTGAGGACATGTTTATAGACGTGCCGGGCTTGCAGACCGTGACTTGCAGCGACTTCCGTCGGGTCCACCCCCGGCTTGACCTGAACGATGTAACGGCCGGCCGGGGATGCATCCTGGCCAAGGACGCTTGCAGCCGCCATGACCAGTCCCGCGGCCAGAAGACACGTCGAACATCGATGGAAAAGTTGTGTGCTCATACGCTAATGCTGATTTGAAGGTGTAAGATTGGCTTGTTAAATCGAACTCCTGTATGCTGTGTTGACCGCCTTGCTGCCTCATTAAACTCGCATCATTGTGTTCAAAGTACAAGCCTCCAGATGGCGGCATCCGGTCACTCCCTGCCGCCTTCGAGTCCAGCCCCTCACAGGACAGTTCTTTTGTGACTGGTCATGGGGGGCGGTTGCCTGTTAACTGGTTCCGAGTTTGTTGCATGTCACAGATGTTGAAATCGTCGGGCGCCATGGGCGCTGCCACCCTCGCCAGCCGCGTGTTGGGCATGGTGCGGGAGATGGTGTATGCCCGGTTCATGGGGGATGGATGGGTGGCCAGCGCATTTGTCCTGGCCCTGATGATCCCCAATCTGTTCCGCCGCCTCCTGGGCGAAGGGGCGCTGACCGCCGCCTTCATCCCCATCTTCAAGGACAAGGAGCGCAACGCGGGCGAGGCGGAGATGTGGAAGGCCTCCAATGCCGTGGTGTGCGGGTTGCTCGCCGCAGGGGGGGTGATCACTGCCCTGGCCATCTACGGCATCACCACTTTCCTGCTCTATGATGTGGTGTCCGGGGAGACCCAGCTCATGCTCAAGTTGTTGCGGGTGATGTTCCCCTACATGGTGCTGGCCTGTCTGGCGGCCATTTGCATGGGCATGCTGAATGCCCGCGGCTTCTTCTTCATTCCGGCCATGGGGTCAGTGGTGCTCAATCTGGTCATGATCAGCTCCGTCCTGTTCCTGGCACCCCACATGGGCCAAACACTTGACCAGCAGATCTTTGCCCTGGCGCTGGGGCTTTTGGTGGCGGGGGCGGCGCAGGCCCTGTTCCAATGGCCGTTGCTGCGCAAGACGGGGTATCGTTTTCAATGGGTGTCGCCCTGGAAAAACGAGACGGTGCGCGAGGTGGTCCGCAAGATGTTGCCCGGGGCCATGGGCGTGGCCGCCTTCCAATTGAATGTGGTTCTGACCCAAAGCCTTGCCTTCTGGGTCGATAACCAGATCGTGGCGTCCTTCAATTACGCCGTCCGGCTGATGGAACTGCCCCAGGGCGTCTTTGGCATCTCCCTGGCCACGTTTTTGTTACCCACGCTGGCAGGTTTGGCCGCCGAGAAGAAGTATGACGATTTTCGGGCCATGCTCGGCCAGGGGCTCCGGTATTTGTGGTTTGTCAATTGCCTGGCCTCGGTCCTGTTGCTGGTCCTGGCCGAACCCATCATACGGCTGCTCTTCGAACGGGGGGCGTTCGGTCCGGAATCGACCGAGCGCGCCACTCTGGCTCTGGCCTGCCTGGCGCCCAGTTTGGTGGCCTATTCCACCGTAAACGTTCTGGCACGAGCCTTTTACGCATTGGGCGATACCAAAACTCCCATGCTCATCAGCGTCTTTTGCCTGGCGCTCAACCTCGTCCTGGCCGTGCCGCTGGTGCTGACTTACAAACAGGGCGGTCTGGGCGTCGCCAACACCATGAGCGCGCTGGTCAACACCGCCTTGCTCTTCTACGGCCTGAAACGCAAATTGCGCCGACTGGACTTGCGGTCGCTCTTGAAGTCCTTGTGGCCCATGCTGATCATTTCCGTGGCTGCTGCCGTTGTGGCCTGGGCTCTCCACCGCTGGTGGGATCATGCCTGGGGCCATTTCGAACTGTGGACACGCATCGTAGCCGTATTCCTGCCCATGGGCGTGGCGGCGTTGCTTTATTGGGGATGTGCCTGGCTGGCCCGGATCCCTGAAGCCAGGGGATTGCTGGGCCGCGCCGATAAATGATCCGACAGCAGATCTATAAGGTGTCGATAAAGTGACATTATTGACGAAATTGCGTCGGTCATTCTTACATTTTTATCTTCATTCATAACTTCTTCCATACAAGGATATAGCAGATCAATATCTGATAATATCCCGTATTATATGTCGGTTTGTCTTACAACGACAGTGGAAGCGATGTCTGGTGGCAGTCTGCTTTTGGTTTTCAGTGTTCTATTGTAAGAACTTTATAATAAACGAATTATAAACCATGTAATCCTTGGGTAAGCCCCTGCTTTTATGGTTGTGGCATAACCCATGCTTATTACCGCTCGTTGCCTGCACAACTTGGTACTTAACAGACAACCATTTGGAGAGACATGGAAATGAAGACGATCAGCATTTTAACAGCGGTGACGGCGGCGATGGTGATCAACACCTCGGCGACGGAGATACGCGAATTTGCGTACGATTTCGTACCCCAGACGGCGACACTGAACCGCACCGACGATCAGTTCGACTTCAGCCATGGTCGTTACTACACGTGGAATTTTCAGCTTGGTGCGCTCGCCAATGAGACCATCACGGGCGCGAAGATCGAATTCTACCAGATCAACAACATTAACATCGAGGCTAATGCCTTGTATGTGAATTTGTTGGACAACGGCACAGCCCCCGCGGGAGTGACTCCCACCCGGACGCAGACCGGCACGACCACGTCGGCCAGTCAGTACACGGATGGCACAGGAGCAGGGGATGATCTGGCGGGCTGGAGCTCATCGCAACTGAT
>CAZIDG010000069.1:15100-23783 GCA_964538065.1 uncultured Verrucomicrobiota bacterium
CGGATGGCACAGGAGCAGGGGATGATCTGGCGGGCTGGAGCTCATCGCAACTGATTGGGACCTATGTCGATCATTTTAACCCGGTGACCTTCACGCGGGCGGATGGTTCCACGTACACCCGGATGGCCAATTATTCCGAGAATTTTACGATGGAATTCAACCAGGCGAACATCGACCTCCTGAATCAGTATCTTTCGAATGGACAGGACTTTACGCTGGGTTTTGACTCCGATTGCCATTATCTGCAAACCGGCATCAAGCTGACCCTGTTGACCGCTCCCAAGCCAACCCCTCCGACGGTACCTGATGGTGGTTCAACACTGGCCCTTCTGGGTGGTGCTTTGCTGGCCGTGAGCGGTCTCCGTCGCATGAAGCACTAAGCGAGCTTCTCGAAAACGAATTACTGCAAGGCAGGATGTCGAAAGACACCCTGCCTTGTTGCATTTAAGCCTCTGCGAATGAATTGTTTGCCTTGATTGATCACGCCGGGTTCCCGGCCTCAAGGGTCCACGCAAAGGAACCATCGTCATGGCAATGGCAATGGGCGGCAAAGAACCCGCCGCGGTTGCGCCAAAACAAGGGCCAGATGTAGGTCCGATCCGTCTCGGGCAGGGCCAGGCCATCCAACTCCGGAACGGTGAAAAGTCCAAAGACACCTTCAGAAATCTCAGGAGGCACGGCACGAATGCGCGGTTTGATCTCAAAGAGAAACATCAGCCAATGCGCCTGCCCGGCATACCCATGCTCACTGACCAGGCCTGTCAAATGTAACTCTTTTGCTGTGAGGGAAATACCCATTTCCTCGGCGGCTTCACGGCAGGCGCAGGCGTAGGGGGACTCGCCCAGATCGGTTTTAAGTTTCCCGCCACAGGGACTCCACAGGCCTTTGTTGGGCTCGCGCCGCCGGTGGAGTAACAACACCCGATCTGCATCGTCAAACGCGTACAGCAGTGTGGAAATCTTGTAAGGCATGCCCATGGCGTCATTAAAGGTTGTTGATTCCCGAACCGCAAGCTCAAGGCAGAGGAAACCAGGCCTGAATGAATGGGGATGCCATGACGGAAGAGGGACATCGATCCTGCTGATGACGCGGTGGAAGTGCTTCCGGCATGCCACAATGGCAAATTGCGGGTGTGCGCCACAACATCGTACATTACACGCGTTGAGAAGGTTACAAACGTATGCCAGGGTCCGATCAATCCGGCCTGCGCAGACGGTAGAAACGGGCAGGCGCGTTCCTCCATTCTGGATCATGGAAGACACTCAAACCGTTTACGAGCGTGTTCGTTTGCATGGGGAGCCAGACAGGCCGGGCCAGGCTGGTGCAAACATCCACAATGATTTTCTGCTCAGGTGCCCAGGCGATATTGAAATGAAAGTCGTTGGTTTTCAGATTCATCCTATTCATTTCGATCCTCGGCAGCCAGGCGGCTGTAGGCCGGCCACAGAATGTTTCGCGCCACCCCGAAGTTCCTGGAAGGTAATAAACCGTTGCCATGGAGCCACTTTCAAAGGCATCTGGGCTTGCACTGGGAGCGTTGCCCGTAAAATAGAGGGCCTTCAGGTTGGAACATCCCGAAAACGCATTGACGCCGATATCCATCACCCTGGCGCCCAAGGTGATACTGGATAGACCGCGACAATCTCTAAACGCGGCATCCTCGATGCGCACCACACTGCCCGGAATGGTGCAACCACCCGATAATCCTTGAGGGGAGACCAGCAGGACGGTCTGGTTTTTATCCAACAACATTCCTGCCGAGCTGCCATAGCACGGATTGAGTGGATCCACCACGATGGATGACAGATGCGTGCAGCCGGAAAAAACGTCATCTCCCATGCGAGTAAGGCCCGGAGGAATCGTGATATCAGTCAGGCTTGAACAGCCCGAAAACGCGAGATCCCCAAGGCTGCGAACACTTTGAGCCAGGGTGATGTTGGTCAGGCCGGAGCAGTACCGGAATGCGCGGTCACCGATATTGGTTATGCCCTCCTCAAGGGTGATGCTGGCCAGACGCGCACACCCCGAAAACAGGTCGCTGTTAATGTCCGGAATGGTACCGGGCATGGTAAAACTCCCAGCTCTGCCCCTGGGATAGCAGAGGAGTTTCGTACGGGTCCTGTTGAACACGACCCCATCCACGCTGGCGTAGGCAGGGTTAAGCGGATCCACGGCGATGGATTCGAGGGCTGTGCAATCCAGAAAGGCATTGTTCTCCATGCTGGTCAGGCTGGTGGGGAGTTCGATATGGATCAGGTTTTTGCAGCCTGAGAAGGCGGTGGGTCCGATGCTTTCGATGCCATTGGGCACCCGATAGTCCCCAATCCGCCCCGCGGGGTAGATCACGAGGGCGGTCTGGGCCTTGTTGAATAAAACGCCATCCAGACTGCTGAACACGGGACTGAGCGGATCGACGCTGAGGGACTCCAGATTGGCACAGCCGAAGAAGGCATCATTTGTGATGAGGGTCACACTTTTGGGTATTTCGAAATGTCCACTCCGGGCTTCGGGACATTTGAGGAGGAGGGTCTGAGCCTTGTTCAACAGAACGCCGTCCAGACTGCTGTATGCGGGATTGAGAGGATCGACCACGAGGGACTCCAGGCTGTAACAGCCGGAAAAAGCAAGGTACCCAATGTTGGCGACCTGTTTGGGAATCGTTAGAGAGACCAGTTTCCGGCAGTTCGAGAAGGCCCCGGCTTCGATGTTGGTGACCCCGTCGGGAATGGTGATGTTCGACAGATTGTAACAGCCGCCAAAGGCAAAACTCTGGATGATGCCCACGCTGTCCGGAATCATCACGCTGGTTAGATTGGTGCATGATTGAAATGCACCCCGGCCAATGAACTCAACGCCGGAGGCCATGCTGACACTGATCAAATTGGTACAGCCGGTGAACAGGGAGTCCTGTATTTTCGAGAGACTTCCGGGAATGGTGATGCTGCTCAGACTTGCCCTGGAAAATGCGCTGGACTCGGTCTTGGTCACGCTGTCCGGGATCACATAACCGCCTGTCCTCCCCTCAGGGTATTTTTTGAGAAGGGTCTGATCCTTGTTCAACAGGACCCCGTCCAGACTGCTCAAGGCGGGGTTGTCTGGATCGACTTGGATGGCTTCCAAACGGGTGCAGCCTGAGAATGCATAATACCCCACATTCACCACACTGGCGGGGATGGAGATGCTTTGCAGGTTTTTGCAGTTTGAAAATGCGGACATGCCGATGCTGGTAACGCTGTTGGGGATTGTGACGGCCGTCAGTTGGGCGCAGGAGGCAAACGCGCCGTTGGCAATGTTGGTGATCGTGGATGGAATCTCATAATGCCCACTGTGGGCTGCCGGGCACTGCATCAAGATGGTCCGGGCTTTGGTCATGAGCGTTCCATCCACACTGCAATAGGCAGGATTTGCCGGATCGACCTCGATGGCTTCCATGCCGACACAACCGGAGAACACGGCGTTTTCAATGTTGGTGACACCGGCGGGGATTTGGACGCGGCTCAGTCGTCTGCAATCCTGGAACGCTCCTTCTCGAATGCTGCGAACGCTCTCGGGAATCGCCACGGCACTCAATCTCTCACAACCGCTGAAGGCCCCGCCATTGATGCTGGTGACGCCATCAGAAATTGTGATTTCCGCCAGTTTGGTGCAGCGTGAGAAGACATAATTCTCAAGCGTGCCGACCAGGGGAGGAATCGTGACGTTGGTGAGGCTGGAACAGTCATAAAACGCCCCCACGGCAATGGTGCGCACACTGGAAGGAATGACAACCGCCTCAAGGTGTTTGCAGTACCCAAAGGCATAGCCTCCGATGTTGGTGACCCCATTGGGAATGGTCACCATGACCAGGGTATTGCAGTCTTCGAACGCCTTTTCTCCAATGCCCGTGACCGGGCGTTCTTCAATGGTGTCGGGGATTGTGACGATGCCGCCTGGACCGGCATATTGAGTGATGGTGATGGCGCTGCTGTTGGTGGTGTAAACGAAATCTCCTGCCAGCACGGCCATGGCTGGGCCGGCAAACAATCCCAGCAACACCAACATCATGAGAGACATGGTTTGCCCCGGATCATGTGGGCATGCTTCCCTGGTCAGCATACAGGGTCATTATACAACCTTGTCTTCAGGAGGCAAAAGACAATCTCATCGCATGAACCATTCGTCCCAACCAATGATGTCATGGCTCTCATCCCCACGAGCGGGAGCTGTTCCTTCAGTTACCTGATCCTTTTCTGCTTCGTTGTTTGACCCTGGGGGCGGTTTATGGACACAATCGGGACATTCAATTTATGCGCATGTCATTGTCTGGTTGTGTGCGACGCTCCATGTCGTTATGGACGTTGCTTTTGGGAATGGGCTTTGGGGCGGCTCATGGGGCCGACCTGTCTTCGACGAATGTCTGGGATCTCCAGAGCGACACATGGGTGGCCACGGATGATCTGGGCCGCAGGGTGCTCATGTCCGATGAGACGGGGTTGCCGCGGCCCGGCAAGAGCATTGGTCTGTTTTATTTTTTGTGGCATGGTGAGCACATCCAGGGCGGGCCGTATGACATCACGCGCATTCTGGCACAGGACCCTGACGCCATGCAGAAAAAGGACAGTCCCTTGTGGGGCCCCATGCATGCGCCGCATCATTGGGGGGAGTCCCTATTCGGGTATTACCGCACGGATGACGAGTTTGTGCTGCGCAAGCACGCGCAGATGCTGGCCGATGCCGGGGTGGATGCGATCTTTTTCGATGTGAGCAACCAGTTCACCTATCGCAAGTACTACATGCCCCTGCTCAAGGTGTTCGCGGAGTTCAAGGCGCAGGGGGGGCGGCCGCCCCAGGTGGCCTTCCTGTGCCCGTTCTGGGATCCGCCGCGTGTGGTGGCCGAGTTATACAAGGATCTGTACGAGCCGGGATTGTATTCGGACCTGTGGTATCGATGGGAGGGCAAGCCGTTGATTCTGGCCGATCCCGCCCTGCTGCTGCCTGCCCGGCGTTTTGCCCAACAAAACACTGCCGACCGCCTTGAACCCGGCCACACCCTGGGCCAGCTCTTTACGACGGACAAGGCCTTCGAATCTGTGGGTGGACGTTTTCCGACGTACAACACAGCCGGATCGGCCTTTACGCTGACGTTGTACCGCGACAATCCCAAAGGGGAGCGCCTGGCGAGCCAGCGTTTTTCCAACGTGTCGGATAACGCATGGCTGACGTTGCGGCTGGAGAAGGCGCTTGCGGCGGGCACCTATTATCTGGAGGCGTCCGAGCCCGAGGGCCCCGTGGGTTGGTGGAGCCACACGGAGGACGTCCAACCCGCCGGCCAGGCGTATGCGGATGGCAAAACAGGCCGCGGGGATCGCACGCTGGTGGTGGTTCCTGCCGATGCCAGCACGGCGCGGTATCTGGAGTTTTTCACCTTTCGCAAGCCGCAGCCCGATTATTTCCAGGGTCCCACCCAGCCCAACATGTGGAGCTGGCTTGAGGTTTACCCGCAGCACGTGTTCACCAACGCCGCCGGGATCAAGGAACAGATGTGTGTGGGGGTGGCACAAAATGCCGTCAAGGGCCGCCTGGGCTGCATGAGCGAGGAAGGCTCGCATGGCCGCAGCTTCCATAACGGATCCACCGATACGAGGCCCAATGCCGTCCGCCAGGGGTACAATGTCATCGAGCAATGGGAGCGCGCCCTCAAGGAGGATCCGCAGACGATCTTCATTACGGGTTGGAACGAGTGGATCGCGGGCCGGTTCGACGAGTTCAGCGGCGTGCGGCTGCCGGTCATGTTTGTGGATCAATTCGACCAGGAACACAGCCGCGACATCGAGCCGATGCGCGGCGGGCACGGAGATGATTACTATTACCAGATGGTCTCCTACATCCGGCGCTACAAAGGGGCACGCCCCCTGCCGCAGGTGACGTCGCAGCGCATCGCCCTGGACGGCCGGTTCGACGACTGGAAGGACGTGGGACCTGAGTTTCGCGACACGGTGGGCGATCCCTGCCGGCGCAATCATCCCTCATGGAATGCCTCGCTGGTTTATACGAATGATACGGGGAGGAACGATCTGGTGGCGGCCAAGGTGAGCCGTGATGCCAGAAAGGTGTATTTCTACGTCCGCACGGCCGCCCCCATCACCGCGCCGGACGACAATGCATGGATGCTGCTTTTCATCGACGCGGATGCCAATCCCGCCACGGGCTGGCTCGGCTATGATTACGTGGTCAACCGCAAGGGTTCGGACGACCGTCACGCGACACTGGAGGCTTGCGTGGGCCGGGAATACCGTTGGGAGAAGAAGGCGCAAGTCGACCTGCGCCGGAAGGGATGCGAACTGGAACTGGCCATACCGCAGAAGGCCCTGGGGTTGGGGGAGGGGCCTGCGACCCTGGATTTCAAATGGGCGGACCACATCCGGCAGACGGGCGATGCCAGCGACTTTACGCTGCACGGGGATGCTGCGCCCAACGACCGGTTCAACTATCGCGCCGTTTTCAAATAAGGGCGCTGGTTTTGGGTAAAAAAAGAGCCGGGCAAACAGGCCCGGCTCAACCAAAACGAGTCAACCTAACAATCTTTAATAATTTCAACCACTGCAGGCTTTTTATTGAGCCTGCTTCTTGTGCTGCGGGGCAGGACGGCCCTGGCCGGGTCCGCGCTGCAGGGAGCGCATTTTCTCCCATTTCGCCTTCTGCTCATCATTGAGGACCTTGGTCACGGAGGTGTTGTATTCCTCCATGATTTTGGTCATGGATTTCTTCATCTCTTCCCGATCCGTCACGCCCTTGGCACGAAGCTCCTTCATGGCTGCCGTACGCTTTTCGATGGCTGCCTTGACGTCCTTCTGCTGGGCCTCGGTCAGGCTCAGGTCCTTGGTCAACTTGGCCAGGTACGCTTCAGCGTTGGGCCTGCGAACCTCGGCACCAGCGGCCTTTTCAGCCTTTTTGGTGTCCTTGGCGGCATCTTCGGCCAGAGCTGCAGGTCCTGCAATGAGCATGCCACCCAGCATGGCAACAACCAACCAACGTAACTTTAACATCTTCATATCAAGCAATATATGATTAATATCTGGATTGGTCGGCGAATCCATTGTTGAACCGGGATCGCTCCCAATCTCTGCCTGTATAAGACGCTTGGCAGCGGGAAAGGTTACATCGAGATGTAAAATGCGCTGCGGGGCTGTCCCGGGCGCGCGCCAGGAAGTTTTAAAAAACACGGAAAAAGATTTGAATTCTTTTGACAGGTATGTTTAATGCTCGTTCCGCACCCCTAATTGTGTGTGGTAATTGGCAGGCTTACTCTGCCCATAGAGATGGATTATGCATTGTTTTAAGTACGTCAACGGCAAGTTATTCTGCGAAAGCGTGCCCGTGGAAACATTGGTCAAGGAACATGGCACGCCCTTGTACGTCTATTCGCAAGGAACGCTCACCGAGCATTTCCAGGGTCTGGACAACGCCATGTCCACCCTGCCACGGATGATCTGCTTTGCCGTTAAAGCCAATTCCAACGCGGCTGTCATGCGCACCCTGGCCAATCTGGGAGCGGGTTTTGACGTGGTCAGCGAAGGGGAATTGCGCCGGGTGGTGGCCGCGGGGGGGGATCCCCGCACCTGCGTTTTTGCAGGCGTGGGCAAGACCACGGCCGAGATTGAGTACGCCCTCTCGCAGGGGATTTATTCCTTCAATGTGGAGAGCGAGCCCGAGTTGGAGCGCATCAACCAGATTGCCACGCGCATGAAGCTCATCGCGCCGGTGGCCATCCGGGTCAACCCCAACGTGAGTGCCGACACGCACGCGAAAATCACCACCGGCACCTACGCCAATAAATTCGGCATTCCCTTTGAGGACATCGAGGGCCTGTACGCCCGCGCCAAAAAGCTCAAGTACGTCCGCATGCGCGGTGTGCAGATGCACATTGGGTCGCAGATCACCTCGGTGAAGCCTTTTGAGCAGGCTGTGGCGAAAATGGTCCCCCTGGTCAAAAAGCTCCATGAGATGTGCCGCCTGGAATTCTTCAGCCTCGGTGGCGGGGTGGGCATTGTCTATAAGAATGCGCTCGAGAGCGGCGATCCCGCCTGGTGGAAGACTCCGGCGGCCCGGGACATCATCACGCCTGAGTCGTATGCGGCGGCCATCATGCCTTATTTGCAGCCGCTGGGGCTGCGCATTCTCTTCGAGCCCGGCCGGTTCATTGTGGGCAATGCGGGCATCCTTGTCGCCCGTGTGGAGTATGTCAAAAAGGTTGGGAGCAAGAACTTTGTCATTGTGGATGCTGGCATGAACGACCTGGTGCGGCCCGCCATGTATGACGCGTTTCACCAGATCGTGCCGCTGCAAAAGCGCAGCGGAGCCGAGATTCCCACCGATGTGGTCGGGCCGATCTGCGAGTCGGGCGATGCCTTCTGCCATGACCGTCCGATGCCCAAGCTGGCCGAGGGCGATTATGTGGCGATCATGAGTGCGGGCGCCTATGGCTTCAGCATGGCCTCCAATTACAACAGCCGCCCGCTGGCGGCCGAGGTGATGGTGCATGGCCGGCTTTCGGCGATGACCCGCTTCCGGCAGTATGTGCCGCGGATGTGGGAGTCGGAAAAGCTTCCGCGCTGGCTCAAGTTCGTGCGCCTGCCGAACGTGCTGGACTAAAACACAGTCTGAACTGTTTTCGATGGGGTCTGCCTTTGAACAGGCAGGCCC
>CAZIDG010000070.1:0-22127 GCA_964538065.1 uncultured Verrucomicrobiota bacterium
AATTCCTACTGGCAACCCGCACGCCCCAATCCGCACTTTGATCGGATGTTCTAATACACCGGGTTTAGAGTCTGCCGACGAAAGATGCATTGATTATGTAACAGTGGGTCCGTTTTCGCGTTTTTTTGGATCGACAGCCATACCCTCGGAGCCCAGATTCAGGTGAGCTGTTTTTTCGAACCAGCTCTGAGGATATTATGAACACATTTTCGAAGCACATCAAATGGACCGACCGGCTGCTGCTGCCGGCGTTGTGTCTGGGATTGTTGTCTCAGGCCGTCTTTACAGGCCTTAAAGCCGAGTCAGGAGAGGATTTGGCGCGTCATTTTGCCACCACTCCCGACTCCTCCAAACCACAAACCTGGTGGCATTGGATGAGTGGCAATATCACCAAGGAGGGTATCACGGCCGATCTCGAGGCCATGAAACATGTCGGGATCAACGGGGCCGAAATTTTCAACGTGTCCGAGGGCATTCCCGATGGCCCTGCCCCCTTCATGAGCCCTCAATGGCTTGAGCTTTTCCGCCATGCGGCAGCAGAAGCCGATCGTCTGGGCATGGAGCTGTGCTTCCACAACTGCGCCGGTTGGTCATCCAGTGGTGGTCCCTGGGTCAAACCCGAGCACGCCATGCAGACCATCGTGACGAGCGAAGTCAAAATACAGGGCGGTAAGGCATTCAAGGGTATGCTGCCACAACCACCCATCAAGGCCGGATATTATCGCGACATCGCAGTGCTCGCCTTCCCGACACCGAAGGACAACACCCGCATCGACAAGCTTGAACCCAAGGGGTTGTTTGGTTTCTCCTACGAGTATGGCCAGCAACCGGATGCCAAAGTGGTGCCAGCCAGTGCCGTTGTGCCTCGTGACCGCATTGTTGATCTGACCTCGCGCCTCGCGACCGGTGGAGAGTTGACCTGGGATGCTCCGGCGGGTGACTGGACCATCCTGCGCATTGGCCACACACCCACAGGCAAGGACAACCATCCCGCCCCCGAGGCAGGCCGTGGCCTGGAGTGTGACAAACTGAGCCGCGAGGCCCTGGATGCCCATTGGGCGGCAGGCATTGCCCCCATCCTGAAAAAGCTCGGCCCCCTGGCAGGCAAATCCGTCAATGATTGTCTGATCGACAGCTACGAGGTGGGCTGCAACAACTGGACGCCCAAGTTCCGCGAGGAGTTTATCAAGCGTCGCGGCTATGATCCCATCCCCTTCCTGCCCGTGCTCGCGGGCCGGTATGTGGACAGCGGGGAGATTACAGAACGCTTTCTGTGGGATTTCCGGCGCACCGTGGGCGACCTCTTTGCGGAAAACTATTACGATTATTTCGCTGAACTATGCCACAAAAACGGTTTGATGGCTTCCGTGGAACCCTATGACGGCCCCTTCGAATGCCTCCAAGTAGGCGCCAAGGCGGATATTGTGATGGGCGAATTCTGGGCCGGCAGTGGCGGTGAATCCAGCTCCGTCAAACTGGCGGCGGAAGTGGCCCATACGCACGGCATCAAAATTGTCGGCGCGGAATCCTTCACAGCCGATCCCAACAACGGGAAATGGCTCAACCACCCCGCCTCGCTCAAGGCGCTGGGCGATCTCACCTGGTGCACAGGCGTCAACCGGTTCATTTTCCATTGTTACGCGCATCAGCCGTGGATGGATAAAGCCCCGGCCATGACCATGGGCCAGTGGGGCACGCATTTCGGACGGTTCAACACCTGGTGGGAACAGTCGAGGCCCTGGATTGCCTACGTGACCCGCGCACAGTATGTCCTGCAGGCGGGGCGGTGCGCTGCGGATGTGCTGTATTTTGGAGGCGAATCCGCTCCCAACGGCGGACCTCACAAACCTGATCTCAAAGCCAAAGGCTACGACTACGATGCCATCGGCACCGACCTGATCGGGAAGCTTGCCGTCAAAAACGGGATGATCATGACGCCTGTGGGCGGCGCCTATCGTGTGTTGGTCTTCCCGAATACCACCTGGATGACTCCTCAATTGGCCGACACCGTCAGCAAACTGGCCGCAGCGGGTGGAACCATTATCGCGCCCAAGCCTGCGAAATCTCCCAGCCTCTCGGATTATCCCAAGGCGGATGCCGAGCTCGCCAAGGTAGCCGATGAAGTCTGGGGCAAAGGAACCGGCGAACATGCAGTGGGCAAGGGAAAGATCATCCCGCCCCGCCCGGTGGAAGAGGTTCTTGCCTCCATGGGCGTGAAGCCCGACTGTGTCGCCCTTTCGAAGGGTGCAAGGATGACCTATATTCATCGCATTATTGGCGACGTCGATGCCTACTTTGTCTCCAATCAGAAGTCTCAGCCCGACACGATTGAGTGTGCATTCCGCATTGCCGGCAAGGTGCCTGAGCTCTGGGATGCAGAAACTGGCCAAATGCAGCCCGCCCCTCTTTGGAGGGTGGAGGATGGCCGCACTGTGGTGTCGTTGAATCTGGAACAGGCCGGTTCCACGTTTGTGGTCTTCCGCAAAAATGGAACCCCACGCAACGCAATGGCCAAAATGATCCATCAGGCCCCTGCCACCTCAACCCGTCGCCTGCCCAAACTGGAAATCCGCCACGCCCTCTATGGGGCGCTTTCTCTGGCCAGCAGCGGTTTGGTCGATGTCACCGATAAAGTCGCCGCCCAGGTCAAGGACGGAAAACTGCACGTGAAGGCATCGAATGACCTCTTTGGTGATCCCGCCGCAAACGTGGTCAAGGAAATGCGGGTGGAATACGAGTGCGGCGGTAAAACCCACGTCGTGACCGTTGCGGAAAACAAGGTGTTGGAACTGCCTGCTGCTGGAGAAAGCGGCCAGGTCAAAGTCCTCCGTGCCATGTATGGCAAGTTCCATGAAAGCCTCAAAGGCTTGCCTGTCATCAAGTCCGTGGATGTAACAGAACGCCTCGCCAGCAAAATCCAGGGTGGTCTGTTGGCGGTCCAGGCTGACAATGAGCTGGCTGGATCTGATCCCGCCTTCCTGGTGCCCAAGCAATTGAAGGTGGTATACGCCATCGACGGTGTTGAACAACAGGTCACTGTTGACGAGCATCAAGAACTCCGCCTGCCGGAGGATGCCTGGTACATGATGCCACCCACTCCACGGGTAGCGTCCGCCAAGGGCAAGCTTGTCCTGACGACAGCGGAGGCTGGTACGTATACGTTTAGCACCGCCTCTGGCAAGACCAGGACCATCAATATTGCCTCCCTCCCTGAACCGGAGGAAATCGCCGGCCCATGGAAGGTCTCCTTCCAGGCTGGTCGGGGCGCACCTGCTGAGGCTGACTTCGCACAGCTCTTGTCCTGGCCTGATCACACCGATGCAGGCATCAAGTACTTCTCAGGTACTGCCACCTATCGGAAGACCATTAAGATCCAACCCGGGCAACTCGCCGAAGGACGCGTCCTTCAACTTGACTTGGGCCGTGTCCAGGTGATCGCGGAGGTCAAACTCAATGGCAAGGACCTCGGCATTCTTTGGAAAGCCCCATTCCGGGTGGATGTCACCGGGGCAGCCAAGCCGGGGGATAATGAACTGGAGGTGCGTGTCACCAACCTTTGGCCCAATCGCCTGATCGGTGACGAACAGTATCCCGATGATTGTGAATGGAACGGCATCACCATCAAACGCTGGCCCGATTGGATGGTTAAGGGCGAACCTCGCCCCGTCCCCCAACGTGTGACGTTCACCACCTGGAAGCATTGGCATAAGGACTCCCCCCTGCAACCCTCAGGCCTCATTGGGCCTGTGGTGCTCAGGACATGGGTGCAAACGCCCGTGAAGTAAGTCAAGTGGATGACATCGTCCTGGCGACCTCCAGGACCCATAATATGTCCGGCAGGCGAAGCATCGCTTCCCTGCCGGACATTATCGTGAATGTGCTCCCCGTTCTGCCCCCTCTTCTCTCGGTGCTTCAGCGCTTCCGCGTGCGTTACACCGGTGAATTCCACAAAACGCATGTGCGTCCAACGGTCGTAAGTTGAAAAACGGCTTAACTTGCCGTTCACGGAATTCTGATCTAGGGTTGTAAAAAAGGTTTTTATATGAAACTTATTCGTAGTGTTGGACTTATGGCGTTTGCCTTCTGGTGCGCGACCGCCGGCGTCCACGCCGAAAATGCGGATGCGGTTAATGAAGTCATTCGGCTCAAAAGCTCTGGCATCAAGGAGGATACCATTGTTGCTTTCATCCAAAGCAAGAACGTCAATTATGACCTTTCTGCTGACAGCATTTTGAAGCTGCGCGACCAGGGACTGTCCTCCGACATCTTGAATGCCATGCTGGCCAGCGGCAAAGCATCGGCTGGTTCCACTGCACAAGTTTCTACACCTGTGGCAGTTCCATCAACGTCAACTACAGTGCAGACCCAACAGGTCACTTACGTCCCCCAGACCCAGACAACAGTCCAAACCACGGTGATTGCCCCGGCAGTGGTCGGACAGCCCGTTGCCAACCCTGATGTTGCCTATTTCTACCAGGAGCTCAGCCCCTATGGACGCTGGATTCTCACAGAGGATGGCCAATGGTGCTGGCAACCCACCTTCGTTGCTGGAACACCCGATTGGCGACCCTACTGGGACAAAGGACATTGGGTATGGACAGACCATGGTTGGTATTGGGCCTCTGATTATTCATGGGGGTGGGCGGCATTCCATTACGGACGCTGGCACATGCATCCGCACCATGGGTGGGTTTGGTTCCCCGATCGCGTTTGGGGTCCTGCCTGGGTTGCATGGCGCTCCGGTGGTGATTATTGCGGATGGGCTCCCCTGCCTCCTGGTGCCATCTACGACACAGCGGGCGGATTCTTCCGATTTCACGGCAAGCATGTCGATGCAGGCTTTGACTTTGGTCTCGGGCTCGTTCATTTCAACTTCTGCTACGTAAAAGACATGGGAGGCTCCCTGCGCGAACGTTTTCATGGCGAGGCAGAAAGGCGTGCCGTCTTCAATCACACCACCATCAACATTAACTACACTGTCAGCCATCCGAGCGGCGGCGTAGATAAAGGCCCGCAGGTTTTCAACCACGGCATCGAACCGTCCCGAATCCCGCCCGGAAAAGGGAAACGCATGGAACCGGTCAAGATCCAAGACCTTCAAGCCCGCACTCCTGGACGCTCTCCAGAACGCGTGGATATGAAGGATCGCAAAATCGAGGTGTATCGACCGCGCTTTAACGGACATCGTTAATCCTTCTCCTCTCCTTCGAAAGGGGCCACTCATACTTGCGAATATGAAGGGCCCCTTTCTCTTTTGCCATCGATGGCCTGGGTTATATTCAGACGAAACCTCTTGCTGCGGAACGATAATTGAAGTTGAAAAGCAGATCCTTTGTCCGCCAGAGCAATTTGTCGGTTGTGTATTGGTTGGGGTTTGATAGATTGTAGTGAGCTGCTGGGGGCGTATTGGTTTCGACTGGACGAAGGCGCCAGAGGCGGCATGCCGAGGATGGTTCGTTGGCCTCGTAAATCATCGGACCAAACATTAAACGCTAACGAAGAATTAGCTCTCGCGGCCTAAGTGCTGCGACGTTCACCACTGGACACCTGCTAAGGTGGTGGGCGCCAATTGCAGGCGTAGGTTTCATCCGGAGTGGGCGCGGATGCGGCTGAAGTTCTTACCATGCACGCTGGGTGGGTGGAATCGTGTCAGAACGTCATCCAACCGCCGAGAATTCACTTCTGACTAAGCATGTAGTCGCGGCTGGTAAATTTGCCCAGGACGCGGGTTCAACTCCCGCCGCCTCCACCATCTTAAAGGGCGGGCATATTATTCCCTACAAAACAGGTCCCTGTGAATATGCCTGCGTTCCACACAGTCATATGATGCATAATCATCTATGAAAGGGCCTTTCAAACGCAGGCACTCGACCACGACCTACCCCCGTGTAGTAAGGCAACCCGCTCTACTGGCCCTTTTAGCAGAAATTGCCTGTAACTTTTCGTCGCTTCTCTGGGTATTTCAATCTGTGAAGTCACATACAGGTTCATGTTTAGTGCCCTCACTCCAACTCCCGGCCTCATTTGGAGTAGTATTTGTTCGTGCGATTCCTTCTGTCACCAAGGTATAAGCCGCCACATAACCAACTGCTTATAAATTACTTATATCATGAAATGGATCACCCCAATAATGTCGCTCTTGTTCATTGCCATCTGGACAGGCTGCATCAGCCATCAGGAAACCGTCTATCGGGACGCCTCCCGAGTGAGCGTAAGCTTCGAAAATGACAAGGCTGCACGTCTCTTTTACGAGAGTCTCAGTCGCATGCACTCCAATGAAAAGGAGGAAAGTAAGACTGAAATAAGCGTGCCGGTGGTATTCGAACACAAACGCCGCGTTGTCACGGGTGAAAACGAGCATTTCAACAAGGCTGTGGCCGAATGCGATTCCAATCATGACGGGAAAATCACCGAGGCAGAAGCGGTGATTTTCTCAAACCAACACAGTAGCTCAAATTAGGAGCGCACCGACCCCGTGCCTGCCTTTGGGATGGATGGGCCATGGACCGTCAAGACCCAGCAAGGCCGTGCCGCGCCCCCCCCCTCAATTGTCAGCGCTGGTCAAAAACATAGCCTGTTCGCCACGCCAAACGGTGCTGGCCGGGAGCAGGTTGTTCTCCAGAATCGCTTGCCCCCAAAAGGGTTATCTTCACAACATGTGAACCGTAAATGAGCGGTTGACCATCAGCATCCTCGAAAAGACTCAAAACATACTGTGCTTCCGTCCGGGCTGGATCCCGCAAATCCAGGTTCGAATGCACTATCCGTCCATCCACCTCGACTTCCACTTGGCCTGCCGCCACGCCCCCATTCAGCAGTATCTGACATCCAGTTCCTTCAAAAACCATCTGCAGCACATCGCCAGGAGCATCAGTCCACACCCCTTCCGGCTGAAGAACTCCACCAGAGGGTTCCACAAACCATGAGCCTGTCAATTGGAGTTCCGCCTCCGACATTTGCCGGTTTAGGAACGTATGAAACACCGCCCCCACCACACGCGTTGTTCCCTGAATACACTGTACTTTAACCGAAAGATTGGCCAATCCGTGGGAGAGGCCGTTTCCGTGGGTAGAATTGGTTAGTTTTGAAAGGGTGTCCGCTTTTGCGCATTCATATAGATTGATATACGTTCCTGAGCCGGTCGTTTTGTTGGTCTTGACAAGGATGTCGCCATCAGGCCCCAGAAGTTCAATCACCGCCTGTCCTGCATCATCCTCAATAAGGAGGTCCACTTCACGCGCATGCGCATGGGAAAATACAGCGTACTCATTCGATGCCAGCAGGGTGACACTTTGCGAGTGTAATTTGGCATTGAGCACCACGGCAGGATTGTACATGTCCACAAAACGGCTTGGTTGATTGGTCTTTCCGGTTGTGAACACGGGGTTGAACGATACTTCAGAACAATTGGCCCAGTTGGTGTACAGGCTCGTGGTGGGCACCCAGTTCGTCTGGCCTGCCAATCGATCCATAAGACCATAATCGCAAAGCACAGATCGCAACGCCGATGCAAATAAATCATACCCCGCCTGCACGTAGTGTACGCTATTGATAATATAGGGCACCTGGCCCTGCTTTACGGCTTCGTCCAGATAACACCATGTATCGCATAAGGTTGCACCATGCGCTTCGCAGATGGCCTTAAGCCCATACCCCTCGTTGTACAAATACAATGGGGTTGATGGACCCGAACTCTCTGTCACCACAATGACTTCCACTCCGGCACGGCGCAACCGCTTCACGATGCTTTCCATGAATTCCAACTTGTTGTTTCCCGTGTTGAATATGGATCCCACAATGACCAGATCGAGGTCTTTGAGAAGACACGATTCTCCCCATCCCTGGGGGTAGGGGCTTGATTCTTCATTCACGAGAAATTCAGGCAACAATGTCATCGCCTCGCCCGGCATCCAGTCACCGGCACCTTCCACGGCCGGCCCCAGCATGGCAAGGGTATGACGCGCCGTTTGCCCCCCCACCGCATGATCGGCAACCGTGGTAATCGAGGCATTCATCACATTCAAACCATTGGTGGCATACAGTGGGTCAAATAAAAGCCGCTGCCATGAGATACCTATCCCGGATGCATGGAGCAATGAATCTCCCATCAGACCAATCCGGACAGGCCCCTGCCCCGCACGCAACCTCGCCTTCGTGCGTTCAACGGCGCTTGCAGGCAGGCGAATGGGCATCATGGGTTCAAAGCGTTCGATCATGCCGTTTCGAGTCACCAGGCTCCCGATGTGGATGCCGCCGTCATGGATGGCCCGCAGAAAGGAATGAGCCTTGCCTTGAAAAAGATCGATCACGATCTGGTTGGTGGCATTGTCCGCCACCGTCACTAGTCCACCAGGAAATGACCAGATACCCCCTGTCGGCAAAACCAACTGGCCGGGTTGAATATGAGCAGTCAAGCCGACATAACCGTCTATTCCAAATGCTCTTGTATCCGTGGCAACCCATCGTCCTGTTACCACTCCGCTGACTTGGAACACATTCCATTGGTTCGTTGCCGCGGTCGAACCAGCCTCCCATCGATAGGTCCGTCGCCCAAGAAAATCATTGGTCACGGCAAAGCCTGACACTTGCACAACATCATACAGCCCTCCCGGATATAAGCCTCGCAGCTCAGTTGCTGTCCCTGCCGTTGCCAGACGAATAGCCTGAATACCCATCACAGGCGGATCAGCCCACCCCCGTGTGGCACAACCAAACACCATGAGTGCCAGCATGATTCGCTGCCAACCCAGATTGTTTTGTATTGAGTATTGCATGGCCTTAACGTCCAGATGACACCGTCACTTGTAGAGTCCATCACCCTTGGCGTCAACTCGCCTATGGCACCTCGCTCCCACCCATATTGTCCTTGGCAACATGCCTTTGGGTTGCCTATGTTACCGGGCGATATGCAAATCCGATGGACTGTTTCCATGTGCGCCGCCCTGGCCTTGTTGTTTGCCTGGCGTCCCGCCTCACTTTCGAGCGGACACGCGAGCTAACTTTGTCCCTGGCTCGCTCGGCGAGTTTCTGCAAGCCGTGAGTGGAGCGGAGCGTTTGCCCTGGCCGCCCGCGTCAGGGGACGGGGACGCGGATTAGCGGGCAGGACAAAAAGCGGAGCAGAGCGGCGGCGAAAGAAAGCTCATCGAGGGAGCGCCACACGGGTGGAGCCAAGTCTTGCCGGTTTCGCGGCGTAGCTCTTTCAAGGGGAAGTGAAAGCCGGCAAGTCTTGCCCCCACTTGGTTCTAGGAGCGGCCAAAGCGGTGCCGCTTTGACTCCTGTTTGCACGTTGGCACTGTCTCCTGGCCTGCTGGCAAAAAAATGTTCATCAGAAAGCGGAAATTGCAGAAAATGAGTATCGCCTGGCTCAAGGCTCTGCTTTAATGATACCTGTTATGCAGTTGCTGAGAAAGAACGTGAAAGGCAGAGCGGGCAAAGCATGCTTCAGCAAGCAATCATAGAGCGCTTTCGCGAGGCGTGTCAGCGGGACGAGCGTGTGATCGGCGCGCTGATGTTCGGCTCGTTCACGGTGGGAGAGGGCGATGACTTCTCGGATGTCGAGTTTGCCGTGTTCCTCAGAGACGAGTCCTTTGAGGGCTTTGATCAGCGCTCTTGGCTCCATGCGATTAGCCCGGTTGCCGCTTATTTCCCGGATGATTTCGGCCATCACACCGCACTATTTGAGAATGGCGTGCGCGGCGAGTTGCACTTTATGCGCGCAGCCGAATTGCCGGTCATTGCGAACTGGCGAGGCTATGGGTGGTTTCCCTCACTCGCTGCGGCCGTAGTGCTGGATCGGTCCGGCGAACTGTCACAGCAGGCGCGTGCGCTCGTGGGTGGGCCTCCGGCACGCGGCGGTGCGGTTCCTGTGCAAGGGCTCGCCCTCAACCTCCTGAACCTGATGCTGTTTGGTGCCAATCTTCTCAACCGAGGCGAGTTTGCCCGCGCATGGGCTTTGCTCGGCAAAGCGCATGAGAATCTGCTCAAGCTGGTGCGCCTCCACGAAGGGGCAACTGATCACTGGCCCACCCCTTCTCGCGGTTTGGAGAAGGACCTCTCGGAGGCAGCGTGCAAGCGCTATGTGGCTTGCACGGCCAGCGCTCAGCCCAGCGAGTTGTGCATCGCCTATCGCGAATCGTGGAGGTGGAGCCAAGAAATGTTCGAAGCGGTGGCCGGGCCGCTGAACGTCAGCCTGCCAGCAAAGGTGATCATGCATGTGGACAGACTACTTGCTAAGGCATTCGCCCGCTGGCACAACTGTTGATATTCAAAACCTTGGGGCGACGCACAACAAAGATGCGAGGTAAGCAGTGCGCCCCCGTCCATCGGCCCGGAATAGGGAATGACCCAACCGGGCGCGTTGCTTACCACGCCTGCCTCTCCGTCACTGACGGGTAGACACCAACTCGCCGCGAGCGGCCATCCGGGCATCGTATTGGGCGCGCATGGGATGCTGCGGCATCTCCAATTTACTTTTACAGAATCTCGGCCAGTGTCTTCGGGTGGAGGCCATTCGGTGTCATCTCGTAAATCGAAGTGCTGATCCCTTCGATGAAAGCCAGATCGTGAGAAATGGCAATGATAGCTCCTGGATACTCCTTCAATGCAGACGTTAAAGCGGGTCTTGATAGTGGGGAAAGGTTGGCGGTAGGTTCATCCATCAGAACCACGTTGGCACCGGACAAAATGGCCCGGGCAAACAAAAGTTTGATTCGCTGCCCCCCGCTCAACTGCGAAACGCATCGGCTCATTTCGCTTCGCTCGAAGTTGAGACGACGCAGGGTGGTCCTGTTTAGCGTCTGATTTGATTGTATCTCGTCCAGGTATTCGACTGTTTTCTTCGCGGGGTCCGCAAGTATCTCGCAAGGGTCCTGCGGCATGTATCCCACCCGCAGACCGGGAAGTAGGCCAAGAGCATTCTCCAGTCGGCGCAAGAATGTGCTCTTGCCTACCCCATTTCGTCCAATGATGACCACTTTCTCCGGCCCTGTTACTTCCAGATGAATGTCCCGCGCACATACCTTTTCGCCATAAGCCAACGTGGCACAGGAAAAATCGACCACCTTTTTGCCTGCAGGGACAGCGCACGAAAACGGAAAAGTGACCCGGATCTCCTCCTCGCGATGCAAGGGTTCTCGCTCCGGGACCTCCTCAATCCTGTTCCGGAGTTTCGCCAGTTCCGCTTTGATCTTGGCCTGGGCCTGGTTCGCTTTGTTTATTTCGGCCATGCTCGCAGGTTTACACGACTTGGCGCGGGCGTCCGATTTACTCTCCTTCTCGACATACTGTTGTTTGAGCTTACGGGTTACGGTTTGGTGCTTTACGAGTTGTTTTTCGACTCGGTCGAATTCCGCCTCCTTGGCCTCAAGAAACTCTTTATATCCCTCTCCCGAGAATAGGTAACGGCTCTCATTCTTGAATTCAAAATGTTGCAGAAACAGAATCTTGTTGGCACAGGCTTTGATGAGGCGCTCATCATGAGACACGAAAGCCATGGGCTTGGTAACCTGTCGGATAAACTGCTCTAGCCATAGCAGGGTTGGAATATCGAGATAATTGGTTGGTTCGTCGAGCAGCATCACTTCCGGGTCGGCCATAATCAATTTTGCCGTTCGGAGTTTCACATTCTCGCCGCCGCTCAATGTGACCAGGGGGCGGTCCTCGTCCAGGATGCTCCGCGGAAGGCCAACCGTGTAGGCTGCTCTTTCTGCGTCGGGATAGAGTTCCCAGTTCATAACGGCAGCGCCGGCAGGGCCCTCTTGCAGAAGAAAGCTGAGCGGGGAGAGTTGCGAATAGGGCTCCTCGGTACTCTGGGCCAGATAGCCGGCACGAACAGGCTTCACATAGCCTGTCACCTGGAAGGTGTTTAGTGGCAATCGGGCCAAAGCCTTGAGCAGGCTGGATTTTCCTGAACCTTCAGCGCCAATGACGGCCAGCTTGGTTCCTGGGGTTAGAGAGAGGTCCAGGTTTCTGATGATTGTCCGGCCGGAAGGCGTCATAATCGAGAGGCCAACCGCTGAGAGCGTGGTTGAAAGATCTGTTTGCATACGAGTCGGTAGAAAGGTGCATCGTGCTTCGTTCGTGGAAGCAGGATTGGGAGAAATCGTAAGTGTTTTGACCACCTCACCTGCTTACCCGGAGTTCCGTGGAACTCGACTGAATCGCTGTCTTCCAGCATGAGGGCAAATTGAGGCCCAGGAAGAAGCCTCTAATTAACCGTTCACGAAGCTCCGCTTTTTCGAGCAGTCGCCTCAATTCAGTTTGGGTCTACAGGTTTTTCATCAAACGGAAGAAACTAATATCAAACTATTGCACAAAGTGTCAAATCTGCAACTCCAGTGCAGTGGTCCTGTGGTGGTGTATTCAATTAATCAGGCCGTCTGAGGAATTCACGGTCAGCAGTGGAGCCCACCTCGTGCCGAGTGAATGAAACCGAGTGGGCCTTGCAAAGATGTTGTGTTGGTGGTTGTGTTGGTTCTTGTTCCCTGTTTTTCACGCTGTTTCACCCTGTTTCAACTTCCCGGCGCGAACGTGGTGCTATTCACGAAAGCCCAATAAAAACGGGCCTAAAACGCTTGTTTTAGGCCCGAAAATTGGTTGCGGGGACAGGATTTGAACCTGTGACCTTCAGGTTATGAGCCTGACGAGCTACCGGGCTGCTCCACCCCGCGATTCGTGCGCAAAATCTATAGGCCGGGTGACCTTGGTGCAAGTTATTTTGCACTTTATTTCAGGTCACCGCGACCTGAGGCGATTTTACCTCCAGGCAGGAGGCTAAACGTCGCAGATTTGGATGGATTCGCGCAGGGAGGTCAGCGGGTCGCGCTTGGGCATAAACTCCTGTCCCACATAACCTTTGAAGCCCGTGGCAACAATGGCCTTCATGACGGCGGGGTAATAGATTTCCTGGGTCGAATCAATCTCATTCCGGCCTGGATTGCCACCGGTATGGTAGTGACCGATGTAGGGGGCGAACTGTTTGATGGTGCGGATGATATCGCCCTCCATAATCTGCATGTGGTAGATGTCGTAAAGGAGCTTAAACCGCTCGGATCCAACGCCTTTGGCCACCTCCGCACCCCAGGCCGTGTGATCCGCCATGTAATCCTTGTGATCCACCTTGCTGTTCAGAAGTTCCATGACCACGTTGACTTTGTACTTCTCAGCCACGGGCATGAGCCGTTTAAGGCCTTTGATGCAGTTTTCCAGTCCTTGTTGGTCGTCCATCCCCCCGCGATTGCCGGAGAAACAAATAATGTTGGGGAAGCCGAATTCCGCCACTTTGGGGATCATTTCCTCGAAGCCCTTAATGAGCTTGTCGTGGTGGTCAACCCGATTAAATCCATAGCCAATATTGTCCGGGCCGTTGCACATGGAGCACACCATGTCGTGTTTCTTCACAGCCGCCCATTCATTTTCACTGAGGAGGTCGATGGCCATGATGCCCATTTTTTTGGCCTCTTCACAAAAATCGTCAAATTTGATGCCACCGTAGCACCAGCGGGACACCGAGTGGTTGATGTTGCCCTTGAGCTTGGCAGGTGCTTCATCGGCGGCCGACATGCGAGGAGTTGAAAAGCTGACCGCGCTCAAGAGAGCAGCTCCACCCGCCATGCGGCGCAAGGCGGAACGTCGTGATACATTTGTTGCCATAGTGCTTTTTTTGGTTCTTTTTCTGATACGAAAACCTATTCAAAGCCATTCGTCAAACCCGCATTTTCAGGGCGCCCATGTTGTCCGCAGCCGTTTTTAATCTCCACAAATGGTAATATCCGCCCTGCGTGAAGCGGGAGTCACCCGGAGGGAGCGGATTTTCCCATGGCGATACTCGCCTTCGACCACTGTTTGTCGCGGCGCATGGAGTCTGAATTGCACGTCCCAGTCCTTCGGCCACGCGGGCAGGAGATAGATCGCCTTGCCATCGCATTGCATTAACATGGATTGAAAGGCTTTCATGAGTACGCCGCCGTGGTCCTGGTCAGGTGTCCAATCGTAATTGGGTCCCCAGAAGGCGGGAAAACGCTCGCCCCGGTCATGAACCCGTGCCCGGCTGACCACCGTCTGGCGGACCTGATCGGTCAATCCCAGGTACGCCATGAAGATGTCATCCTGGCGCCAGCCGTTATGTCCACGGTCCTCCCGATGTTCAAGGGCGGCAAGCGCCCAGTCGCTGTGGGGACGATTGAAGGCAAACAACCGGAAGGGGAACACCGGATAGAGTTCGGGGTTCTCGACGTTCGATTTCTGATCAAAATACTCCGCAGGGGCGAGGGCTTTCCGTCCTTGAATATCCCGCAAGGGAATGGGAGGCAATTTTGCATGGAAGCGATGCCAGAACGCGCGTTCATCCGAAGACACCTCCACATCTTCAAGTTCCATCAGACGCCGGGTCACGGCATGGCAGCCGGCAAGTTCAGGCGTGGCATTGGTGCAGTGCCACCATGTTTCCAGAGCCTGGGAGGGATGCATGACCAGGTGCCCCTGGGCATCAGTCGCATACTGCTGATCAAAGAAAGTCAGGACTTCATGGGCGAAGGGAAGGACCGTCTTTTGCAGGAAGGCGCGGTCCAGCGTATGCTCATAATAATCAAGCATCATCCAACACAGTTCAAGACCGCCAACCCATTCCCATTTGTGCCAGCGGCTTTCCTGGAGCTTGTCCTGCCGTTGCTCAAAGGGAGTCCATCCATAGGCCTCCCCAAAGATGGCCCCCCAAAACATGATGCACTCGGGATAAAAGGCCCCTTCATGGCCCAGATAGAGTTTGGTTCGATATTGGCACAAGGGAAGCAAGTCCCCGGCGTACATGCGAAACAAGGGCCGTTGCAGATCGAAATCGCCAGCGGCACACAAGCTCAGGTACGGGAGGCGTGTGTTTTGCCACCAGTAGCCCGATCCCCAGCGGCGATAATCCGGATCCGCCTCCGTGGCGCCAGGGGGCACCGTGAACAAGGATCCATTGAATTTGATGGGATATGCCCCACGGCCCGCACACGCGGTGATGAAACGCTGCAGATGGTACATCTGGCTTACGAAGAAGGCCTTGTTCGTCACTTTGTCACCGTTATCCGAGGCCACCACCCTGCCATTGAGGTACAACCGGCAACCGCCCGTGGCCGGATCCGCCACAGCCGCGACATGACTCCATTGGCCCGCCGGCAGGGCATCTTGATATTGGAGAATTTTGGAGCCGCAAATAAAGCGCAGACTGTTGCCTGGATGGGTATCCAGAAGAAAACCATCACTGGTGCCAGGCGTGATCTTGTCCACCAAACGGGCGCCGCTGGGAGGCAGCTTTGCCGGCTTCACCCAGCCTTCCACAGTCAATCCCTTGCGGAAGGTCCAGCCACTCGAATGGGCAAGGATGGGAGATCCCGGAAGTGAACCGGCAAACAACAAGCCTGAAAAGCGCCCTCCTTGCTGGCTCCTGGGAGAGAGGGCACACTGCGCTATTTCCCTGTCCGTCAGGGCGGCATCGTACAAGCCGATACGCCCGACTTCGCCGTCGAATGTACTGCCTCCCGCCTGATCCATGCCCAGGCGCACCGGATGGGCATTGGATGGGACCAGTGTAAAATAGTCATCTTCATTCTCTCCATGCGATGTGGCGCGAATCCAACTGCGTTTCCAGAATTCATTCCACCATTGCTCATGAGCGCCACGGAGTACCGATTCTGGCTGGGATTCGACCCTTCGCATCTCAGCCTCCATATCCGCAACCCATTGAGCCGGCGTTGCGGGATGGCGCGTGAGGATGCAGAGACTGAAACGATGTTTCTTCCCCTGGGGAGAGCGCAGATTCAAATCATCCAATCGGACGCCGCCCTGAGCAGTCAGGAGTCCACCAAAGATGCGATGCAGGAGAGGATCAGGCTGCTGGAAGCCCTGTAATCCCTGTAATTCTGCAAGCACTTGCGGCCCAACAGATTTCTGATTGCAGTGGTACCAGCCAATACGCCCGACCTGGTTCGAAAGCACAGTATCGGGTTCGACGAACATGGGGGCTTGTTTTTTGTCCGCCTTCGCCGGATTCATCATGACGTCGCTGATCTGCAATTCCGCCAGTTCGGACTGATTCGTGCGCCATAGTTGCAGACTTGCCGTCGCGGTGACGGGTGTCTGGCTGTCGATATCAACATGAATGACGGGCTGCCTGGCATCCACCCACAGGCACACGCGGGACCGTTGACCTCGTTTGCCCGATTCCACTCTCAGGGTTGCATCTCTCAGGCTGAGTGTCTGGCGAAAAGGTTCTCCCGCGGCAAAGGGGTTGGGCTCCAAACGGACCCGGATTTTCCCCACCTTGAGCAATCGGGCATTATCATCCCAGGCATCCGATTTCCCAATGTAAAACTGGATCTCCCCCTCCGGAGTCGCCCACGCATTGAGGGCAATATCACCATTACCCAGGGGCATGGAACCATGGTGATCCACGCTGGGGGAGTCCCAGACGACGTCATATCGGTCAACAGGGTTACGGGTTGCAGCCAACAAAACCGATGAAGTGTAGCAAAAGAACAGCAGATAAATGGCAAGTCTCATATCACCCATTCAATTTCATCCGCGGTGAAAGCGTCTTTTTAAATCGCAATGCGAAACCCAAAACCACCACCATGTGCCCAGGATGCGACTCCATGCAGTTCGCCTGTATAATGTGGCAATGAGCCCCTCCCTCTCTGTCCTGAATCAATTCCAGGCAATGATTAAAAACGAGATTTTTCATCATGAAAAACACGTGGCCATGGAGAATCACTTCGCTTAAAAAGCTAACACAATCCTTTGGAGACCGTCCATATCCAAATGGAAGAGCACAATTTTTTTGAGGCAATTCACACCCCAAATCGGGCAGCAGGAGCTTGGGGGCCACGACACCCCCTTTTATGATCAGCAATCATACAGGTCCAATTGATTAAAAGCGCAAAGTCAGCGTATTGGATTTGGCTTGGAATGTGGAGTTTTCCTGTTAGAATTGCCGACACGCAGGCTTGGTAACCAGGCTTGCGTTTGGTACTCGAACTGATGATTAGAGGCTATATGAACAAACTAAACTGGAGAATGATGCGACCACTCGCATTGCATTTGGGGGCAACAGTCCTAGCCTTGAGCGCCATATCCGCCCGTGCGGATTCCTACGCTCAAACCATTCTTGCGGACAATCCGCTGGCATACTATCGACTGGAGGAACAACCTGGCGAGGGAACCGCTGTGGATAGCAGCAGTACAGGCGCGTATGCCGGTACCTATGTGTATTCGCTGGATGGTTTATATCCAAAGATGGGGCAAGCCGGCATTGAAACCAACTCAGTTTATTTCCGTTCCTACACAGACGATGCCGGCACAGCAGAGACTTCCTATGTGGAGATTCCCTACGCCGAGCAATTGAATCCCAAGGGCGCCTTTTCAGCCGAGTGCTGGGTGCGCGCCATGAGCGCCTCCGACACCGCAACACGTGCGCCCTTTGGCAGCTTTGAGGGGTGGGTTACGGACAACCCCGGATGGTTTTTCTATCAGACTGCCAATAGCGGCACCGCCAATCCCTCATGCTGGGCCTGGGTGATGAAGGGAGGCGGAATCTGGATTCAGGCGGGTGCCATCAAGATGGGACAATGGTATCATTTGGCAGCCTCCTTTGATGGCTCCAAAGTCTCCTTCTACGTCGACGGTGCGTTGATAGGAACCTCGGACGTCCCCAACTATACGCCCACCACAACCAAATCCGCCTACATCGGCGCCATTCCCCCAGGCGGGTGGCTTTTTGATGGATACATTGATGAAGCCGCCATCTACGGCACTGCCTTGAGTGCGGAACAGATCCAACACCATTACCAGGTTGGACTTACCAATTTCCGGGCCGTTGAACTCCCGCCCGAAATCACTCAGAATCCGGTCGCGGCCACGGCCTATGCCGGCCGAGAGGTCAAGTTTACTGTGGGAGCCGATGGCACCGCCCCTCTGTCCTACCAGTGGTACAAAGGTGAAAACGCCATCCCCGACGCCACGAACGACGTTCTGTCATTCACCTGTGCTTACGCTGATGATGGCTCGACCTATAAGGCCAAAGTCACCAATGCCTTTGGCACGGCGACGAGCACCGAGGCGACTCTTACCGTCACCACGGATCTTCAAATATCAGCGCAGCCCATAGCCATCACACGCAACGTGGGAAGCAAGGCCGCTTTCCGGGTAGGCACCACGGGTGCGCTGCCGGTCAGTTATCAATGGTATAAGGGCACAACCGCCATCAACGGCGCCACCAATGACATGCTATGGTTGCCCAAGTTGGCCGTTGCAGATGATGGTTCGACCTATCATGTTCACGTATCCAACCAGTGGAACGCGATCGATAGCGATGAGGTTGCCCTTACCGTCGTCCCTCGCGCAGTGGAAGTGCCCGTCACTGGCCACGCCAAGGTCGTCATGGCGGATGATCCGGTTGCGTACTGGCGTCTGGATGAACCCGAAGGCAGCACCACCGCCGTGGATGCCGCAGGCAGCTTCGATGGCACGTATGAAACGGGCGATGCAGGCACCATCACCTACGCGGTGGCCACTGGCATTCCAAGTGAAACAGATACCGCCGTGGCGGTGAAAGGCAAGGCGCGTGTCAGAATCCCCTATGCCCTGGAACTCAATCCTTATGGAGCATTTACAGCGGAAGCCTGGGTCAAGCCCAACACACTGGCTGCCGATAGCCAGGATTATCGCACGGCCTTTTCATCCATGGGTAGCGGCCCCACTGGCTGGCTGGTATACCAACAACCCGACAACACATGGGCCTGGGTGATTTTTGCCGATAATTGGGTGGCCACCTGGGTCTATGACACCGCCGACGTGATCAACACCAACACATGGTATCACATCGTTCTCACACGCGAGGGTTCCCTCTTCACGTTCTATGTGAATGGAAAATCGGTCGGCTCAACAGAATACGACATCTATAACCCGAACCGCAACGGCAAGACCGATTTGGGCTGGCGCAGTGACGATGGTTGGAATCCATTCGATGGCGCCATTGATGATGTGGCCTTTTACAACAAAGCCCTCACCTTCGAACAGGTGCTCAACCATTATCAAATGTCGGTGAAAATGAGCATCAAAAAGGAAGGCAACAACGTCATTCTGACCTGGCCCACGGGCAAGCTCCAACAGTGTGACACCGTCAATGGAACCTATACGGACATTGATGCCGCCACATCGCCCTACACCCTGGCCATCGGTCAAGGGACGAAATTCTTCCGCATCAAACTCTAAACGAGCACGATCCGTTTGAGTTGTGTTTCGAGGGCCGGGATGAGAGCATCCCGGCCCTTTTTATGGTCGTGGGCTCATCGAAGGGGGTATGGATTCATCACGTACTCCACAAGATCATGAAATGGAGATTACGCCTTGGCTAAAAAGCATTGAGGTTAGGAATTGCCAACAACCCAGAGGTGGATAAGGTTTAAATATGTGGACACAACATGCCGCAGCGGGGCATTGGGATGCAGATTACGATGAAAACGGACTGCGGGATTGGGCGGCGGGGCTCCGACACCAATTGTCTGCACCGCAAGTATCTCTGGGGCTGGTTTTTATGGCTCCGCGTTTCTTCACTTATGCATCCCAGATTCTGGATATCCTGCGATTGCATGCGCGCATCCCATTGCTGATCGGTTGTTCGGGCATCAGCCTGATCTGTGACGATCATGAAATTGAAAAAAACGCAGGCATTGTTTTATCGTTGTATTACCTCCCAGGAGCAAACCTCACAGCGACCCATTTTACACAAGACCAGATCGACGCAGGCTCCCAGAGTGGTTTTTGGGCCGATTACACACGTGTGCCTCCTGATCAATCCAATGGCTGGCTGGCATTCGCTGATCCCTTCAATATGGACAGCGAAACCTGGTTGCGAGAATGGGACAAGGCATATCCCAACGTCCCTGTAATAGGAGGCCTGGCCAGCGGAGTCTTTACAGAACAGCGCACCCAACTATACCTCAACGAACAAGTCTATGAATCCGGTGCCGTTGCCGTCTCCATTGGTGGCAACGTCAACCTGCGAAGCGTCATCTCCCAGGGATGCACGCCCATCGGAGATACCTGGACCATTACCAAGGTGGAACACAACCTCATCCACTACATTGGCAATCGTCCTGCCTACGAAGTCCTGATGGATACTTACCAAAACCTCAGCGTCGAAGAACAGCAGAAGACTCAAGGCAACTTGTTTATCGGCCTGGTCATCAACGAATACCTGGAGGATTTCCACCGGGGGGATTTCCTGATTCGAAACCTGATCGGCGCCGATGTGCAATCGGGTATTCTGGCAGTGGGGGCGTTGCCTCGACAGGGACAGACCATGCAATTTCAACGCCGGGACGCCCTGGCCGCCACGGAAGATCTCAAACATGTTTTGTCCGATTCCCATGCTCAATTAAAGGGCAAGACGATTTACGGCGGTTGCCTATGCTGCTGCAACGGCCGAGGTGAGCGGCTTTTCGGAGCCCACAATCACGATGCCCGGGAAATCCAGAAGCAATTCGGCCACCTGGGGCTGGCTGGCTTCTTCTGCAACGGCGAAATCGGTCCGGTGGGCCAGCGGAATTTTCTTCACGGCTATACCGCTTCCCTTGCATTATTCGTGGAGAAGTGAATAGCACGACCACGATAAAACCATCGAGTGAAGCGGGTGTACCCACCCCTTCGTTGTTGATTCAGCCAGTGTCCATTGTGGACCCGCTGAATTGGGCTCAGCTTTTCTCCATGTCACAACCTGTGGAAGTCGAGTTGGGTTGTGGAGATGGCTCCTTCATGTTGCAGTACGCAGCATTGCACCCGAAACATAATTTTCTGGCCGTCGAACGGCTGTTGGGACGCATTCGCAAGCTGGAGCGCAGAGGTCCACGATTGGGCCTCAAGAACTTGCGTCTATTGCGTTTGGAAGCGAGTTACACCATGGAATACCTGCTTCCCCCTCAATCGGTTCACGCCATCCATGTTTATTTTCCTGATCCCTGGCCCAAACGTCGCCACCACCGTCGCCGCCTCATCAATGAACAGTTCATGTTGGCCGCCCAAAGAGTTTTAATTCCGGGAGGTGTGCTCTATCTGCGCACGGATGAACCCAGTTACTTCGCCCAGATGGTCGAAGTAGGCAAAGCCAGCGCAGGATTCCAGGAAACACCCACACCTGATGATTTGAGTGCGATCATAACCGATTTTGAGAAGGACTTCCTGGCCAAGGGGATCCCAACCAACCGGATCGCGTTCAAACGCAAATAAGAGACGCTGCCCCCTCCTTCGTCGAGGGCATTGGAGCTTCCAGGAAAGGAAGAACATCTGGCCTTGTTCCTGCTGTTTTAAGGACCGAACGGATGGCCGCAGTCACAGTCAGCCTGATTGGAGTTGCACTTGATAATTCTTTGGACTGGCTTGAAGTTGAGTTGCTTTGAACTGGGCCCAATTATTAAGGCCCGCATGTCCGATGGACAGAACTCAAGGAACTGAATCGAAGGGATCTGGCACCATATGAAAACCAATACAAGGCTACAGAATTGGATCTACCGCATCACGGACAGCGATAAAACATGGTATGGGTTGGGTTGGATGAGACCGGAAAAACATACCCACCTGGGTCCTGGCTACATCATTCTGGCCTCCATTTTACTTGGCTTGCCAGGGATCACCGTTGGCGCTGGATTTATTTATCTAGTCCTGGGACAAGTCACTCCGGGCGCATGGCTGTGGCTGTTTGCCTTGGCGTTGCTCATTGAACTGCCCCTGAACATCGTGGTCGCCTATTATTGGAATCAACGAGCCAAAGAGTTGACAACCAATATCTAAGCCACCCGCTGCCAGATCCAGTGACCTTGAGACGCCACCGCAGCATCTCACCAGGAGGGAGCTCTGCCAAAGGGACGTCAACAGCGCCACCGAAGGCTGAAGAATTTATTATAACCACCTCGCCTTAGGTTACTTGAAAAGGCAGGACTATACGTTCTGGAAATCGATGCTAAGGAATTCCTCTTCCAGGATCTGCATTTGAGCTGGCGTAAGTTCCTCTGGCTTAATCTTTTCTCGCACAATTTTGGCAAGCTCCATGAAAATTTGTTCCAAATTCATGGTCAATCGTTCCAGAGGACACCGCG
>CAZIDG010000071.1:0-15624 GCA_964538065.1 uncultured Verrucomicrobiota bacterium
AGCCGTGGTGGGGCGACCAGTGCCCTGGGCGCCGCTTGGTGTGGGCAGACGCGTTGGAATCAAGACATGCGAATGGCAGGTTGAAGCGTGCGGTAAGACGGCAGGGATTTTGTGAACCGGCAGTTTTTACGTGCGCATGATGACAATCCATCGCTGCCAACAAAACCAGCCACGCTTGACACCCCGCCCGGTTGTCTTGCTACACTTCAGGGCGTGGTGTTATGGCGTTAACTCATCCCATACCGGTGACCGTGCTGACAGGCTTCCTGGGTGCGGGCAAAACGACCTTGCTGAATCATTTGCTTGGACAGCCTCACGGGCTGCGCTGCGCGGTGATTGTCAACGAGTTCGGTCCGATTGGCATCGATGGCGAATTGGTCATCGGTGCGCAGGAGGAAATCCTCCAAATGAACAACGGATGCCTGTGCTGCCGGTTGCGAGGCGATCTGATTCGCAGCCTGGCCAATCTGCTCAAGCAGGGTCGCCGCTTTGATCATGTCCTGGTGGAAACCACCGGCCTCGCCGATCCTGGACCAGTGGCTCAAACGTTTTATGTGCCCGACGTCGCCAGGAGCCTGCGTTTGGATGGCATCGTGACCGTCGTCGATGCATTGCATCTGGAAAAAGAATTGGGCGAAAGTCCCGAAGCCCAGACTCAGATTGGCTATGCAGACGTTGTGCTGGTCAACAAGGTGGACCAGGCCACGCCGGAGTCGCTTTCCAGAATCAAGGGGCGGGTGCGGGAGATCAACCCCATGGCGCGCATGCATGAATCCACTTTTGGTCGTGTCGATTTCAAGCAGTTGTTGAATCTGCATGCGCACGATCTGGATGTTGCCCTGGAAATGCCCGAGGACCCGCACGGACATCATGAGCATGAGGAGCATGGGGATCATCATGAGGAGCATCGCCACGATGATCGGGTCAAGTCGTTTTACCTTTCCGAGGACCGGCCGCTCGACATGAAGAAGACGGAGGCCTGGCTGGGACAGGTCGTCACCCTGGGGGGAGGGGGACTCTACCGCGCCAAGGGGATCTTGAACATCAAGGACAAGCCGGAGCGCGTGGTGTTCCAGGCCGTTCATTCCACCTTTGGCTCCACCCCTCAACGCCGGTGGAAGGACGGTGAATCACGGCGCAGTCAGATTGTGTTCATAGGGCGCGAGCTGGAGGAGGGGTTGATACGCTACGGCTTTGAAGACTGCATCGCAGTGTGATACTATTATAGCGAAAAGGGATAGATAAGATGCCACTTTACGAATACGAATTGTGTGAAGGTGAGTGCAAGATTTGCGGAGGCAAGTTCACGCTCCGGCGCCCCCTTTCAGCCGCCGAATTAACCCATTGTCCTGCCTGTAAAAAGCCGGTTCGGCGCGTGATCTCCACGTTTAACACGCCGACATTCCTGAAGCCTCTGTCGGTGACGGATGCCAAGAAGGCAGGCTTCACCATCCTCAAAAAGGTCGGTACCGGCGAATACGAGCGGCAATAGTTACTACTACTGCTACTCGAATCGGATCCCTGCCTCAGCACCCACTTTCATGATGTGCTGTCGGGCAAGATTATATTCCTCGGCGGTGGGCAGATGTTCCATCATCAGCGGAGCATCATGGCCGAGTTGAGCCAACCGGCGCAGGTAGGTGGTGTAGTCCATTTGCCCCATTCCAGGCCGCACCTCACGGAAATGGACGTTCATCTCCACATCCCAGGTCAAATCCTTGGCGTGGCAACTCATGATCCACTTGCCCAGTTTGTCGAAACATTCATTGAGCAATCGGGTGTTATGATAAAAACACTCCGGAGAATTGACCGCGTTGCACGGATCCAGGTGGACACCGAAAGCCTTGCGATCTACGGCTTTAATGAGTTTCAGATAAGAATCGGCCGACTCGGGAATCGCCCAGCCCATCATTTCATAACAGAAACGGGCCCGTTTGGGCTTCACCGCGTCGATGATGGTACGCGCGTTTTCAACCGCCTTATCAAAGAAGGCTTTCGAAAAATTATCGGGATGCGGTCCAAACCAGATGGTGGGATGACATGAGCCTGCAATATCGACACAACACCGGGCGTCGATGGCCTCGGCCAGCGCCAATCCTTCCGTGACGGCCTCGATGTTTTGGCGCCGTTTGTCCGCGTTGGCATCCATGAGGTTGACCCATCGCCCGACTTCCGCGATGACCACATCATGCTTGGCAAAAGCCGTGCGGAACGCATCAATCCGCGCCGTGTCCTTGAGCGAAACGTCGGGGCAAAAGGCAGCCCGGTAGCCCACTTGGCGATGCGCCAGGGCAAGTTCTTCCGGATCAGCAGTTTTGGCAAAAATGGGCCCGCCCAGCCGGATGGGGTGGCTGGGTTTGGACGATGCCGCAGTACTCGCAACGCCGGGTAAAATGGAGAACATCGCGGCCGCCAAGCTGGCCTGCCTGAGGAAGTCACGGCGTGTGAGTGTATTCATATGCTTTAAGATTTGGTATTCCCAAGGTTGCGCAGGGCATCGCGGTACTCGGCCGCCTTCTCGTAATCCTCGCGTTTCACCGCCTCATTGAGGGCGATTTCCAGCCGTTCCCGTTCACTCAGAGGACGTTGGGCACGGATTTCCTCCAGCCATTCGACCAGCGTGTTGATTTCCTCGCAGTCCTCGAGAAATTCCTCGTGCTCGTATTCCCGGAAAAACTCGCGAATTTCCTCGATCCCGTGTTCCACCAGCGCCGCGGCCTGGGCGTGATCGTTTTCCATCATGGCCAGGGCGGAACTGGCTCGGCAGCGCATCATGATGACTTGTGGCCGGTATTCGAGCAGACCCCAAACAAAGTCGCGATCGTCATGGTTGTGTTCGAGGAACTTAAACAGGACGCAGTTGTGCCGCGCATCTGCCAGAGCCGGTTCGTATTCATCCATCTGGTAGTAGCAGAGGCAGCGATGATGAAACTGGGCGGCTTCGCGCTGCAATTCCAGACAGTCTTCCGGCGAAAGCTTGAACGGTTTCTCAGGATCATCCTGGCGGAGCTTCCGGGCGTGGAAATAATCCAACAAGGTGGCGTGACCGTGCGGCTTTTGGCCGTCAGGACGGCCTTGGGCATTCATCTGCAAAACACCAAGATCGATGCGCAACTGTATCTTCTCCTGAGCGTCCTCGCCAGTGAACTTACGTACCATGACTTCACCCGGGTGAAAGTCCCACTCCATCAACAACCGCGATATATCGAAATTCACAGATTTTAAGTCTCTCTTAATCGCATGGCGAAGTCAATGACGGCCATGTGTTTTGAAGGGTTTATTACGTTATCTCAATTGCCATCGTGCCAGGATGTTACGCACGCCTCAGAGAGGGGCGGCCCAAACAGACTGGAGCTAAAAAAGACCGCCCCATGGCTCTCCAACAATATGAACCAACCGGGAAAAGCCTGGGGCGTCCAAAAGGGGCGGATCTTGCCGTCTGCAATTACCATATGTGGCACCGACCACCGGCAAGAGATTGCACCTCAATCAAGCCGCAAAATGACTGACATGGAATTCGTGCATCAGGTCGTGGCGACGCATGGGGGTGCATTCCCTAAAACCATGCACCACGGCTGCCATGGCAAGAATTTCCGGACAGGTCGTCAGCTCGGGTTCCCGCTTCTTGGCGTGATGATAGCCATCGATGAATTCCGATGGGATCAACTCACGAAGACGGACCAGACCGTTTTTCACCATCAAGGTTTCCCTCGGTGTAAGCTGACCTTCGCGCGCTGCATCGAACATGCGCTCGACTTCCTGCAACCGGATCAATAGATGAACAATGTCTTGCATAGGCGTGGTTTAATAGATCGCTCCGAGATAGCGTGGAGCCCGCTGGACTGCGTATAAAAAACGGCCGCAATGATTGCAGCGAATCATGTCGCGGGAATACTCCACCCGGGTGCGCAGTTGAGCGGCCACGGTTTGGTGACATCCCAGACACATCCCATCATCACAAGCCACCACGGCATCAGTGCCGCCGTGCATGAGGGAATCGAATTCGGAAATGAGGGGACCGGGAAGTTTTTGACGGAGCTTGCGAATGCGCTGTTCCAGGGGTTCGGCTGCAGATGCGGCGACGTTGGGCTGCAGCATCTCGCGCGCCTTGCACATCAGGGCCAATTCCTGCAACTGCAGGAGCATTTCCAGTTGCCGATTCATCGCAATCGTTGCTCCATTCCCAAGCAGGACGAATGCCACGAGGTTTTTTCATGCCTCTTCCGGCACCGCGCTTCATGGGAATTCGTGAGAAAAGGGCTGTAAATACGGTGTTGTCACCGCTCTGACATGGCCCTGTGGGAGAGAGTCAAGAAGGAACTGTGGCTTGCACAAAGTGATGGAGAGACGTGCAAAGATTGCACATTTCCACGAATCGGGATGTTCAGCCTTGTGCAAAAGTCGCCTGAAAACGGCTAAAGATAACGATATCGAAACCGCGTTATCGCCATTATTGCCTTTCAAGGCTCTTTGACACTACATTGGCAGGGAGTTTGCATGACCTTAAGATGACATGACTGCGATCAGCAATAGTACGGATGTCCGGGTGTCGGCCCAGGAGGAGAAAAGGAACCTTCTAGCCAGGCTGTTGTCGCACCTGGCCCACGAAATCCGCAATCCGCTGAGTTCCCTCGATATTCATGTGCAGTTGCTCGAAGAGGACCTCTCCGCCAATGGCACCAATCTGGCCAAAAATACACTCGATCGATTTCAGATCATCCATGCTGAAATCCGCAGGCTCGAAAACATTGTGACGCGTTTTCTTCAACTGGCGGGCCCGTCCGACCTTGAGGTGGGCCGGTTGTCCCTGAACCAGCTTGTCTTGCAGACGGCGGATCTGCTCCGGCCAGACGCTCTCGAGAAGTCGATCAAGTTCGAAACCGAGCTGGAGGAGGGGTTGCCAGAGATCGAAGCAGATGCGGTGCAATTGAGCCAGGCATTGATTAACCTCATCATAAACGCTCTGCAGGCGGTGCCCGCCACAGGCTGTGTCCGGGTTCGTACCCGCAAGGTTGATGTAAACAAGGTGGCATTGGATGTGGTGGACAACGGTCCTGGCATTGCGCCTGCGGAACAATCCAAGATCTTTGAACCCTATTTTACGACCAAGACTCAAGGGAGCGGATTGGGACTGTGGATCACACAACAAATCATTCTGGCCCATGGGGGGACCCTCACCGTGGAGAGTGCCCCGGCAAAGGGCTCCACTTTCACGGTGTGTATTCCTGTGGCCCAGGCCCCAAAAGTGAAAGTTGTTTAAATGGAACAGAAAGCAGAGATTCTTGTTGCGGACGATGAAACCGGGTTGTGCCTGGGGGTGCGAGAGGTCCTGGAGCGTGAGGGCTACCAGGTGACCACCGCGCACAATGGCAAGACCGCCCTGGAATTGACGGAGTCGCGTCCCTTCAACTTGCTAATCGCCGATGTCCGCATGCCTGATTGCAGCGGCATGGAATTGCTTGCCCACCTTAAATCACGCAATCCGGATGCGATTGTGATCCTCATGACCGCCTATGGCACGGTGACCACTGCCGTGGAGGCGATGAAACAGGGGGCCTATGATTATTTGCCCAAGCCCCTCGATTTGCGGCGTTTGCGATCTGTGGTGAAACAGGCCCTGGAATACCAGTCCCTCGTTCTGGAAAACAAGCAACTACGGCAGCGTTTGCAGAAACGGGATACCCAGGGATTGCTCATTGGCACCAGCCCTCAGATGGTGGCCATCAACCGTTTGATTGAGGAGGTTGGTCCCAGTGATGTCACCGTGTTGATCCATGGTGAGAGTGGCACAGGCAAGGAATTGGTCGCTCGTTCCATCCATGCGCGGAGCCCGCGTCATGCAAAGCCCTTTGTGTCGGTGAACTGCGCCGCCCTGCCCGAACAACTGCTCGAGAGCGAATTGTTTGGTCATGTGAAGGGTGCATTCACCGGGGCTTACACCACCCGGCAGGGTCGTTTTCAGATGGCTGAAGGTGGCACGCTGTTTCTGGATGAGGTTGCCGACATGCCGCCCAAGGGGCAGGGGGACCTTCTACGCGTGCTCGAAGAGGGGGCCTTTCGCATGGTGGGAAGCAGTGAATCCACCCAGACCAATGTGCGCATCATCACGGCATCCAACAAAAACCTCGAACAGGGCGTGCATGACGGAAAGTTTCGTGAGGATTTGTTCTATCGGCTCCATGTGATGCCCATCGAGTTGCCCCCGTTGCGGGAGCGAGTTGAGGATATCCCGTTATTGATGGCCCACTTTATCCAACACTTTGCCGCCAAACACAAAAGACCCAATCTGGATTTGTCGTCCGATGCCGTGCAGGTCTGCCAGAGATACCGGTGGCCGGGCAACGTCCGGGAATTGCGCAACATCGTGGAACGCCTGGTCATCATGGTGCATCACAAGACGATCGAAGAGAGTGACTTACCAGAGCCCATGCGCTCCGCCGTGGCCGCTCAGAATGAGTTCCGTCTTCGCGCAGGCATGTCCCTTGAGGAGGTGGAGAAGGAGCTGATCCGCCAGACCTTGTTGCACGTGTCGTCCAACCGTGAAGAGGCTGCTCAAACCCTTGGTATCAGCCGACGTACGCTTCAGTACAAGCTCAAGAAATACGATTTGTTGACCCCATCCCTATGACTCTAGTCAAGTTTACCGAGACCAAATTGATGATTCCCCGCTTGTTGAGCACTGATCATGCGGGTGCCATCAAGGAATTGACGAAAAAATTGCACAACACGGGCCGAATCGACGATCCGTTGGCCTTTTTCCAGGCCGTCCTGGAGCGCGAATTCATGTTGCGCAGCTATCCGGAGTCGGGGGTTGTGTTCCCTCATGCGCGCGGTCATGGCATCAATTCGCTGGTTTTCGCGGCCGGGGTATCGCAGGAGGGCATTCCCTGGGGATCCGCCAAGGGAGGACGGGCTCGTTTGGTGATCTTGCTGGCAGTTCCTTTATCGGAAACGCAACTTTACCTGGGCGTTTTAAGCGGTTTATCCCGGTTATGTCAGGATGAAACCCTGCTCAATCGTTTGCTGGAGTGTCATCAAGCGGAGGAGATGCTGGCTGTCTTTAACGAAGTTGAACCATCCATGCATTCGTGCACCGATGATCATGAGTCGCATTCGTAAATATTGAAACGCCTGCGGGTTGGGAATGCGATGATTGTCGGACCGCACTCCATCCACAGGCGGCTTATGAGGGAATCGAAAGTGTCGTGCAGAAAACCGTGACTTAAGCAAGGCACGTCAACAAACTTCAGCCCTGAAGAGGGCATATCAGACTGCACGAAGAAAACTTCAAACCAACGGTGGGGCACCGTTGTTACGATGCCCTCCGCCTTCTAATGGGTGTTTTGCAACGCCCACGAGGGAGATGCGGGATTACCAACACCTCCCATAATAAAGTCACAGGGCATTGGCCCCGCGCCGCAACTACTTGCGTTTGCCTTTCTTGAAACCAGGATTACCCTGGGGCTTGCCCGTGTTCGGGGCGGCTGTTTGCGGAGTTGCAGGCTTTCCAGCAGGAGCTGTTTGAGGTTGGCCGGCAGGTGTCGATGTATTGTTGTTCATACAAACTATATTTTGTTAATTCTGTATTACTAAAGGCTGATTTACTCAGCCGTCATGGGTATATGCAGGGGTTGTGCCACCTTTGAATCATACTTCATAATATGCTGATCAGAAGCAGTTTGTGTATAAAACCATCCGTTGGACGAGAATCGCTGGCTGCCTGAAAACCTCGTTTTGGAGTAATAATTGCACAGGGGGGGTAACTGCATGTGCAAGCTGCACAAGGTATGCCTTGTTTGACGTGGGATTGACTTGAAGGAGAATCAGGGGCGCTGTAGGATTTTGACGTATGGCAGACAACATTCCACCGGTGTATCCGAGTGCCACACCCACTCCTCACATGGAGTCAGTCCCTCCTCCGCCTCCTATCAGGGTTACGAAGCCTGCTGGGCGTGGCTGGAAGGTCTTTGCGATTCTTCTCCTGTTCCTGGTGGTTTTGTTGATCGCCAAGGATGTGGTTGCTTTTATGTTCCTGGCACGTGGAGGGAGTGCCATGCAAGGAGGAGAGGGGCAGGCATTGATGGAATCAGTGGTCGAGGATAACGGTGCTGCACAAAAAATCGCCCTGGTGGATGTGGATGGCATCATCATGAGTGGCATCGGGGATTCCGGCCATGACATGGTGGTGTTGATCAAGGAGCAGTTGAAGCAGGCGGCGGCGGACCGGAGTGTCAAGGCCGTCCTGCTCAAGGTGGATTCTCCTGGTGGCGAGGTCATGGCGTCAGACGCAATCAGCGCTGCCATCAGGGATTTTCAGACGAACTCGGGCAAACCTGTGATCTGTTCCATGGGGGGCATGGCGGCTTCGGGTGGTTATTATGTCAGCGCGCCCTGTCGATGGATTGTAGCCCATGAGTTGACGATGACGGGCAGCATCGGGGTGATCATGCACGGCTATAATTTTCGCCAGTTGATGGACAAGATCGGGGTGCGACCCGAGGTCTATAAGAGCGGCAAATTCAAGGATATGTTGAGCTGGGACAAGAGTGATGCCGAGATCACCAAGGAGGAAAGGGACATGATTCAGGCATTGATCAACCAGACCTATGAGCGGTTCAAGGACGTGGTGGCGCAAGGTCGTGGTGCTGCGGCTGATATAAACAAGGGTAAAGGCCGGAAGCTTGAAAAGGGGTGGGAACTGTACGCTGATGGTCGCATTCTCACGGGCAAGGATGCCTTTAGTTATGGTTTTATCGATGAATTGGGTGGTTTTGAGGATGCAGTAAAACGCGCCAAATCCATTGCAGGGATCTCGAATGCCAACCTGGTGCGGTATGAACCGCCGTTTAACCTGAGCCGCTTGTTGAGATGGTTGGTGAAAACCGAGCCCCCGGCGGTCAAAGTGGATCTTGGAATCGACGTTCCGCGTTTGCAGGCCGGCCGGCTCTATTTCATCGCGCCCAGCCTTTGGCACTGATCGCATGGGTGGAAAACCGTTATCCTTTGCGGCTCCTCTCGAACCGCCTGATTCCCATTATCTTTCTGCAAGCGAAGGATGGCTGATGCTGGGAAACCGGCAGGAGGCTCTCCGCGACCTCTGGCATGTCAGGAAAGAGTTGAGGGGACGCTTGTGTGTCCTGGAGATTCGATGGCGTATCATGGCCGATGCCGGGAAATGGAAGGCCTGCCTCAAGCTTGCCCGCTACCTTGTTCATGCTGCTCCGGAAAGTCCTTTCGGCTGGATCCATCAAGCGTATGCGTTGCATGAACTTAAGCGGACCAAAGAAGCATGGGATTGCCTTCTTCCAGCCATTACGCGGTTTCCGAAGGATTACATCATTGCCTACAACCTGGCCTGTTATGCCTGCCAGATGGGACTCCTGGACGTTGGCCGGAAATGGCTTGGCCGGGCCCAAAAGATGGCAGGTGAGGACACCATTCGTCGAATGGCCTTGAATGATCAGGATCTAAAGCCTCTATGGGGCGAGATCAAAGGGGCGGAAAAGAGCGACTGAGTCATGATATGCTGTGGTGAGCCGCATGTGACATTTGCGCTTTGCGTTGGCATGTGCAAGGTTGCGTGGTGGATAGATCTGGCTTGGGTGTACACACCCCCCGTCAACATATTGTAATCGTACTCTTGCTCCTCCTCATTGTCGGAGCAGGAGTATTCGCATTTTTAGGTCAGCGTGGGCTCAACGAGCCTGATGAAGGCCGGTATGCCGAAATGGCACGTGAGATGGTGGTCAGTGGCGATTGGATGGTTCCGACCCTTCATGGTTTTGCCCACCTTCAGAAACCTCCCATGATATACTGGCTTACGGCCTTAAGCCTCAAGACCTTTGGAAACACGGAATGGGCGGCACGGTTACCCTCTGCTGCTGCAGCAGCAGGATGCATCCTGCTGGTGTATTTCATGGGAAAGTGGCTGTTTAGCCGCTCTGCTGGTCTGGCTTCTGCGTTTGTATTAACGACCAGTCTGGAGTTTTTCGCCCTGTCCAAAATACTGACGCCGGACATGGTGATGACATTCTGGATTACCGCAAGTCTGGCATCCTTTGTCTATTGGACGGGACATCCGGAGAAGCGGATCTGGCTATGGTTGTTTTTTGTATCCATGGGCTTGGGATTCATGACCAAAGGGCCCATGTCCTATGTCATCCCCATCAGTGCGGTCATCAGTTGGCAGGTGGCCATGAAGAGGCGTGGAAGTCGTGTGTCGTTGCCGTGGGGGAGGGGGATGGCAGTGGCGTTGGGGGTGGGGTTGGGATGGCATATGGCCATGGCAGTCGTGCATCCCGAGCTTTTCCATTACTTTCTGCATGACGAGTTAGTCATGCGTTACGCCTCCAAGATGCATGGTCGTTACCATTCCCCGCTCTTTTTCATTCCGGTGCTCTTGGCAGGGTTGCTTCCATGGACTTTTGCCCTGCCCTTCATGATTTCGTGGATGCGCCGTCAAGCGGGTCGCGGAGGTGAGCGTGTGGAAAGATGGTGGCTGATTGCTGGATGGTTTCTTGTGCCCTTTATTCTCCTATCATTCAGCGGCTCAAAACTGATGACCTATATCCTTCCACTGTATGGTGCGGTTGCGCTGGCATTGGGGGCCTGGTTGACGGATCAGGTGGATCGATCACGCCAGATCCTCTGGGTGGCACGTTGGGTGGCTGGTCTCCATGTGCTGCTATGGGTCGGTGTGGCTGTTTCGTGTCATTGGCTGCCGCACGGTGGCATGCCCCAAGTGCTGCTTGGGTTGACAGCCATGGGATTAGCCGTTGTGGGGTTGGGCGCGGCGCTGTATTTGAGAAAGGCGCTCAGTTGGGCGATGGCTGGGGCCACCCTTGTGGTGTGGCTTGTTTTGAGTTCACAAATCAACCTCTGGAATGATTCCTTTGGGGTTCAGGCCAGTGTGCGGCCGCTGGCGGATATCGTTCAGAAGATCAGTCCGGATGCCACGGTCTTCATTGATGGGGTCAATGCACCCGGCATGGAATTTTACCAGGGCCATGTGCTTCCCATATCCAAAGATCAGGCGGATCATTTTTTCGCCAGAACACCTGAAGAGCAGGCGCGGGTGCTCAACTCTCCGGTTGATTGGGAGCGATTGAAACAACCGGGCCAGCCTCTCTTTGGCCTCATCCATGAGCGGCGATTGGCTGATTGTGAGGCAAGCGGTAAATGGCATCTTTTGGCCAGGGCGGGCCATTTTGCGCTCATACAGTTTGCAGGAAAAGATGGGAGTGAGCCGTCTGCTGCAAAATCAGACCACGCGATGAACGATGATTTGCTTGAGCATGGCAAGACGCTCACATTATCTCCGCTACAGAAGGAGAAAGCGTTTATTGTATCTCATTAATGTGGAGGGCAAAGAAGGTCGTTTCGAGACAGACGGAGGTCGGTACCTGATGCAAGCGTTTGTTTCCAGTTGGGATCAATTTTCGATGGATTCAGCAACGACACTTCGCGTGGAATGCGAGGGATAAATAAAGAAACCTGAGGTTGCCTATCCTCCTGCAAATGAGAGGCCTGAGTCAGGAACATGGCCACCCTAGAGGCCAGGAGTTGAACGCTGTTCTAAAAATAGATTCGTTAGACTCTACTGTGTAAGGATGAAAAGCTCTATTCGTTGACGAAGTACAATAAAGCTCATTTTACGGCCTTTTTCTTCATGGATCCAAACAAGCAGCGGAAGTCGTTGGTTTCTAAAGATCTAACCAAATCATGTCATGGATTTGCACTTTGCCATGGTTTTTTCCTTTAAAGAGGCCTCTGTTTCTGACGATGATAAAGATTGGAATTATTGCGAGTGAAGGTGTACAAGCCATTGCAAAAAGATGCCGCGGTTCCCTGTTTATTCATTGTTCTGTTGGCGATAGTTGTTAGGGCAATCTTATGGGATTGTCCTGTGTGCATTTCCGCACAGACTCCATCAACTCACTCCGAGGCCACCAGCGCTGGAAAGCCGGTGCACATATCAAGCCTCCAACAGTTCCTATCTCTCACCCGGGAAGAAGCGCAACGAAACCTGCCCGTCCGCTTCACTGCAGGTGTCACTTATTACGATCCCTCGTGGCACATCCTGTTCGTCCAGGATGGAATGACGGGTTACTGGATATATGGCAGTGAGGTCAAGGAGACCATCGAGCTTGGAGACCTCGTGGAAGTCACGGCGACGACCATATTATCCTCGGGCTATTCAAACCTGCATCAGCCCAAAGTCAGACGGATCAAACCGGGCACATTGCCAGGCGCCCAAAGGATTTCAGCGAAAGGTTTGCGGGAACATTACTCACAGCGTGTATCCTTCGAGGCAACAGTTCGAAGCGTCATGGTGTCTGAAGGGCGGTTGTGCATGCAATTGGAGGAGGATGGTGCATGGATTAATGCATATGTACCCAGCATTCGGCAAGGTGATGACGGACATGGATTGGTGGATGCCCGAGTGAGGCTGACTGGTGTCAGCGCGTATGAAAGTCAGCAGCACCCATCCGTTGTTGGGAGGATTTATTGTCCAGGGATGTCCGATATAGAAGTGTTGGTTCCCCAGCGCGGCAATCCTCTGGAAATTCCTGTCACATCCATTCGTAAATTGTTGACCTCGGCTGGACAGTCGCCCTCGACGCGGGTTCATGTCCAGGGAGAGGTGTCTGATGCCAGGCTTGGGGAGCAAATCACCATCACTGATACAACGGGTTCCATTCTCCTGCGGTGCATGTCGATTCCCACCATGGGTACCAATCGGCATGTGGAGGCATGGGGGTTCGTTCATTATCTGGATGGGCGTCTTGTGCTGGATCATGCGCTTTTAAGTCCCATGGCTGGCACGAGGATGGAAAAGCAGCACACGACTGGTGACAGCGGGTTGGCCATGCAGGCAAACAGGCGCTGTTTGGAGAACATCAAGGAAATACAACAATTGGGAAAACTGGAAGCAGATCAGGCGTTGCCAGTCCGTCTCAAAGCGATTGTGACCCATGTCGACAAGGGTGTTACAACTGTGTTTGTCCATGATGGGAGTGGGGGGATGTGTGTGTTACTGCCTCAAGGAGCCACCAATATCTGGATTGGACAGGAATTGGAGATTGAAGGGACGACTGTTTCGGGAGACATATTGCCGATGGTGGCAGCAAGCCGCTGTTCCGTGTTGGGAAAACGTGCATGGCCGGAGGCACAGCGTGTTTCCTTGTCCGAATTAATGGACTGCTCTCACGATTGTGACATTGTGGAGATGGAGGGGGTGATTACGCGTGCGGAAACAGCCCCCGACGATGCTGTTCTCACAGTGCTTCATCGCGACGGCCTGTTTCGGGTGGTGGTAGGCCAGGGTTCGACAGATCCATCAATGAGCCTGGTGGGCAGACAAGTCATGGTGCAGGGGGTGTGCAGCGCTGATTTGACGGCAGATGCCCGCAAGGTGCTGAACATACGGTTGCACGTGCCCTCCCTTGAACCGCCTTTTTTCAAGCTATTGGGGGCACTCCCGGTTGATGCCGCCTCGCTGCCCCCGGTACCGATAGATAATTTGGTTTATTACGATGCTCCATTGAAGGTGGGCAGCCAGCGGATCAAGGTGATGGGGGTGGTATCTCTCAGCACAGGGCAGAACGAGTTGTATGTGCAGAATGATCATGCGGGCATCAAGGTGCGCATGATGCAGAGCAGACGGGTGGCGGTGGGCGCGGAGGTCGAAGTGCTGGGCTTCCTGAGTCATGAAAAGACGACGCCGGTGCTCATCGAAAGCGATGTCAAGGTGTTGAAGGTTGCCAGCAAGATTGAACCAGTAGTGGTGCCGCAGTTGGATAAAATCGTATATTCATCTGTATATGAATCCCGTTTGATCAAGGTCAAGGGGCGCTTGATTGAGCCGGTGTTCGACATGGAGGCGCCCCAATTCATGCTTGAAAATGAGAATGTCCATTTCACGGCGTCTTTTGCTGCTGGCGGTCGAATGGGGGTGAGTCAGTGGCCGGTGGGCACCCTGCTGGAATTGACAGGGATATGTCAGCTTCAATCTGGGATTGGCCGCAAGCCCAACGGATTTCACCTGCTCATGAGAACACCTGAGGATGTGCGACTTCTGAAATTGCCATCCTGGTTGACTCGGGAAGGGGTGTTTTGGGCGCTGATTGGCTCTGTGGCGGTGGTGGGCGGTTCAATGCTCTGGATATATCTATTGCGCGAGCGTGTGCGTGAGCAGACTGCCCTGGTTCGACATCAATTGGAGCAGGAGGCTGCCCTGGAACGGCGCTACAAGGAGCTGTGGGAAAATGCCAATGACCTTTTCTTTACCCTGGATTTGCGAGGGCATTGCACAGCCGTCAATGCTGCGACTGCACAACTGTTCGGAGTATCCCACAGTGCCATGGTGGGACGTGCCTTTGGCGATTTTGCCGGGCCTCAGAACGGTGTTGTGATCGAAGGGGTTATTCAAGAACTGGTCCGAGGGCAACGGCCTGTGTCCAGGGAATTGCGCGTGACGCATTCGGGAGGGAAGACAGCAGACCTGGATGTCCTGTTCCGTCCCATGAGGCATGGTGGTGACCTTGATGCCATTCAAGCCATCGCGCGGGATGTGACCGAGCAGAAGCACATGCATGAATCGCTGGCACGCGAACGAAATCTGCTGCGCACCCTCATAGATCATTTGCCGGATTACATTTATATCAAGGACGTTACAGGTCAGTATTTGCTGAGCAACGATGCCACCCTCCGGCTGAAGGGACTGGCCTCAACCCGTGAGGTTGTCGGAAAGACGGCCTTCGATGTTTTTCCGTCGTCGTATGCAAATGCCTTTCACACGGATGATCTCAAGGTGTTGCGCGAGGGGGTTTCCATGTATGATCGGGAGGAGCCTTCGGTCGATGTGCAGGGGAAGACACGGTGGCTGTGCACCACCAAAGTGCCTTTGAAAGATGCGCAGGGACGAGTCATTGGTCTGGTGGGGATCAGCCGGGATGTCACGGAGAGGCGCAATCTGGAGATGCAGTTGCGACAATCGCAAAAAATGGACTCCGTGGGGCAGTTGGCGGCGGGTGTGGCGCACGATTTCAACAACTTGCTTACAGTCATTCAGGGGAATGTAGGGCTGTTGCAGACCGAAAAACAGCTTTGCGCGGATACGCAGGCGGCATTGCAGGAGATCTCCAATGCGGCACAGCGGGCCGCGAACCTGACGCGGCAGCTTCTCATGTTCAGCCGCAAACAGGTCATGCAGCCCAAGACGCTTGACGTCAACGAATTGATCACCAATCTGACCAAAATGCTGCATCGCCTGCTGGGTGAGCACGTGGAGTTGGACACCCAGTACGCTGATCGCGCAGCCATGATCCATGGCGATGTGGGGATGATCGAACAAGTCATTGTCAACCTGTGTGTCAATGCACGCGATGCCATGCCCAATGGCGGCAAGCTCCTGATCCAGTCTGATGTGGTGGATATCGATCAGGCCTATGCCAAGGCAAGGCCTGAAGCCCGTCCAGGGCGGTACGTGCGGGTAAGCGTGCAGGATACTGGCCATGGCATGGACGATGCAACCCTGGCGCGCATTTTTGAGCCCTTTTTTACCACCAAACCGTCAGGAAAGGGAACCGGTCTGGGGCTGGCGACGGTCTATGGAATCGTCAA
>CAZIDG010000071.1:15724-21461 GCA_964538065.1 uncultured Verrucomicrobiota bacterium
TGGGCTGTTCATAAACACGAAGTGGACCTGTTACTGACCGACATGGTGATGCCCAACGGCGTGTCCGGCAAGCAACTGGCGGCAACCCTCCTGGCCGAACGCCCTGAGTTAAGGGTGATCTATTCGAGTGGCTACAGCATGGATCTGGCGGCCCAGGGGGGGCAATTCAAAACAGATGTCAATTTCCTGCCCAAACCATACCCGACATCGAAGCTGGTCGAGATCGTGCGCCGCAATCTGGACCACTCCGTGACGGTCTGACATTGCGGGGGATTCCGTTTTGTGTCCTCAAAGCCAGTTCGGCCACGTCTTCCATTGTGTTCGGCGGGCGCAAATCATATCCTCCGGGGTCGTTGTTGAGGATTTGACATGACCACGTTGAGTTTAGACCAAATCATACTGCTTCTACGAAGTCATGCCTGTGCCCGTAATGTGGCAGGGATGGCGCGTTTTGGAATTCAAGCGCGGCAGGCCCTGGGCGTATCCATGCCTGTTTTACGGGGCATTGCCAAAACGATAAGGCGAAACCATGCCCTGGCCCTGGAACTATGGGATTCGGGCATCCATGAGGCCCGCATTCTTGCCAGTCTCGTTGCGGAACCGGATCAAATGACGCGTGCACAGGCGCAGCGATGGGTCAGTGACATTGATTCCTGGGATGTATGCGATCAGTGTTGCAGTAATCTGTTCGACAAAACCCCTCATGCATGGAGTCTTCCCCCGGAATGGTGCGGGCACTCCGGGACGTTTGTCCGACGGGCTGGTTTCGTGATGATTGCGGTCCTGGCGGTGCATGACAAAAAGGCTTCCGATGATCGATTTGAGCCGTTCTTTTCCTTGATCCGCAAGGGTGCCCTTGATGAACGTAATTTTGTCAAAAAGGCGGTGAATTGGGCCTTGCGGCAAATGGGCAAGCGGAGTCTCCGTTTGAATCGGCTGGCCCAGCGGGAAGCCCACGTCCTTCAAGACATCAACACTCCCACGGCCCGCTGGATTGCGGCTGATGCCTTGCGCGAGTTGACGAGTGCGGCGGTTCAAGTAAGGTTGGCACGGCATCGGCCTTTGGACATATGAAATTATCAGAGATATATAGGCGTAAGGGTCCTGTTTTGTCGTTCGAGGTTTTTCCTCCAAAACCGGAGACGCCTTTGGCCAATTTGTACGAAACGATCGGTCAATTGAAGGACCTGAATCCGTCCTTCATCAGTGTCACCTATGGGGCAGGCGGTTCCCAAAAAGGCAGGACCGTTGAAATCGCATCGCGCATCAAGAATGAATATGGCTTGGAGTCCATGGCCCACCTGACGTGTGTTGGGCATACGCGGGCGGATGTCGATGGCATCCTGGACAGCCTTCAGGCATCCGGGGTGGAAAATGTCCTGGCATTGCGGGGCGATCCACCCCAGGGGCAGCCGAACTTCGATTTTAGCAAAGGCGAATTCAAATATGCGCGTGAGTTGGTGGAGCATATCGGACGGAACCGCCGGTTTTGTGTCGCCGCCGCTGCCTACCCGGAAGGGCATCGTGCCTCACGACGGATCATGGACGACTGGCGGCATTTGAAGGAGAAAGTGGACGCCGGCGCCGAGGTTCTGATCACCCAATTGTTTTATGACAACCGGGTGTATTATCATTTTCTGGAAACGGTGAGGGGGCTGGGCATCCAATGTCCCATCATCCCCGGCATCATGCCGATTTTCAACGCGCGGCAGATCCGACGCATCATGTCGTTGTGTGGTGCCGCCATGCCTGCCGAAGTGCTGCTCATGTTCGACAAATACGAAAACTCGCCGGATGACATGTTCAAGGCGGGGCTGGAGTACACCATCCGGCAAATCCGCGACCTGTTGGACAATGGCGCCGAGGGCATTCATCTTGAACCGATGAACCGGGCTGAATTGGCGCGTGAAATACTCAAGGGCGTAGGTTGGTCCAGATCCTGATTTCCCCACCAATCCGGTCATTTCCCAATCCGAGTATGTCGGCGAGGGAATATCTTGTTTGAAAGAAATTGCATTCTCCCTGTGATGGGACATCGCACCTGAAGATGGAGCTGTTGGGGAGGTGTCGTTTCGTGGTGTTTTGAATATGTGTAACATACTTTTAGTAAGTATGTTGCGCGTATTTATTATCGAATGGTCCATTGTGTAAACACTGTTTTCAGAAAGTGATGACACATCGGGAGGGATGGAAGCGCCGTCAGCAGGTGCATGGCGTGAATGAAAAGTAAGGGAATATTATATCAAACATAAGGTGTAATAAGTCATTTCAGACATGTATTAGAAAAATTGGATGTTGTCTTGAATATTTTCTTCTTTTCTTCTTGCCATATTGCCAGGTTTGAGTAGCCTAGGCAGTAGGTTGGAGTCCGGATGGTTCCACAGCTTGGAAGATCGTCAGTTGAACGCGGTTCAGTGATGGTTTGAAACCCGATGGTCGGGAACTCTCTGTGGTATGGATTCCACTTCAACTGAAAAGCAACATGAGTACACGGTTATTCGTTGGAAATCTCTCCTTCAAGACCACCCAGGATCAACTGCAGGCGTTGTTCGCCACTCACGGCACTGTGAGCAACGTTGACATGATCATGGACAAATTCAGCGGTCGTCCGCGTGGGTTTGCCTTTGTGACCATGGAAAGCGAAGACGGCGCCAAGCTTGCGATCGAAGCGCTGCATGGTAAGAACGTCGACGGTCGAGATCTGACTGTCAATGTGGCACGGCCTCGTGAAGAACGTCCTCCTCGCGACATGCGGGGTGGCAGGTCTTCAGATCGTTATGAGAGCCGGGCTTGATTATTGAACTGAGATTATGATAACAGGCGCCACGAAAGTGGCGCCTGTTCTGTTTGTAGGGGGCAGGGGGGCGGCAAAGTCGGCAGTTCGTGTTCGGGGGGGCAGGAGGTCTTCTTTATTTTCAGCTCGCAAAGGAACGATCAGGTATTACAATATCATGGAAAGATAACACGAATTCGTGTGGTTTCATGCATATTCCTGATGGCTTTTTGGATGCGAAGACAATGGCAGCCTCGGCCGGCCTGGCCTGTGCCGGGGTGGGGTGGGCTCTAAAGTCGGCGCAATCGCGAATTGCCCCTCAGCGGATGCCGTTGATGGGGCTGTCGGCTGCCTTCGTCTTCGCCGCGCAAATGCTCAATTTTCCAGTCCTGGGCGGCACCTCCGGTCATTTGCTGGGCGGCGTACTCGTGGCGGTGCTCCTGGGGCCCAGCGCGGCGGTGGTGGTCATGACGGCGGTGGTGATGGTCCAGTGCCTGTTGTTCAGCGATGGTGGTCTGTTGGCGCTGGGGGCGAATGTATTCAACATGGCAGTCCTCGCTCCGGTGACGGGATATGGTGTTTATCGACTGGCAAGATTGGTATGGCGTGAGCCTGCTGGCATCATTGGGGCGTCTGCCTTTGCCGGATGGTGTTCGACGGTGGTGGCGTCACTGGCATGTGCGGGGCAACTGGCGTATGCAGGCACGGCTTCGTTGGGGGTGGTGATTCCTGCCATGGTGCATGTGCACATGGTCATTGGGATTGGCGAGGGATTGATCACCGGACTGGTGCTTGCTGCGATCCTGCGTGTGCGACCTGAATTGATTGAAAACTGTGGCATCAAGGAACAGACCCCTCGTTTACGCGACACCCTGGTTTTGGGTTCCATCATCGTTCTGGGGATGGCCTTGTTTCTGACGCCCCTGGCCAGCAGCTTCCCTGATGGCTTGGAAAGGGTGGCTGAACAGCTTGGATTTGCTGATAAGGATGGGGGGGCGGCCCTTCACGGTCTGATGCCTGATTACCAGGCGCCGGGGGTGTCGTCGTCGGTTGTGGCCACGGCGCTGGCGGGGGCATTCGGGGCCATGGTGGCGTTTGGATTGGCCTGGATGCTCGGACGCATGCTGAACCCAAAAACAAGAAACCCGGGCGAACCGTCCACCGCAACCCACTGATGCATACCCATCTGCTAGAGCCGTTGCTGCGTCGTGAGAGTTACGTGCGGCGTCAGCCAGCCGGGTTGAAAATGCTCGTTGCCTTGGGAGGCATTCTGGGATTGGTTCTGATCTCCCCAGCCACCTTATGGTTTTTTGCAGCCTATGGCGTTTTTCTGTTGATTGTGGCCCTGGCTGGGAAGGTGCCGGCCGCTTATCTTTTCAAACGATTGTTGCTGCTGGAACCGCTGGTTCTCGGTGTGGCGGTGATGGCCTGGTTCCAGCCGGGTGGCGGGCAGGTGTTTTTGGGGATCCTCATTAAAAGCACTTTGTGTCTGGCAACCACCCTTCTGTTATCCGCCACGACTTCCTTTGGCGAAATGTTGCGGGTTCTGCAATGGCTGCGCACACCGCCCCTTCTGGTGACAACTCTGGCCCTGATGTATCGGTATTTGTTCGTGATTATGGGCGAGTCATCACGGATGCAACGGGCGCGGGCTGCCCGGACGTTCTCCTCGACCAAGTCCCACCGATGGGCCACGCTGGCTTCGGTGATTGGTCTCTTGTTTGTGCGGGCCAGCGAGCGCGCCGAGCGAATCCATGCGGCGATGTGTGCCCGGGGATGGCGTTGAAGCCTATGGATCCACGGTGACGGGCGTGCCCACCACGATAAGGCTGGCCAGGTGTTCGGCATTCCAGTTGGCCAGACGGAAACAGCCATGCGATTCGGTGCGCCCCACCTCTTCAGGTTTGGGGGTTCCATGGATGCCGTAGCCAGGTTTGTCCAGACCGATCCACATGGCTCCCACGGGATTGTTGGGGCCGGGCGGCAGCACGAGTTTGCGGTCCAGTTCCTGGGCTTCAGCCGATTCGGGAAAATTCTCAGGAGCAAACACGTAATTGGGATTGGGGGCGATGACCTGCACGTGGAGGACGCCTACCGGACGCTTCTCCACACGCTTGGCGATGCTGACAGGATAGTGTGCCAAAAGATTCGTCTGGGCGTCAAAAACCTGCAACGTCCTTTCGCTTAATGAAATATGAATGGATGCTGCCGATGTGGCGCTGGTGGGATAGGCCACTGCTGGGAGGCGCACGACGGTGCCCGCCTGGACCGTATTCCAATTGATGTCGGGGTTCAAATGGCGAATGAAGGCCGGATAGGCATGTCCTTTTTCGGCCACCAGTTCCAGGATGGTTTCGTAGTCCAGTCGATCCTGCTGGGATTTGCCCAGCCAGGTGGTCGATACGACCCTCAGTCGCGCCAGATCGTTCGAGGTGATTTCATACAAGGTAATCGGATCGCCCTGTAACAACAATTGGGACCGGGTGGCGGCATCCAGTTGACCGGTGGGAGTCAGATTGCGCAACCGTTGGAAGACACGCAGGGCCGCTTTGGTTTGCGAACCCAGGACGCCATCGAGCGAGCCAGGCGAAATCCCAATGGCAGACAAGGCGACCTGTGCTTCAAAGACATCCTTAACCTTCCGTCCATTGGCGGGTGGAGGAGGGGGGACAACCACGGGCGGTGGCGCGGGGGGCAGGTTTGTTTGAACCTCTCTGAAAGGAGCCAGATTCGTTGTCACCGCCAGGGTGACGACCTCGGGCACGGCATTGCTCGGCACTGCATTCGTGCGTGTGACGATCACGTTCGTGCTTGCCGCTGGCACATGATTGGTAAGGACGGGTGTTGCCACTGCGTTTGTGCGGACGACCACCGGGGGCTTGACTGCAGTCGGACTTTTTTGAGCCGGGGAGGGGGTGCTGCTCGATTTAAAATAAACCCATCCCAACACAGCAAGCCCTCCCA
>CAZIDG010000072.1:0-21438 GCA_964538065.1 uncultured Verrucomicrobiota bacterium
CCGTTCCCAACCCGGCCCAATACACCCCCCGGGCCTGGAAAAAGCGCCAGCAGCCCAAGCCTGCCTGAACCAAACCCTGGAACGCCAGGAGTGTCACAGCCCCTTCCGTTGGCTGTTTCCTGCGGGACCAGGGCTTCTTCGCCGATCCGATCATTCACCCCAACAGCCTACCCTGCGCAACTCCCCCTCGCCTATATGGCCTTCCCCACGCCATTACCTTTCTTATCAGCAGAACTCTCCTCTTGCCATGTCCACTTTTCCGGGGTCAGGTCATCCCGCCTCAGGCGACACTACGCCCAGTTGTGATACTCTATTTTGAACAACAATCTTCAGAATAATGGGGGCAAGCAGAAGGCGTAACTCATCGGGCTTCCGCAATACAATGCGAAGTGCATTTAATCTTCCCCAAAGCCATTCATTCTATGCAGGGTATAAAATGGATATGCGAAGCCTTGATCAAGGCCAGTAATTGCATGCCTTCCTCCAAAGCCAATTCATGGGACGCTTGTGTTGTGAGCAATGCCATCAGTGGGAAGCCGCAGTCCAACTCAATTCTTGTCAGAGGACCTTCCGCGATAGTTTTTTTCACCACGGCTGCTAGATGGTTGCGAGAACTTATGTGGCCCGTATCCACTCTTGATAAAATAATATTTTCAGCTCGAATGCAGACGTAAACTTTCGTTGCATTGGGCGTTAATGATTCGTCCAATGCGGTTAATGGCATATTATTGACCATCACCGTCGCGAGACCATCCGCAACCTTCACTACGCGTCCGGTCAAAACAGTCTCTGTACCGACAATTTCGGCAACTTCAACACTGGCGGGACGATTGAAAACATCACCAACAGGACCGCATTGCAACATGCTTCCCCCATTCAGTACCACGATATGATCCCCTAAAACAAGAGCCTCCTGGCGGTCGTGGGTAACGAGGATGGTGGGAATGCCGAGTTTGAGCAGAAGTGTGCGGATTTCGCCGCGCAAGCGCTGGCGTGTGGGAGAATCGAGCGCCGTAAGGGGTTCATCGAGCAGCAGAAGTCTGGGGTGTCGCACAATGGCGCGCGCCAAGGCCACACGCTGTTGTTGGCCGCCGGACAATTTCATCGGAAGGCGCTTTCCCAAACCTTCAATGCCCAACCATTCCATTGTCTCCGACACGCGTTGCTTTACTTTCGAGACAGGTAATTGATTGAGTCCGTATGCGATATTGCGTTCAACATTTAGATGCGGAAACAGGGCGTAATCCTGCGGAACGAAACCTATATTTCGCAGACGCGGCGCAAGAACAATGTTTTCCACTGTGTCGTACCATGTTTCCGAGCCGAAAGAAATCCTGCCTTTATCCGGGCGCTCCAGTCCTGCAAGGCATCGCAACACGGTGGTCTTGCCTGACCCGGACATTCCAAATAACACTGTAACGCCCCTGCCAATTTTCAGGTTTTCCACGCAGATCGTGGGACCCGCGTTATACTTTTTCGTAATATTGGCCCTGAGTATTTCCGTCATGACCTGCATTTTAAGAGTGCTTCACTCATCAAAACCGCCGTAAACGCAATCCCGACAGAAACACCTGCAAGGAGCCATGCGTGTCCATCGTCTCCGAGTTGTACGGCATGATAAATCGCCATTGGCAGTGTGGTAGTCTCCCCCTGGATATTTCCGGCCACCATGATCGTCGCGCCAAATTCGCCCAGGGCACGTGCAAACGAAAGCAACACTCCCGCGAAGACACCACGACGGGCGAGAGGAAGAGTGATGGTGAAGAACACCCGCCATTCACTTGAACCGAGCGTCCGCGCCAGTTGTTCCAAGGCGGGGTTCACTTCTTCGAACGCAGTTCGTGCGGCACGAACAAAGAGCGGTAAGGACATTACTGCAAGAGCAAGAACCACCGCACGCCAGGTGAATACTACGTCGAACTCAAATTGCTCAAACAACCAATGTCCAAGAAACCCGCGGCGTCCAAACATTTTCAGCAGTAACAAACCAGTGACCACGGGTGGCAGAACCAGCGGCAACGAGACGAGGGTTTCAATAATTACTTTTCCACGCCATTGGTGTTTTGCCAGGAACCATGCTAATATCAACCCCACTGGCAAAATCAATAACAGGCTGCACAGTGCCATCCGCAAAGTGAACCCGACAAACTGCCACTCATCGCCATTCATTTGATATTGGGTCGTTCCAGCACAATGAAACCATATTGTTTGAACACATTTCTGGAATTCTCAGTAAAAAGGTATTCATAGAATCGTTTCGCCGCTTCTGATTGTGGCGAATCCTTGATGAGGGCCAGCGGATAGCTGATTTTGGGTCCTTCCGCCAGGGGGACTTCAAAAGCTACTTTCACCTTTTTGGAAATGGCTGCGTCAGTCTTATACACAAGACCTGCAGCAACATTTCCTGATTCCACAGCAGCCAATACAGCTCGAACACTCTCGCAGGGCACCATTTTCATTTCCATCGTTGCCCACAAACCGAGTTTCTCCAAATATTGTTTGGAATATGTTCCCACAGGAACATAATTCACATCCCCAATGGCAACCCGTCGAATGGAGGCATTGGTTAAATCCATGAGGGTATGAATTTGCGCATCCTCCGGTGCAACAATCAAAACAAGCGTATTACCGAGCAAGCTTTTGCGCGACTCGTTGACGAGAAACCCTTTCCTGGTCAATGCGTCGGCTTTGGCTTCATCGGCTGCAAAGAAGATGTCGGCCGGAGCTCCCTCTTCAATCTGGCGGGAGAGTGTCCCCGAGGCACCGAAGTTAAACATGATTTTGTCTGTGGCTTGTTTTTCATAGGCTGCGGCAATTTGCTTGAGCGAGTCCGTCAAGCTTGCAGCGGCAAACACCTTGATTTGCGCAGCATGTAAATTGGCTGCAAGCAATGTCGCTGCGATCAAGGCAAAACACATGGTTAATAATTTCATATGGGTTTATATATTAGAAGTTGAAGATGATTTGAGTGTAAAACCAGTCAGCATCTGTAGCCCCCCCGTTGGACGCCACACCATCGACCGATTGCTGGATGTAATCGCTGACAAAGAAATGTCCGTATCCCGCCTGGAGATTCCCCCAGGATTTGAAGGAATAGTTGGCGACACAATCCAGCTCTGATCCCACAAAGGAGCTATATCCTGGATGTATGCCGTAACCGTTGGAACTGCGGCCGCTCCCTGATTCCGGATAGAGATAATCATGCGTATCCGCCATGATATACAAAAGATAATCTGCTGTGAGCGTCAGTCCCTTCACTGGTTTGGCAGATACGCCGAACTTTGGTATATGCATATTCCTAGCGCCAAATAAATCCATGAGCCCATAGGGCTTATGCTGTGTGCCAAACACGTTTTCGAAAGTCTCAACGGTGCCGTCCTTGTTATTGCCGTCACCGGAACCATAATCATACCCCAAACCAAGCCGAGGTGAAGCTGGGGCGTTCGTGAAGGTGTAGCCGACATTGGCAAATAGAGCGTAGGATCGTTGATCAAGTCGCTGGTTGTTTGAATTAATTGTGCCCAACTGTCCCACCGTTTCGAGGCTGTAGTCCCAGCCGGCCAGTTTTCCAGGAAGTGATCTCCACAACGTGCCAAATGTGACAATGTCTCGCGCCGTCTTGGGTGAACCAGGGACACCTGGTGCAATATCATTCGGTGCTTCAGCACTATAGTTTCGTGTCACTACGTAAAGGTGTGTCTCCTGCCAGGGCACAATTGTGCGGGTACCGCCATAAATACCCGAAAACCAATCGTGACTGTTGTCCTCGTTGAAATGTTCGTCATATGGAACAACAACACGCGATACAAAGGCATCCATCCAGCCCGAAGTTCCCTCAGTGCGTAATTTTGCCGCGTCGAACACACGACCTGTATTACTCCAGTCACCGCGACCGATTATACGTTCGTCGCCATAAGCAATTTCCTGACGCCCAACCTTCAGGCTTAACGGGAATTGTTTTGCATCTCCAACATCAACATAGGCCTGCCGCAAATCAAAGATGTCCGCGTCCGGCGATGGCTTTCGTTCATCCCAATGTTCCGATGAATCCTGCGCCTCAACATAGGCATTAAACCAATTGACTGGTTTGTAGCCCACATGAAGTCTCTCCCGTAAAAGCAAGTATTCGTTGTCATTAGGCAGCCTGCGTGCAATGAAATCAGCCTGAGGAAATGAACCTGCGTTTTCCTTCATTTCATAGCGCATGCGGAGTTGGCCGCCCAAATCCCATTTCTGGAACGATGGCGACTGGTCGCGCAACCAATCGTTCAGGATCCCGGCACTGACAACCGGCTTGACGGCAACCATGGCGGAGTTGGTGCTCGACTGCTCGCCACTGGCGGCAGAGACGGCTTTTGTCACTGTATTGGTGGGGCTGTCTGCAGCAAGCCCTGTGCATTCGACGGATGACACAAAGGCACAAGCCAGGCTCGCCACCTGATGAATATTAGTGTATTTATTCCGTGATGATATGTTTCGCATATGTTGTTGGTTGTTGATGGAGCCTCAAACAGGAACTATCTCACCAGTATGTTGAGAATTGTAACCAGGCAGTTCGCCAATTAATTGACGATGAGACCAACTGCGTAAGAGATGTACCAGTGCTTGAATCCGCGGTTCATTTTGGATGGCAGCAGAAAAACATAAATCCAGTCTTTCACGACGCAACGGCAGGAATTTCAAACCTGCCTCTTCAGCGCAATACCGCACGCAAATGCCTGCATCCGCCCAACCCGAGCGAACAGCCTCAGCCACCGCGGAGTGGCCAGTGACCTGGCAACCGGATATTTGACGGCCGCCTGCCAACTCGTTCAAACATTCGCGGGCCACCGAACCTTCTTCGCGTGCCGCCCACCGAAGTGAACGGTGCATTAACGCTTCGGGATAATTGGTCTTATCCATCGATGGTAATGCAATGCCCTCCTCCCATTCTGCCGCACACAACAAACAGTAATTATGCCCGAGTGTCACCCGCACGGTTTCCTCATTAAGCTCTGGTTTCTCAGTTGTGGAACGATGGATACCGGCCACATGGACCAAATTGTTCCTTAATAAATTCAGGGCTGTTCCACCGCCACGTGAAAACACCAGAAGTCGAAAACCATATTCGCGTGCATATTCCGCTGCCAGCATACCTGCCACCGGATCGCAACATGCCATGACCAGCGTGGTTTCAGCCAGTCTCGATCTGCTTTTACAGATGCTGCCCTTCAAGCATATTCCGTCGTGAGGTATTGGATTAGGTACTGTCAGTTCGACTGGATATAACCAATGCTGCGCACCAACAACGGCGTCCCAGTACCGGCACGTATCTCCCCGTGGTGACCAAGCCCATGCCGGATCGGAGCTTGCTGGTTGTATTGCAGGGCCAAAAAGTTCCTCGACCGAACATTTAAAAACTGCTGCCAGCGCCAGTGCCGTTGTGACAGATGGCGTAAGGTGCTTTCCTTCCATGGCACTAATGGAAGCTCGGGAAACGCCCACACGTCTTGCCAGATCGGCCTGTGACCATCGATGGGCCAGTCGTCGCTCCAAAACGGTATTGGTCGTGGCATCACCCGCTAAAATCGTGTCATGTGTTGCCATAATACTGTCAGCGCAATTCAAAGTAATCACCGTTACCAGGAAACCTATTAGCAATTGGAGTACCACTCAGGAAGCGCTGGACGCGTCGCGTTCGAACATGTTGCCAATAAATGTTTTAGGTGAAGTAAAGTTTACAGAGTGAAATATCGGGTGCCCGAAACCCTACATTCGGGAAGTTATGCAGAGCAAAAGCTACTAAAATGTGGCTTTTAGGATTATCCGAAGTCAAGCAGTGCAAAAAAGGGTGGTCTGTTAAACCCAGACTGCGCCTATTTCCCGACACGCTCCAATTCTACTTCCAAATCGGTGACCAGGCGCTGATCTACAATCTCTTGGACCGCACCCTCGTTTTCAATATGTGTCTGGATGCCATACTCTCAACAAAGGTGCGATTCGCTTCTGCAAACCCGGATAGTACAGAAATTATTCAGCGGTCTTTGCCAATGAGAACGCGTCCAGACGTAACGTGACCCACCCCGAACGAACATGGGCTCCCATTTGATGATAAAACTCCAACGCAGGCTTATTCCATTCCAAGGCCATCCATTCCATGCAATTACACCCGCGAGCTTGCGCAAGTCTGGTGACATGCCGAAATAATGCTTTCCCAACTCCACAATGACGATGCCCAGGTTTTACAAACAAATCCTCCAGAAACATCCCTGGCCGACCTGCAAATGTTGATACATTGTGGTAGAATGTAGCAAAACCTACAGGTTCCCCTTGATGTCTCGCAATGATCGCTTCCGCGAAAGGACGTTTTCCAAAGAACAACCCACGAATGTCTTCGATAGTGGCAGTAACCTCCTTCTCCAGATGTTCGTATTGGGCGAGATCCAGGATGAGTCCATAAATCACTTCTGCATCGGCGGGAACCGCCGTATCTATGACGATGTCTTTCATGGCCATTATTCATATGGTGCAAAAGGCATGCCAGGCAGCTCTGATACGTCGTTTTAAATGTTTTGTGCAAAAAAGGCCTGCCAGCTCGGGTATCAGCAAATCAAAAAGGAGTGTCATGTATGACACACCAAGATAGGAAAACTCATAAAAGCCACCTTTTTGTAGCTTTTATCTCCCAATTAAACCTGATTGTAGGGAAGTATTTGTATTCCTCAGCACTCTTACGGTGAAAATATGCGCATTATTCCTGGAATCCACAAAATCGCAACTCGTTGATCTAAAGGATATTAACAAGCACTATACCGCCCTTCACTGCCTGCTAATCAGGTCATTCACCCACTGTTGGCACGCCACATGTTTAAGAAAAGAACAACGATGGTTCACCAGAAAACTGAAACCAGTTACGGCGAAACAGAATTGAATTTGGAAACAATATTATGAGGAAAGTGGCTATCTACGGAAAAGGCGGCATTGGCAAATCCACCACGACGCAAAACACTGTGGCGGGACTGGCGGAAATGGGCAAAAAGGTCATGGTCGTGGGTTGTGATCCCAAGGCTGATTCCACACGACTCTTGTTGGGAGGGCTTGCCCAGCGCAGCGTGTTGGACACATTGCGCGAGGAGGGCGAAGACGTCGAGTTGGGGGACATTCGCAGTGATGGTTTCTGTCACACCAAGTGTGTTGAATCGGGCGGCCCTGAACCGGGGGTGGGATGCGCCGGTCGAGGTATCATCACCTCGATCAATCTGCTCGAACAACTCGGTGCATACAAAGAAGAACAAGAGCTTGATTATGTGTTTTATGATGTCCTGGGGGATGTGGTTTGCGGCGGTTTCGCCATGCCCATTCGGGACGGCAAAGCGGAGGAAATTTACATTGTATGTTCTGGCGAGATGATGGCGATGTACGCCGCCAACAATATCTGCAAAGGCATACTTAAGTTTGCCGAGTCGGGCAAGGTTCGATTGGGTGGTCTGATCTGCAACAGTCGCAAAGTGGACAACGAAAAGGAGATGATCCAGGAATTCGCCAAGCGGCTTGGCACTCAAATGATTCATTTTGTACCGCGGGACAATGATGTGCAGCGAGCAGAAATCAACCGCAAAACGGTCATTGAATGGAATCCAAAGTGCAACCAGGCCGATGAATATCGCAAACTGGCCCAGGCCATTAACGCCAACCAAATGTTTGTGGTACCCAAGCCGTTGAAAATTCCCGAATTGGAAAGCTTGCTGATGGAATACGGACTATATAACTAACCCCAACCCCTCAATCCATTTCTATTATATGCCTACATTAATCCAAGCGGTTGTCCGCCCCGAAAAGGTTCACGCTGTCATGAAGGCGCTTCTGGAAGCAGGTTTTCCCGCCGTTACAAAGATGGATGTCTTTGGGCGCGGCAAGCAGCGCGGCTTGAAAGTCGGTGAAGTCACTTACGACGAGTTACCCAAGGAAATGCTGCTGGTGGTGGTGGGTGACAGCGACAAAGAATTAGCCGTGCAAACCATCACCGAATCGGCCCGCACCGGCACCAAGGGACTATTCGGCGATGGGAAGATATTCCTTTTGCCGGTTGAAGAGGTTTATACGGTGAGCAGCGGCGCGAAAGGGCTCTGACCATGAAACAAATACTCGCCATCATCCGGATGAACATGGTCAACCGCACCAAGCAGGATCTGGTGGAAGCGAATTTTCCCGCATTTACTGTGCGCAAGGTGCTGGGTCGCGGCAAGGGCCATGTCGATTTCCGGGTGCTTCAAGGAGCTGAAAGCGGCCATACCGAAGCCATCGCCCACTTGAAAGACGACGGCCCCATGCTCATCCCCAAGCGTTTGATGATTCTGGTCGTGCCGGATGAAGCGGTGTCCAAGGTTGTAGATATCATCATCAAGGCCAATCAGACAGGCAAACCTGGCGATGGCAAAATATTTGTTCTGCCTGTGACCGAGGCTGTTCGCATCCGTACAGGTGAAACTGGAGGGGCGGCCGTGGCTGCCTAACTCAAGTTGAATCCTCCATCCCCATTAAACGATATGCTCGAATCCCAGAACACGTCCAGTCCTCTCCCGGATGCCAGTCTGGCCCGTGAGGAAATGCTCAAAGCTTATCCACCCAAAACCCGGAAAAAACGCTCCAGGCAGATTTTATCAAACGTGCCTGAAGCGCCACCGGAAATTGCGGCCAATACGCGCACTGTGCCCGGGATCATCACCCAACGCGGATGCACTTATGCCGGGTGCCGTGGGGTGGTTATGGGACCAATATATGACCTGCTCCAGATCACGCATGGTCCCATCGGCTGCGGGTTTTACGCATGGATGTCCCGGCGCAATCTGGCGCGTCCCAAAAATGGCGGCGTCAACTATATGCAGTATTGCTTGAGCACCGACATGCAGGAAGACCAAATCATCTTCGGCGGTGAAAAGAAGCTTCGACAGGCGATCCAGGAGGCTTACGACATATTCAAGCCAAAAGCCATTGCGATTCTTTCGACCTGCCCGGTGGGTCTCATCGGGGATGACATTCATGCGATCGCCCGCGAGATGAAGGAAAAATTGGGCATCAACGTGATGGGATTCAGCTGCGAGGGTTATAAAGGCGTGAGTCAGTCGGCAGGCCATCACATTGCCAACAATGGCGTGTTTAAAAACATCATCGGTCTGGATGACACACCCGACGAAGCGGAATTCACGATCAATATCCTCGGCGAATACAATATCGGTGGCGATGCCTGGGCGATGGGTGCGCTATTAAATCAGTGCGGCATCCATGTAACGGCCACCCTGAGCGGGGACGTCAGTTACGCCCAGGTTGCAAAGTGCCACACTGCCATGCTCAACACGGTGATGTGCCACCGCTCCATAAACTACATCGCAGAGATGATGGAGAAAAAGTTCGGCATTCCCTGGTTCAAGGCCAACTTCATTGGGGCAGAATCCACAGCGCGAAGCCTGCGGAAGATCGCTAAATACTTTGACAATAAAAAGCTCACAGACCGCGTTGAGCAGGTCATTTTCCAGGAACTGGCGGCTCTCAAGCCAATCCGCGATGAGGTTACAGCACGATGCAAGGGCAAGAAGGTGGCGTTGTTTGTCGGCGGTTCGCGCGCGCACCATTACCAGGATTTGTTCACGGATATCGGCATGGAGGTTGTTGCCGCGGGCTACGAGTTTGCCCACCGCGATGATTATGAGGGCCGCAGGGTGCTGCCCTCGATCAAAGTCGATGCTGACACGCGCAATATCGAAGAAATCACCGTTGAGCGCGATTCCGTTCGTTATCAACCCCGCAAAACAGATGAACAGATGGAAGCCTTGAAAGCCGGTGGTTTCACCTTCAATGACTACGAGGGCATGATGGCTGAGATGAAAAAGGGGACGCTGATAATTGATGATATCAGTCATCACGAAATCGACAAACTGATCCAAATCTACAAACCCGACATTATTTGCTCGGGCATCAAGGATAAATTTGTGATCGAGAAAATGGGCATTCCATGCAAGCAGTTGCATAGTTACGATTACGGCGGCCCGTATGCGGGTTTCGCGGGGGCGGCCAATTTCTACCGTGAAATCGACCGGATGCTCAGCACCAAGGTATGGAAATATTTGGTGCCCCCTTGGGAAAAGGAGCCGCAGCTGACTGCCACTTTGGTCCATCCTTCAAAAACGAGCGCAGGACGGCAAAATGCCGGCGCTCCAAAATCCTGGCGGCATGGCGCCACGCCAGCCTCAGACCCTGTTTAAGCGGCCCAATTCCGCCAATACGCAAATCTTAACCGTTTTTTATCATGTTAAACTCAACTCCGGTTGAAATAAAGCCCCGGCAAGCCTTGCGGATCAATCCGGCCAAGACCTGCCAGCCCATCGGGGCCATGTATGCAGCGCTAGGCATCCACGGCTGCATGCCTCACAGCCATGGATCGCAGGGCTGCTGTGCGTACCACCGCAGTCACCTCACACGGCATTACAAGGAACCCGTTGTTGCCACCACAAGTTCCTTCACGGAAGGAGCATCGGTGTTCGGTGGCCTCGCCAACCTGACGCAGGCGCTGTCGAACATTTTCTCAGTTTATAATCCAGACATTGTGGCAGTGCATACCACATGCCTTTCGGAAGTCATCGGAGACGATATCCCGATGATGATCAAAAAGGCCCAGGATGAAGGGATCATTCCCCCAGGCAAGACCGTCATCCATGCCAACACACCCAGTTTTGCGGGTTCGCATATTACCGGGTTTTCCAGCATGACCACAGCGATGGTCAAATATTTCTCTGAGCGCACAACGCACTCAAAAAACCAACTTAACCTCATCCCGGGTTTTGTGGACCCCGCGGACATGCGCGAGATCAAACGCCTCGCCAGGGAGATGGGGGTTAAATTGGTCATGTTCCCCGATACGAGCGATGTGTTGGACCTGCCACAAACCGGAGAATATCGCATGTTCCCGAAAGGTGGCACCACCATTGAGGATCTCAAATCCACTGGCGACAGCCTGGCAACCATTGCTCTTGGCTATTTCTCAGCACACCCCGCCGCTGTAGAACTTGACGAGAAGTGCAATGTGCCCTGTTCGTTTCTTGAAATGCCCATCGGATTGTCGCAAACCGACCGGCTCATCCATGCTTTCCGGAATTACGCGGGAGTCGATGTGCCGGCATCCATCAACTACGAACGGGGCCGCCTGCTTGATGTCATGAGCGATATGCACCAGTATTTCCACGGCAAGCAAGTGGCAGTCGCCGGCGATCCGGACAATATCATCTCCCTGGTGCAGTTCCTTGTCGAACTGGACATGAAGCCCGTGTATGTCATCACGGGTTCGCCAGGTAACCATTTTGAATCCCGCGTTCATGAATTACTGAAAGAACAGGCTCCCGGAGCAAAAATTAAACAGAATGCCGACCTTTTTGAACTCCATCAATGGATCAAGAACTCATCGGTGGATCTGCTCATCGGCAACACCTATTGCAAGTACATTGCGAGGGCCGAAAACATTCCCTTCGTGCGTTTCGGTTTCCCTGTGATGGATCGCATGAGCCATCGCCTGTTCCCCACCGTGGGGTATGCGGGGGCATTGCGTCTGGTCGATAAAATGATCGATGCGCTGCTTGATAAGAAGGATCGCGAATGTCCGGAAGAATGGTTTGAGCTCGTGCAATGATCACAATAATCCCAGAACGCGAGGCGCAGGTAATCCGCAAGCAAAATAGCCGCCCGGCTTCCTTTTTTGCCTGCGACCGAAAAAGCGTGTCCGGCTCCGTGAGCCAGCGCGCTTGTGCATTCTGTGGTTCCCGGGTGGTGCTTTATCCAATTGCAGATGCCCTGCACCTGGTTCATGGTCCCATTGGCTGCGCCATTTACAACTGGGATATACGCGGCTCGCTTTCTTCGGGTTCGCAATTGCACCGCAACAGTTTTTCAACCGATCTCCAGGAGATGGAGGTTATTTATGGGGGTGAAAAGAAATTAAAGCGGGTTCTGGAGGAACTGATCGACCGTTATCAGCCCAAAGCCGCCTTTGTTTATTCCACATGCATCGTTGGAGTCATCGGAGACGATGTGGCCACGGTATGCCGTCAAGTCACTCGAGAAAAGGGAATCGATGTCATTCCGGTGGCTTCGGAAGGATTCCGGGGGACGAAGAAAACAGGTTATATGGCCGCCTGTGAGGCAGCCTATAAATTGGTTGGTACACGCCCCACAGATGGCATCGGCCCACACAGCATCAACATCCTCGGAGATTTCAACATCGCCGGTGAATCCTGGATCATCCGCCGTTATTTCGAGGAAATCGGAATCCAGGTTGTGGCAACGATCACCGGGGATGGACGGGTGGATGATCTCCGCCGATGTCATGGGGCCAAACTCAACCTGGTGCAATGCTCCGGATCCATGACCCACCTGGCCAAGCTGATGGAACGCAACCATGGCATTCCCATGCGCCGGGTTTCCTTTTTTGGAATCGAAGACACAGCCGCCGCACTGTACGACGTTGCCAGGCATTTTGGGGATCCGGACATTCTCCAGCGCGCACAAAACCTTGTCAGACGCGAAGTGGACCGGGTCTATCCTGAGCTGTTGCGCTACCGTGAAAAACTGGCGGGCAAAAAGGCCGCACTTTATGTAGGCGGAGCGTTCAAGGCGTTTTCCCTTGTCAAAGCGCTTAATTTGCTGGGAATTAAAACGGTCCTGGCTGGCACACAGACGGGCAACGCCGAGGACTACGCCCTGTTGCGGGAAATATGCGATGAGGGCACGGTCATTGTGGATGATTCCAATCCGCTTGAGTTGGCCAAATTTATTCTCGAGCTGGATGTGGACCTGTTCATCGGTGGGGTTAAGGAACGCCCCATTGCCTACAAGCTTGGCGTCGGTTTCTGCGACCATAATCACGAACGCAAAATTCCGCTTGCGGGGTTCGAAGGCATGCTGCATTTCGCCCGCGAGATTCATTGCACTGTGATGAGCCCGGTCTGGCAATTTGTCCCCCGGAGGACCAAAAGCAAAATACAACCTGAATCTTTTGCAACGGAGGACGCGCGAAACAATCACCAGCCAGCGCAAGCTGCTCTTTTGAATGGGGGAGAGCCATGAAGGACGCCATTACGCCCTCAACCATAACCGAGACCGATGCTCCTGCGGCTCGCAATGCCTGCAAAATGTGCGCGCCCCTGGGAGCATGCGTGGTATTCAGCGGAATCGAAAACTGTGTGCCTTTCTTACACGGAAGCCAAGGGTGCGCCACATATATTCGGCGGTATCTCATTAGCCACTTTCGTGAACCGGTGGACATCGCCTCATCAAGCTTTTCAGAGGAAGACACCGTGTTCGGTGGGGCACGCAATCTCAAAACCGGCCTGCACAATGTCAACCGCCAATACCATCCTGTTGCGATTGGCATTGCCACCACCTGTCTGGCAGAAACGATTGGTGAGGACGTGCCGCGAATTCTGGCAGATTATCATGCGGAGTTTCCGAATGAAACTGCAGCCTCATTGATACATGTGTCAACGCCCAGCTATGTGGGCACACACACTGATGGTTTCCACGACACCGTGCTGGCCGTGGTGCGCCAGGTTGCCCAAGGAGGTCCGCAGCATGCAGACATCAATGTCTTTCCCGGTTTCGTGTCGCCAGAGGATTTACGATATCTGAAGGAGATGCTGCGGGAAATGAAAGCGGGGTTTACGCTATTGCCCGATTACTCGCAAACACTGGATGGCCCTACATGGAGTGAGTACCAGAGGCTGCAGCCAGGAGGCACGTCATTGGAGAGGATCCGCCACATGGGTGCCGCCCCGGCCTCCTTAGAATTTGGAAAGACTCTTGCCTCTCGTGATAACACGGCCGCAGCCTGGCTGGCCGGCCAGTTTGGCGTACCCCGTGTCGCCTTGGGCTTGCCGATCGGTTTGCGCGAGACAGACCGCTTTTTTGCAGCGCTTGAACAGCTAACAGGCTGTGCTTTATCCCCCTCCATACAGGACGAACGCGGCCGACTGGTTGATTCCCTCGTGGACGGGCATAAGTACGTGTTTGGCAAGCGCGCAGCCATTTTTGGCGACCCGGATATGGTCATTGGAATGGCCTCGTTTCTGGGTGAAATCGGGATTCGACCTGTGCTCTGTGCCACTGGCAGCAAAAAACGTGGCCTGAAAAAGTGCCTGAGTGAAGTTCTGGACGATGCGGCCGAATTGGAAGTATTGGAGGGGGCCGATCATGCCTTGATTGCCGAGCGCGCCCAGGCAATCAAACCCGATTTGCTCTTTGGTAGCAGCAAAGGTTATTCCATGGTCCGCGAAACATGCGCCCCGTTGATCCGCGTGGGCTTCCCAATTCATGATCGCCTGGGGGGACAACGCATGTTGCACATCGGTTATCGAGGAGCTCAGCAATTATTCGACCGGATCGTCAACACCATTCTGGAGGCAAAACAGAACAATTCCAGTGTCGGTTACAGTTATCTATGAACACACCATCCACCGTCATTCCCTTTCGCGGACACCCTTGTTTTGACGCCGAGGCACGACATCGTTTTGGGCGCGTTCATTTGCCGGTGGCGCCTCGCTGTAATCTGCAATGCAATTTTTGTAATCGTAAGTTTGATTGCATTAATGAAAGCCGCCCGGGCGTGACCAGCACAATACTTGCGCCTGCGCAGGCTGTTGAATATTTGGCGTCCATCATCAGCCAACGCCCGGAAATTGCCGTGGCAGGTCTGGCGGGCCCAGGCGATCCATTTGCCAATCCCGAGGAAACCATGGAAACCTTGCGTCGGGTGCATGCCCGGTTTCCCCAACTGATGTTGTGCGTCGCCACCAATGGCCTCGGCATTGACCCATTTATTGAGGAACTGGCCGAACTTAAGATCAGCCACGCCACCATCACTTTAAATGCGCTGGATCCCGGAATTGGCGCGAAGATTTATGCGTGGATCCGTGATGGCAAGCGGCCATTGCGTGGCGAGGCAGCCGCCTCGCTGCTCATTGAACGCCAGCATGAGGCCATTCGCCGACTCAAAGCCAGTGGCATCGTGGTAAAAATCAACAGCATTCTCATCCCTGGAATTAATGATCATCATATTCCGGAGATTGCCCAGGCAATGGCGGCCCTGAAAGTGGATGTCATGAACGTGGTGCCGCTGGTGCCTGTGCAAGGTGCGGTCTTTGCCGAAATGGAACCGCCCGATTCCAAGCTCACTGCCAGAATACGTCTCCAATGCGGGCTGCATGTGCCACAGGTAACACATTGTGCTCGTTGTCGCGCCGATGCGGTCGGGTATATCGGCGAGAAAATGAGTGCGAGCCAGATTTCTTCTTTAGCATATTACGCAGCCACTACCCTGAACCCTATGGAAGAATCCCAGAGACCTTATGTCGCGGCTGCCACGATGGAAGGCGTGCTCGTTAATGAGCATCTTGGCGAGGCCCGCCGGCTTCATATTTTTGAACAACACCCCACGCAAGCGGGGGCCTTCCGCCTCAAGGAAATCCGCCAGGCCCCTGAACCCGGCAACGGTAGCGACCGTTGGACCGAGTTGGCCGAGTTATTGAAAGATTGCCGTGCCTTCCTGGTGGCCGCAGCCGGTCAGAAACCCATGAGCGTACTCACACAAGCAGGCATCAAAGTCATCGAGATGGAAGGTCTTATAGATGAGGGCTTGCGTGCAGTTTATGCCAATCACCCCATTCCGGCCACCATGAAACGCCATGCCGTCGGCTGTGGTGCAGGGGTGTCCTGCCGGGGCACCGGGACTGGCTGCATGTAATGATTTTATCGATCGAACTCAGCATTATAATTAATCCTATGATTAAACCTACCCATCATATATTTGTGTGTGGCAGTTTTCGTGCAACAGGCGCACAGGGTGTCTGCCACAAGAAAGAGTCCGCTCAACTGCTTCAATATTTCGAGCAGGAGGCCAGTGACCGCGGCCTTGATGGCGTGATGGTTTCAAGCACCGGCTGTCTCAAGGCTTGCGACCATGGCCCCATCGTGATCGTCCACCCGCAAAATGTATGGTATAAAGAGGTTAATACTAAGGTGGCCGACGCCATTCTGGATGCCATCGAAAACGATACCGTGGCCAAAGAGCATGTGCTGGCCTGAGCGGTGGGGTACTCCACGTGGATGGAGCGCTCATCATCTTTTTGCCTCTTACCATGCCTCCCTACATCATCGATACCACTCTGCGCGACGGTGAACAAGCTGCCGGAGTGGTCTTTCATCGCCAGGAGAAGCTCGCCATTGCCATGGCGTTGGCAAAGGCAGGCGTGCCCGAAGTTGAAATGGGTATTCCAGCGATGGGAAAATCCGAAATCGGTGACATCAATGCTGTTGCAGCTCTTGGTTTGCCATTCAAGCTCATCACCTGGTGTCGAGCGACCGCTTCCGACCTCGAGGCGGCAGCCCGATGCCGCGTGTACGGCGCCCACTTCTCCTTGCCTGTGTCCGACATTCATTTGAGTGCATGGGGAAAAAAACGGAAGTGGGTGCTTGAAACCATGCAACATCTTGCAGAGCAGTACGGTTCTGCGTTTAACCAACTTTCGATAGGCGCACAAGACGCCTCTCGAGCCAAACCGGAATTTCTGATTGAGTTTGCACGCATGGCGGCCGCCCAGCGACTGTCTCGTTTGCGCCTGGCCGATACCGTAGGCATCCTGACTCCACTGCAAACCTACCGGTTAATCGATGCTGTGCACAACGCCGTCCCCACACTTGCCCTTGAATTTCACGGTCACAACGACCTGGGGATGGCAACGGCCAACACAATAGCCGCCTTTGAAGCAGGCGCAGACGCTGCAAGCGTAACCGTCAATGGTCTGGGCGAGCGTGCCGGAAATGCCGCCCTGGATGAAGTTGCCATGGCACTCCGAGTCGCTCTGGGCAAGGACTGCGGCATCCGTAGCCGTGAACTCTGGCATCTCAGCGACTTGGTCGCCCGTTTTTCCGGACGGCCCTTGTCGGTTTCCAAACCGGTGGTTGGGACCGCTGCCTTTCAACACGAATCGGGCATCCACTGCAGTGGCCTGTTGCGCGACAAGCGTACTTACGAACCGTTTACCCCTGCGGAAGTCGGACGCGCCCCATCAATATTCCTGGTTGGGCGCCATTCTGGGACTCACTTACTCAGCCATGAGTTGCAGCGCCTTGGTCTGGAGGTGGCCACAACCGCTCTTCCCGCTTTGCTAAAGAAAGTACGCACGCATTCCTCCCGGCTTAAGCGGGCTCTTACCGATGAAGAGCTTCGTTCCCTTGTATGCCGTCCCTGACCTCTTATGCCATTCGTCGTTTACAACTACCAGCCAGGCATTCATTGCTGCCAATACAAGCGGTTGAAACCCATCCGGCTTGGCGGCGTTGACGGACCGATTGCACGCCATGCAAGGTCATTGCCAGCGGGCGCCGCTGAAAAAGGATGGGAACTTACTGCCCTTGCTTTGACGCAGCTCTCAGACCTGGATGACTCGGGCATCAAACCCGTGGTACTCTTTGATGCGACAGTTGACAGTCCTCCTTTTATCTTGCTTTACCAGCTTCATCGCATCTGTGGGATCACGCACTCTCGTCAAACATATCTCTCCCTGGAACTCGAAGTGTTAGTCAGTCATGCCTTGGATTCACATGTGGAAGATTTTAAGTCTGCTTTCACAGTGCCGGACGTTCAATCTGGAAGGCGTTTTCGCGAAATTCTCCAATTGGGAGGTGGCATTGATGGTGGTCAATGGAAGTGGGAAACTCCAGCCTTAAACATGGGCGCAGCGGTGGTAAATCCCTCGCTGTTTAAGAAAGGCGGATTGGGCCATTAAAATCAATTCTGTCGTTTGAAAATCAACGCATGGGCATTATGTTGAAAACGCTGGATAATCAAAGGCAATCCACGCCACTTCATATCATTGTTTGGTATGACTTCATCGGCCGTACGTCATGAAGATATAACCTTTAACCGACTCAACACCCATTACATACATACTATGAAACTCAGTGCTCGCAACGTTCTCAAAGGAAATATTAAAGCTGTTTCGAAAGGACCCGTCAGCACCCAGGTCGTTATCGAGCTGGCACCCGGAATTGAAATGGCTTCCGTCATTACCAGTGAAGCTGCACGATCACTCAAACTCAAGAAGGGACAGGAAGCCTACGCCGTGATCAAAGCCAGCAATGTGATGGTGGGCATAGATTGATGTGACCATGTGGTGGAAATGTCGTTCGCGGTGGTGGCACGAGTATTCTCACGTGCTGGCATTTCCCGCTCCAGGAGAAGTCCATATTTTATTGGGTTCCCCGCAACCATACGCGCGTATCCAGCAGTCAGTTGGTTGAAGCACTTTGCTCCAAGCCAATATATCACAATCAAAAACCTGTGTGCCGCGCATATTTCCACTTCAATACGCCGGTGCGCTGTTGTAGCTCTTTGAGCAAGTTGCAGTGATCTGCCCGTTTTGTTCAAAAGTAGCCAACTGAAAGCGCCGTCTAAAGTTCTACGCAATAGGGTCTGTTATGTCCTGAATCGTTTGATATCGATTTTGAATCTCTTAACACGCAACCCCATGATGCGCTCCGTCAAACCCAGATTGCGAGAAGCTTGAGCCATATTTCCTCGGCAGTGTTTAAGTTCCGAAATGATCATCTCATATTCAAGCGCGCCCAAGGCGCTTTCCAGGGTTCCATGCGCCTTGTCTCCGGCCGGGCTGGTCATCTGAAGGGTGGGAGGCAAATGATGGGCCTCGATGGCGTCGCCCTCGCAAAGTAATTCGGCGCGCTCAATACAATTTTCGAGTTCCCGCACGTTCCCTGGCCAATGATAAGCCATTAACATGTCAATGGCAGCCGTGGTAATGCGTCGGATGGGTTTTCCGGTCGTTTTGGCGAATTTTTCGACAAAATAGTTGGCAAGCTCCAGGATATCCGTGCGGTGCTCACGAAGGGCGGGCACGTAAATAGGAAAAACGTTCAGACGATAATAAAGATCCGGGCGGAACTGCCCCGATTCCATCATGGTCTCCAGATTGCGACTGGTGGCGGCAATCACTCGAACGTCACATTTAATGGGGGTATGACTGCCCACTCGCTCGATCTCCCGCTCCTGCAGCACGCGTAATAATTTTGCCTGCGTGGCGGGCGTTATATCGCCAATCTCATCAAGAAATATGGTGCCGCCCGTGGCAACCTCAAAACGACCGCGTCGCATCGTGAGCGCGCCGGTAAATGCCCCCTTTTCATGCCCAAACAACTCGCTTTCAATGATGGATTCGGGCAATGCAGCGCAATTAAACTTCACGAAAGCCTTGTTCTTGCGGTCGCTTTGCTCGTGAATGGCCGCCGCCACCAGTTCCTTGCCCACCCCGCTCTCGCCGCGTATCAAAACCGTGGTCCGGCTGGCAGCCACTTGTGAAATGTGGCGGTAGACAATGCGCATGGCACTGGAACTACCCACCATTTGCGGCGGTTTGAAATGGTTTTCGATCTGCTCCTGCAGACGCTTGTTTTCCTGTTCCAGGGACTCGACATGATGCTGGGCCGCCTGCCGCAAACCGACTGCCTGAGCCACCATCGCCGCAATCAAACTCAGCAAACGCCGATCCGCTGCCAAATGTTCAACACCATCGGCTTCGCGTTCAACGCTCAGTGTGCCCACCACCTGTTCCCCAATTTTGATTGGCTCGCAAATGAGCGAAACTTGTTTGCCCGTGCGCGCGGCTTTAACGGTAGAGAATGACAAACCATCCTGGAACATTTCATCGCTGGCTAGATCGGTGACAATCAGGGGCTGGCCAGTTTGAATGACTTTTTCAATGAGGGCATTGCCACCCAGCAGATAATGGCTTTGTAATTCGCAATTCTTTAACTCCACCGCTTCTTCAATGCTGATTTTGTGGGTATTTTGATTGACGATTGTGATGGCCCCTCTCCTCATGCCCATGCCATCGGCAAGCCGCTGAAGCATTGGCCGGACTACATCGCGCAGTTCCAGGCTGCTCTCCAGCGTTTGTGAAATCTCCACCAGCAGATTCAATTCCTTGAGTACTCGACACAATTCCTCCTTGGTGCCACAACAAGCCGGGCTGGCGCCCAGCGCCGTGCACGATTCACGATATGGGTCTCCAAATGTTTGCATGTACCAATCTCGGTCACATTTCCAAGCAGCCAGCGTGCCAGGCAATTACATCCATCCGGACAAGTCCCCAAAGCACTCAGTGTCGTGCTCCCCAAAATTAGAACCAGTGATTAAGTAAGGAAAACCATGGTCATGAAACAAAAATGGACAATGATAAAGATGTCGTCGCACGTAGCGACCGGCGGGCGACATCATGAACACAGACCAGGGGGCGGAGTTCAGCAGCCGGGAGTGGATTGGAACGGTGCTTGATGGTGGCACTCGGATCAGCCAGGACGGGCGGAGGCGATGCTTGGACAACGTGATGGTCGAACGGCTGTGGCGCACGGTCAAATACGAGCATGTCTATTTGCACGATTACGGAACAGTCCCGGCGTTGCGGGAGGGGTTACGGGAGTTCTTCCCCTTCTACAACGATCGGCGATGGCATCAAGGGCTTCCCAATCAGACGCTTTTGGAAATAATAAAGGGAACCAAGAAACGGATCCGATAGGGACGTTTCAGTCGACGGTATAACCATCCATTTTCGGGTAAAATGGGAGCAGGATGAAGGAGTAAAACATTAACTTAAAAACCGCTTTCACTGGTAGGACAATTTGGGAGCATCTTGCTTTTCGCGCATTATGATACCCGGAAAACGCAAACTGGCCTGACGGGCATCATTGGACAAGAAGGGAACTGTGCCTATGACCAGGTCGAGTTAGTCAGAATATACGATCCCGATCCCATTAGGTTTAACAGCAAGGATAGTCGCATGTACTTGACGGCGAATGAAATACTGCTGGATCATGGGATTACACTTGAAATCGATGTTTGGGACCATGCGGACGAGCAATACTTTGGCGGGATTCTTCCGTACGGGGACGCATTTCCTATTCGCCATTGGAATGAGGGGAGTGGGGAATGGAGACGTGTTATTTTTACGCCGGACGTGGGGCTAAGAAGCAATCTCATGAAATGTTGAATTTCATTCTTATGCGGTAATCTTTGGGATGCAATCAGTTAAGAGAATACATGCCAGATGGAGAATCGAACTTCATTACCCCAGTCTTGTCCAACGACCTGGTATGGAAGGGAGTGGCCCGGTCCGACGTCACGCTCTGGGATGCCTCCCTGAAAGAGGACGGGACCTCTATTAGAATTTGGAGATCCTCCAAGGCAATCAAAAGACGGCCCATGTCGAAGTGGTTTAATTTCGAATATTGCCTTGAAGCTACTCAAATGTGAGTGAATTTCCAAATGCGTCCACCCGCTGTTTCAGGTAATAATATCGGCTTGCATCAATATGCTGGTGTTTTACTTATAGGGTATGTTATCACTCTTCG
>CAZIDG010000073.1:0-21314 GCA_964538065.1 uncultured Verrucomicrobiota bacterium
CTGTATCGTCTCTACCAGTAATGACTTCCGTAAAACTAGTCAAACCATGCCTTTGCAACTCAAACGCGATGGTTCAAATGGCTCTTTTCCCCCAGGGGGCATCCTTATGTGAGCTTCCCAAGCTCACTTTCCCAAATAGGCGTGGCGCACTTCCTCGGATTCGGCCAGGACACGGGAGGGGCCTTCCAGAACGATCCGCCCATTCTTGAGCACATACCCCCGGTCGGCAATGCGCAGCGCTCCCTGCACGTTCTGTTCCGCCAGGATGATTCCCATGCCCGTGGTTTTAAGCGATTGGATGCGTTTGAGCATCTCGGCCACCAGCAGCGGGGCCAGGCCCGTGGACGGTTCATCCAGCAGCAACACCCTGGGCTGGCTGATCAATGCCCGAGCCAGGGCAAGCATCTGCTGCTGGCCCCCGCTCAGTTCGCTGGCCCGCTGGTCCAGCTTCTCGCGCAGGTCGGGATAGGCCTCGCAGGCCTGTTCCATGCGGCGGCGTATGTCGGTGCCAGTGAGCGCCCTCCCGTACAGCCCCATGCGCAAATTGTCCCGGACCGTCATCCCGGGAAACAAGCCCCTGCCTTCAGGCACCAACGCCACCCCGGCCGCGGCCATGCGATGCGCCGCCCAACCCGCCAGATTGCGGTCCTGGAACAGGATGCGTCCCTCCATGGGAGGCAGCAGGCCGGCCACGGTCTTGAGCAGCGTGCTCTTGCCTGCGCCATTGGCGCCCAGCAGGGCCACGATCTCACCCTGCTTCACATTCAACGACACCCCGTGCAACACCCGCAGGGAATCATAGCCGGAGCAAAGATGGACAATCTTGAGCATGTGTCAGGCCTCCGCTCCCAGGTAGGCGGAGCACACCCGGGCATCCTTGCGCGCCCCCGCCGGATCCCCGTCAAAAATCAGCCGCCCGCGGTCCAGCACCAGCAGCCGCGTCACCGTGTTCATCACCAGCGTCATGTCATGTTCCACGAGCAGGATGGACACGTTGTTTTGGTGGATCCGCCGGATCCATGCCCCCAGGGCGTCGGTCTCCGTCGCATTGAGCCCCGCCGCCGGTTCGTCCAGCAGGAGCAACCGCGGCTTGAGCGCCAGGGCGCGCGCAATCTCCACCAACCGCTGCTGTCCAAAGGGAATATCCCCCGCCATCCGCCCGGCCAGGTCCCCCAGCCCCACATCCTCCAGCAGATAAAACGCCCGCTTCATGCGCAGCCGCTCCTGATGCCACGGACGCGAAAGCGGAAGCGAGCCCCGTGTAAAATCGATCCCCCCCATGGCGGCCATGATGTTTTCGAGCACGGTCATCTCACGAAACAGCCGCACATTTTGGAACGTGCGCGCCACACCCAGGGCGCAGGCGGCCTCCGGATGCAGCATCGGCTTGCCCTGGAAGGTGATCCGTCCCGAAGTCAACGGAAGGGCCCCGGCGATCAGGTTGAATAGCGTGGTCTTCCCCGCCCCATTGGGACCAATCACCGCCGCAAGCGATCCCTCCCCCAGTTCAAACGACACGTCATCGACCGCCTTGTGGCCGCCAAAATGCCGCGAGGCCCCGTTTACGCTGAGAAAACTGGAGTTATCTGCCATGCCTGCTCCCAAACAACTACATCAAGGCGTGAACAGGGAAAAAATGAAATCAAAAAGTATCAAGCGCGCAAGAAGCGTCCGCCCAAGGCCTTGAAACATACGGTGGCCCCCCATGAAAACGCCGTTTTTTCCTCAAGTTTTCGTCTGAAATGCCGATACCACCCTTTGAAGGCCGGTGGAGGATGTTTTGTGCCAAAAACCTGAGGCATGAAAAAACCCTGCACCACCCGTGTGCCCCGGCGTTCACCTATGACCGGCAAACAAAAACTGAAGACCCTAAAAACCAAGGCTGGCGCAACCGCATGCAGTGGCTTTAGGAGCCGTTCGCATCATTCCACCACTGCAAACGAGGTCCACGGTGTTCAGGTCGCTGCCACCAACCACAGCACGACCCTGAGCCTGTGGATGTGGGCCCGGCGGCGTCAGATTCTGGGTGGCTTCGGCGGAGGCGATTAACCCTCCACCCCGGGCATCCATGCCCATTTACGGCGTTGCTTCGACGCAATCCCCCTGCGCCACAGTTATTTATTATGATTGTGCCCGAGGAGTTCCTCGACTGACAGGTCTTCCAGCGACTGTTTGACCAGGTCGGCTTCCCGAAGCAATCCCGCCGGGAAGGTCTGAGCCACGGCCACACACCGCATCCCCGCTGCCTTGGCAGCCTCAATTCCATGCACCGCATCCTCCACCACCACACAGGCTTCGGGACGAAGTCCCATCCGCTGCGCGGCGACCAGGAAAATGTCGGGTGAAGGCTTCTTGTGCGTGACATCCTCGCCCGACACAATGGCATCCCATTGCCCGGCAGGCAGTTGGATCTTGGCGAGGTTGGCCTGGATTTTGATGGGGTCGGCGCTTGAAGCCAGGGCGATGCGCAACCCTTTGGCGCGGCATGTCCGAACCAGATGCGTGGCGCCCGGAAAAGCCTTCAAACGTTCAGGAACCATTTGAAGATAAAGCTCATACGTGCGGCGTTTGGCGTCAGCCAAATCGATCCTGCATCCATACTGTTCCGCCACCCCGCCGAGGTAGCGGTTTTCCCCTGTTCCGACGAAGGGGGCAAAATCCTCGGGCTGCACCCGCACCCCGCGCTCGTGAAACATGGCCACCGCAGCCTCGCAGATCAGCGGTTCGGAATCCGTGAGCACGCCATCCATATCGAATATGACCGCGCGAATGAGGCCTGGCTGATCCATGGCCTGAGAGTGGCCCAATCGCAGGAATGGGTCAACCCCGGAAGGAGCCATGGGCAGTAATCAAGGGTCAGCCAACGATCGTTCAGTCAGATCGAGCGCCGCCCCCCGTCGTCCAACACCCATTCCAGTAACGACTTCCACCATGGATGGGATGATTTGTTCAACCTTAAAGGCACACCGTCCGATAAGGCAAAATGGCCTCAAGTCCGCCCCCAAAATGACGATATACTAAAAGGTTCGGTTACTGTGGTGTAATAAACAGCAATACATGGTGCTCATGACTGAAACAACGGCTCACGAGGAGGCACAGGCCTTTGAGTACATCATCTCACTGGTGTATGCGCGCAGTGGCATTCGACTTCACGAGGGGAAGCAACACCTGATCCGGGCACGCCTGGCCAAACGCATGCGTCACCACGGTCATGGCACTTTGGCCGATTATTGCGACTATTTGCAGAAATCCGGCGATGAAGATGAAATCACGCAGGTCGTGGACGCCCTGACCACCAATTTCACCAATTTTTTGCGTGAGGAGGATCATTTCAAGTTCCTCGTGCAAACCGCTCTGCCTTCCCTGATTGGCAACAGCCAGAAGCAGTTCAACATCTGGAGTGCCGCCTGTTCCACAGGCGAGGAACCCTACAGCATCGCCTTTTATCTGATGGAGCATTTCCCCACCCTGGGCGGCTGGGACTGGCGAATTCTGGCCACAGACATCTCCACCAAGGCCCTGAGCAAGGGACAGCAAGGGATTTACCAAAAGGAACGGCTCAATTCCATGCCGGCGGAATGGGTCCGCAAGTATTTCCAGCGCGGGGTCAACGAGTGGGATGGCTATTTCCGGGTCAAGAGCAACCTCCAGGAACGGGTGCATTTTGAGAATCTGAATTTATTGGAGCCCTATGCATTCAGTGATACGTTTCAGGTGATCTTTTGCCGAAATGTGATGATTTATTTTGACCGCCCCACGCAGGAACGACTGGTCAACCAACTGGCCCGCCAGTTGGTGCCCAATGGGTATATATTGATCGGGCATGCCGAGAGTTTAACGGGTCTGAACGTTCCGCTTAAATGTTTGCGGCCAAGTATTTATCAAAAAATTAAATAGTCTCTGCACCGTGGACCTGCGCCCCGGGCAAAGTTGGAGTCATCTGCAACAAGGGATGGCTATCGGGACCAGCAGCACATAAACATGGGATATACCGAACCAAAAAGCTCTTACGAATCCTCGCTCGCTTCGCCGGCCAGCGGATTCGAATACCATGTCGTGGGCATTGCGGAGTATGGCGTGAGCAAAAATCCCAAAACCGTGCTCACGACGCATTCCCTCGGGTCCTGTCTGGGCATTGCCATTTACGATCCGATTGCGAAGGTGGGAGGCATGCTCCACATCATGCTCCCCTCGTCGAGACTGGACATGGCCAAGGCTGCAGAAGTTCCCTCCATGTTCCTGGACACGGGCATCGCCCTTTTGTTTCGTTCCGCCTATGAGTTGGGTGCCGAGAAGAGACGCATCCTCCTCTATGTCGCCGGGGGCGCCCAGGTCATGGACACCACGGGTTTTTTCAATATCGGCAAACGCAACTACGAGGCCCTCCAGACCGTCTGCGAGTACCACAACCTGACGATTCAGGCCGAACAGGTGGGCGGATTGATCAGCCGCTCGATTTACCTCAAGGTGGCCACAGGAGAGGTCTGGGTCAAGGCCTCCGGACAATTTAAAAGCAGCACGCTATGAAGGATTTGGACGAGTATATCAGCAAAGTAAAACATCTGCCCCCCGCCCCTCAGGTGCTTCCCAAGCTGCTGACCGTGTTGAATCAACCGGATTCGGACAGCAGTCAGGTCGTGGATTGCATTTCGTTCGATCCTTCCCTGACGGCCAATGTGCTCCAACTGTGCAACAGCGCCTTTTTCCGGGGAGCCATGCCTGCGGACGATTTGAACGATGCCGTCACCCGGCTGGGTTTCAACGAAGTGTACCGCGTGGTGGCAGTGGTCAGCGGCCAGCGTTTATTAAGCCCTCCCAAAAAGGGCTACGGCATCAACACGGGCGAGCTTTGGAAACATTCAGTGGCCAGCGCCATTGCGGCTCAATGCATTGCAGATGAACTGCATGAGGACTCCAACACGGTCTATACAGCAGGACTCCTGCACGACATCGGCAAGATCGTGCTTTCCGATGCCCTGGAAAGCGAATACGCCAACCTGGTGGCGGAAACCGAAACCAACCAGTCCTCGCTGCTGGAAACCGAGAAGAAAATCCTCGGTGTCCAACATGCGGAGATCGGAGGACGCCTCATGGCCAAATGGCAGTTCCCAGCCAACCTGGTGGCTCCGGTCTGGTTCCACCATCAACCGGAGCTGGCGGCTCCTCACGAACGCATGGCCGCCTTTGTGTATCTGGGAAACATGATCGCCCATTTCATGGGCTTTGGGTATGGGCACCAGGCCTTTGCCTTGCGCGGCCGCGCCGAAGCCCTGCAGGTGCTGGGCTTGTCAGCCGATCAATTACCACGCTACATGATTCTCACCTACGAGAAGCTCGAAGCCGTGGAGGCCATGTTTAAACAGAGTTTGAAGCCATGACTAACCGACCTATCCGCGTGTTGGTGGTGGATGATTCCGCGCTTGTGCGCAAAGCCATCACCGACAGCCTGTCCCACGATCCGGAAATCCAGGTGGTGGGGACTGCCATTGATCCCTATGTGGCCCGCGACAAGATTTTGCAGCTCAACCCGGACGTGCTCACGCTGGACATAGAAATGCCGCGCATGGATGGCATCACCTTTCTCAAAGTGCTGATGAAGCACCGGCCCATCCCCGTGGTGATTCTGAGTTCCCTGACCAGCGAAGGTTCCGCCAAAGCCCTCGAGGCGCTCCAATACGGCGCCGTCGATGTCCTCTGCAAGCCCAGCGGCTCCATGTCCGCCCTCGAGGACGGCACCAAACTGGCGATGAAAATCAAGGCTGCAGCCCAGGCCCATTTGAAGCCCTGCGCGATGCCAGAGACCCCACCGGCGGTCCCTGCCCCAAAGCCGTTGACAACGGCCGCCCAGCGCGTCTCCCCCCTCGCCAATGTGGCCGCAAGGCCTGCGCCAGCCGCCGTTGCGGCCCCCAGGCTCCCCGGATCGGGACGACAATATGCCTCGCGCCACCTCATTTTGCTGGGGGCCTCCACGGGCGGCACCGAAGCGCTCAAAACGATTCTGACGGCGCTGCCGGCGGACATGCCCGGCATCTGCGTGGTGCAGCACATCCCGGCCTATTTTTCCCTGGCGTTTGCCAACCGGCTCAACGATCTGTGCGCATTTGAAGTTCGCGAGGCCCGGCATGGAGATGCCGTCCGGCCCGGCCTGGCCCTCATCGCGCCCGGCGGCCACCACATGATCCTCAAATGGGATGGCGCGGGTTACAAGGTGGAGCTCAATGATGGACCCATGGTGCACCATCAGCGTCCCGCCGTGGATATCATGTTCGATTCCGCCGCGAAGGCGGGCGCCGCTCCCTACAGCATGGCCGCATTGCTGACCGGGATGGGCGCTGATGGAGCTGCAGGCATGCTCAAGCTGCGTGAGGCGGGGGCGCGGACCCTGGCCCAGGATGAGGCATCCTGCGTGGTGTTTGGCATGCCACGCGAGGCGATCAAGATGGGCGCCGCACAACTGGTGCTCCCCTTGAACCAGATCGCCATGCGCCTGGACCGCCACGCCGCTGAAATCGCCCTCAAATAGCCTGCCTAACCCAGGGGCTTCTCCGGCGGCTCACCCCCGGTCATTTCCGGGACCCTGAGGATGCGTTCAAACTCGTCCGTGAAGCGCATCATTTCCTGAACAATCAGATCGGGCTGCTTATGGAAATGCTCGATGATCCTGGGCAGTCTTTCCGGCTTGCGCTCGAGGATGTCTGCTGAAGCCGTGATCAGGCCCAGGCAGTTGTTCACTGTGTGCCTCATGTCGGCGAGCTTCTGGTTCAATGACTCCACTTCTGCGCGTGACAGGGTCACCGTGTCTCTCAAGGGATCCATGACTGCAACTTCCCCGATCCGGCCGCGAATGGCAAAGAAAAAAAAGAGACCGGAGCGAACTCCGGTCTCTTTGTGCAAGGTAATGTTCAGTTACCGCGAATGACTATTCCGTCAGGCGGAACATGCGCTTGGCCGCATCGATCGGGACGGCCACAGAGTTGCGCTCGCCGTCGGTCTCCACAGGGAGATTCAACGGAGCCCAGCCCTCTTCAGGCGATCCGGTTTCGAGGATCAGGCCTTCGGCGTTCTCCACCGGCCATGAGAGGACGATGTTCGAACCCTGGCGGCCGATGCTCAGCAACGGACCGGCAGTACCCGTGAGCGAGAAGTCCGCGAAACGGGCCGAGCTGGTGGCACCCGCATTGTTGTTGTGCGAGGTCACCGCCATGCCAACGTACACCGAGGCCGGGAAGGCGGTCGCAGGGGTCACGGTGGTCATGAGCGTCCAGTCTGTGCCATTGCTGCCACAGTAGAGCTTCACGTCCGCGCCCACGCGCTGCATGCGCATCCAGCCGTTCGGATAAGGCACCGGGCGAACGCGGTTTGCGATTTCAACGGTGTCTCCACCCTTGGTCGCACGCGCGCCGGCCTGGAAGGCGTTTTCACCGCCCGTCGGGATCGCCACAACGAAGGCGTTGCGGCTGTTGGCGTCGAGGTCCTCGCGGACCATCAAGCCCGCCTTCGTCCAATAATCCTGCTGCTGCAGGCTGACGATGCGCACCTTGACGTCGAAGTCACCGGTGACCTTCTTGTACACGAACTGCATGCCGTCGCTGGTGCCCCAGATGTCCGCACCACCGCCGACGACTTCGAACTCACCCGGCATGGCCGAGTATGCTGCACCCGCGGTGACAGGGTTGCCGGCGGTGCCGACATCCTGCGCGGTCAGACCAATGCTCTTGCTGCTGGTGAATCCGCTGGCAACTGTGTTGCCCACGGCATCCTTCACGTTCTCAACCCAAACCACCACGCGGTTGGTCAGGGCTTCGCTCAGTTGCAGCACCACGAGGGTGTTGTCCTGGCGGATCGTCGCGCCGGTCACCGGGATCACCACAGAGGTGTAGACAATGTAGTTGTCCAGGTTCGTCGCGCTCGCAGGATCGAGCGGCTCGCTGAAGCGGATGCTCAGGTTGGTCGAATTGTTCAGGCTGGCGATGCCCACCACTTCAGGCACCACCACGTCCTTGTTCACGGTCACCACAGCGGGATCGCTTGTTGCAACCGCACCGGGGATGGTCACCACCACGCGATAGGCTGTGCCGGAGGCGGCCACGCCGAGAGCGCCGGTTGTGTAGGTGGCGCTGTTGGCGCCCTTGATGTTCGCCCATGTGCCACTGCCAGGGGCCTGTTTCTGCCACTGGAAGTAGGTGTTGGACAGCGAGGAATAGACACCCACGCTGAACGAGGTCGTGCGGCCTTCCTCGATCGTTGCATTCTTGGGCTGCTCCGTGATGGCCAGGACCGCGGCATCAGGATTGGCGAATCCGTACATGTATTCAGGAGCGATGGAGGCTTCACCATCCGCGAGGGTGGTCTCACCCACAGGAGCCCAGGCCACGGACAGGTTGTCGCCGCCGCTGCCTTCAGCCATGAGGGCTTCGATGTAGTAGTACTTGCCGGCCTCGAGCGCGATGGGCGCCGATTTCTGGCCCGCTTCCTTGTTGTACTGGTGATAGCTCGTCCAGGAGGTCACCTTGGCGATGAGCTGCTTATTGGCAGCCTGATCGTCGGTGCTCAGATACAGCTCGCTGTCATCATCGCTGGCGATGAAGAACGTATAGTTACCCGTGGCAGGAGCCTTGACCCAGCCCGACATCTTCTGGCTGTAGTTGTCCTTGCCGAGGTCCGGACTATCCATCGAGGTCAGGTAATCGACACTGTCAGGATTATTCGGATACTTCGCGCTGCCCTTGAGGTTGCTCAGAGGATTGCCGATGCCGTTCCACATTTCGCGCTTGATGGCGCCCTGGCTGAACACCCAGGCCGAGAATGCCTTGGAGGCGGTCGGCATGGAGAACGCATCGCGGCCCATCTGATTGCTCACCGTGATGGTGTAGAGCGCACCAGGAATCTGCTCGCTGGTCGCGAGGAACACCTTGGTGCCTTCGGCATTGGCTGTGACGCCGTTAATGGTCAGGCCATTATCCGCAGCGTAGTTGGCCAGGTTGGTCAACGCGCTCATCACCATCGGCTTGCTGAAGGTGATCGTGGCCGTATCCATCGTGGCCGAACCCACCACCGAGGTGATGGACGGGCGGGCGAACGCTGTCAGGCTGTAATCGCGGAACTTGGCCACCGTGTTGGTGCCCGGGGTGTTGTTATGAGCGGTCGCAGCCATACCCACAACGACCTTGTTGGTCGGGAAGGTCAGGGTCAGCGTGCCACGCACTTCCCAGTCCGTGCCGTTGATTGAACGCAGGGCGGTGAAGACATCGCCTTCACGCACGATACGCACCCAGGCATTGGGATAGGTCACCGGGCCCACCGAGGAGGAGTTGGGCCAACCGGTTGAACCGGCACCCGTGTCAGGACGATAGTTCTGCTCCCACTGGTTGGCGCCCTGGGTGGGATCAACCACCATGTTGAGGCTGCGGCTGTTGCCCGCGAGGCTTTCGCGGATCATCAAGCCCGCCTTGGCCCAGTTGTCGCTCACGTAGCGGAGGCTTTCCACACGGACGCGCACGTCGAAGTTGCCTTCGGCCAGTTGATAGGCGAAGTGCATGCCATCGGCGGAATTCCAGATGTCGCTGCCACCGGCCTGGACTTCGAAGTCCTTGGCCGAGGTCGGGAAGGTGTAACCCTTTTCGACAGGATCAGTAAACTGACCGTTGGCATCCACTGTGCCGACGTCGGTGGCCGCGATGTTGGCGACCGTGCTGGTGACGGTTGCGGCAACAGCATTGCCGGCGTAGTCCTTGGCACCCGCGGCGCCGACTGTGGCAGTGCCGGTCAAGGCGCTGCTCAACTGCAGGACGGCCATGAGGCTGTCCGCGCGATAGGTCACACCGGTGATCGTGGCGCCGCTCACGCTGTAGCTGGCGGGATCGATCACGCTGGCGCTGTCCATCAACTCATTGAAGGTGACGATCATCCGATTGTCACCGGCCAGAGAAGCAGCCGAGGCGATGACCGGGGCCGTTGTGTCCGCTGTAACCGTCACGACCGCCGAGGGCCCGAAGGCGTTGGTGGTCGAGTTGAAGAACACGGCGCGATATTCGGCACCATTGTCGGCAAGGGTCAACGGAGGCGTTGTGTAGGTCTTGCCCGTGGCGCCCGAAATGACCGACCAGCTTCCGCCGGAGGTCTTCTTTTGCCAGACGTAGCTGAACGGTCCGCCATCCGCATCAGGAGCGGTGAAGCTGATCGTGCGGCTTTGAACGATGGTGGCGTTGGTCATGGAACCCGTCACCTCGATGGGAACCACAGGCATCTTGCCCCAATCATCAAAGTTGGCCTTGGCTGTGACGCTGGTGTCGTGGCTGGTCAGGGCCAGACCGACCAACACCTTCGTGCCAAACGCGCCTGCGGCAACCGTGCCGGTATCCTTCTGATTATGAAGGATCCAATCCACACCGTTGGTGCTGTAATAGCAATAGAACATCGAACCCACGCGCTGCAGACGCAGCCAGACGTTCGGATAGTGGGCCGGGATTTGCACCGTGGGAGCATCGCTGCTGTCGCCATTGACCGCATCGCGATAGTCCATAGTGATGAGGTTCTGGCCACCTTGTGGCGTCGCCAGGTTCGACACATGGCGGCTGCCAGCGGCGGTGGTCAGACGGGCCATCAGGCCAGCCTTGGTCCAGGTATTGGGCGCGGTCAACGCCGGGAGATGCACCTTGTAGTCGAAGTTGCCATTGATTTCACGATAGGCATACAGGAACTGGTCGGAGGTGCCCCAGATGTCGGCGCCACCCGCTTCCATGTAGAGCTTGTCACCATTGACCGAGAATGCCTGGCTGTTGTTGATGTTCGCCACAACGGCATTGAACGGCCGGACAGATGTGGCGGGGAGATTCACGGTGTTACCCGCAGCAGACTGATCCTTCACGCCGCTGATCGCGAGTGTGTAGGCGCCTTCGAAGGTCAACGCCGGGGTCACGAGCACCACGGTGGCGGGGCTGTTGGACACCACGCTCGAGATCGTCACATCCGCACCGGAGGGCGACTTGAACGAGTAATTGGCAGGATTCAGCGCCGAGGCCATGTCCACGGGCTCGCTGTAGATCACGTGCACTGCATTGGTGAAGAAGGCGATCGCCTTCGCTTCAGGAGCCACGGTGTCAGGAATGACCGTCAAACGGGCATTGCCGCTGACCGCCATGCTGAACTCGTTGTTCACCAGAACGGTGAAGGCGGCATTGTTGTCCGCCAGGGTCACCTTGTTGATGGTGTAGGAACGGCCGGTGGCACCAGGGATGACCTGGCCATCGCGATACCATTGATAGCTGTAAACCGGTGTGCCCTCCACGCCATCCAAGGGGAGGCTGAAGGTGGCGGAACCGAGTTCGCCCACCGTCACGTTCGCAGGGCTCTTGACCACGGACACCGCACCGAGCGTGCCGTAGTAGGCCAGCACGGAACCCGGAATGGGCTCGCTGCCGTTGGCGGGGGCGGGATCGCCCTCCTTCTGCCAGGCCACGCTCAGGTTGTCACCGCCGCTGCCTTCCTTGAGGACGGCTTCGATGTAGTACTTCTTGCCGGCTTCCAACGCGATGAACGCGGACTGCTGTTCAGGCAGGCTGTTGTACACGCGGGAACCGGTCCAGCTGTTATGGCCCGCGATCACAGTCTTGTGGGCGGGATTCTCATCGGTGCTCAGGTAGAGCAGGCAGCCATCATCACCCGCGATGTAGAACTTGTAGTTCGCCGTTGTGGGAGGAATCAGGTAGGCCTGCAACTGGCCGATGTAGGTATCGGCAAAGTCGGTCTTGCCTTCCATCTTGTCGACAAAGAACTCGCGGCTGTAGTTGCCCGTCTGGTAGGCCGTGCTGTTCAGGATGTCGTTGGTCGAGGTGCCGCTGATGCCATCATAGACCTTGTAGGTGATGGCGGTGGGCACCAGGATCGTTGTCTGCGTGTTGGAGACATTGGGCGTGCTCGCGAAGTCCTTCACGCCGGTCACCGTCAACTTGTAGGAGGCGCCCAACATTAATTCGGACGTATACAGAACCACCTTGTTGTTCGCGCCGCCAGCCACGATGCCGTAGATCATCGCGCTGTTATCAATGGCGTAATTGGCGGGATCGGTCGCCGTGCTCATGTTCACCGGCTCCGAGAAGGTCAGCTCGACCTTGGTCGGATTGAACATGGACGAGGTGGCGGAGGTCACCGTGGGGGCCACCACATCGGGCTCGACCGTCAGCTTGACCACCTTGCTCATCACCAGACCGCTCTTGGCCGACACCATGAGGCGATAATAGGTATTATTGTCGCTCAGCTTGGCGGGGATGGTCAGGTAGGAGAGGGTTTCGCCTTCCATCTTCGCGGTGGGATTCGGTGTGATGCCCTTGTACCACTGGTAGGCGATCGGCGCCGTGGCATTCACATCGGACGCGAAGGTCGCGGTCGTGTTTTCCACGACGGTGACGTTCTCGGGCTCCTTGAGGAAGCTCGGATCGGCCCAATAGCTGATGGGTTCGCCCTGCACGTACTGCATGGACAGGACGCTGCGATCACTTCCGTCAGGAATCTGCCAGGCCACGGAGACATGGTCATCGCCCGTACCTTCCTTATGGATGACCTGGATGTAGTAAGACTGGCCGCGCACCAGGGAGATGGAGGCCGACTTTTGAGAAGCATTGCTGTCAAAGGCCCGGAAGCCGGTTGCACCGCTCACATAAGCCACCTTCTGCTTGCCTTCAGGGGCATTGTTGGTGCTGATCCACAACTCCGAAGCATCGTCGCTGGACACCCAGAAGGTGTAATTACCGGTGACGGGAGGCAGGAGATAGCCTTCCATCATGCTGCCATAGTTGTTTGGACCGGGCTGCACGGGAGGCTGAACGCCTTCAAAATACTGGTTGATCACCTCGGTTTGGAGAGGTGATCCATCGGCATTTGGGCCGCTGGGAAAAATCAGTTGACCGGCGGAATTGGTCGCAGTGGTAAGACTCGCGACCGTCGTGCCGGGTATATTATCATAGAAGTAACGCAAGACCGTGCCTGCGTTGGTATTATCGACACCCCATCCGGCCAGGAGCAGCGCCAGAATAGAGGCCTTCATACTTTTGCTTCGCATAAGTATCCTCTTAGTTATGTTGGTGGTTTTCGTCCTGTATAGTTCCCGGATTGCACCACATTTTCGGACGCATAGCAACATAAATTTAACGCCCAAAGCCATTTTGGTGTTTTTGAGCGGTGGTTTCGGCCTGGCCAAAACGCCATCCAACCCATGGTGCTCGGGGGGAGAAGCCCCTCTTACCGAGCTTGACATAATATGAGCTCTATTGGCATTCTTAATGCTCATAATACTTATTCGCCATGCCGATAATACATTCGCCTGACAATGCGAATGGTGTCGGCGTATTGTAACGATTTGGTTACATTATTATAATGGCAGGGTGGGTGCTCTCATGATGAGAGTCCCTCTCTTAAATGTAGTCGCTTTTGCTGAGATGGCCGTTGCAGAAGACAAAATGCAGACGCAGCGATTCGAGCTGAAATACAAAATCAGCGAGGATCTTGCGTTGCAGGCGCGTGACTTCGTCAGGTCCTATCTGGAACCTGACGAGTTCTCTGCTGGCCGTGACGATTATTCGTATGATGTTCATAGCCTGTATCTTGACTCGGATGAACTGACCCTTTACTGGGAGACGATCAACGGCAACAAGAACCGATACAAGCTGCGATTGCGCTATTACGACGATCATCCCGATTCGCCCGTCTTTTTCGAAATCAAGCGCCGGATGAACAACTGCATCCTCAAGCAGCGCGGGGGGGTGCGGCGGGATGCGGTGCAATGGTTGCTGACCGGTCACACGCCCGAACCGCAGCATTTGTTGAAACCACACGACGCCAAATCCTTAGTGGCGTTACAGCGGTTCTGCACCCACATGTCTCACCTTCGAGCCTATCCCAAGGCCCATATCTTTTACAAACGCGAGGCTTGGATGCCCCCGCAGGACAATGCAGTGCGGGTCACCTTCGACCGCGAGGTGGGCTGCGATCCTCACTTTACCCTCGATGCGGCAACGGCAGTTGTGAATCCGCGGTATCCGATGCGGCCGTGGGTGATTCTGGAAATCAAATTCACCAACCGCTATCCGGCGTGGCTCCAGGACCTGGTGCGATGCTGCAACCTAACTATCACAGGCGCAGCAAAATACGTGGAAGGAGTGGCTGCCTGCGGTGAATCGTTGTTCGAACATCACGACCCCCTTCAGGACGGCATCAACGAACCGCCGCCGTTTGATAGCAGGATGGGCAGGGAACTTTTGTCCGAAGATTAACTTTAACTTACTGATCAACAGGATATTACATGGGTGACTGGTTGTTTAATGGTGATTATGGAACGGCGCCGACCAACGTGCCAGCCGTGGTGCTGGGATTGATGCTATCGTTCCTTTGCGGTCAATTACTGGCTTGGACCTACATGCACACGCACAATGGCATGTCCTATTCCAAGACATTTGTAGGGTCGCTGGCACTCATACCCGTGGTGGTATCCCTGGTGATGATGGTGCTGGCGAACAATCTGATCACCGCGTTTGGCATGATGGCGGTCTTTGCCATCGTACGCTTCCGCAACATCTTGCGTGACACGCTGGATACGACCTACATTCTGGGCGTCATTGTGGCGGGGATGGGATGCGGCACGCAGAAATACGCCACGGCGGTCATTGGATGCCTCATCATCGTGGGCCTATTACTTTTCCTGTTCTACACCGAATTTGGATCCCGCCACCGCTATGATCTGATCGTGAACCTGTACTGGTCCCGCCCCCTGGGGGAGGCTAATGAAATCATGTCGGTGTTGAACCGGCACAGCAGTCGCACCCAGTGTGCCAGCCAACGAGCCCTTGCGAACAAGGAAGGAACCGCTCTTTCCTACCGGCTGCTGATGCGCGATCCCAGCCGTTCAGATGAATTGACGACTGAATTGAAAGAACTTAACGGGGTCTCGGGCGTGACCAGTCTCCAGGCCCAGGACGAGAACGAAATGTAATGGCCATGAACGAGAAACCTGTCATTCCGATGCCGACCGCGCGAAAATGGCGCGAGTTCCGCGTGAAAATCGTGCCCGCCACGCTCTTTTGTGTTGTTTTGGCCTGCACCTATTATGTGTGGCGTGAACACGTGGTGCCTGTCTCCATGGTGGGACGCCTTGAAACAGTCCAGACCGAGGTGGCCAGCCCCCAGGCGGGCACCCTGGCGCAAATGCGGGTGGCGCGTTTCCAGAAGGTCTCGGCGGGAGACCCGATTGTGGACGTGATCACCACCGATCCCAAGATTCTGGCCGCCTCGCTGGCCGTCATCCGGGCGGAGGTTGATTTGCTGCGGGCAGATCGCGCGCCTGAGCTGGCCGGCGACCGGGCCGCCATCGATTACGAGCAGATGCGGATGGATTGGATGAAGTACCGCGTTGAGCTGGCCACGGCACGGGTCAGCCTTCAATTGGCCGAGGCCGAATTCCAACGCAACGAGAAGCTTTACGAGGAGAAGATCGTCTCCAAGTCCGAATATGAAACCGCCCAGGCGCATCGGGATGCGCTGCACAAGGAAGTGCAGGAAAAGGAGGGGCTGGTCAAAGCCTCCGAACAAAGCGTGCAGAAGCTGGAGAACACCACCAAGGGTGAAAACAGCTCCCTCACTGCGGCCATCAAGGTCCAGGAGGAAAAGCTGCGTCTGACCGAGGCGCAGATGAGTCCGCTGACCCTGCGCGCCCCCATGGATGGCTCGATCGTCATGGTGCATCGCTACAACGGCGAGAACGTGGGCGCAGGGGTGCCGATTGTGACCATCAGCGCTGTGCAGAGCGATCACATCATTGGCTACATACGCCAGCCATTCTATGCACGGCCTGTCAAGGACATGGCGGTCAAGGTCCGCACGCGTGGCACCAGCCGTCATGAGGGCATGGGCAAGATTCTGGAGGTGGGTCCGCAATTGCAGCCGCTGAATGATGCGTTCATGCCTCCCACACGGTGGAACAACCTGGTGGAACTGGGACTGCCGGTTTATGTGAGCATGCCCCCGGAATTGAAATCAGGACCTGGAGAGCCGCTCAAGGTGCATCCGGGCGAGTTCGTGGACATGATCCTGATTCCCAACGCCAAGATGTAGCCGGCCATCCAGCATTCATTTCGAAAACGCCCTGATCAACAGGGCGTTTTTTTATGCATTCTGACGGTTGAAAATCACCCTTTGGATGGTTCGTCAGCCGTGGGACAGGGCAGGTAGATGGTAAAGGTGGTGCCGCGGCCGACGCTGGTTTGCAACAAGACCGCCCCTTGAGCTTCCTTGACAAGCCGCACCACGATGGACAATCCCAGACCGGTTCCCACCCCCGCATCCTTGGTGCTGAAATAGGGATCGAAAATCCTGGGCAGGACATCAGGCGCTATCCCGGGACCATCATCCGCCACGCTGATGGCGACCATGGGGGCATGGTTGATAAAATGGTCTCTGTTGATGAAACGGGATTCGCCATTATCCTTGATGGCTCCCAAGTCCAGCGGGGCGGTGAGCTTCTCGGCCCGCATCGTGACATGGTGGGGGTGTGAAGTGGACTGAAGCGCGTTGATGCCCAGGTTCAGGAGGATCTGGACCAACTCGCTGCCATTGATCTTCACGTAGGACTCAGAGGGCATCAACTGGGCATCAACCTGATGTCCACGCGCGGCCCGATGATGGCGCAGAAGCTGGGTGACGTCGTTCAGGACGGTATTGACACCGATGAAACTGGACTCGGAATGGCCCTCGCGCAGAAAGCGCAGGTAGCGGCGTGAGATATCGATGCAGTTATTGACTTGCCGGGTGATGCGGTCCAGGCGATCGCGCACCCCGACCAGGTCATCCCCTTCGAGTCGTGGAGAATCCGCCACACGCTGGTTGATGGTTTCGATGAAACCGGAGATGACGGTGAGGGGGCCGTTGATGTCGTGAATGATGCTGGCGTAGATTTCCCCGCGGGTGCGGATCATCTCCTGTTGTTCCTGCTGGCGCCGGATTTCCTCCTTGAGGTTTTCAAGCACCTTCTGGCTGGCATTGATCTCGTCCGAGAGGGCGCGCCGTTCCATGGCCTTGGCGACGGCAGCCCGCATCGTGGAAATATCAAAGGGTTTGTTCAGGTAATCGCAGGCGCCGCTGCGCAGCGCCTGGCGCGCCGTCTCCAGCGTCTCATAGGCGGTGAGCATGATGACCTCGATGGCGGGATCGATGCTCTTGAGCTGCTCCAGGAGCTCGGTGCCCGACATGCCATACATGCGAATATCCAGCACCGCGGCATCAACGCGCTGGTGCTTGACCAGTTCGATCGCCTGGAGGCCGTCGCTGGCCAGCACAATGTTGTATTCATCCTTGAATACAATGCGCAGCGATTGCCGGGGGCCCTCCTCGTCGTCAACGACCATGAGGGTGCGGCGGGAAGATGCCGGTCTGGCATCCACACGACCGTCGGCGCCTCGGGGCAGGGCGGCTGTTGCTGGAGAGCTAGAAATTGTAGCGGACGGATAGAGCGATTGCATGACTTAAAAAACGATATTCACCGTCGATTTGATACAACGGTGTGTTTCTGCCCACAATGTCACGATCCGGTCCATACGCGAACTGGTAGGCCGCGTCGAACTGGAAACGCCTGTATGTTTTTCCGACTCCTACACTGAAAATGTGCCTGTCTGAATCAGGGACTGCCGGGCTCCAATACTCGGTGGGCACGGAGTTCTCGCTGAACATGTAGCCGCCGCTCACGGACCAGCCTTCGGAGAAATAGCGCGTCACACCCCATTCGTACATGAAGCTCGAGGTGTAATTAAACGCCATGGGCTGGATGAGCCCGCCCGAGGAGGTGAGCAACTGGACTGTGTTCAGGGCATCCCAATCCGTCCAGTCGATGTCGAATTCAATATTCCAATTGGGGGTGGGCCGGAACGAATAACCCGCCACGATTTGCTGGGGAAAATCGATCTCGGCATGGGCGTCGGGGCTCACCAGATAGGAAGGGAGCCTTCTTTGGTAATCCCCGGTAAAATCGAGCGTGGTGGCGCTGCGGTAGGTCAAACCCACCGAGTGCTTCTCATGCGGCTGCCAGCGAATGCCGGCATTAAAGCCGGGGGTGACATCATCTCCGGAAAAACGGTAGGCCCGCGATTCCAAGGTGGTGTCGCCGATGTTGACCGTGGGTCCTGCAGCAATGGACAACTGGGGGCAGATTCTCCAGGCGACCACGGGGTTAATGGTCAGGTACTCCAGCTCGCCCTTGGTGGTCAGCATGCTGAAGGTCGAATTCTGCGGCCATTCCATGCCCAGACCATAGGGCATATAGACGCCCAAGCCGGCGGCAACCGGGAAGTTGGTGGTCGAATAGGTGTAGTAGAACTCCGGCACCGCATGGACCGCATCCTCGGTATCGATCTTGGCCCCATTGGGCGCGGTGCGCTGGGAATTCATGGTCACCGTGAACAGGCCGGCGCTGGCCTGGTGGCCTTCCCCCTGGGTGATGCCCGCGGGATTATAAAAAACAGCCGAGGGGTTATCCGCTGTCGCCACGAAGGCATTGCCCCGTGCGATGGCGTGTGGGTCCTGATCGGGTATGCGCAGGCCCAGGGCAAAAGCCGTGACAGGCGCGCATGCAGCAATGGCAGCCAGCGAATAAGCAGTCGTTCTGTTCATGGTTGTGCGTCTCTTTTAAACGGTTTTCCCATGATTGGCAAGTTACAAAGACATGGCGGTTTCACCATTGGACCCATTGCCTGCCGCAGGGCGGGTCCGCAGCGGGAGCGAAATGCGAATGAAGCCGTGATGGTTGACCCCGGCGGGAGCGACCTCGATCCTGCCCTGATGCCCCTCGATGATCCGGCGGCTCACCGTCAACCCCAGGCCGACCCCCACGTTGCGGGTGGAGTAGAAGGGCTGCTGGGCCTTGTGCAAGGTTTCAACCGTGAAGCCCGGGCCGGTATCGTGGATCTCGATCTGGATGGATTGCGCCGGGGCCTGGCCCTGGCGCGATACGCGGACACGCGCCTCGGGAGCATCCGTGCCGGCCTGGATGGCGTTGAGCAGGATCTCGCTCAAGGCATGCTTGAGGGCGGTGCGTTCTCCGCTGAGGGTGAGGACCTCGGAACCGGGATCGAACACCAGCCGGGCTGTCTTGGGAGCAAAGTGCGCCTGAGCCGTGGCAAAGGCCTCGGCAATCAACTGCTGCGCCGGAATGGCCTCGCTTTTCTCGTATTTCTCGCGGGACAGGTAGAGCATCTGGCGCGCGAGCCTTCCGATGCGCTGCACCCCATCGGCCAGGGTGGCATCAAGCGAGAGCCGAAACTCAGGATCCTCCCACCGCTCGATCATCAACTGATGGTGGGTGGAAAGCGGCACCAGTGCGTTGCCGATCTCATGGGCCAGGTGTTCGGACATGCCCGCCATGAGGCGCAGATTCGCCGACTCGATTTCGAGCGCCTGCCCGCGTTCCTCCTGGGTGATGTCCTCGATCAGCAGAAGGACAGCGCTGGGGAGATTGGCGTTGCGCCGCTGGAAGGGGGTGATGGTGACGCGATAGCTTTTATCCCCCCCCGCCTGCGGGACATATTTGAACGGCGCCACCGCCGTGCCGGTCTTGAGCACGTCATACACCCGGCCGCCCAGGACCTGCGGCAGCTCGCAAAAATCCAGGGTCAGCACCTGGCCATCGCGCTGGGAGAAGATGGCGCGGGCGGCCCGGTTGGCATGCAGGATTTCCAGATTGCGCCCCACCACGACGCATCCACCGGCCAACTGGCTCAGGATGTCGGTCATCATCTCGTGGTTGGCGGACAACTGGTCGTACAGCCAGCTATTCTTGATCGCCAGCCCCAGCTGCTCCAGAAGGTGGAATGCCAGGGAAAGCGTTTCATTGCCAAAGGATTCGCCCGTCAGGGGGCTGTCAAACAAGGCGACGCCCACCAGCGATTCACGATCCAGCACCGGGATGGCCACCTCGGCGCCCAGCAATTCAAATTCCTTGGCGACCTCGCCCTCGCGCAACGCCTCCTCCGAGTCTTTCTTGAGAATCCGGCCCCGGCGCACCACATAGCCGCCAATGCCGGCATCGAGGGAAAGCGCGAAATGCTCGAGCAGCTCGGGCGCCAGGCCAATGGCGCAGGCGCTGTGCAACTGGCGGTCCTCAGCCGCATCGGCCGCAGGATTGAGCGAGCGCGGTGGCGGACGCAGGAAGATGGCGGCGCGATTGACCCCCATGATCTCGCGCAGCATGAGCAGAAACTCCTTGAGCAGGGCCTCGGAGCAGAGGCTGTGGCTCAGGACGGAGGAAAAATCGCGCAGGATGGACAATGTCTGATGCACGCCATGGGAGGCCTCCTGGGCGCGATCCTCGGCGGACGGGGACGGTGTTCCATGGGACGCGGCGGGGGGAGGCTCTGCCGTGTCGGGACAGACCTGCTCGAGCAAGGCGTTGACCAGGCGCCCGCGCACGGGCATGGGCAGCACCTGCCGCACGCCCCGCAGGTACGCCTCTTCCTCCCATTCCCAGGAACGATTCGCAGCAAAGATGAGGATCGGGCAGTCAGGCACCAGGCGCCGCACCCGGTCCACCACATGCATGGGCTGGATGGAGGTGAGGTCGGTGTCCAGCGCGACCAGGTCGATCAGACCCGGACGCAGCAGGGGCTCGGCCTCCCAGATTTCGCCTTTCAAGAGGATGCGAAACCGCAGCGGATCGACCACCGCCCGCAGGGCGGCGGCCAGGTTCGCGTTCTTAGCCAGTACCAGCAACGTCTTCATGATGAGAAGGCCACCGTGGGGCCGGCCGGCGCAAGCTGGCGGCTCGGCAGGTCCACCTGCACAGTGGTGCCCTTGTTTAGTTCACTGTCAATCGTAAGCTGTCCCCCATGTAAATGCACGATCTTGCGGCAAATCGCAAGCCCAAGCCCAAAGCCTCGACTGCTGCTGCCCCGATCCTTGGTGGTAAAGTACGGAGTCGCCACCCGCTTGAGGTTCTCCGGGCTGATCCCCTCCCCCTGGTCGATCACCCGCAACCGGAGCCAGTCCCGGCTGGCATCGGTGCGCGCCAGGCGCACCAGCTCCACGCGTATCTGCGAGCCGGCAGGCGAAGCATCGATGGCGTTGGACACGAGGTTTTTAATCAACCGCTGGATCAACACCTCGTCCACGGAGGCCTCCACCCCTTCGGGGGCCTGAATGGCCAGGTTGATGCCTTGTTTCTTGAGTGCGGGCTGGGTCAGTTCCACCGCAGATTGGATGACCTTGTCCATCTGCACGGTTTTCAACTGCAGACTCTGGGTCTTGGAGAAAAACAAGGATTCCTTGATGTATTCACGCAGGGT
>CAZIDG010000074.1:0-8962 GCA_964538065.1 uncultured Verrucomicrobiota bacterium
CTCCAGGCACGCTCCACCCCGGGCTATAACAGGGCAGCCTTTCAGGCCTTGGAACAACGAACAGGCAGCCCACACATCCACTTTAAAACAGCTTCCACTGGCCGGACTATGGGGAGCCCTTCACTTGATCTTGTAAGCGCCGGCAAAATCCGTAAGGTGGAGGGGAGTCAAGGGAGGCGGCTCCCGCATGCGCGAGGCCGCACCCCATAGGAAGGAATATTGGATCATGAGTGTTCGCGTTCGTTTTGCGCCGAGTCCCACCGGGTATTTGCACATTGGCGGCGCCCGGACCGCTTTGTTTAACTGGCTGTATGCCCGGCATACCGGCGGCACCCTGGTGCTGCGCATCGAGGATACCGACACCGCCCGCAATACGCAGGAGGCCGTCGAGGTCATCCTCAACGGCTTGCGCTGGTTGGGTTTGGAATGGGATGAGGGCCCGATCACCGGGGACGCCAAGGCCCCCGGCAAGGGGCCTCATGGGCCGTATTTTCAATCCCAGAGGTCGGATATCTACCAGCGCCGCATCCAGGAGTTGCGCGACAAGGGTTTCGCGTATGACGCCGATGGCGCGGTGAAGTTCCGCATGACGCGCGAACCGGTGATCATCGAAGACCAGGTGGTTGGCACCGTGAAGCGCGAGTTGAACGACACGGAGGTGCTGGATCCGGATTTTGTCATTGTGCGGTCCGACGGCCAGCCGGTGTTCCATCTCGTCAATGTGATCGATGACATTGAGATGGGCATCACGCACGTGATCCGCGGCGAGGACCACCTGGCCAACACGGCCAAGCATCTGGCGCTGTTCAAGGCCTTCGGCGTCACCCCGCCCAAGTACGCCCACATCCCGCTCATTCTCAACCTGGACGGCTCGAAGATGAGCAAGCGCGACACCGGCGCGTCCATGATGACGTACATTGAGAAGGGCTATGTCCCTGAGGCCGTGGTGAATTACCTATTGCTGCTCGGATGGTCGCCCAAGAACAACCGCGAGGTCATGCCCATCGACGAGGTGGTCAAGGCCTTCGACCTGCCCCAGATTTTGCGCCACAACGCCCGGTTCGACTTCAACAAGCTCAACTGGATCAATTACGAGTACATCAAGACGATGTCCATGGACCGGTTCGAGGAATTGAGCCGTCCGGTGCTCAAGCAAGTGGGGCTTAATCCTGATGCCTTCGACCGCGCGTATGTGCGCGCCGCCCTGGCCACCTGCCAGCAGAAGGTCAAGGTGATGACGGACTTGCCCGGTTTTGCGGACTTCTACTTCATGGACAGGGTCACCCTGCCCCCGGAGAGTCTCCAGACCGATTTCAGCGCCGAAAACCGGCCGCGTCTGGCGAAGTTGCGTGAGGCCTTTGCCGCGCTGGGCGAATTCAATGCCGCCACGCTCGAAGCCACGCTCAAGGGGACTGCAACCCAACTGGGCGTCAAGGCGGGTGTGCTTGTGCACCCCACGCGCCTGGCCTGCACCGGCAAGACCATCGGCCCCAGCCTCTATCATCTGCTGGAAGTCCTGGGCAAGGAGAAGGTGCTCCTGCGCCTGTACCAGGCCCTGGGCCAGAAGTAAAAGGCCCTGTTACGGGTTGCCTTGGGGCGAGGCGTGGCGCATGATGGGGCTGAATCCATTATCAGCCTATGAGCCGCGTGACAATCGCCCGTGTGGACGCGTTCCCACTGTTGTATCCCACAGTGGGACGGTTCAAGTTTTTCGAGGGGGAACACGGGCGCCCATCAGGACGCGCGGCCGTGCTGGTCAGGATCACAGCCGATAATGGAATGGCCGGCTGGGGCCAGAGCGTGCCACTGCCCAAGTGGAGTTACGAGACCGTGGAGTCGGTGTATTACACCACTACCCGTTATCTCGCCCCCGCCCTCCTGGGTCGCGATCCCGAGGATCTGGACGCCATTCATGGGATCCTCAATCGCACCATCGCCCCTTCCTTTTCCACCGGCCAGCCCATCTGCAAGGCGGGCATCGATCTGGCCCTCCATGATTTGTTGGGCCATTTGAAGGGCCAACCTGCGGCAGGGGCTTGGGGACGGCAAGGCCGCTCAAGCCTCCCCCTGAGCTGGACCTTGAATCCTCGAACGCTGGATGAAGTGGAGGGATTGATCGCCGAGGGCAAGGCCCGAGGGTACAGCCATTTCAACGTCAAGGTGGCACCGGACGCCGCATTTGATCTCGAACTCTGCCGCATGGTCAAACGGTTGGTTCCCAATGGGTTTCTATGGGCCGATGCCAATGGCGGTTATGACGAGGCGACCGCGCTGGCGGTTGCTCCCAAGCTGGCCGATCTGGGTGTGCCCGTGCTCGAACAACCGCTGCCCCCCAATCGTTTGGGCGGTTATCGCCGCCTCAAACAACAAGGTGCGTTGCCCATTATCATGGATGAAGGCGTGGTGTCCTCGGTCGAACTGCGCGAATTCATCGAATTGGGTCTGCTGGATGGCGTGGCCATGAAACCGGCACGCTGCGGAGGGCTAACCGAGGCGCACCGTCAGATCGAAATGGTTTTGAATGAAGGTCTTATGTTTCTGGGAAGCGGTCTGACCGATCCGGATGTCTCGCTGGCTGCCTCCCTGGCGCTGTATGGGGCCTACGATCTGCAATACCCGGCGGCGTTGAATGGACCCCAATTTCTCTCCGGCTCGGTATTACGGAGGCCTCTACGGGTCCAGGGCGGCTCAATGCGGGTGCCCGAGGGGCCTGGACTGGGCGTTGAGGTGGATGAATCGCAAGTAACTCTGTTGATGATCAATGATTTATGAAATACACTCCCATGGCAAATGGTTGGTGGCGCATGTCCAGGCACTTGCTGAGCCTTTGTGTGGTTCTATCCATGATCCTGACGACAAGCGCCGAGGAAGCGAAAAACGCAAAAACCGCCAGCGGGTTTCAATTCAAGGCTGTCGATGACAAGTCGCTGGGGCTGTGGGAGGGCGGTCAACCGGTGTTCGTCTACAACCACGGGATCATGCTCAAGCCGGGCGTGCCAGCGGATCGCGCGCGAAGTTCCTACGTACACCCGTTGTATGGACTTGATGGCGAGGTGTTATCGGATGATTTCCCCAAGGACCATTACCACCACCGCGGGCTGTTCTGGAGCTGGCCGCACGTGCAATACAACGGCAAGGAGTATGACCTCTGGATGCTGAAAGGCATTGAGACGCGCTTTGAGAGGTGGACGCGCCAGAAAGCTTCATCGAAACAGGCCGTTCTGGGCATCGAAAACGGCTGGTATGTGGGCGGAGAGAAGATCCTGCGCGAAAAAGTCACTCTTACGGCTCATCAAACCACTCCTGAAGGCAGGGCGCTGGACGTCGAACTGACATTCACCCCCATCAAGGGAGCGGTCACGCTGGCGGGCGCCGAAGGTAAGAGCTACGGGGGCATAACGTTGCGTTTTGCCACCAACACACAAACGGTCATCACCACCCCCAAAGGCGCCCAGGGTGACGACCTGTATATCACCCGACTCCCGTGGGCGGATTTATCCGGGCAGTTCTCCGGCAAAGCAGCAGGAGCGGCCATCTTCATCTCGCCCGAGCATCCGGATTACCCGCCAACCTGGCTCACACGGCACTATGGAGTGCTATGTGTCGGATGGCCTGGAGTGGAACCCCGGACATTCGAACCCGGCAAGTCCTTCACCTGCAAGTATCGGGTATGGATCCATCGTGGCATGGCCACTCAGGATGAGCTGCAAAACGCGTATCGAGCCTTTGAAAAAGGATCGAAACGCCGCTGAGAGACCGTCCACCATGACATTTTCCGCAAACCACACAACCGGTGGCGTATCGGATTGAATTCCCCGCTTGCCATGACCGCCGGTTTTTGTTGGAGTCTGGTGTTGGTGAAATGATGCCAGCGGATATACGTTCCATCAAAAACGTGACGCACCTGCGGGTTCGGTACAGCGAAACGGACCAGATGCGGACGTTTTATAATTCCCGCGCCCTGGAATGGTTCGAGTGCGGACGGTCCGAATTGATGCGCGCCATGGGTGTGCCCTACACGACCATGGAGGCACGCGGCGTGTTTCTTCCTGTGGTTGAGGCACATCTGACATATCATGGCCGTGCCCAATACGACGACCTCATGGAAATGACCACCTCCGCCGTCTTTGAAGGCCGCGCCCGGCTGCGTTGCAACGTCTCGATTGTCCATGCCGAGACGCGCGCACCCATCACCAGCGGATACACCATCCACGCTTTCATCTCCCCAGAAGGGCGTGCCATACGCCCGCCTGCCTGGTTTATTCAGGCGTTTGAAAACAAGAGTCAGTCGAATCCATGATCCCCACCGAACGAATACTATTGAGTGGCGATGAAGCCATCGCCCGCGCTGCCAAGGATGCCGGAGTGGCCCTGGGAGCGGGTTATCCCGGCACGCCGTCCACGGAAATCCTCGAGGAATTTGCCCGCCTGGGCGGCAAGGCCCAGTGGTCACCCAATGAAAAAGTGGCCCTTGAAGTGGCCATCGGCGCCTCTTTTGGTGGCGGCCGCGCCATCTCCACAATGAAACATGTGGGGTTGAACGTGGCGGCCGACCCCCTGTTTACGGTGGCTTATACGGGCGTCAACGGGGCGTTGGTCATCATCAGCGCCGATGATCCCGGCCTGGCCTCAAGCCAGAACGAGCAGGATAATCGCCGCTATGCCGTGGCGGCGGGTGTGCCCATGCTCGAGCCCTCCGATTCGCAGGAGGCTTACGATTTCACGTGGGCTGCGATCGAGCTGTCCGAGAAATGGCGTGTGCCGGTGCTGTTGCGCATCACCACACGGGTGTGTCACGCGAAGACCCTTGTAAGCCCCAGGGCCGCCGTGACGCCTCCGGCCATCACCGCGTTTCAGCGGGATGTGCCGCGCCACGTCATGATCCCCGCCTATGCCCGTCCGGCCCATCGCCGGCTGCGCGCCACGCTGGACGACATTGCGGCGTGGGGCGAATCCTCTCCGCTCAACCGTGAAGAGGCAGGGAATGGCGAATTGGGCATCATCACCTCCGGAATTTCGTACATGCATGCCTGCGAGGCTGCCCCCGGCGCCAGCATGCTCAAGCTCGGTCTGACGTACCCGCTGCCCAGGGAACGCATCGCCGCCTTCGCCCGCAAGTTCAAGCGGTGCCTGGTCATCGAGGAAGGCGATCCCTACCTGGCCGAGTCCATTCGTGCCATGGGGATTACCGTGGAGAGCGCGCCGGCCATGTATCGTTTTGGCGAATTGAATGTCAACCGTGTCAGGCGGATCCTGGCCCGGGACACCACCCCCGAACCGGCTCCGAAGCCGGGCAAACCGCCGCAACTGTGCGATGGCTGCTCGCATCGCGCAGTGTTTGAAATCCTTCACAAGCTCGATTGCATTGTGGCGGGCGATATTGGCTGCTACACGCTGGGGGTTCTGCCTCCCTTCACAGCCATCGACACCTGCGTATGCATGGGCGCCAGCCTGGGCGTGGGCCTTGGCCTGCGCCATGTGCTGCCTGCGGGTGAATCCCGCCGCGTGGTCAGCGTCATCGGGGACAGCACGTTCATCCACAGTGGCATCACCGGTTTGGTGGAGATGATTTATAATCCACCGCCCGAAGGCCATGTGGTGATTATTTTGGACAACAGCACCACCGCGATGACGGGCCACCAGGAAAACCCCGCCACGGGCCGCACGCTGTTGCATGAGCCCACAGGCAAGGTTGTCCTGGAAGACCTGGGACGCTCATTGGGAATCAAGAAAGTCCATGTGGTGGAACCCCGGCCCGGCGATCCGGCCTTCGAACAATTACTGCGGGACAGTCTGGCAAGCCGCGAACTGGTGTTGATCATCGTCCGGCGTCCCTGCCTCCTTGTGGCCAAGCACATCCGGGAGTACGAACGCCAGCAATGCACTGCGAAAGTCGATCATGAATAAACAGGTCACTAATATTGTCATCGCCGGCCTGGGTGGCCAGGGTGTGATCAAAGCCTCCGACATCCTTGCCGACGCGGCACTGCGCATGGGCTGGGACGTCAAGAAAAGCGAGCTCCATGGCATGAGCCAGCGCGGCGGCTCCGTCTCGAGCGACATCCGTTTCGGCACGCGTGTGCTGAGTCCGATGGTGCCTTCAGGAGAAGCAGATTACCTGGTGCTTCTGGCGGCGGATCAGCTCGAGCCCAACCGTCACTACTTGAAGGAAGGCACCGTGGTGATTGGACCTTCGGAAATCGACATTGAGAAGCTGCCGCACCACAAAAGTTTAAATGTTGCGTTGCTGGGCCGGCTGAGCCAGAGTTTAGCCATCTCAGAAGAACAGTGGTTGGCGGCTATTCGAGCCCATATGGCGGAGAAATTGCACGCGATCAATCTCCAGGCTTTTACGATGGGACGGGCAGCAGGAAAACAGTGACACATTTTGACGCATGCGAATGCGGGTTTGTGCCTTGCGGAGCATGCCAGACAACCAAAGAATTATGAGTGAATTATGGTGTGATGCGGGAGAGGGTTTCCATCCCGCCAGCGCGATGGATTATCTACCCACGCCACAATTGCGTGAATTGCAGTTGCGGCGTCTCCGGGCTGTTGTCAAACAGGCCTATGACCATGTGCCGCTGTTTCACCAGCGCATGGAGGAACGGGGGCTCGCCCCCGAGCATGTCAAATCCCTGGAGGATCTTGCCAAGCTGCCATTCACCCAAAAAACCGATCTGCGCGACACGTATCCGTTCGGGCTTTTTGCCAGCGACATGAAGGACATCGTGCGCCTGCATGCCTCGAGCGGCACGACCGGCAAGCCAATTGTCGTGGCGTACACGCCCGAGGATCTCCAGACATGGGCAGGTGTGATGGTCCGCAGCTTTGCGGCGTGCGGCCTGCACCGCGGCGATGTGATCCAGAACTCCTATGGGTATGGTCTGTTCACCGGTGGCCTGGGCGCCCACTACGGCGCGGAGGCCCTGGGAGCCACGGTCATTCCGATTTCCGGAGGTAACACGCATCGCCAGATCATGGTGATGAAGGATTTCAAAGTCACCGCCATCTGCTGCACCCCGAGCTATTTCCTGCACATCATCGACCAATGCGCCGAGCTGGGCGTGGACATGAAGTCGCTGTCATTGCGGGTGGGTGTATTCGGCGCGGAGCCGTGGACCGATGCCATGCGCCAGCGCATCGAGCGCGAAAGCGGCGTGAAGGCCTTCGATATTTACGGTCTTTCGGAAATCATCGGGCCCGGCGTGGCCATCGAATGCTCCGAGCACAAGGGGCTCCACATGTTCGAGGATCATTTCTATCCGGAAATCATCGACCTTGAAACCGGCAAGCCGTGCGAAGATGGCCAGGAGGGCGAACTGGTCATCACCACACTGACCAAACAGGCCATCCCGATGATCCGCTACCGCACGCATGACATGAGCCGCATTCATCGCGGCGTCTGCGCCTGCGGTCGCACCATCCGGCGCATTGAACGCATCGCCCGGCGCAGTGACGACATGCTCATCATTCGCGGCGTCAACATGTTCCCCTCGCAGATCGAGACGGCGCTGCTGACCGTGGAAGGCACGTTGCCCCATTACCAGATCATTCTCAGCCGCGACAAGGGCCTCGACCAGGTCGAGGTTCTGGTCGAAGTGACGCCGGAGCTGTTCAGCGACCGGGTCAGCGAACTGGAAGGATTGCGCCGCCGAATCGGCAGCGAAATCGAGCACACCATCGGACTGCGTGTGGCCGTGCGCCTGGTTGCGCCTCATACCATTGAGCGCAGCGAGGGCAAGGCCAAGCGCGTTATCGACCGCCGCAACCAATAACCCCCATGGTCCTATGAAACTGAAGCAGTTGTCTCTCTTCCTCGAAAACAAGCCCGGCAGCATGCGGACTCCCTGCCGCGTGCTCAACGATGCAGGCATCAATATCGTCACGCTCTCGCTGGCCGATACCCAGCAGTTCGGCATCCTGCGTCTCATCGTGCGCGATTGGGAAAAGGCCAAGGCCGTTCTTGAAAAGAACGGCTGCGTGGTCAAGGTCACCGAGGTCCTGGCCATTGAAGTCTCGGATCGCCCGGGCGGCCTGGCGGAAATTCTCGAGACCGTTGAGAAGGTGGGCGTGAACGTCGAATACATGTATGCCTTCACCATCAAGCAGGGCGACAAGGGCGTGCTGGTGTTCCGTTTCGACGATCCCGACAAGGCCATGGAAGTCCTCAAGCAAAACGGAATCAACGTGGTCGGCGGGGTTGAACTCTTCGAGCGCGCGGCCGGTTAAAGGCACGCATCCCGGATGGCTGTGCCTGTGAAGGACGGCCAAACGACTCGCAGGCATGCCCCATGAACGTGCCAATGCCTTTTCATTTGTGCGCATCAGGGTGTCACTGGCTTTTTACCCTGCCGATAGTTGGGGGCACATGGGATTTAAAATCCCTCGATTGAAATGTGGCGGGCGGCCACATTCAGCAAACCTTTTCGAATGTTATGATAAATCGGTTTTCACGGTTGGTGGTCGCCCTGGGGGCCTGGGTGACCGTCTCAACCATGTCTTGTCATGCAGAGGATTGGCCGCAATGGCGGGGTCCATTCCTGAATGGCGCCTCCTCAGAAACCAATCTCCCAACCTCCTGGAGCACGGATCAGAATATCGCGTGGGTTACCCCGCTTCCCGGCAAGAGTGGCGCCACACCGATCATCAGTGGCGACTGTGTATTCGTCTCCAGCACCGATCCAGAAAAACGGCTTTGGTTCATCTGCCTGGATCGTGCATCCGGCAAGATCCGCTGGCAGAAACAGATCTCGGACAAGGATCGCAGCGTCGCCAAAAACACCCTGGCCTCGCCCTCGGCGGTGACCGATGGCAAGCGCGTGATCGCAACCTTCGGGACAGGCGACATTGTGGCGTTCGATTATGAAGGCAAGGAACTGTGGCGGCACAATTTATCCAAGGAGTACGGCGGCCTCTCCATCGCGTTCCTGTATGGCAACTCCCCCCTGCTCTGGGAAGG
>CAZIDG010000074.1:9062-20885 GCA_964538065.1 uncultured Verrucomicrobiota bacterium
GCCGCACTTCCCCTTAACATCAAGGGAACCATGGCGGAGGACCGGGTGATCTGGCGCATGACGGACTATGTGCCCGACGTCTGCACACCTCTTTATTACCAGGGAAAACTGTTTGTCCTGGATGGTGACCGCCAGACACTGACCTGCCTGGATCCGGCCACCGGGAAGAAGTACTGGCAGGGCCGCCTGGGCGTGCGCGAAATCTTCAACGCCTCACCCACGGGAGCCGATGGCCGCATCTATTGCATCAGCGAGGAAGGCACCGTGGTCATTCTTTCCGCCGGGGACCAATTTCAATCCCTGGCCACGATACCGATGGGTGAAGGCCCGTGCTTCTCAACGATCGTCGCCTCCCGGGGGCATCTGTTCATTCGCACCGCCCAGAACCTTTATTGTGTCGGAGAACGCGCCAAATAACCCTATATGCGGACCCTCATTACTTTAAGCGCCCTGGCCATGGCCTTAACGGTTGCCTGTGCCCATGGGCAAAACGTTGCTGCGCCCGCCACGAACAGCCCATCAACCACGCGATACACCAACAGCCTTGGCATGTGCTTTATAAAACTCCCCGGCACAGCCGTCTCCATATGCGCATATGAGACCCGGGTGGCGGATTATCAACAATTCGTCGAGGAGAGGAAATATCCGTGGGAAAAGCCTGATTTCGAGCAAACACCCCAACACCCAGCCGTGCGTGTGACCTGGGAGGATGCCATGGCCTTCTGCCGCTGGCTGGAAGACAGGGAACGTGAAAAGGGGCTTATTGGCCCCAAACAAAAATACCGTCTGCCGACCGATTCGGAGTGGAACATGGCCGCCGGATGGGTCCCGGAGCATGGCGCCACCCCGGAACAACGTTTCAAGACGGCCATGATCTGGCCCTGGGGCCCCACCTGGCCACCACTACCGGGGGCGGGCAATTATGGACCGGAACTCAAGGTGGACTCCTCTGAAAACACGGCACCGGTGGGCAGTTTCAAACCCAATGCCTTGGGGCTGTATGACATGGGAGGCAATGTCTGGGAGTGGTGTGACGATTGGTACAACGAATCCACCATCATGCGCGTGCTGCGAGGCGGGTCCTGGGCTGAAAGCCAGCCTGGTTACCTGCTGACGGCCTACCGATTTCACGCTACAACGAATCTGAGTAACGACGACATCGGTTTCCGTGTTGTTTTGACGGATCGATAAGAATCGGGATTTTTTGTGGATCATTGGATGACTCAATGCATGGCGGCCCTGGCCGTGCTCTTTATTGGCCTCTCCAAGGCGGGTTTCGGCGGTGGTCTGGGCATGCTAACCACGCCGCTATGCGTGATGGCCTTCGACGCCCGGACGGCGATTGGCGTCATTTTGCCCCTGCTGTGCGCTGGCGATGTCTTTTCCCTCTACCACTACTGGGGCAAGTGGGATCGGCGTAATTTGATCTATCTGCTGCCGGGGGTGGTGACGGGTGTGCTGGTCGGCATCAACATGGTGGATTGGCTCTCCCCGCGACAACTCAACATGGCCATTGGCATCCTGGCGGTCTCGTTTGTGATATTTCAATTCGTGAAGGAATACATTTTCCGCGCGGAAGGCACGTTCGCGCCCAACCACGCCGTCGGGATCCCGTGTGGCATAGGGACCGGGATCACCTCGACCATCGCGCACGGGGCGGGGCCTGTCGTGAGCGTGTTTCTCATCCCCCAAAAGCTGCCCAAGGAAGTGTATGTGGGAACCACGGTGCTGGTGTTCACATGGGTGAATTGGATCAAGATGCCCTTTTTTGCCGCCAACCACATCATCACCGCCGAAACGCTGTGGATCAGCGCCCGGTACTTTGCCCTGATTCCCGTCGGGGTATGGCTCGGGGTATGGATGAACCGTAAATTCTCAGAAGGGATGTTCACACGGCTCATCTATGTGTTCACGTTTCTGGCCGGGCTGGAGCTCATTTTTCAATTCGACTTCGTCAAGTGGGGCCATTACCTCGCACGATTGTGGTCCTGAGACTGGCCGGATGGGGCATCACAGGAGACACAATCGCTCGAATCTTGGGTTGAAATTACAGATGGCTCGTCACACAATCCTCTTCCGTAAGCCCGGACTGGGTTTTACAGAGGCACATGGCCATGAGAAGACTGACCGGATTTTTATTCGCGAGTGCGCTCCTGCTGGCGCTGCACGGCATGGTGTGGGCGCAAATGCCCGGCACCAAACTCTGGGATTTTAACGCGGGGGGGCGCGTCAATTCCTCGCCTGCCCTGAGCCAGGACGGCACCATCTACTTTGGAGCGGGGAATATTTTGCACAGTCTGAACCCCGACGGGACCCCCAAATGGAAATATCTGGCTGGGGGACAAATCTTTTCGACCCCGGCGGTGAGCCCGGATGGGACGCTCTATTTCGGCTGTTTTGACGGCAAGCTTTACGCGCTTGCCCCAAACGGGACGCTCAAATGGACCTTTGAAACCCATGGCCGCATTTATTCCTCACCTGCGTTCGATTCACGCGGAGTCATCGTGTTCGGATCGGATGACGGCCGGGTATATGGCGTGAGCATGACTGGCACCCAGAAATGGTCATTTGTCACGGGGGGCTATGTGCGTTCCTCGCCGGCCGTTGGAGCCGATGGCTCGATTTATTTTGGTTCCTGGGACCGTCGTTTGTATTGCCTCAACCAGGATGGCAACATGAACTGGTCCTTCGAGGTGGATCACTACATCTATTCCTCCCCTGCGATTGCGCCCGACGGCACGATTTATTTCGGGTGTGTGGATAGTTGTCTTTATGCGATCACCCCCGATGGACAAAAGAAATGGGAGTTGTCCACGGACAGCCACATCTATTCCTCCCCTGTCATTGGGGCTGACGGGGTCATCTATGTCGGTTCGTGGGACAACCGCATCTACGCTGTGACACCGGATGGCAAGGTGAAATGGTCCTATGCCACAGGCAATCTTGTCCAATCCTCACCAGCCGTGACTGCCGATGGCACCGTCTATTGTGGATCCGATGAAAACAAGATTTACGCAATCAACCCCGACGGCACCAAAAAATGGTCCTATGCCACCGGCAGTCTGGTGCGTTCCTCCCCCATAGTCTCGCCAGATGGAACGGTGTACGTGGGATCGGAAGACAATAAGCTGTATGCATTCAAGGGCGTCAGCGGACCGGCGATCAGTTCCTGGCCCATGTTCCGAGCCGATCCACGGCGGCTTTCGAGGGTATTGCTACTCATCACGCGCCAGCCTCAGAACCAGGTTGTGGTGGTGGGACACGAGGCGAGCTTCAGTGTGGCTGCAAGCGGCCCCACGCCCCTGGGATACCAGTGGCGTTTGAATGGCACCAATGTGCCTGGAGCCAACAGCCCACAACTGGTCATGACCAACGTGGCCCCCACTCAGGCCGGCATGTACAACGTCGTCATCAGCAACGATGTCGAATCGGTGGTCAGCGCAAATGTCCAGTTGACGGTCATTGTGGCCCCGGTCATCACCGAACAACCCCAACCACAGCAGGTGGCCGTGGGAGCCGCAGCCAACATCAAGGTGGTGGCCAGCAGCCTGGGCCCCGTGACCTACAAGTGGTTTTACAACGGCGGTCCCATCCCCATGGCGCTGTCCTCCTCCCTGGGCCTGAACAACATCCAATTGACCAATGCGGGTGATTATTCGGTCGTGGTGGCCAATGCCGCCGGAGCCGTCACAAGCTCTGTTGCGCCCCTGATGGTCGTGCTGCCACCCCAGATCACCATCCAACCGCAATCGCACGTCGGCGCAGCAGGCACAGAAGCCAGTTTCGTGGCAGGCGCCACCAGTTCGGTGCCCGTTGCCTTCCAATGGCGTTTCAACGGAGCCAATCTCGCCGGCGCCACGGCCTCCAACCTGGTTCTAAAAAACATCCAGCAGGCCAATGGCGGTAATTATGTTGCGGTCGCATCCAACCTGGGAGGATCGGTCACCAGTGCTGTGGCCACCCTCACCGTGGACCTGCCCCCGGTCATCACGGCCCAACCCCGCAGTGTCACCGGCATTGTAGGCAAGCCCGCCACGCTGAGTGTTACCGCGCAAAGCGCCGGGCCGGCCACCTTCCAGTGGCTGCGTGGGACGAATGTTTTGGCGGGCGCCACCGAAACCGCATGTGTCCTCACCAACGTACAGGCTGACATGGCGGGCGCCTATCAAGTCGCGGTGAAGAACATCGCGGGAGCCACTACCAGTGCGCCGATTGTCCTGACGGTACTCCACCCCCCCACAGTCACGACACAGCCCCAAAGCATTACAACCAACGTCGGAGCACGGGTGCTTTTCACCGTGACGGCTGATGGCACTCCCCCGCTGTTCTACCGCTGGCAATGCAATGGGAGCAACATCGCCAATGCGGATGAGTCCATGTTTGAACTTCCCAAGATCTCGGTGGATAACGTTGGCCGCTACGCGGTGGTCATCACGAATGCCGCCGGGGCAATCACCAGCCAGGTGGCCACCTTGAAGATCCCCATAAGCATTTCCCTTTGGGAGCGCATCAAGGCATGGTTTTAAGACAGGCTGTCCCGAGATGGGTCATCTTCCGTCCTCCCAAGGGCATCCAGGGATCGTGATCCCTTCCTGGATGCAATCATGATAAAGTTACCAGCGCCAGGCTGGGGCCCATTCGCACCCGTGCGAATGTCCCGCCTTGGGACACGCATCTGCGATGGCTGCCAGCAGGTTGGATCGATCGTTTATCTTTCCTCGATAAAGTCCACATGCAATCGTGCCGATATATTCGATGGGCTGGGGCATTCACGTGAGCATGGCTGCTGGCATGCTGACTGCTTGCCTTAAGGCCCGTGCAGGCGGCTTTGCGGGACGAGGCCGGCTCGTTTACGGTTCGATCCGGTGCAGGAACGTCCCGCGATGAAACGAAGCAAAACGATAACAGTTTAACAGGCAGAGGTAATTGTGTTAGTGGCGTCGCGAATAAACACCATGAAAAAGAGTGTTCTTTTTGTGGATGACGAGCCGAAAGTGCTGCAAGCCCTTCGGAATCTCGTTTTATCCATGGGGGATGACTGGTTCATGGACTTCGCAGAAAGTGGTCCGCAGGCCCTCCAGATCATGGCCAACCGGCCATTCCATGTCGTGGTCTCGGATCTTGTCATGCCCGGCATGGACGGGGAGCAATTCCTCAGTGAGGTGATGCGTCTCCACCCCCATACCACGCGCATCATCATGTGCTGGAACGCGGAACGGCACGCCCTGACACGCCTGTACGGCATCGCTCATCAATACCTGTTCAAACCGTGTGACCCGAGGAACCTGCAGGAGATTCTTGCCAACGTGTTCCCTCGCGGCGAACTTCTCACCAACCAGCGTCTTATTCAGTTGGTGTCGCAAATGCGCTCGGTGCCCAGCCTGCCGTCCATTTATATCGAGCTGGTGCGCGAAATGCGCTCGGAGGATCCCTCGCTCCTGCGTGCTGGTGAAATCATCGGCAAGGACCCCGGGATGTCCGCCAAGATTTTACAGTTGGTTAATTCCGCCTTCTACGGCCTGCGCCGCCATGTTTCAAGCCCCTCCGAGGCGGCCATCTATCTCGGCGTCGAAACCATCAAGGCGCTTGTGCTTTCACTGCAGGTGTTTTCCCAGTTCGATCAGGCGCGCATCCGGGCGTGCCAACTGGGTGGGGTGTGGTCGCATAGTTGGGAAACCGCCGTGCTGGCACGGCGCATCTGCGCCGCTGAATTGGCCGATGCCCACGCCAGTGACAACGCCTTCGTGGGCGGCCTGTTGCATGACATCGGCAAACTGGTGCTGGCCTCGAGCCTGCCCGACCTCTACCGTGCAGCAAAACTGATGTCCCAGCAAAAGAACATCAGCATGCATGAGGCGGAGCAGGAAGTCTTTGGAGCCTCGCACGCCGAAGTGGGTGGTTTTCTCCTGGGCTTGTGGGGTCTGCCCGACCCGGTGGTCGAAGCCGTGGCCTATCATCATTCCCCCGCGCTTGCGCTGGACCAGGGTTTCACGCCGGTAACTGCGGTGCATGCCGCCAATGTGCTGGATCGCGACAGGAGCAAGCAGCCTGTTGGCGAAAACGGCAGCGAGGTCGATTTGAATTATCTGGCCAGTCTCAACCTCATGGAGCGCTTTGCGGTGTGGCAGGAGATTTGTTGGGAGGCGCTCCAAATCAAGGAGCAAGTGGTGGCATCGGTCTCAGCCGCCTGATTTTCCCCCTGTCGATGGTCCCAACCTTGGGCCATCACGTCTATTGTTTGGCCGCAGATCCGCTGAGTTTCCTCACCTGGTCCAGGCTGAGGGTCTGGACCGGAGCAAAGGCGGGGCTGTTCATGTAGCTCACCAGGCTTCGCCGCAATTGGCGCGCAGCAGGCCGGGTGGTCCATTCATGGTCCAGATCCAGGCCGCATATCACAACGCGCCCCTTCTCGCAGTGTGCCTCCATGATCAATCCCAGCCGGCGATTTTTAAGCCAGTTGTCGATGTAGAAAACGGTGGGACGATGTTCGGCAGGCAATCCGTCGAGCTCCAGGGCGGATGCATGATCGAGCAGATCGCGCCACTGCCAGTTGGCATGGCCTTCATTGGGAAATTGCCTGAACATCGGATGATCTGGATCACACAGGAGCCCCAGGCCACGGCTGGCTTGAGAAGGGAACATGATCGGGTTCCAGAACACCGGCAGAAACCCTGCCTGTACGGATTGCCCCTCCTTCGATTGTCCTTGAGCAAACACCAGCACCGGGGCGCCTGCCTGCAAATCGGAAGCTAGGGTAGCATCAAAGCCATGGTGGATGCGCACCGCCCCCAACTCCTCCCGAAGTGGTCTGGCAGGATAAACCCAGATGTCCCATTCATTTTCATAGGGCGTTCCAAGAAGCGTTAAACGCACCGTCAGCCGGCTGGGGGCAGGTGCGGCCTCCAATGATGTTTGCCATGAGCCAAGTGAAGTGACGGCGCCCGACGGGACATCCTGGGAGGGCAGCAGCGTCTCGGCATAAACGCGCCCCTCCGGTGTGCGCATGCTCAGCCAGGGTTTCGCCCCTCGCAACGGACCCTCGCCATAGTGAAATATTTCCGCCTTTACGGAGAATGTTTCATTGTCAGTATACACGCGCCTGGCAAACCGGGCCAGCGGCACGGTGGCCCCGGCATAACGCGCAAACCGCGCCGCATCCACCACACCCTTGGGCTCGTGAAACACGTTGAGCATCCCCACAGGGGCAGTCCCCTGCCCCGGAAAATCGATGAAGCCCAGCAATTGGAATCCCGCGAGGCCACGGGAACGCAGGCAGGATTCGATCTGGTTTTGATAGAGCGCTTTTTGGAATAGCAGGGTCGAGCGCACAAACTCGGGCGCAAGGTCAGCCAGGTGACTGGCTTCAAGGGTCTGACTGAATTGAGCATAGTTCCTGGGTTCGAGGACTCCGTTGTACTGGGCCATCTCCCGGTAATCAGGATAGACAGCCGACTGCCCGACCTCATGGGCAATGACCGGTATTCTCCGTTCCGCCAGGCGCTCGGTCTTGGGAATCAATCCATCCAGATCGCTCATGGTCGCCGAGTCTTGAATTGAGTAATCCGCCACCTTGTGGGTGACGAGGTACTGGTCGGCATCCAACTGCCTGCGCGCAGTCGAACCGCTTACCAGGTGTCGATGGTCACGGGCGCGGGCTTGTTTCACCATGTTTTCCAGCCAGGCATAATCACCCTCCAATTCGTTGCCCAGGCAGAGCATCACAAAGGAGGGGTGGTTGCCATAGGTGTTCTGAATGCGTTCAAGCTCTTCGGCCAAAAATCGCTCCCGTTCGGGCTGTTTTCCCATGTCCTTGGTCCACAGCGGTAATTCGGGCTGAAGGTAAACACCCGTCTGATCGGCCGCTTGAAAGGCAGCCTCGGGCGGACACCAGGAGTGAAAGCGCACATGGTTCAAGCCATGTTTGCGAAGGGTTTGAAAATACTGGGTCCATGCGTTGAGATCACACGGCGGATGGCCCAGCCTGGGGAAGGCGCAGCAATCTATCGCACCACGCAGGTACACCGGCAATCCGTTGACCAGGACGTGCGTCGGACTGGTCCCCACTTCACGGAACCCGAATTGTGTCGTCTGGGCTGGTTCATCCCCGACCCAGACCTCCAGCTCATACAAGGCGGGATCGAATTCGCCCCAGCGCCGGGCATGTTCCCCCATGGGCAGCAGCATCTCAAACGTCTGGACGCCTGTCCTGCATTGGAGGGTCTGCTCCACGATCTGTGGGGAGGCGTTCGTCGGAGTCCCCGCCAGACGGCAGCGCATGCGCAAGCGCCGTTCCACGGCGACTCCGCTCTCATTGGAAACCATGACATGGACACGGCATTGATTTCCGGCCAAATCCGGATCGATGTGCACACGGCCCACCCGCACCAATGCCTCCGCCCGCAATTCCATTATGCCCAAAACACCGTTCCAACGCGTTTGGGTCTCCTCCGTATAGGCATGAGCGTAGTTGGTTTGCGCAGGATCGATCTGGCGTCCGATGTCGTACAACCGCTCGTTGGTGACACGCAAGGTCAGGCGGTGCGTTCCAGGGGTCAGCCACCGGCTTAGATCATAACGATGGGGTGAGACAAGACTCTCCTGGCGACCTGCGGGCTGATCGTCCACCCAGACACGGGATTCCCATAAACATCGCTCCAGGAATAGTTCGAAATGTTTGCCTGACCAGGCGGCAGGAATGGTGATGTCACGTTGGTACCAGGCAGGCCCGATGTATTCCACCTTTCGGCTCAGCCGGCTCAGGTGTTTCACCGGATTGGCCGGTCCCAAACCAGCTTCATCCAGGGTGCCTGGCAATGTGATGGTGGTCGTCCCGGCAAGCGGTTGGCGCTGCCATTCCTCGCGCAAGCCACGGTTCCCGTCATCGAGTTGGACGCGCCATTGCCCGGCAAGGGATAACGTTTCGGTGGCAAGGACAGTTCCAGCCTCCAGGAAAGCAACCACCACAATGATCCAGACATGCCAGGACATAGCGCCCTCCAGTATCCCCGAAACGCTCCCCGAAACAAAGCTTAAAGGGGGGCAAGGCCCCAAAGCGGGATGCTCCGGGCAGCCTCTCAATGGTTTTTAGGGAAACCGCGCCCATCCACAAGGCACGCCTCCCTAATGATGGGAAGGCGCAGAAGGAGTACAAAGAGGCGTAAAACCAGCTGGTCTTAGCGTGACATTTGGAGCGCCTCACGCCTGCCATCGAACTCGTAGATCACAGTATCAGGGCCAATGGACAGGATGCGTGCACCCTTGATGGTATCACGAACTGCCAGGCTCTTGCCGTTAATCATGGCTACGGGGTGTGAGGCATTATAACTGATGCCCTGCAAGATCAGTTTTGGCGATTCGATCCTGGCCGATGGCGCAGATTCCGAAGTAGACGCCGGGGCGCCTTGCTCAGACAGGAGAGGTGCAAATGTGTCACGAGACAAGCCAAATGCATCCAACCACTCGTAGGACGCCGCCTCAGGGATTGCTGGTTCCAAAGACGCCAGTTGCGGTCCTGCCTCAGGAACAGCGGCTGGTTCCTCTTCAGGTAATGGAGCCGTCACAACTTCAGCCATGGTTTGATCAACACGATCAGCAGGGACAGTATCCGGACCAGCACCTGGTCTTTGGAACTGCAGTGCAATGCAAAGGACCACCACGGCAGCCAGCGCGCCTCCCGCAATCCACACCCTTTTCCGGTAATACCAGGGTGATTGGGCTGGAGGGGCGGACCGGACATAGACGGTTGCGCGAGTAAGAGGGGCATTGTCCACGGCCACAGGTCGAGGCTCCACAATGTTCTGAGATTCCATAACAGGTGCATCGCCCTTATACCCGCGATTTTCACGGCGCATGAGGATTTCGCTGCGCGAGGCCTGCTCAATCAACAGGCGTCTCCATTCTTCGCTGCGATCGGGTATGTCCAACTGACTCAAATAGGCAAAATCAATGCCCGCTGCTGGTGAGCGGTCCTTTTCGGCCGCCTGCTCGCACACGAGTGCGTTGGCAACATGCACCGCCGTCAGCGGGGACAGCGTTTTATCCGCTGAACGCGTGGGAAAATGGTGCAAGGCGGCGGCTTCAATGATGTTGAGCGGCATCCCCCACAGCCCCAGGAGGTAGGCACCAATCTCGGAATGGCCGACGCCAAACACCTCCTGCTCAATGGTCCAGAGAGGAGTCTGGCTGCGGTGCGCCAGGGACTGGGCTTGAGCATACTGCTCTTCGAAGTTTGACACCAGCACGAGCTTGCCGATGTCATGCATCAATCCGGCCGTAAACGCCTCCTCCGCCAGGGAGTCCTTGCCTCCTTCCAGGAGCACAATCTCGCGGGCGGTCCGCGCCACCACGTTACTGTGCCGCCACAGGCGATCAATCGAAAAGAAAATCGGCTTAACCTTGTCGTACTGGCTGAAAAGTTGGATGCACAACACCAGGGACTTAACCGTGTCGAAGCCCAGGATTCCCACGCCTTCGCTCAGGTCCGTTATCTGGCGCGAAAGGCCATAATACGCCGAGTTAAGAACCTGGAGCACCTTGGTGGTCATGGCCAGGTCCTTGCTGATGATTTCGCCCACCCGTTGGGTGGAAGATGTCGAGGAATTGAGCTCCCTGAGCACCTCCACATACAAGGTGGGAATGGTGGGAAAGGTGCGAATCCGCCCCACCAGGGCCTTGATTTTGGGATTGGTCAGCCAGGTGTCGAGCGCCAGAGTCCGGCTAAGGATGTCGCGCAGCTTGGGAGCATCGCAGACACGGGGTAAAAATTGATGCGCCCCCAACACCCCGCGCATGATGCTCTCCTTGTCAGCATCATTCGCCTGAATGAACCGGATGATGTTGGGATATTGGCGGCCGATTTCATTGAGCAACTGCACCCCATCCATGCCCGGGACATACATGTCCGTGATCACGGCATCATAGGTGGTGGTCTTCAGTTGCTCCAATGCCTCCGGTCCCGTTTGAACGAAATTCAACTGCCAGTCGTTGCTGAGTGCCGCAAACTCCTTCTGCAGCAACTGACCTTCCAAGAGGTCATGCTTGACGAAGAGCAGGCGCCGTGCAGACCGGGTGTCTGCTTTCTTGACGCTCTGCCCCATGGCTGACGGTGTCGTGTTCACATGTCTTTGACGGACAACATTGACTCGCCCGACCGCATTGAGAGCGGTTAATTACATTCTTTATACCGGATTTTCATGTTCACTCACCTGCCATGCCTCGACATGACTGGTGCGCTCAACCCTCCCGCAAGGAGCACAGAGGCTGTCTTAATCTCCCATGATAGCAACTTCCAAGCCAAATCCTGAACGACCTCATTGAACTCCAGCATCCGGACGCAAGCGTCGAACCTCAAGAGCAAAAATGAGGTTTGGACGGCAAAAACGTCCAATTTCAACCCATCCCCCCATGGAACAAGGCAAATTATGCCCATGAGCAGGAACCATCTGGGCATCCCTTTCCCCATCCCTAAAGGCGCGAATCCTTCATGGACTCATCCTGCTGGGCAATGCGTTTGGACAGTTGTATCGACCACAGTCGATAATTCATCCAGGCATCGATCCCCACCGCCCCGGCAAAGGCAGATCCACTTACCAGCAAACTGCGTGTAGAAAACCACAAAAGAGCCACGACGAGGCCCAGACTGGCTTCGAACAACAATTGGGTCACTGACAACTGCAATTTGAAGGGCTTCTCACACGCCGGACAGTAAAACGTTCCGAAACCGCTGCGGGCGTAAAGGCGCAAGAATGAGATCGCGTCAGCTTTGCAGTTGGGGCATCGCATAAACAGGTCTTCCAACGCGAAGGCTATGTCAGCCTGCATGCG
>CAZIDG010000075.1:0-10847 GCA_964538065.1 uncultured Verrucomicrobiota bacterium
GGGGGGGGGGGGGGGGGGGGGGGGGGGGGGGGGGGGGGGGGGGGGGGGGGGTGGGAATCTTGTGGAATCTGCTGTGGATGAACATGATGCGTGTCGGCGCCGCCGAGCTTGAACAAGCAGGCGGCCTGGTGTTAGGGTAGACGTCATGCCAAATTGTGACGAGTCTCGCACCCGAAGCGCTTCGGTTTTTCCGATTCATTCCCAGTCCACAACCGCCACCTGGATGGGGCTTCTGTTATTGATCCTGCTGAGCGCGGCCTCGCTGGAGGCGGCGCCGTTTGCGAAGGTGATGGATTTCACCCAGCCCAATGGACAGGCCATTCAGCTCTGGGGCGAGGGCGATGAGTTCCAGGCCGTGTTCGAAACGCTCGATGGCTACACGGTGGTCTTCGTGCCCGAGGACCTGGCGTATCATTACGCCCGGTTGTCCGCCGACGGCACGGTGCTGGAATCGACCGGTTCCCGCGTGGGGGCGGCCGATCCCGCCCAACTGGGCCTGGAGAAGCACCTGCGGATGGATCCCACGCTGGCCAGCACCCAGGCGCGGGCCCGGCGGCTGGAATGGGACCAGCAGACCGGCTTGTCGCAGCGGTGGCAGACGCTCAAGGAGCAGATGCATGACTCCAGCGGCTACGAGACGATGAGCCCGCCGAGCAAGACGACCTTGGGCGTCAAATGCGGCCTGTGCCTTTTGATCGATTTCGACAACGATCCCGCCACCATCCCCCAGGCCAACATCGTGAGCTTCCTGAACGCCGACAGTTACACCGGCTATGGCAACAACGGGTCGGTGAAGCAGTATTTCAAGGATGTTTCCAACAACAAGCTCACGTACACGAACGTGGTGACCGTCTATATCCGGATCCCCAACACGCTGCATCCCAAGAGTTATTACAATGATGTGACCAAGGGCTGCGGCTCCCAGGCCAACCTCCTGATCCGCGATGCCATCACGATCCTGAAGCAACTGCCCAACTACACCACCGAGATCCTGCCCAAGTTTGCGTCGCTGACGATGAATTCGGACAAAACGATCACCGCGGTGAACGTCTTTTATGCGGGGGGCAACGGCGGGGTGTGGAATAAGGGCTTGTGGCCCCATTCCTACGGCCTGTATGAAGTGGGCGCGCAGGAGCTCTCCAGCGGCGGCAAGAAGATCAGCGGCTACCAGATCACCAACATCGGCTCGAGCCTCGAGCTGGGCACCTTCTGCCACGAGAACGGCCACATGCTCTGCGGGTTCCCGGACATCTACGACTATGATTACGATTCCACCGGCGGGGCGGGTCAGTTCTGCCTCATGAACTCGGGCGGCTCGGGCACGAACCCGAACCAGGTGTGCGCCTACCTCAAGCTCGCGGCGGGGTGGGGCACCGCCACGGATCTTACCGTGGGGGCCAATCCCCTGGTCTCGGTGGCCTCCAGCGGCGCGAACTTCAACAAGTTCTTCCGGTTCCGCAAGACCGGGGTGACCACGGAGTATTACCTCGTGGAAAACCGCCAGAAGGCTGGGCGCGATGTGAACCTGCCCTGCGCCGGGCTGGCCATCTGGCACATCGACGAGCTGGGCAGCGCCGACAACCAGAGCACGAACTTCAATACCACCCATGCCAATTACGAAGTCACCCTTGTGCAGGCGGACAACAAGTGGCATTTCCAGAAGAACGAGAACAGCGGCGACGCCCAGGACCTCTGGTTCAAGGGCAACTCCACCTCGGGCTATGCCAACGCCTTTTCCGACCTGACCTCGCCCTGCGCATTCTGGTGGGATGGCACACGCTCGGGGATCAACTTCACCAACTTCAGCGTCGTCGGCACGACGATGACCTTCAACGCCGGGGTCAAGACGCTGATGATCCGGCGCGACCCCATATCGCTGGTCGTCAACGAGGGCGACAGGGCCGCCCTGGCCGTGATCACCACCGGCACCGGGCCCTACACGTACCAGTGGTACAAGAACAACGTGGCCCTGCAGGCCTCCACCAATTACTCCGGGATTGATACCGCGACGCTCACGATCAACCCGGCGGCATTGACCGACTCCGGATCGTACCGGCTCGTGGTCACCGGTCCGTCGCTGAGCGAGACCAGCCGCGTGGCGACGCTGACGGTCAAGACCGGTCCCAAGATGCTCTCGCTGGACATCGGGACGGCGAAACAAAAGGCCGGCACGACCACCATGACGACCTCCGGTTACACGGTGGCCGGGGCGGGCAATGACATTGGGAGCACGGCGGATGGGTTCCGCTTTGTGTATCTCCAGACCACCAATGACGTGGATGTGAAGGTGCAGATCACCAGCCTGGACGATGTGAATGAGTGGACCAAGGCGGGGCTGATGCTGCGGGAGAGCCTCGTGGCCGGAAGCCGGCACACGAGCATCCTGACCACGCCAAGCGACGGGCAGGAAGTGTTCCAGGTGGTCAGCCGGTCGATCCTCAACAGCGCCACCACGGAGCAGTTTCGGTTTGGCGGGGTTGCGTATCCCAAGAACTGGCTGCGCCTCAAGCGGGAGGGGAACCTGGTCACGTTCTACCGCAGCTCGGATGGCGTGAGCTGGTTTTATGTGCGGAGCGTGAACATCAACACCTGGGCCAGCGCCTATGTGGGCATGGTCGTTTCCTCGCACAACACGACCACGCTGGCCACGGCCGCGTTTGACAAATTTACGATCCAGACCAACACCCTGACCACGGTGTCCATCCTGGCCACCGACAGCCAGGCCCAGGAGGGCACGCTCGACACCGGGAGGGTGACCGTGTATGCCTCGCGCAATGGCCCCCTGGATGTGTCGGTGCGCATGAGCGCCACGGCCATCGTGGGCTCGGACTTTCTGCCCGTGCCGGATGTGGTGAGCATCCCCGAGGGCACCAATGCGGCCAGCATCGAGATCACTCCGTTGAACGACGAAATCCTCGAATCCCCTGAGACCTTGCGTTTCACGCTCCAGGCGACCACCAACACCACCCTGGCGCAGCCCTCCTCAGCCGTCGTCCTGCTCTTTGATGACGAGAAGAAGCTGGGCGGCCTGCGCCGCGATGTGTTCAACGGCCTCGAAGGCAACAACGTTGCTGATCTGACCAACCAGATCAAATACCCCCTGGCGCCGGATGAGGTGAACACCGTGGCCATCTTCGAGAGCTACCACGATGCCCGGGATAATTATGGCCAGGTCCTCTCGGGCTATTTCGTCCCCCTGGTCAGCGGGGTTCATTATTTCTACATCGCCTCGGACGATGCCTCGCAGCTCTGGCTCAGCACGGATGACAAACCGGCCAACGCGAGGATCATCGCCCAGGAGAACAACTCGAACGGCTATCGGAACTACGGCGCCAACAATGGGTCAACCACGCATCAATCCGCCGGCATCTCGCTCGTCAAAGGCAAATACTATTACATCAAGGCCATTCAGAAGGAGGGCTCCGGTGGCGACAACCTGTCCGTGGCCGTCCGCCAGCCGGGTGGGGCCATTCCCTCCAATGGCAGCGCGCCCATCCCCGCGACCATGCTGGCCTGGGCGCCGCCGGTCTCGACCCAGATCATGCTTGTGCCCCAGCTCAGCACCGTGGCGCCCGCGCCCGGCGCCGGCGCGGTCCAGGTGACTTCCGCGGTGACGTGGACGGCCTATTCGACCGTGCCCTGGATCGTGATCACCAACGGCGCCAGCGGCACAGGCGACGGGGAAGTTCAATACCAGGTCCTGGCCAATCCGGAGTCTGTGGACCGCGCGGGACTGGTGGTAGTCAACGACCGGACCCACTGCGTCTTCCAGAAGGCGGGGGTGCACCTCTCGCTGGGCACGGATGAAACCCGCCAGTTGCTCATGAACATGGAAAGCTCCCGACAGCAGATCTACGTCATCCAGGCGTCGAGCAACCTGCTCGATTGGGAGGACATCTACACCAACAACGTCTTCACCATGCTCAACCTGACGAACATCGACGCGACGATGACCAACCATCCCGTGCGGTTCTATCGGGTGATTGAAAGCACCACGCCCTGAGCTGGCGTGCGCGAACCTGTCAGTGCGAGGGTGGCCCCCGCGGTTTCTCCTGGAGCTGCGGTGCGGCTGGCATCTCCTGTGCGGGCCCGCGCGCCGTTTTTGGGATGACTTTATTTCAACTTGTGGTTAATTGGGCACAACATGCACGACCTGCGATTCAATAAACTGGCCAAAGTGTTGGTGGAATACAGCACCGCCCTCAAGAAGGGCGATCATGTGCTGCTGGACATGATCGAGGTGCCCGACGAGTTCACCGTGGAGCTCATGCGCGCGGTGCGCGCCGCGGGCGCCATCCCGATCGTGGAGGCGCGCCACGGGAAGATCAACCGCGAGATCCAGATGGGCACCACGCCCGAGCATGCCCGGCTCCTGTGCGATGTGGAGCTCTACCGCATGAAGAAGATGCAGGCGTACATCGCCGTGCGCGGCGGCCTCAACGCCAACGAGTCGGCCGATGTCCCGCCCGCCTTGAGCGCCATGTTCGCCCGCACCATCCGCCCCCTGCTCAATTACCGCGTGAACAAGACCCGCTGGGTGGTCCTGCGCTGGCCCACGCCCTCCATGGCCCAGGCGGCCAACATGAGCACCGAGGCGTTTGAGCATTTCTTCTTCCAGGTCTGCACCATGGACTATCGCAAGATGGCCAAGGCGATGCTCCCGCTGGAAAAACGGCTCAAGACCGCCGACCACGTCCACATCAAGGGGCCCGGCACCGACCTTTCATTCAGCATCAAGGGCATCGGCGCCAAATGCTGCAACGGCCGGCTGAACATCCCCGATGGCGAGGTGTTCTCCTGCCCCATCAAGGACTCCGTCAACGGCATCCTCCAGTACAACACCCCGACGGTCTATGCGGGCACGCGCTTTGAGAACATCCGGCTGGCGTTCAAGGATGGCCGGATCGTCGAGGCCACCAGCAACAACACCAAGCGGCTCAACGAGATCCTCGATACCGATCCCGGGGCCCGCTACATCGGCGAATTCTCGCTCGGCTTCAACCCCTACATCCTGAGCCCCATGTGCGACACGCTCTTCGACGAGAAGATCGCGGGCTCGCTCCATTTCACCCCTGGCCAGGCCTACGAGCTGGCGGACAACGGCAATCGCTCGGCCGTCCACTGGGACATGGTGCTCATCCAGCGGCCCGAGTACGGCGGCGGCGAGATCTGGTTCGACGGCGAATTGATCCGCAAGGATGGCCGGTTCATGCCCAAGGACCTGCGCGGGCTCAATCCCGAGAAGCTCAAATAAGGCCCATGCACCGGCGGTCCGCCATGGGCCGCCCGGCATCCGGGCCAGATGGCCATGACACCCGATGCCCCATCGCCGGAGGACCTGCCTCCGGTGGAACTGCCCATCACGGGCGAACTGGACCTGCATACCTTTCGCCCGCGCGATGTCCATGACCTGGTGATCGATTACCTGGCCGCCTGCCGCGAAAAGGGGATCCTCCAGGTGCGCATCATCCACGGCAAGGGGATCGGCACGCTGCGCCAGACCGTGCATGCCCTCCTGGCGCAAAGGCCCGAAGTGGCCTCGTTCAACCTGGCCGGCGAGCACTCCGGAAGTTGGGGCGCCACCATCGTCAACCTGCACCCCCCAGGCAAACCGTAGGGCCGCCTCTCAATCCCGGGCATGGCACGGTCTGCGCTCATCCCGGCAGAGGTGCGCGAAAAAGCCCGCCCCCGGCGTCGATGGCCAGGCAGGGCGGGCTCTTCGAGATCGCTGTAAAAGGGCTATTTCACCACCGGCTTGATCACGATGTTCCGGTACTCGATGCCCGTGTGGTCGCCCTGGAGATAGAGCGGGCCGGGCCGGGACTCATCGGACCAGAGGGCGCCGCCGGTGCAACCCATCAGGGGCTGGTTGTCGATGATCTTCACGCCGTTGAGGATGACGGTCACGTGGCGGTTCACGAGCGTGATGTCATAGGTCTGCCATTCGCCGGCGGGTTTCTCGGCGTTGGTGGAGGGGGTGATGCGGCTGTAGAGGCCGCCCATGTTATGGGAATCGAGGGGGCGCCCATAGGTGTCGGCCACCTGGACCTCGTAGATGCCGCGCAGGTAGATGCCGCTGTTGCCGTTTTTGGACAGGTGGGTCTCAAGCGTCAGGTTGAAGTCCTCGAATTCCTTGTCGGTGCGCAGGTTGCCGTAGTTCTTGTGCGGCTGGCCCTCGACCTGTTCGGGGCGGTTCACGAGGATGCCATCGGCCACGCTCCAGCCGCTGACGGCGTTCTTATCGGTCAGCCTCCAGCCCGTGAGATCCTGGCCATTGAAGAGCTTCACCGGCTCGCCAAACTTGACCTTCGAGAGGTCGGGGGCGGGCGGCAGATCCGGGATGCGCTTGCCGCTGAAGTTCTCCTTGATGACGCCCTCGCCGTCGTCCTTCGGGCTCATGATCATGGCCAGCATGTCCGAGGCGCCCACCTTGCGGCACATGATGATGTCGGTGTACTGCTGGGTGCGCACGACCTTGCCGTCGGCGTCCTTGCGTTTGATCTCGCGCACGCGGTTCACATACAGCACATCCTTGTCCATGAACACGCTCGAGACGGGCACCACGCTGCCGCCGCCCCAGAGGATGCTCGCATCGTAATAGCCGTTTTCCTTTTTGACTTCGAGCCAGCCAGCGCCGCCGTTGGGGATGGTGAGGGCCCAGCGGCCCAGGTACGGATTGGTGGCGGGTGGGGGTTCCTGGGCGGTGACCGCGTTTGCGGCGATCAACAGACCCGACATGAGGGCAAAGAATTTACGTGTCATAATTGCTTGCCCGTCTTTATGTCCGCCCCCGGGTCCAGCGGCAAGCAAAAAGCCATCCACTGCATCCTTGGGCGTGACAAGGGCGGGCGTTGCGCCATACTGCCCGGCTGAGTTATGGAACCGGACGAGGCGATCATCACGCGGCTGTGTCTCCAATGCGCCATCTGCTGCAATGGCGTCCTGTTCAAGGACGTCGAGCTCCAGGCGGGGGACGATCCGCGCCCGCTGCGCGGGGCTGGCCTGCCGGTGGTCACGCGGCAGGGCAGGGCGCGTTTTCCGCAGCCGTGCGCCGCCCTGGAGGGGTGCCGCTGCCGCGCCTATGGGGTCCGGCCGCGCCGCTGCCGCGAGTTTGTCTGCCACAGCCTTGGCCAGGTTGTCGAGGGTCGGCTGGCGCCCGAGGCCGCCCTGCGGCTGATCCGCACCACGCTCCGGAAGGCGGCCACGGTGCGGAGCCTCTTCCAGCAACTGGGCAACACGCAGGAGGCCCAGCCTTTTTGCAGGCGGTTCAAGGAAATCAAACGCCGCGTTGAAACCGGCCCCCTGGATGACGATGCCGCCGCGCTCTTTGGCGACCTGTCCCTGGCCGTGCATGAGCTGGACATGCTGCTGCGCACCCATTTCTACCCTGACCCGGCCGATTGAGCAGGGGAGCCCGGCGCCTGGGGGGATATGCGCCCCCAAAGAGTCGCACCCAATCCTTGGCTTGAACCGCGGGATGTGCTAGGACGGCAGCGTGAGGGTGCGCTTCATATTGGGCCCGGCAGGCAGTGGCAAGACCTGGCGGTGCCTGGATTTTCTGCGGCGGCGGCTGGTGGCCGCGCCGGAGGGGCGTCCCCTTGTGCTGCTGGCGCCCAAGCAGGCCACGTTTCAGTTGGAGCGCCAGTTGCTCTCCCGGCCCGAGCTGGCCGGGTACACCCGCCTGAGGATCCTTTCCTTCGAGCGCCTGGCCGAGCATGTGCTCACGCGCCTGGGATGCCCGGTGCCGCCACTGCTCGACGAGGAGGGGCGCGTGATGGTCCTGCGCGCGCTGCTCATGCGGCATGAACGCAACCTGGGGGTCTATCGCAGCTCGGCGCGCATGCCCGGCTTTGCGCGGCAGTTGAGCGAGATGCTGCGAGAGTTCCAGCGCCACGGGCACACGCCCGAGCGCCTGGCGGGCCTCTCCATGCGCTGGCCCGGTGAGCGGGGCCTGGGCGGGAAGCTGCGCGACCTCGCGCTCCTGGGCCGCGTCTATCGCGAATGGCTCGCCGCCCACCAGCTGCACGATGTTCAGTCGCTCCCCGATTACGCCCTGGATGCGCTGCATGCGGCCGCGCATTCGCAGGCGCCGCGCGCCCGACTCGATTTTGAGGCGTTGTGGCTCGATGGCTTCTCCGAGCTGACGCCCCAGGAGCTGGCCCTCCTGGCGGCGGTCATTCCCTTCAGCGACGAGGCGCACCTGGCGTTCTGCCTCGATGCCCGCCCGCCCGACGATCTCACCTGGCTTTCCTGCTGGTCGCACCCGGCCCAATGCTACCGCCGGTGCCACCAGGCGCTCGCCGGTGTGCCCGGCGTGGAGATCGAGGTGGAGGAGTTGCCGCGCGAGCCTGGGGCCAGCCGCTTCGGCGCGTCGCCCGGCATGACCTGGCTGGAACGCAACTGGACCCGTGACGATCCGGAGACCGCGCCCGACGCGCTGCCCATCACCGTCGCCCAATGCGCCTCGCCCTCGCATGAGGTGCAGGAGGCCGCGCGGGCGATCCGTGCCTTCGTGCGCCAGGGCGGCCGGTACCGCGATTGCGCCGTGCTTGTGCGCTCCTTCACCGGCTACGACCACGTGCTGCGGCGACTCTTTGCCCGGTACGACATCCCGTTCTTTCTCGATCAGCGCGAGCCCGTGACGCATCACCCCATGGCCGAGCTCACCCGCCAGGCCCTGCGCGTGGTCGCCCTCAACTGGCGGCATGACGACTGGTTCGGCGCGCTCAAGACCGGGCTCGTGACGTCGAACGATGCCGCCATCGATGAGCTTGAAAACGAGGCCCTGGGGCGCGGGTGGACCGCCACCCACTGGCGCCAGCCGCTGGTGATCGCCGATGCCCCCGAGCTGCAGGACCGCCTCGAGGCCCTGCGCCGCACGCTGGTCCCGCCCTTCGAACGCCTCGCCGCGTCCCTGCGCGAGGCCGCCACCGGCGTCGAGCTCGCCGCGTCCCTGCGGGCCTTTTGGACCGATCTCGATGTGGGGGGGACGCTGGAGCGGTGGAGCCAGGCTGCCGTTTCGTCGCGCTCGGCTGCGGCGCACCTCACGGTCTGGCAGCAGATGCACGATTGGGCCGACAACGTGGCGCTGGGATTCAACGACCAGGCCCTGCCGTTGCGGGACTGGATCCCCATCCTCGAGGCCGGCCTTGCGGGCCTCACCGTGGGCGTGGTGCCCCCGGCGATCGACCAGGTCATGATCGGCGCCGTGGACCGCTCGCGCAACCCGGACCTCCGGCTGGCGATCGTGCTCGGCCTCAACGAAGGCGTTTTTCCACGGCCGCCCGTGAACCGGGGCCTGCTCACCGAGAGCGACCGCGACGAGCTCTCCAGCGCGGGCCTCCAGTTAAGCGCGGACACCCGCGGGCAGATCAGCCGCGAGCGCTACCTCGGCTACATCGCGCTCACCCGTCCGCGCGAGCGCCTTCACCTTTCCTTTGCCAGCCAGGACGAGCAGGGGCGCGTCCTTCTGCCGTCGCCGTTCCTGGGCCGCTTGAAGGAGATCGCGCCTCAAGTCGAATGGACCCAGCCCGAGCTCATGGTCGCGCTCAAGGATGTGATCCATGTCAGCGAAATGGCCGCCCCGTGGATTGCCCGCGTGCGCGAGGCGGGCCGGTGCGGTGAAGCACTGGCCTGGCCCGCAGCCCTTGAGCCCTTCCGCCAGGCGCTCGAACCCCTCGCGCGCTACGCGCCCGATGCCGCGCTCGCGCCCGACACCGCGCGCCGCCTCTACGGCCCGCGCATGGAGCTGTCCATCACCGCCCTGGAGCGCTACGCGGCGTGCCCGTTCCAATTCCTCGTGCAGACCGGCCTGCGCGCCGTCGAGCGCGCCCGGTTCGAGCTCGAGGCCCGCGAGTCCGGCAGCTACCAGCACGCCGTCCTGCGCCGCTTTCACGAAACCCTCACCCGCCAGGGCCTGCGCTGGCGCGATCTCACCCAGGACGACGCCCTGCGCCGCCTCGAGGAGGCGGGCGCCGCCGTGGCCGGGGAGTTCAACCTCGGCCTCATGCGCGCCAACGCGGCCAATGCCTTTGCCGCCAGCCGCATGCTCGACGGCCTTCGCCAGTGGCTGGGTGTCATCCTCGAATGGATGGGCCGGTACAGCTTCGATCCCGCCGTGGCCGAGAAACGGTTCGGCCCGGGCGAGGACTCGCTCCCCGGCCTCGAATGGACGCTTGAAGAAGGCGTCACCCTGGCCCTGCGGGGGATCATCGACCGCATCGATGTGTGCCGCCTGCCCGACAGCGACTGCGCGCTCGCCGCCGTGATTGACTACAAATCCGGCGACCGCAAGCCCGATCCCGTGCGGCTCCACCACGGACTCGAGCTCCAATTGCCCGCGTACCTGGCCGTCCTGCGCGCCCTGCCGGATGCCCGCGCCCGCTTCGGCGTGCAGCGTCTCATTCCCGCGGGGGCCTTTTACAGCACCCTGCGCGTCGAGGTCAAAGGGGGCGAGACGCGCGGCGAGCCGGGCGAGGATCCCCGCGAGGCCCTGCGCAAGGCCTGCGGCCATGAAGGCCGGTTGAACCTCGACTACGCCGATTATTTTGACAACGGGAACGACGCCGTGCCCGGCGGCCAGTTCCATCTCAAGCGCAACAAGGATGGCTCATGGCGCAAACACAGCAGCGCCCTGGCCTCCAGGGAATTCGAGGATCTCCTGAACCACGCCCTGACCCTCATCCAGCGGTTCGGATCGGAGATACTCCACGGCGCCGCCGGCATCGAGCCCTGCATCCAGAGCAAGAAAACCCCCTGCGAGTACTGCCTCTACTCCTCCGTCTGCCGCGTCGATCCCTGGACCCAGTGCTACCGCAAGCTCGCCAAACCTGCGTCACCCGCGCCGT
>CAZIDG010000075.1:10947-20390 GCA_964538065.1 uncultured Verrucomicrobiota bacterium
TCACGCCCGGTTCGCTTTTCTGAGCTTGATCTCGGGCATCTTTTCGACGGCGGCCTTGATTTCGTTTTCATACGGCAGGCCGCGCTCGCTCACCATGTTGGCATTGTTGAGATTGAGCTCCACGTCGCCGCGGCGGGTGACCTCCAGCGGCACGATCCACGTGTAATATTCCTCCACGCCGAAAAACTTCCTCTGCCCGTAGGCCATCACCAGGTAGCGCCCCTTGCGCGGCACCTCGATGCGGAATTCCCCCTGCGGGCCCGATACGGCCTCGCCCGCGGGCGCGGGCAGGTTGTTCCAGAAACTGCGTAGCGAACGATCGCTGATCACGCTCCCGTCGCCGATCAGCCGGGACGCGCGCACAATGTCGTCGCTCGCCTTCGCCTTGCGGGCCCAGTCGCGCTCACGCTCGAGGGCGCCCGCCTTGCATTCGGCGATCCTCTTGTTCCACTGGGCCAGCAATTGGGACATCGCGGGTGTGAGCACCGGGTTGTCCAGCTTCGTCTGGTTGATCTTGCGCGTCAGCTCGATGGCCTCCAGGCGCAGGTTTTGGCCCTGTTCGTCCAGGCGGGTCAACTCGCTGATGAGCGCCTCGGCCTCGCCGGCCAGTTCCAGCGTCCGCGAGGCGAATTGCACCACCTGTTTCGCCATGGTGATGCCGTTCTCGATCAATGTCTGCCGCACCGCCTCCTCTTCATGGAGCGAGATGCGCACGGCGCCGAGCTGCTTGGAATCGCCCATGTTTGTGGTGATGAACACGGTTCCGGTCACGCGGCCCACCGGCAGGCGGCTCCACCACCACACGCCGTAGCCCGCCGCCACCAGGCACACGAGCGCCACCAGCCATGGCCACGCGCGCCGCACCTCGGGCAGACGCGGCAGGGTGGGGATCCGCATCAGGCGCACCGGTGCTGGCGCAGGGGCAGACGCAGGCACGTCAGGCAGGAGAGCCCCCTGGATGAAATCGTCCAGGCTCATCCACTCCTCGGACCCGTACCGGCTCACCCGGGCCTCGGAGCTGAACTGCCCCAGGCGGTGCCGGTTCCTCAGGTCGGCCAGTGGATACGGACCATACATCTGGTTGTGGTCATACACCATGAAGCCGTTGGGCATGGGCAGGTTCGTGCTCATGGCCGCTCCTCGATGCGCGGATAAACCATCTGGATGAACTGCATCCTCTCACGCGCGCAATTCATGCTGGTCTCCAGGGTCATCGCCTCTTCAGCCTGGAAGGGATCGGTGGCCGTGCGCGTGCCCGTCCGGGGGGTGAGCCCGGGACGGCGGACAGTGCCGCTGCGCGAAACACCGCCATTCAACCGCTCCATTCGCCGCTCCAGGTACGCCGCATGGGCCAGATGGGTGGCATAGAGGGCCTTGACGTAGGAGGGAATCATGTTCGCCGGCACATCCGCCCGGTAGAACTCCATGTTGGGCATGGATTCCGGCGTGGACTCCGGCGGTGTCCTGCCCGAGGATCCCAGCGATCTCGTCAGCGGTTTCTCCGTCTGGACGGCGGGCCGGGCCTTGGATGGCTGCCAGAGCGGCCGCCAGTACGCAACCGCCAGGACCATGATCAGGATGATCAGCAGTCCAATCAGGCCTGAGAAATCACGCATCATACGGGTTGTTGAATTGTAGGGTCATTCCACCGGTTGTTGCATGCCGCACCTGTTCACGTATCTCCTGAAGCCTCCCGTGTCTGCGCTGCCCTGCATCAGGGAATCGTGCGGGTTGTCTCCATTATATGTATCCTTTTTTGGGGAGATATTCAAGGCGGAATGGCTTCATGGCCTCTTTGGACCGGCAGGCCGCGCTGCCTTTCCAGCGCATCGGTTTGTGTGGACAGGTACCCATGCACGCGCCACAATGCAACTGTTCCTGTCGCACAGCCCGCATCGCAAACGCGCGGGCTCAATGCCGGATCACTCGTTTTTCAGTGAGGTGGCCCATGATGTTAAAAATGATGAATGTTCACGTTGTTCGCATCAAGCGTTGGTGGCACGCGCTGGCGTGCGTGTGGATGCTCGGTGGGGCGGTTCTCGCCCTGAGCCAGCAGCCGTCCGAGGATCCCCTGCGCCCCACGGGTGGACAGTGGCCGCCGGTCATCGGCGCGTGGTTCTGGGGCAATGGGACGCTCGATCCCGATGGCTTCAAGCCGTTCCTGGACAACATCGCCGCCCACACGCCGTACACGCTGCTTTCCACGAGCGTGCGCGTGCCCAGGGGCGAGATCACGGACCCCATCGTCATCGAGCAGGTCGCCCAGGCCGTCCGTTATGCGAAATCACTGGGGCTTGAAATCGCCTATGAGTTCGACATCCGCCTGGCCCGCCGCGCCTTCCAGGCCCGTTATCCCGATGAATTGCAGGAGGAGCTGGTCCTGAAAGCGGTCGATGTGCCCGCGAGCGGCACGGCGTCCGTCTCCTTCGAGGCCCACGACCTGGTCGATCACATGAACGGCGGCACCACCCCCTACCTGTGCCTCACCTCGCGCGTCGTCCGCGTCTATGCCTTCGAGCGCGGCACGAACGGTATCGACCCCGCCACCGTGCGCGATGTGACCGACCTCGGCGTGCGCGCCGTGGCCGATGGCCCGCGCAAGCTGACCGTCACCCTTCCTTCAACCGTCGGCCGCACCGCGTGCGTGATCGCCTCCCACACGTACCTCACACCCGATGTCTTTGCCCCTCATTTCCTCTCCTTCCAGCGCGAGGTCGTCCGGCTCTACGACGGCATCCCGTTGGCCGGTGTGATGAAGGATGAGTGGGGTTTTCCGCCGGACCACACGGGCAATCCCGGCCATGACCACTACTGGTATTCGGCCGCCATGGCGCGCGCCTACCGCGACGCCTCCAGCGGACGCGACCTCGTGCGCGACGCCCTCCTCATGTGGGCGGGCGAGAAGGGTTGTGAACGCGAACGCGAGGCCGCCATCAACCGTTACGGCCTCCTGTGCCGCAAACGCAATGCCGACATCGAGGACGCCTATTACCGCCTGGGCAAGCAGGTGTACGGCCCCGGCTCGTGTGTCGTCACCCATGCCACATGGACGCCGTATCCGGGCCCGCAGGAGTTCCGCAAGAACGGCCTCGACTGGTGGGACGCCACGCGCGACATCGGCCAGTCCGATGAAAGCACGCCCTATCCCTGCCGCACCTCGCTGGCCAAGCGCTGGGGATTCCCGCTCTGGTATAATCAATATTACTCCCCCCAGACCAACGACTACACGCGCGAGCTGTGGGCGGGCGCCTTGAGCGGCGGCCGCCTCAACGTCCATCCCCTTTACCCGCGCCCCGACCTGCGCGATGGTGAAACCTACCGCGCTCTCCTGCGCCACGGGCTCATGGCCGGCACGAGCCGCCTGCGCATGCTCGACGCCATCACCCGCGCGCCGCTCGATTGCCCGGTGGCCGTCATCTTTGGCCACGCCTGCGCCATGAATTGGGCCGGGCCGTCCTACAACTCCGTGGGCCTTGAAATTGCCTCCAGGCTCTGCGCCGATGGATACCCCGCCGACCTCTTCCCCACCAGCCTTGCAGGCAAACCCGCCCTGCGCCTTGATCATGACGGCTACCTCTGCCTGGGCCCGCAGCGCTACCGCATCGCGGTCCTCCACCAACCCGAGTTCGGTACTGACAAGGAGCTCGCCTTCTTCGAGCGCGTCGCCCGCGGCAAGACCGCCCTGTTCGTCGTCGGCGATTGGACGCGCGACGCCTCGGCGCGCCCCCTGGACGCCGCTTCGCGCCTGGAACGCCACGCCCGCTTCTTCCCCGATGACGCCGCGTGCCTGGAGGCCGTCCACAAGTACCTCGCCCAGGCGGGTGTCACCCGTGTCACCTCGTGGAAACAAGCCTCCCCCACCCAGGCCGTGCCGCCCACCGACGGTCACAGCGCCCTGACCGATGGCACCTATGTGCGCATCGCCGCCGCGAACAACCCCGAGGGCGATCCCATCCGGGAAACCTTTACCTGGCAGGGACACACCGTGACCGTGGACGCCACCGGCCTCTTCGCGATCCGCTTTGCCCAGGATGGCAGCATCGCCACCCTCGCCGCGGGCGGCCTCAAGAGCATCAAGACCGACGGGCTGGACATCACCCTGCCCGAGCGCCTCGACCTCGCCTACACCCGATCCAGGAACGGCAAAACCGATGGCGTCCTCCAGGGCCTGACCGGCCCCATCCCCTCCGTCCTCCAGACCCTCACCCCCACCTGGCATCGCCTCGCCATCCCCCCGCGCCTGCCATGAAATAACGCGAAGCCATTACTTTTGTGAAATCACTGCCCGCTGCACTCGTTGCACGAAATGCCCTTGTGGGATGTGGGTTCCTGATCCTGTTGACCCTCCTGCGGCTTGGGCCTCGCGAACTTGTCCCGCCATGGGTATGGGTCGTAAACCTGTTCGTCTTTTTGGCGGGTCTCTTCTGGGCCAACGCCATCCTGACCAAACGAAACCACCCCGTCTGGGCCGCCCTGTTGACCCTCCTGCTGGTGCCGATTCTGGGATTCCCAATCGGTATCGGATCAATATGGATCAGTCGGTGCCTGGCCGAATGGAATTATAAGACTCACGGTGTGGTGATGGTTGAAGGCTGCAACGCTGCAGCAGCCAATAACGCTGGTTTCGAGGCCGATGCCCTTGTGCAGCGTCTTGCCGCGCTCAGCAATAACCCCGCTGCCAACTCGAACCAACTGGCCCAGCTTCGCGATGCGCAGGCCGTTGCCCAGGAACAGGCTCGTTTCCTGGACGACGATTGCTTTAAGCGCGGCCACTGCGAAAACCATCCCTGGAAAACCAACTGGGCTGTAATTTCAAAAACTCTCACGAATTTCGAAGAAAGCCGCACCCCCGATCTTCCCCATCCTTAGCAACCTGGGGCTCCGCGCTCGGGGCGCTCCACCCCAGGCTATAATAACATTCCGGCCTTACAGGCCGAGGACAATACAAGGCCAGGAGGGGACACAGAAATGCCCGTCCGAGACGGGCTCAGGGCAATAGGATGCGTGGACCAAAACGCGGCTTTCAGGGACGGCTTTTGGGGGCCGGCCGGTTTTGGACTGCCGGGGCGTTAGTGGTGATGCCGGTGGTGCCAGTGGTCGCGCATGTGGTGCACCCAGATGCCGGTGCCGTGGATGAGGTGGCCGCCGGTGAAAACGACTGCGGCATAGAGCATCAATCCGCCCGCCACACCCGCTGCCAGCCAGGCCCATTCCTTGAGCAAGCCCCAATCCTCCCACAGCAATGACCCTGCGACCGCTCCCGTGCCGCTCACCACAAAACAGAACAGCACAAAGTGCACGACGGATTCACCAAATCGTGGATCCTGGTCCCATTTCATACCTCACTCTAGCACAGGGTGATGAAGGTGACAAGGAGGCGTTCGCGCCGGGCGAGGCGCGGGCGATCCTGGTGTCGGGAAGGATGGCGATGGGCCGGTTCAGTGGCGGCCGGCGCGCTGCCAGAGGTCGAGGTAGTAGAGGGCGACCACGACCAGGGAGTGCTTGATGCGGCCCAGGCGGACGAGCTCGGGGATGTCGCCGACGGGGACGAGCTTGGTCAGGAGATCCTCGCCGAGGTCGAACTGGGTGGGGTGGCGGGGCTCGCAGTTCTGGACGAGCACGGTGTGGCAGGTATTGGTCATGATGGCGGGGTTGGGGAACACCTGGCCGAGGATCCGGGCGTTGTCACCGGCGTAGCCGGTCTCCTCGCGTAATTCGCGCAGGCCCGCCTCCAGGGGCGAGGGATCCTCGGGATCGATCATGCCGCCAGGGATTTCCAGCTCCACGGTGTTGGTGCCGTGGCGGAATTGTTCGATCATGACCAGCTCGTTGCGGGGGGTGATAGCGATAACGTTCACCCAGTCCCGGGTGTCGATGACGACGAAATCGTGTTCCCGGCCGGTGCGGGGGGAGACCTTGCGGTCGGTGCGGATATTGAAGATCCGGTAATCCGCCAAGGGGCGGCTCGATTTTTTGGGCCAGGGCTGAATCATAGCAAGACCGATTGTGCCTCACCCAAGCCTGCCAAGACAAAGCGAAAAAGAGAAAATGGATTCCGCCCTGGGCGTCAGCGGAGGGGCTTGCGTTTTGGCGGCGCCTGTGGTGTCATGGGTCCATCGTTGAACAACAAGCAGATAGGGGGCTCCTGTGTGGGGCCTGTGTGATGTAACATTATGAAATCATTCCTTTCCACCGTGATCGTTTCCGTGTGTCTGACGGGCCTCGTTTCGGCCCAGGATAATGCCCAACCGGCCCCGGCCGCACCGGTGCGCGCCTTTATCGATGACCAGGCTCCCGGCTGGCGCAGCCTGGAGGCGAAGGACTTCACCCGTGTGAACAGCGCCGAGGACACCTGGACGTGGCATGCGGACGGCCTGCATTGCAAGGGCGAGCCCATCAGCGTGATGCGCACGGTGAACACGTTCACCAACTTCGAGATGGTGGTGGAATGGAGCCACCAGAAATCGGGCGGCAACTCGGGCGTGTTTGTCTGGACCACGCCGGAATCGATCAAGGCGTTGACCGGTGACAAGCCCGGTCTGCCCCGGGGCATCGAGGTGCAGATCCTCGATCACGGTTTCACCACCATGATGAAGGAACGCGGCGAGAAGACGGATTGGTTTGGCACCGATGGCGACGTGTTTTCCGCCGGGACCAAGATGAAGCCCTTCCCGCCGCTCTCGCCCGACGGCAGCCGCAGCTTTCCCCGCAAGCGCCTGGCCAAGGGCCATGGCGAGTGGAACCATTATTACATCCGCGCCATCAACGGCGAGGTCCGGCTGTGGGTGAACGGCGAGGAAGTCTCCGGGGGCAACGGATGCGAACCCGCCTGGGGCTACCTGTGCCTGGAAAGCGAGGGGTCGCCCATCAACTTCCGCAAGCTGCGCATCCGCGAGCTGCCCTGAACCCCGGCGCCACCCTTTGCCATGAAAGCGCATCCCGTCCTGACGCGTTCCCTCCTGGGCCGGCTGGCCTGCAGCGTGGCCGTTGCGGCCGCGCTCGTCGCCACCGCCGCCAAGGCGCAGACCAACAGCGCCACCCGCACGAACCTCCCCGTGAAATGGGAGGAGCTCTCCTCGCCCAAATTCGTTCAGGCCCTCGAGCTTTCCGGCCGCACGTGCGTCATCCCCTTTGGGGTCATTGAGAAGCACGGCCCGCACCTGCCCTGCGGCACGGACCTCATGCAGGTGCGCGAGATGTGCGCCCGCGCCGCTCACCAGGAATACAGCATCGTGTTCCCGGATTTCTATTTTGGACAGATCAACGAGGCGCGCCACCAGCCCGGCACCATCGCCTACAGCCATGAGCTCATCTGGAAGATGCTCCAGGAGACGTGCGACGAAGTGGCCCGCAACGGCGTGCGCAAGATCATCCTCGTCAACGGCCACGGCGGGAACAACGCCCTGGTGCAGTACTTCTCCATGTCGCAGCTTGAGCGGCACCATCCCTACACGCTCTACCTCGTCGATCCCTGGGGTTCGCCGGCCATCAATGAAGCCATCCAGGCCAAGACCAAATCGACCATGCCCGGCGGCCATGCGGACGAGACGGAGACCTCCATGGTGATGGCCCTGCGGCCGGACCTGGTGAACCTGGAGGAGGGCAAAAACGAGTCGGGCGCGGACCAGAAGCGGCTGAGCCACCTTACGCACACGAGCACGGGCATCGCGTGGTATGCGGGCTACCCGAACCATTACTCGGGCCAGGGCTTCAACGGGAGCGTCGAGCTGGGCGAATTCCAGCTCCAGGAATTCTCCAAGTGGATCGCGGCGGCCATCAAGGAAGTCAAGGCCGACACCACGGCGCCCGCGCTCCAGGAGAAATTCTTCCACGACGCCCAGGACCCCAGCGCGAAGAAATAGCGGGGGAGGGAACTCAATCAACCTGTCTCGTTGCGCACGCGCGCAGGCCTGGCGTGCGACGGCAGGGTTTTGACGGATGGCCTCCTTTATGGGATGGCCAGGGTGGCTTTTTGGGGTGAGGATGGTAGTGTATTTAGGCGCAGGACCCCTTGTGGGGTTCAAGGCAGCTTCTTATGATGGAATGTCCTGTGGTGGTTTGTTTGTTACATGGTGGGTGGCCCTGGATGCCGCACCGCACCGCTCATGCCGATGTCTTTTGAATCCCCCAAGAACCCCTCGCAGATCACCAGCGTGCCACCGGAGGTGACGGGGCAGCCGCGGCGTGTGGTGGTGGGAGGCGTGAGCTGGCGGGACACGTTTGCGGCGCTGAAGCATCGCAATTACCGCCTGTTTTTCGTGGGCCAGCTCGTGTCACTGATCGGGTCATGGATGCAGACCACGGCGCAGGGCTGGCTGGTGTATCAAATGACGGGATCCAAGGCGATGCTGGGCACGGTGGCGGCGGTCTCGTCGCTGCCGGTGTTGGTGCTGTCGCTCCTGGGCGGCTCGGTGGCCGACCGGCATTCCAAGCGCACGGTGGTGCTGCTGACACAGGCGGGCATGATGGTGCTGGCCTTTGCGTTTGCGGCGCTGGTCTGGTCCGGGCGCATCCAGCCCTGGCACATCCTGGTCCTGGCCGCCCTGGGCGGCGTGGCAATGGCGTTCGACATGCCCGCGCGGCAGGCCTTCATTGTCGAGATCACCAGCCGGGAGGACCTCATGAATGCGATCTCGCTCAACAGCTCGATCTTCAACGGGGCGCGCATTGTGGGCCCTGCGGTGGCGGGGGTCATCATGGCGCACGTGGGGATGACGCTCTGTTTTCTGTTGAACGGCCTGAGCTTCATTGCCGTGATCACGAGCTTGCTGATGATGCGGCTGCCGGTGTTCGTCCCCCCGAAGGAACCGGCCTCGACCGCGCGGCACATCCTCGAGGGTTTTGAATATGTGATGAAGCATCGGCGGGTGCGGCGGCTGCTGGTGCTGGTGGGGGTGGTGGGGATTTTTGGGTGGTCCTACTCGGTGCTGCTGCCCGCCTATGCCACGGACATCCTGCATGTGGGCGAAAGCGGCTATGGGATGCTCCTGAGCGCCAATGGCCTGGGCGCGCTGGTGGGGGCGCTGACGGTGGCGACCTATGGCAACCGGGTGCCGCCCCGGTGGTTCATCCTGGGCGGCCTGTGGCTGTTCGCGGCCATGCTGCTGGTGCTGGCGGTGGTGCGATGGTACCCGCTCGTGCTGATCTGCCTGGCGGCGGGCGGCTGGGGCATGCTCCTGTACTTCTCCCGCACCAACACGCTGGTGCAGACGAGCGTGTCCGATGACATGCGGGGGCGCGTGATGGGCATCTGGGCGCTGGTGTTCGGGGGCACGATGCCGATCGGGGGGATGGAGTCGGGCCTGCTCTCGCAGGCGGTGGGCATCCCGTGGGCGGTGTCGCTGGGCGCGCTGGTCTGCGCTGGCGCCGGGGTTGTGATGTGGGCCACCGCCCGTCCAAACTCCCATCGTGCGCAGGGCCCCGCGTAAGGCCATGGGATCCGC
>CAZIDG010000076.1:0-4506 GCA_964538065.1 uncultured Verrucomicrobiota bacterium
TGGATATCGCAACCAACCATAAGCAGGACCGTCTTTCGCGCCATCTGGCCCTAACTCTGGCCGGTATAATGGCCCTGACGGTGGGCACTCAGGGCGTTCTTGCCCAGACCAACACCTATGCCAAGGCCGTGGTGGCCAGCCAGGTCCTTCTCGGCAACGTAGGCAACAAGGATACCGATCCCACCGCCGCGCTGGGCGCGCCGGATGGCAGGTTCCTGGCGATGGGTGGGCCCGGCGCGACACTTATCCTCGATATGGGCGCGGATACCCCCATTATTGACCAACCGGGACCGGATATTGAGATCCGTGAAATCGGCGCCGCCTACGGAAATGGGAGCTCGGATGAAAGCCACCGGGTTTTCGTGTCGAACAGCCCCGAGCCCGAATCGTTCATCGAGATCGGCACCGGACGCGCCATTTCCCTTCTGGACATCCATGCCTCGGGCCTCGCCTCCGCCCGGTACATACGGCTGGTGGATATTGCCACCGAGTCGCTGGACTCGGATACGCCGGGTTCGGACATTGATTCGGTGTGCGCCCTCCATTACGAGGGCGCCGGGGTGCCCATGGTCCAGAGCGCACGCGTCATTCCCACCGGCCAGGGACTCCTGCTCCGCTGGGACGCCTCCAGCGCCACCAACCTCACCGAATACAACATCCGGCGCAGCAGCGATGGCGTCACGTTCGACAGCAGCGCGAACGTCTCCCTCTCGGCCCTGGAAACGGCCTGGCTGGACACCTCGGTGACGAGAGTCACCAACATCTGGTACGCCATCAGCGCCAAAACCAGCGCCGGGGAAAGCTCCTTTGTCGTCGTCTCCGCCTCGACCAGCGCCCTCGCCCAGGGCCCCTCCTCGCCCGCCCACCTGGGCGATGACCCGGTGGCCACCTGGGAGACACCCGCCTGCACAAATTTCCTCCAGATCGACTTTGACCTCGATGCCGCCCCCGCCGGCCACCTGGCGGAGTTGGAGATGGACGTGTTCAACGTGGACTATGCCAGCTCGCCCATCCTGCTCAATGGCGCCCTCCTTGGCACCGTCCCCACTCAATCGGCTGAGGCCTGGCAGACCCGCCGCATCTCCTTTGCCCCCGCCCACCTTCTGGCGGGCCATAACACCCTGCGGTTCTATGCGCGCGATTCCGCAGGCGGCACCACCTCCGGCCTGGACGACTTCATGATCCGCAATCTCAAGCTCAATCTCTTTAACGCCCCCGGCGCCACGCCATCGGCCCAGGCCCGCATCACCTCTATCCACAAGAACAGTGATGGCACGGTGAGCCTCCAATGGGTTGTCGAGCAAAGCCCGGCCGTCCAGCCCGCCCAATGGCAGCCTGCCTCTGACCCCATCTCCGGCACGAACTGGACGGGTCAGGCCACCGGCGCAGCCCGGTACTATCGCCTGCGCGCCAACTAACCTCCCTGCATACGCGGGCGCTCAGCCGATGGGCGCCTGAAGGTAAACGTCCTGGTGCCTGGCGGGTAAAGCCCGCCTTGCACTCGTTTTGAGTGAGCGGTAGGGTGGAGGTCATTAGCCTATGAAATCCACCCATGTCATAAACGGCGTTTCCGCCGTGGCGGTTCGTTCAATCCTCCTTGTGTTGTCGCTTCTTATGTTGAGCGTCGGCGCGAGGGCTGCGAACGATCCGGGAGCGGGTGTGGTGACGCCGCCTGATCCCGCCACGGCGCTCAAAACGTTGCGCCCGGGGCATCCCCGCCTGTTGCTGGCTCCGGAGGAGCTGGAGGGATTGAAGGCGCTCATCGCGAAGGACCCGATTGTCCAGGCCTATTACGAGCAGGTGGTGAACGAGGGCGAGGCCATGCTCTCGCAGCCGCCCGTGGAGCGCGTCCTGATCGGGCCCCGCTTGCTGGACAAAAGCCGGAGGGTGGTGGACCGCATTCACACGCTGGGATTGCTGTACCGGCTCCAGGGAGATCGCAAGTGGTCAGATCGTGCCGTGAAGGAATTGATGGCAGTGTCCGGGTTTGCCGACTGGAATCCATCCCACTTCCTCGATGTGGCCGAGATGACCTATGGGTTTGCGATCGGTTACGACTGGCTATACCCGGTGATGACCGCCGAGCAGCGGGCCACCGTCAAAAAGGCGATTGTGGAGAAGGGCCTCCTGCCCGCCCGCAAGGCCCATGAGACGAAGGCCTGGTGGACCCATAGCGAGTTCAATTGGAACAATGTGTGCAACGGCGGCATCGTCGCCGGCGCCCTGGCCGTGGCCGATGAGGAACCCGAATTGTGCGGTTACCTGGTCAGCCAATGCGTGGCGAAGCTGCCCCTGGCGCTGGCCTCCTACGCGCCCGACGGCGCCTGGGCGGAGGGGCCGGGTTATTGGGGCTATGCCACGCGTTATACGATCGTCGCCATCGATTCCCTCCGCCATGCCCTGGGTACGGATTTTGGCTTAAGCCGCATGCCCGGCATGGATCAGGCCGGTTTGTTCCGCATCTACATGGCGGGGCCCACGGGCCTGTTCTTCAATTTCGCCGATGCCGGTGAAAAGTCCGGCCGCGAGCCATCCCTGTTCCGGCTGGCCCAATGGTATCAGAAACCGGTCCTGGCCATGGCGGCCCGGCGGGCCGTGAGCCAGAACGCCAGTGCGCTGGATCTGCTTTACTATGAAGGTGATGGCATGCCTGAGGATTTGCGCCTGCTGCCCCTGGACCGGCATTTCAAGGGGGCTGATGTCGTGCTCATGCGTTCATCCTGGCTTGAGGGTGCCGCCCTCTTTGCCGGGTTCAAGGCCGGGGACAACAAGGCCAATCATTCCAATCTCGATCTCGGCTGTTTCGTGATGGACGCCCTGGGCGAGCGCTGGGCGATTGAATTGGGCGGTGATGAATACAACCTGCCCGGCTATTTTGGCAACAAGCGGTGGACGTATTACCGCATGCGCACGGAAGGGCAGAACTGCCTCCTGCTCAACGATGAAAATCAGAGCCCGAAGGCCGCCGCCAGCATCCTCGCCTTCAAGAGCCTGCCCGATTCCACGTTTGCCGTGGCGGATCTGACGGCTGGTTATGCGCCGCAAGGAGCCCGGCGTGTCCAGCGCGGTCTCGGCCTCCTGGATCAGCGCCGTCGCATGATCGTGCAGGATGAGTTCGAAGCCGCCGAGCCCGTCAAGGCCGTCTGGGCCATGCACACGCGGGCCAGCATCCAGACCGACGGCATGCGCGCCGTTTTGACCCAGAAGGGTAAAACCCTCGAGGCACGCATCCTCGCCCCGGCGGATGCCGTGTTTGCCAGCGCCGAGGTCAACCTCGACCCGCCTCAAAAATCCACCGCAGGCATCCGGAAGCTGCTGGTTGTCCTGCCTGAGAAGACCCGGCAAACGCGGATCACGGTGCTTCTCTCCCCAGGCAAGACATCGGAAAAAGACTATAAAGGCGCGGTGCGCCCGCTGGCGGATTGGCCCACCAAGGGCATCGAGCCCTGATGGGGGGGGTGAAAACTCGCGTTGGCAGGCGGCGCATACGCCCAGCCAGACTTTCGGGAGCAAAATAAAAGCCTGCGACGGGCCGTTTCCCGCGCAGGCTTGATGAATATCGTTCCGTTCGGGACGGATCAGCTCTTTCTCAAGGCAAGGGTCTTGAAGATGACCGAGGGATTGTTGGTGATGATGCCATCCACCCCCATATCGAGGAGTTGGTTGGCCGTTGCGGCATCATCAATGGTATAGACCCACACCTTCAAGCCGCGGTCGTGGGCCAGCTTGACCGATTCCTTGCTTACATCCTTGCTCCAGACCACCAGGCGGGCGCCGGTTAGAGCGAGATCATCCAGCCATTCGGCGCTGAGCGGGTTGGTACGCTCCTTGGGTTTCTTGCCATTGACCAGGTTCGCGGTCGGCCCCAGGGCGCCAAGCACCTGGCTGGGTTCGAGGTCATGAAACGCCTTCAAGTAGGCCCAGTCGAACGATTGGACCACCAGGTGGTTGATCCACCCACGCTCCTTCAACAGTTGGATGCACACCTCGGGTTTGCCGCTCTTGCGCTCGATGAGGGTCACACCGCCCGCCTGGATGCACTCCAGCGCCTCGGCGAGCGTGGGGATCTTCTGCCCCTTGTATCCATTATACCAGGAACCGGCATCCAGGGTCTTTAGCTCCGCCACCGTCTTGGACGTGATGGAAATATTGGTGGTTCCCCAGACGTTGGTGGCATCGGTGGTGCGATCCAGGGCGCCATCGTGCTGAACGACGGGCACGCCATCCTTGCTGTGGTAATAATCAAGCTCCACCAGGTCTGCTCCGGCCTTGAGGGCCAGGCCATAGGAGGCCAGCGTGTTCTCCGGCGCAAAGGCCGAATAGCCACGATGAGCGATCACCAGCGGACGCGGACTCGCAATTAATTGAGGTACGGGCGGCTCGGCCGCAGGGACAGTCATCCCCAGCATGCACAGGCCGGTTATAACAAGTAACTTAGCATTCATGGTTGCCCCATAGTCTCACATGCCACCAACAACTTGTCATTCGGAATAATAATGCACAGCC
>CAZIDG010000076.1:4606-12348 GCA_964538065.1 uncultured Verrucomicrobiota bacterium
GCCTACCTGGCAGCCCGCACCGAAGCGGTAAACCGGGCTTTGGACCGCTGGCTTCCACGCCCCTCCACCATGCCGCCGACCATTCACAAAGCCATGCGTTACTCCCTGTATGCGGGGGGGAAACGCATCCGGCCCGCCCTGTGTGTTGCCTCCGCCCAGGCTTGCGGTGGCGCCGAAGAGGTGGCCCTGCCCGCGGCCTGCGCCGTCGAGTGCATCCATACCTACTCGCTCATCCATGATGACCTTCCGGCCATGGATAATGATGATTTTCGCCGGGGCAAGCCCACCAATCACAAGGTGTTTGGCGAAGGCATTGCCATCCTGGCGGGCGACGGCCTCCTGACCCATGCCTTTGAATTGGTGGCCCGGGCCAAGCCCACGCCGCGCTACCCGGTTCAGGCGATGGTGCTCGATCTGGCCCATGCCGCCGGTTCGCGCCAGTTGATCGCAGGCCAGGTGGCCGACCTTGAAAACGAAGGCAAGACCATCAACCAGAATCAGTTGCGCTTTATACACGAGTGTAAAACATCGGCCCTGCTCACCTGCTCCTGCCGCCTGGGCGGCATGGCCGCCAATGCCACCCCAGCCCAACTGGCCGCACTGACCGATTTCGGCTATTATGTGGGCCTGGCCTTCCAGGTGATCGACGACATCCTGGACGTGACCCAGACTTCCGAGAAGCTGGGCAAGACGGCTGGCAAGGACATCACAGCCCAAAAAGCCACGTATCCATCCATTGTGGGCCTTGAAAAGTCGCGGAAGATTGCCAAGCAGTTGACCAACAAGGCCTTTGGAGCTTTGAAACCCTTTAAGAACAAGGCGGTTGCGCTGGAGGCCATCGCCACCTACCTGTTGAATCGCGATCATTGATCGGTGAGATTCAGACACATGAGAAAGATCCAGCCCCATGACTGACACCTCAAAACCAGATACGCCCAGCACACGAAACGACCGTGGTGTCCTGTGCGCCAAGTGCGACCACCTCAATCCGCCGGGCAGGACCGATTGCGAGTTTTGCCACCGGTCGCTCTACCATGAATGCGTCCATTGCGGGAAACCCGTTCAGCACGGTCTGCACCGGTGCCCCCATTGCCACGGACGGCAGAAAAAGCGCTCCTCCAAGCATCGTCGTTACCTGCGCAAGCTGACCGGCGGCGCCTTTGGCGTCACCTGGTGGCAGGTTCTCCTACTGCTCCTAGCCGCCTATATCACCTACAAGATGGTTTTGCGCATGTCGCAATAGTCTACGGTTGTTTACGGTTGCAGTTCCGCTGGCACTCAGGGGTGTATGCGTGTAAACTAGGCGCACTTATGGATACGACACGTTCCCTTCGATGGTTGTCCAGCCTGGTGATGGTCTGGCTGGTGGTTGCAATGACGACGGTCTGGGCAGGTGAGGATCGCCTTGCCTCCAACGTGGCCGATGCCCTGGAATCCTTCAAAGCCAAGGATCCGGGCATCACCAAGCTTCTTAAGGATGCCCACGGTTACGCCCTGTTTCCCCGCGTGGGCAAGGGTGGCATGGGCATTGGCGGTGCTCGTGGCCATGGTCTTGTCTATGAAGGCAATAAGAAGATCGGCTCCGCCACGCTCACGCAGGTCACCATCGGTTTTCAATTGGGCGGCCAGATCTATTCCGAATTGATCCTCTTTGAGAGCGAGGCGGCCATGAAACAGTTCAAGGAAGGTCATTATTCCGTAAGCGCCCAGGCCAGCGCCGTGGCCGCAGCCGAAGGAGCTGCCGCCCATGCCCGCTATGCCCAGGGCATCATGATCTTTACGCTGGCACAGAACGGTTTGATGTATGAAGCCAGCGTCGGGGGGCAGAAACTCTCATTCAAGGCGGAGAAATAGGCCTTCAGAAAGGCCTCAGTGAGGATGTATCTCACTGATTAAAAGAATATTACATATACAGCGTCAGGCCGGAATGACCGGCAGGGCGCTCTTCATACCATGGCGCTATCGTCAACGGTGGCTGGCGGATGGAACACCCCGGGCATGGAAATGGCCGGGGTGGTGGTCAGTTACCTGATCGGGTGTTTTGCCACCGGCTTTTACCTCTATCGATGGAAAACGGGCCAGGACATCCGGACGGTGGGTAGCGGCAACATTGGGGCCAAAAACATGGGCCGGGCCCTGGGCCGATGGGGATTCGCCCTCACCTTCCTTGGCGATTTTCTTAAGGGATTGATTGCCATGGGTTTGGCGCGTTGGTCCGGGTTTGAACCCTGGGGACTGGCCGCCGTGATGCTCGCCGTGGTGGCGGGTCACAACTGGCCGGTTCAGTTGGGATTCAAGGGAGGCAAGGGGATATCGACCTCCGCCGGAGCCCTGTTGGTGTATCATCCCATCCTGATTGGCTGGATGACAGCCGGTTTCGTGGTTTTGTGGCTCCTGACGCGCAAGTTCACCCTCAGCGGGCTGATCGCCTATGCGGCAAGCCCGTTCATCCTGTGGTGGCTCGCACCTTCGACGGCCCAATGGTTGGGTGTTTCATTGCTTGCCCTCGAGGTTCTCTTGTCGCATCATGCGAATATTCGCCGGGAGTTGGGCTTTTCAAAGCCGCCACCTGCGGATCATCATGAGATGAGGACGATGTGTTGACTATGGAATCACAGCAGCCATTGCGGTTCAAAATTGCCAGTGAAGACTGGGAATTCGAGTTGGTGCACAGGTTGAATTATAAGACTTTCGTCGAAGAAATACCGCAGCACGAGCCCGATCCCAACGGGCGTTTGGTGGATAAGTTCCACCACGAGAATACGTACATCATTGCGATGGATGGTGACCACCTGGCCGGCATGATCGCCTTTCGCGCCCGCCGCCCCTTTTCGCTGGATCAAAAGCTGCCTGACCTGGATTCGTACCTCCCCCCGGGACGCAAGGCGTGCGAAGTGCGCCTCCTGGCTGTGGAGCGTCCGTACCGCACGGGCTGGGTGTTTCGAGGCCTGGTGGAATTCCTGTCCACCTATGGCCTGGCCCAGGGGTGCGACATGGCGGTGATCTCCGGCACCACGCGCCAGGCCAAGCTCTATCAGCACATCGGCTTCAAGCCGTTCGGCCCCCTGGTGGGCAGCGGCGATGCCCAGTTCCAGCCCATGTACCTGACGCTGGAAACCTTCCTGGACAAGGCCAGGGCCGTGTTTGCCGAAAGCTCGGCCGCGGTCAAGCCCGTGAGCTTTCTGCCGGGCCCGGTGGCGATCCATTCCAGCGTGCAGAGCGTGCTGGGCGAAGGCCCCATCTCGCACCGCTCCGACACTTTCATGCTCCATTTCCAGATCGCGCAGCAACTGTTGCGTCAGCTCACAGGCGCGCGCGAGGTGGAGATTCTCGTGGGCTCGGGCACGCTGTCCAACGACGTCGTGGCCGGCCAGTGGGCGCTGGAGAACAAGCCGGGCATCGTGCTCAACAACGGCGAGTTCGGCGGGCGCCTGGTCGATCAGGCCACCCGGTTTGGTCTGAAGTTCGAAGCCCACACCACGGAGTGGGGCAAACCCTTTGACCTGGCCGCCATCCGGCGGCAGGTGGCCGCCAACCCGAACCTGGGCTGGATGTGGGCGGTGCATTGCGAGACCTCCACCGGCATTCTCAACGACCTGGAAGGGCTCAAAAAGCTCTGCGCCGAGTGCAATCTGAAGCTGGGCGTGGACTGCATCAGCACCCTGGGCACCATCCCGCTGGACCTGCGCGGGGTGTATCTGGCCACCGGCGTGAGCGGCAAAGGCCTGGCGGCCTTTCCCGGCTTGTCGATGGTCTTCCATCATCACAAAGTGACCCCGGCGCCAGACCGGCTGCCGCGGTATCTCGACCTGGGCTATTGCGCTGCGTGCGAGGGAATTCCGTTCACCCATTCCTCGAACCTGCTGGGCGCGTTGCTTGCGGCCCTGAAAAGGGTCAACCCGCGCCGGTACAACACCCTTCTGGAAACCAGTGTCTGGCTGCGCGAGCAACTGCTGGCGGCAGGGTTCCAGGTGCTGGCCCCGCAGGCCAATGCCTCGCCGGCGGTGTTCACCATCCCGCTGCCCAAACACATCAACTCCCGCGTGGCGGCCCGGCAGATGCAAAAGGCCGGCTACCTCCTCAGCTACGGGAGTGAGTACCTGCTCAAGCGCAACTGGATCCAGATCTGCCTCATGGGCGAATATTCGCGGGACGATCTCATGGGTCTGCTCGCGGCCATGCGCAAGCTGCATCGCCCCGAACCTGTGAAGGATTAGGCCGCGCGGGCAAAAAAAGTGGGCGGAACTGCAGCCGTGTCCGCCCTATTTCCTCTCATCTCGTGTGCCGTTGTATTGTCTCCGGCATCCCATTTTCTGGAGTTACTCAGCTTGGTGGGCAGGTCGTACCTTCACCCATCCAAAACCCCAGTTGGCTGCACTTCCAATATACCACCTTTTGCCAGGACGTCAAAAACCCCCGGATTAACCCACACGCCATCAGTACAATCCACCCTCCGGCGATCCCATGCCGCCATCCGGGTCCCGGGCGGGTCTGCGATTGGAAGGGGGACGGGCTCAAGCGCCTCCCGTCCGGTTGCAGGCCGATCGATGTGAGTTTAGGCTTGAAGAAAGGGGCCGGAACCGGTTTTCTGAGGCCGTTAAGACAACCAGACAACGATCCATCATGCAACGCGCCGTTATCAAGTCACCCTGGACCCACTGCGGGCGGATTTCAGGCGCAGGGAAATTATTCATTCAGAATGGACTGTAACATGGGTCTGAACGAACAACTCGAAGTCTTTGTCCGCGATGTGCCCCGGCTGAGCTCCTTTGCCGGCGTGGTGGGCAAGTTGGAGACGGTGCTGCGCGAGCCCAACAGCGCGCTGGAGGAGGTGGCGGAGGTGCTGGGACAGGACCAGGCCTTGACCGCCCGCCTGCTGCGGCTGGCCAACAGCTCCTTTTTCGGCTTTCCCAACCGCCTGGAAACGATCCAGGAGGCCGTGAGTCTCATTGGCATGCAACAGGTTCAGGACCTGGTATGGGCCTCGACGGTCATTCGCATGTTCAGCGGGATCCCCTCCGAGTGTGTGACCATGCATGCCTTCTGGAAACACAGTCTGGCGTGCGGGATCACGTCGCGCGCCCTGGCGATCCTCATCGACGCGCCGCGACCGGAGAAGTTGTTCGTGGGCGGGCTGTTGCACGACATTGGGCGGCTGGTGCTTTACACGAAGCATCCGGAGAAGACGCGGGAGATCTTTCAGTTGTGCAAGACGCAACGAATGCTCCTCAGGGAGGCCGAGGTGAAGGTGCTGGGGTTCGATCACACGCAGATCGGCGAGCACCTGATGCGCCAGTGGAATTTCCCGCCGCACCTGGTCAACGCCGTGCGCTGGCATCATCATCCCATGTCCTCCGATGCCTCGCAATTGGAGGCCTCGATCGTGCATGTGGCGGATTATCTCGTCCATGCCATGGGACTGGAGACCTCGGGCGAGACATTCATCCCGCCCCTGGAATCCAAGGCCTGGGACAGATTGAATTTGCCCCTGGGCCAGCTTGAGAATATTCTGGAGTCGGTCAGTTCCCAGACGGGCTCCGTGGAGCGCGCCCTGATGGGGCCTGTGAGCAGACGGTCGGGTCTGTCGTAAGATGTCGCACGACGAACCATCGATTTATCCGGATTTTTTCAAGACCTCCATTGCCCGGTTGCAATGCAACGGGGCCAATGCTGAGGTCATGCTCGCGGTGTTGGCCTCGCTCCAGCAGTATCAGCGCGAGCTCAAGCGCCAGACCACGCCGGCGGGCATCCTGGCCCTCACCCAGACGTACCTTGACGGGCTGAGCCTGTTTGAGGCGCGCGCGTTTTTCCTGGCCAACTCCAGGACCCTGGCGTTCGACCTCGCCTCGGGCGAGCCGTCCGCAAAACAGGACGTGATGAAGGGGATCGTGGCGGTGGAGATCAAGGCCGGGCGTTTTGCCTGGGCCCTGAGGCAGCACAGCCCGATGTTCCAGGACGTCGCGCTCAAGGGCAGCGCCAAGGGGCGGGCCTTCTTTCAATCGCTCATCGCCTCCAGTCACACCGTGGGGATGTTCTGCGGGCTGATCAAAACCCACCGGGGCACGCACCAGGAGATCCTGTTCAGCCTCGCGTCCATCATTCTCAACACCGCGGCCGATGCCCTGGCCGTGGCGCGCGACACCGCCGAGCTCAAGAATTCCATCCTCGCCGCCAACCGGGAATTGCAGGGGGCGCTCCAGGAGAACGAGATCCTCGCCCGCCTCCCGGATGAAAGCCCCTCGCCTGTCATCCGCCTGGACCGGCGCGGAAAGGTCCTCTACGCCAACGCATCGGGCCAGTCCGTGCTCTCCCACATGGGCTATCGCGCGGGCGACATGGTGAGCGGCCCCTTGCTGGAGGTCCTGGACAAGGCGTTCGATTCCGGGATCAAGCAGGAGTTCGAGTTCGACATGGCCGCCACGCCCCGAAGCACGAAGGCCAGGAGTGGGCGCGCCGCGTTCGAGATCAAGGAGAGCGAGCCCAAAACAGGCGAGGGAGGCCGGGTCTACGCCTTTGTCGCCGCCGCCATGCCCGAGGCGGGATATGTCAATTTCTACGGGCTGGACATCACGGAACGCAAGCGGGCCGAGGCCCTGAGCAAGAAGACCATCACCGAGCTTCAGTCGGCGTTGAAGAACGTCAAGGCCCTCAGCGGCCTGCTGCCCATCTGCTCCGTCTGCAAAAAGATCCGGGATGACAAGGGCTACTGGAACAACGTGGAGCATTACCTGGCCACGCACTCCACGGCCCAGTTCAGCCACGGGATCTGCCCGGATTGCCTCAAGAAACGCTACGGCGCCGAGAGCGATGGCGGCGCCAATGGTCAAACAGGCAAACCCTCATGAGCTCGTCCATGGCGTCCCCCACTCCACTCGTTGAACTGGACCGGGTGTCGCGCCGCTACGAGGGCGCCCGCGCCCTCGAAGTGCTCCACGAGATTTCGCTCCAGATCGCCCCTGCCAGCCAGACGGCCATTGTGGGCCCGTCCGGCTCGGGCAAAAGCACCCTGTTGAACCTGATGGGCACGCTCGATGCCCCCAGCGCCGGTCGGGTGATCTTTGAGGGACGCGACCTGGCGGGCCTCGACGCGAACGCCCTGGCCGACCTGCGCAACCGCCGCATCGGCTTCATCTTCCAATCGCACTATCTCCTGCCCCAGTGCACCGTGCTCGAGAACGTGCTCGTGCCCACCCTGGCCAGCGCCGATCCCGCCCTCCGGCAGAGCGCCCGGGAGCGGGCCGGACGGCTGCTGGAACGCGTGGGCCTGGGGGAGCGGCTGGAGCATCGCCCCAGCCAGCTTTCAGGCGGGGAACGCCAGCGGGTGGCCGTGGTGCGGGCCCTCATCAACCAGCCCGCCCTGATCCTGGCGGACGAGCCCACCGGCGCGCTCGATCACTCGAATGCCAGCGCGCTCATGGATCTCCTGATCGAATTGAACCGCGAGCAGGGAACCGCCCTGGTGGTGGTCACCCATGCCCTTGAACTGGCCCGCCGACTTCAGCGTGTGCTGGAATTGCGCGACGGCCGGCTGTCCTCATGACCCTCCTGAGCCTGGCCTTGAGCGGCGCGCGGCACCATGTGCGCGCCCATGCGGGGTTGTTGGCGGGCAGCGCCCTGGCCACCGCCGTGCTGGTGGGGGCGCTGGTCCTGGGCGGATCGGTGCGCGAAAGCCTCCTGCGCCTGGCCCTCGAACGCCTGGGCCACGTCCAGTATGCCCTGGCGGGTGGCGACCGCTTTTTCCG
>CAZIDG010000076.1:12448-19641 GCA_964538065.1 uncultured Verrucomicrobiota bacterium
TCGAACGCCTGGGCCACGTCCAGTATGCCCTGGCGGGTGGCGACCGCTTTTTCCGCGAATCGCTGGCCGGGGATTTTTCCAAGGCTGCCAATACCAATACCAATGCCAATCCCAACGTCGAGGCTGCGCCGGTCCTGGCGCTGACCGGCATTGCGGCCATGGCCGATGGTTCGGCCCGCGCGAACCATGTGCAGGTGATGGGTGTGAAGGATTCGTTCTGGCGGCTCGCGGGCTCGGTCCCGGTCACGCAGAGTCTCACCCATGGCACCGTGTGGCTCAACGCCTCCCTGGCAGCGCAACTGCGCGCCAAACCCGGCGACACCGTCCTGCTGCGCGTGCCCAAGCCGAGCCTCCTGTCGCGCGATGCGCCCATCGCCCCGCAGGAGGACGCCTCGACCGCGGCGCGTCTCACCGTGGCCGCCGTCGTGGAAGGGCCCCAGGGCGGCAATTTCAATTTGCAGGCCAGCCAGATGCCGCCCTTCAACGCCTTTGTTCCCCTAAGTTATTTGCAGGAACAGGCCGGTGTGACGAATCAGGTCAACCTGCTCCTGGCCAGCGAACCGGCAGCCCCCGGCGGCGCGGGCGCAGTATCGAACGCGTTGAGCACGGCCTGGCAACTGGCGGATGGCCAGTTGTCCTTGAGGACGCTCCCCGGCCTGGGCGTGCATGAACTGCGCTCGGGGCGCGTGTTCCTGGATGCGCCGGTGAGCCGCGCCGCACTCGAGGCGGGCCCGGGCGCTCAAGGCGTGCTGACCTATTTCGTCAATGAACTGCGCCTGGGTTCCAACGCCGCGCCCTATTCGATCGTCGCCGCGCTGAACCAGCCGCCCGGGGCGGCGGATTTGAAGAAGGACGAGATCGTCATCAATGACTGGCTCGCCCAGGACCTCGGCGCCCGCGCAGGCGATGAACTGGCTGTGAAATACTTCGTGGTGGGCGCCCTGCGCAACCTCGAGGAGCGCACAGCCCGGTTCCGCGTTCGCGCCATCGTCCCGATGGAAGGCGTGGCGGCGGACCGCGAGCTGATGCCCGACTTCCCCGGCCTGGCGCATGCGGACAATTGCCGCGATTGGGATGCCGGATTTCCCATTGCGCTCGACAGCATCCGCCCCAAGGACCAGCAATACTGGGATGACCATCGCGGCACGCCCAAGGCCTTCATCACCCTGGAAGCGGGCCGCGCCCTGTGGGCCAGCCGGTTTGGCGATCTGACGGCGGTGCGCTACCCGGCCAGCATCCCGCTCGAGACGCTCGAAAAGGCGTTGCGCGAACGGCTTCGTCCGGAGGCGCTGGGCCTGCAATTCCAGCCTGTGCGCGACCAGGCGCTGGCCGCGGCCGGACAGGGACAGGACTTTGGCCAGTTGTTCCTGGGCATGAGCTTTTTCCTGATTGGCGCGGCGGTGATGCTGACGGTGATGTTCTTTCAATTCAGCGTTGAGCAGCGCGCGGCGGAGATGGGGGCGTTGCTGGCGCTGGGGCTGCGGCCCGGGAAGGTCCGGTGGCTGTTCCTGGCCGAAGCGGGCGCCGTGGCGGTGCTCGGCGGCCTGGCGGGTGTTTTGGGCGGCTTGCTTTACGCGCGCGGATTGATCCATGCCCTGACCACCGTGTGGGTGGGCGCAGTGAACACGACGGCCATCGAGTTCCACGCAGGCGCCGGAGCGCTGGCCATCGGTTTCGGCTCCAGCCTCGCGGTGTCGCTGGGCGCCTTGTGGCTGGCGCTGCGCAAACAGGCCCGGCGCTCGCCGCATGTGCTGCTCTCCGCGGGTGGGGAGTTGGAAGCCATGCCGGATAGCGCCTCGGCCAGATCATGGCGGAGCCGCTGGCACTGGCTGATGTTTGCGCTGGGACTGGGCCTGGTGGGCTGGGGCCTGGCACGTCCGCAAGCCGCTGCCGGGGCCTTTTTCGGAGCCGGTGCCTGCCTGCTGACCGCCCTGTTCCGCAGCACGGCCCTGGGCTTGCGCCGGTGGGATCAGAGCCGCCTGGCCCGCGCCTTCACCCTGTCCGGCCTGGGCCTGCGCAACCTGGCCCGGCGTCCCCGCCGAAGCCTCACGGCCATGATGCTCCTGGCCTGCGGCACGTTCCTGATTGTGGCCGTGAACAGCAATCGCCTCGATGCACAACGCGATGCCACACAGCGTTCCTCCGGCACGGGCGGCTTTGCGTGGCTGGGCGAAACAGCGCTCCCCCTTTACCATGACCTGAACAGCGCCGAGGGCCGCGCGTTCCTGGGGCTCGATGCCGCGGGGCTGACCAACCTCGTCGTCACGCCGCTGCGCGTGCACGAAGGCGACGAAGCCAGCTGCCTCAACCTCAACCGCGCCCAGACGCCCCGGCTCCTGGGGGTCGATCCCGCCCGGCTCACCGGCCGGTTCACCTTCGCGCAACGTCTGACCGCGTCATCCCCCGATCCCTGGGCCATGCTCCTGGAGCCGCAGGCCGATGGCGCCGTGCCCGCCGTGGGCGACCAGGCCTCCATCCTGTGGGCCATGGGCAAAGGCGTGGGCGATACGCTCGATTACGTGAATGAACACGGGGAGGTGTTGCGCGTGCGCATCGTGGGCGCCGTCGCCAATTCCATCCTCCAGGGCAGCCTGCTCATTGCCGAGAGGGACTTCATCAAGGCCTTTCCCAGCGAGGGCGGCTGCCGGATGTTCCTGCTCGATGCCCCGTCGCCGACCGATGCGCTGGCGGGCGAGTTGACGCGCGCCCTGCGTGATTACGGTCTTGAGCTCACCCCCACTGTCACGCGGCTGGCCGCGTTCAACCGGGTGCAAAACACCTATCTCTCCACCTTCCAGGTCCTGGGCGGCCTGGGCCTGCTGCTGGGGAGCGCCGGACTGGCGGTGGTGCTCCTGCGCAACGTGCTTGAGCGGCGCGGCGAGCTGGCCCTCCTCCTGGCGGTGGGCTTCAAACCGGGCGACCTCCGCGCCATGCTCCTGGTCGAACATGCGTGCCTGCTGGTGGCGGGGCTGTTGGCCGGGGCCTTCTGCGCGCTCGTGGCGGTGCTGCCCAACCTGCTCACCCCCGGCGGCCCGTTCCCGTGGCAATCCCTGGCCGTGACGCTTGGGGCCATCCTCGCCGGCGGCCTCATCTGGACCTGGCTGGCCGCCCGCGTGGCCCTGCGCGGCGACCTCCTCGACGCCATCAAGTCCAACACCTGATGCCGGCTCAAACGCTGCGTCTGCCCCCTCCCGGTGCCGCCGCGGCTCCGACGCCTGCCCTGGGGGCGGCATGCGCCCATCCGAATGCTCCGTTTATGATTGGCATTTTGGCATGAGGGTGTCTAAGCTGCGAGTATGCCAGAAAAAAGTTTGAACGCCGTATCGGATTATTGGCGTGAATTGTATGAGAAGGGGCTCGATGCCCTTCACCGCCAGAACCTGGACTATGCGTTGACCATCTTCACCCAGGTGTTGGAGAAGGAGCCGGGATTCTATGAATGCCGCGAGGCCTTGCGCGCCACCCAGTTCAAAAAAGCCGAGGCCGGCACAAGCTTTTTCAAAAAGGCCTTCGGCGCCGCCAGCACCGGGCCGCTCCTGGCCAAGGGCCAGATCGCCCTGCGCTCCAATCCCCTGGAGGCCATCCAGATCGCCGAGCAGATCCTCACCCAGGACCCCCGCAGCATGATGGCCCACAAGCTCCTGGCCGAGGCCGCCCTCGCCGCCGATCTGCCCCGCACCGCCCTCTTGTCACTCGAAATTGTCTATAAAAACTCCTCCGGCGACCGCGCCGTGGCCCTCCGCATGGCCGAGGCCGCCGGAAAAAGCGGACAGGTCGAACGCGCCGAGGAAATCCTGGGCCAGTTCGCCGCCGCCAACCCCGGCGACAGCGAGATCGCCCAGGCCTTGAAGGACCTCTCCGCCCGGCGGACGATGGTCGAAGGCGGCTATTCCGGCCTCGAGGACGGCCAGGGCTCGTACCGCGACATCCTCAAGGACAAGGACCAGGCCAAGGCGCTCGAGCAGGAGAATCGCGAGGTCAAGTCCGACGACGTGGCGGTCAACCTCATCGCCGAGTACGAGGCGCGCCTGCCGCGCGAGCCCAACAACATGCGCCTGCTCCGGTCGCTGGCCGAGCTTTACTGCCAGAAGCAGGACTATGACAAGTCGCTCGAGTATTACCAACGGATCCTCGATGTCGGATCGGGTGGCGATGCCTCGCTTGAAAAGTCCATGACCGACGTGCGGGTGAAGAAATTCGATCTCGAGCTGTCCAGGCTCGATCCCGCCGCGCCCGATTACGCCGAGAAATCCGCCCAGATCCAGGCCCAGCAGCAGGCCATGCGCATCGCGGAATGCAAGGCCCGCTGCGATCGCTATCCCACCGACCTCCAGATCCGGTTCGAGCTGGGCCAGCTCTATTTCGACGCCGGCAAGATCGGCGAGGCCATCCAGGAGTTTCAGAAAGCCCAGGCCAACCCGCACCGGCGCATCCAGTCCCTCTATTATCTGGGCCAGTGCTTTGCCCACCGCAAAATGTACGACCTGGCGGCCCGCTCGCTCCAGAACGCCATCAAGGAAAAGCTCCCGTTCGATGACGAGAAAAAGGAGCTGATCTACGCCCTGGGCTGCGTGTTCGAAAAGATGAAGAAGGCCGAGGAGGCCATCGAACAGTTCAAGCTCATCTACGAGGTGGACATCGCGTACAAGGACGTCAGCGCCAAAGTCGATGCCTACTACGCTGCGCAGGGGTGATCGCGGCGGCCATGGCCTGCAGCGTCGTTTGAGGCACGGCTTCCTTGCCTGGTGCCTTGCATGGGTTTTCCTTGTGGTGTCCGGCCTGGCGTCTGACACCCCAACGCCTCCTCAAAGCCCCGGGGCGTTTCCCGTGTACGATCCCGGCATCCAGATTGATCCCATGCTGGCCTATTACCGCGGGGTGTCGCCCGAAGGCATTGCCGCCGAATTCCAGGCCACCGGGTACCGCGTGGCCCGGTATATTCTCACGGCGGACAGCCTGGTGCAGACCAACCTCGTCGAGGCCCTCCACCGCGAGGGGATCGGCGTCTGGTATGCCACCTTCTGCAACGGCGCCTACACCACCCGCGACCTGCCGGCCGGCTGGGAGGCCTGGCAGATGGTCACCCGCAGTGATCTGCAGGGCAAGCCGTGGCGCGACGGCTACACGCGCCTCTGCCTGAACCACCCCGGCTACCGCGCCTGGAAAAAGGCCCAGATCACCCGGATGCTCACCCGGCACGCCTTTCAGGGCGTCGACCTCATGGAGCCCCATTGGCCCGAATACCCCGGTGTCGCCAGCCCCGCCTATGCCTGCTTCTGCCCCCAGTGCGTCAAGGCCTTCCGCGAGCTTTATCCCGGAGAGGAGGCGCTGCCCGATGTCGTGGACGCGCATTCACCCCGTTCCCCCGGGCGCAATCCGGCCCTGTGGGCCAGGTGGCTCACCTTCCGCCACAGGAGCCTCACCGCATTCCTGAACGACCTCGTCAACGGTGAGAATGGCATTCGCGCCGCCGCACCGCAGGCCGCCGTGTGCATCTGGATCCTCGGCCTGAGCGAGACCAACGGCCTGCAACGCGTGCTCGAGGACAGCGGGGAGGATCCCCGTGAAATCGCCCTCACCGTCAAGCCCGACATGTTTTGCATCCAAACCCATTGGCCGGATTGGACGCGCGCCGACCTCCCCCCCGCCTACGTTGAACATTACCGCCCATTCATCGACGCCCTGCGCGCCGCGTCCCCCCGCATGCGGATCCTCCTCCAGGCGGACACGGGCTCCCAGCCGCAGAACCGGCGCTCCTGGGCATGGGTCCGCGACTTCGAGCGCGCCAGCCTGGCCCAGGGCGCGACCACGACCGCTTTTTACGAATACTCCCTGGGCGAATACATCTACTCCGATCCCCCCCGGCTCGTGGCCGCCCGGCGCACCGGACCCCGCATCGAGCTCCGGTTCACCAAGCGCCTCGATCCCGCGGTGGCGCGTGAGCCCGGCCATTACCGATTGACCTCGGGCGCCGTCACGCAGGTCGAGGTCGATGGCAGCCGCGTCCTGCTGGCCACCGAGGGCCTCGCACCGGGTTCGACCAACGCCATCACCGTCCGCGGCCTCAAGGATGATGTCTCCCGCCGCCTCTACAAGGACCGCCCGGCCACCATCCTCGAAGAACAGACCCTGCCCCTGGCGACCCCCGAATAATCCTTGAACAACCCCAGGCGGCCTCCTCCTTTTCCGTCGATGGAATCGATGCAGCCGATGGCTCCCTCACGCCCCGTGTCTCCCATGTGCGATGCTCGGCGTGCATGAAACAACAGGACACCGCATCTGCTACGCCGCGCACGCCAGCACGGCGCCAACCCCAACACTCCCCCACGCTCGACCCTTCCGGCCGTCCCATGACCAAAAATAAAACGAGGGCAAGCCGAAGCCTGCCCCCGTGTCGTGTTCCTGTTAAAAGGGTAAGTGGATTACTTCACCGAGTCCGCCGGGACGATCTTGATGCTCTCGACGCCCACGCGCTGGACCGGACGGCTCTTTTCACCCTGGCCGCCATCGGCCACGGGGCTGTCGCCCAGCTTGCCCAGAACGTCATCGCCCTTGATGACCTTGCCAAAGGCGGTGTACTGGCGATCCAGGAAGCTGGCGTCGCCCAGGCAGATGAAGAACTGGCTGCCCGCGCTGTCCGGATTGCGGGAGCGGGCCATGGAGAGGACGCCGCGCTGATGCGAGCGTTCGTTGAACTCGGCCTTGATCTGGTAGCCCGGGCCGCCGGTGCCCACATTCGGGTCGTCGGTCTTGCTCAGGGGATCGCCGCCCTGGATCATGAAGCCCTTGATGATCCGGTGGAAGGCGGTGCCGTCATAGAAACCCTTGGCGGCAAGTTTTTTGAAATTCTCGACCGTTTTCGGGGCGACATCGGGCCAGAACTCAATGACCATCTCGCCCTGGGCGGTTTTGATGACAGCTACTTCGTTGGTATTAGTATTCACAGGTGCAGGGGTTGCCGCGGTGGATGCCGCCGCAGCGGTTGTGTTGGTTGTTTGAACGGTGGTGGAGTCCTTCTGGCTCTCCGGCTTTTTGGCTCCCTCCGTTGTCGCATTGGAGCTCGAACCGCAGCCGGTGAGCAGCCATCCGGCCAGCATCACCATCCAAATCAGATTGAAACGATGTTTCACGATCCAAACCTTTGCCATAAACCCCGCCCTTTGTCACGCGGTTATGATGCTGGAAATCACCCC
>CAZIDG010000077.1:0-19625 GCA_964538065.1 uncultured Verrucomicrobiota bacterium
CAGCCAGGTGATATGAAATAGTGTCCGCATCGCTTGGGGGTGTCATCGCCAAAAATCCCAACACCGCCACCAGAATGGCCAATGCCCACCACCCCACCCGCTCCATCCTTTTCCAATCATCAACCTCCAACTTGCGCCGGCTCCACTGCCACAAGGCGCGCCGTTGCGCAATCACCCTGTAAGCCAGCACCAAACCCGGAACACACAGGCCATAAAAAAGGATCCGCAAAAGGGGCGCGTAGGCCCATGAAGTCATCACCAACCCCTGCACCACGCCCGACACAGCCGCCATCACGCAAAAGGCCAGGGCACTCAGCCTGAGGAAATCCCGGCGCCACCCCATCCAGCGCTGAATCCAGAGAGCGGCCTGAACAATTCCAGCCAGAAACAGGAGGGACAACAGAGTCTCCATTAAAGGAGCCAGTGGCTTGAATGAGGCAAAATAATACTGTCCCATCATCACACCAAATCGATTGATCGAAATATCATGCGCCCTGCCAGCTGGTTTTATTCCGCCAGCACCATCAACGAATACCCCCCAAGCAACCGGCTGGCCCATGGCTTGGACACCCCAGCCAGGAGTTTCCTGGGGATGTTGGCCAAGGTTGTCTTCACGGACGGATGGTATTTGACACAACCGATCGCCGTATCTGTGTAAAAGTAATCGATAACCTTGTGACCTGTATCAGCCAGGGTGGCCAGCGCGGTCTCCGCAGTGAAGTAATGAATATGCCCAACAAGCTGGCGGCTGCGAAGAAACATCGCACGCGCCACGGCAGACACATGGATTTCCAAGGGGATGTGATACAGCTTGTACTTGGCCGCCTTGCGACAGCCTTCCAAAAATCCAAAGTAATCGGGCACATGCTCGACCACATCAATCACCAGGAGCAAATCGTACACCGTGGTTTCGCGCAACAAATCACAATTGTGGTAATGAAGGCGGCTGCATTCCTTTTGTTTGGCATGCGTTATGGCCGGCTGCGAAATGTCGTATCCATGAAACTCAATCTCGCCGGGAAGGTTCTGGCGCAACTGGGCGATCACCTCTCCAAATCCGCAGCCAATCTCCGCCACTGATCGAAGCTTTAATGCGTGTTTTTCCAGCATGACCTGCACCTGGCTGGCCTTCCAGATTGAATCCTCCTCATGCCAGGTCGGATTCTGTTTCAAATACTCACCATCAGAATAAATATTACCTGTGCTCATAGTGTAATTTGTTTCCTGCTTTCCGCCTCTTGTGATTTCCAAATGGATCCACACAGTGCCCACCCAATGGCAGGAACGGCACCCTTGTGTCGCAGATTCGACAGTACGAGGCATCTCACTGCCACGCCAGGATCTTTAAGGGAACCAGTCCTGGAGGGCGGATTGAAGGAGGATCGTCTTTCCAGAACTCATCGGATGGCGCTTGCCCTGCTGTCTTCCGACTTTAGGAGCAGTCAATGCCTGTCGCGATGATGAATTTGGCTTGTTGGGAGGGCCATGGGACACAACGTCTCCCCGCAAACTGTACGGTCCACCTTACCCCATTTAAAAACTGCGCATCTTGCCCATTTATGCAGAAATGCGCACGGAAAGATAATGTATCAGGAGATTGCCTTGGCATTCGCTTCAAGCCCGCTCCATCTTTTCAGCCAGCGCCAAACCCTGGCAGGCCAGTCCTGCCGCATAAACGGCTTTTCAAGAGTCATGAACATCACGCTGCTAAAAGCAATGACAAAACCCATCATGATTGGAGCCACGATCAAAAAGCAAAGCCAATAGGCCGTGGCAGAAAAGCGCTTCCGGACGGGCCACTTAACATGACCAACATGATGACACGAGAAGAAAAGGCGTTTCCCCGCAGGCACATTTAACGATGCAATGTGCTTCGTATTCCGGCACCACTCCCCGTTTCCATCCCTTGTCGTGAAGGAGCCTGCGCAAGGGATTGCTGTTCCGGCTCATACCGAGCCTCATATACATGATATTCCTTGGTGGTACGGGGACCAAACAGGGCACGGTACTCCTTGGTAATAACATGAGGCTTGGCAAGTTCCCGTCCCGGTCTCAACCCCAGCTTCGCCAACTCAGGCAAATCGGAGGTTTCACACACCAAGGTGTTCACACCCTCGGTCTTCAACAGAGTCCTGAAACGAGCTGCCTCGGCCGGCCGCGACCAATCCCACCATCCGCGACGACTGTCGCCAACCACAAATTTGCGTGGCATGAAATAAACCGTTTCCATGTGCAGCAGGACCACGGCATCACGCGGCAACACTTCATTCAGCCACTGGCACAGGGCATAATTGTTGCTTGCCCGAACCATCACATGGTCCCGGCATGAATCATTCCAAATACCTGGCACCAATAACACCGCTGTAACAGCCACTCGAGGCAAGGCAAGCAAGGACTGGTACAGAACACATCCCTCCTGCCACTTATGGATTGGCGAGGAACACATGGCCACAGCACACAGCAATACACAAAAGGGATCCAACAAAAAGCGCGTTGATGGCTGGCTTGCCAGGCATATGAGGACAATTTGGGCGGCTGAAATCCCCAATAAAATCCTCCCCGAGCGCCCCATCCGAAATGGATTGATATAAACAACGGCCACTCCCAACCCAAAGCCAAGCACTACAGAAATCACGGTCCAGGATTTTGGAATGATCAAATGCAATGGAAAAACAGCTGTGCTGTCCTGGTATGCTTTTATGTATCCGGTCAGGTTGATGAGGGCGACATTTGGCGACGCCTTGAATTGTTCGAGTAAGGGAGATATTGGATCGCCATATAACATCAAATTCCCCACATGAAAGGGCAAAGTTACCACTGCATAGGCAACTCCCAGACGCACGCATGTTACCCAGCCTTTTCCCTGCCGCATGCGCAGGAATAGGCACCACAGTATCACCACGCCACCTGTCAATATGAACGAGTGTTTGCAGGCCATGGCCAGCATAACACAGGCAAATGCCAGCATATCGACCACTCCGCTGACACATTTCCTGTACCGGACCAGAAGAAGCACCCCCACACTCAAGGCGACAAGAGGTAAAACCTGGTGCTTCTGTGTCGGCACAAGGTTGGCAAGCAAGGGCGTGGCGGCAAAGGCAAGGGCGGCATATAGCCGGTTTTTCCGATGCCCCCGGGCGCTAACCATGACAACCGTGAAAATGAGAAGGCTCACCCATTGCAACACAGCCCCCTCGATCTCCACCCCTGCGCTGAGGCCCAGGAGGTTGAAATGCTCGCCTGCACCCGCCAGACGTTTTGTCAACCAGTCCTCGCGCGCGACCAGGCCGTGATGTCTTAAAACATCCAAGGGCGCGGCCAAGTGGTATGAAATGGTATCGTAATCACCCGGCGGTCCCAAGGAAACCAGTGCAAATCCGAAAATCAATCCCCCAAGACACAGCCAGCCAATTCTCTCCAGAAGGGTCCAGGACTGTGGTTCCATGACCCGGCGTGCCCATCGCATCCACACCTGCCGTCGCCCAATTTGCTGCCACACAAACAAGGCTCCAAGGCCGCAAAAGACGTAAAAAGTGACCTGTAACACGCTCGCATAGGCGAGTGAAGCCATGGCCAATACCTGAACCACAGCTGCCACCATGGCCAGAACAAAGAAAAAGAGGGCGCTGAGGCAGAGTGGACGCTCACGCCACCCAAGCCATTGGTTGATCCACAAGGCAATCTGGGCCACACCGCCCACAAACAACAATGACCACAACACCCCCAGCAACGGAAATGCTGGCTTGAATGTGGTAAAATAAAAACAATCCATAGCGTTGTCTCTATGTGCGCGAACCTTCGGTCAGGGATGTTACCATCAACCTATGTCGAGCCGCCTTATGGATCGATTCGCACCTGATAAACATGATAGACCAACTCCGCGGCCACATTACGACGGCTATAGCCCTCGGCCCGATGTTTGAACGCTCGGGCTGGCGCAATCTCCCGCAGGGGTGTAAGCCCGAATTGCGTGTACTTCACCATATTCTCTTTCGTACACACCAAGGTATCAAGTTTGGCCTCCCGAAAAACCTTTCGCACGCGATCGACCTGTCCTGGCTGCGAAGCATCATAAAAGCATGTGGCGCCCGTCACAAACTGTCTGGGTGCAAAATAGTTGGACTGGGTATCGATCAACACAACTGATTCATTGGGCAGCGTCTGATTGAGCCACTTGCATAATGCATAACCATGGCAGGCTTGAGACATCACCTTGTCCTTGAGTTCGCTGCTCCAGACAGCGGGCAAAAGCAACAACACCACATCGGCCACGCGGGCGATGGATATGAGTGCCTGCACGCCTGTCATCCCTGCCTGCCAGGCATGCACGCGCGTTCTGTATGCCAGCGCCACAGTGCATAGCAACAAACAATACGGCTCCAGCATGAACCGGGTGGTGCATTGCCCTGCCATGAGTATCAACACCACTTGTGCCACAGCCATCCCCATGAGAAGGCTCCCTCCTCGACCTGCCTTAAAAGGGTTGAGCAGTACCACCGTTATGCCCAATCCGAAACCCAACACCAAATTCACCCCAACCCACGTGCGAGGAATGATGAGATGGAATGGGAATGCGGCCATGCTGTCCTGGTAATTTCGCAACGATTCTGCCAAAACAAGCAGAGCAGGTTCAGGAGATGCCTTGAATCGTTCCAGGAGCGGGGAAAGAGGATCGCCGAACATGATCAGTTTCCATATATGAAAAGGACTCGCAAGCAGGACATATACCAATACCAGTCGAAATGCTGACATCGGCAAGGCATGGCGCTTCCAACTGATGTACAGCCACACGAGCATCATCACACCCCCTGTCAGTAAAAACGAATGCTTACAGGCCACGGCGAAAAAGACGCAACAAAAGGCCAACCACTCGCGAGCTGTGTTGTGACACCGCACATGTCGTGCCATTAACAGGGCGGCAACAACAATGGCTGCCAACGGCAACAGTTGCGGTTTCTGATTGCCCACAAGCCAGGAAATGTGGGGTATGGAGGCAAATGCCAGGGCAGCCCACAAGCGGTTTTCCCTTCTGCCCGGTGAAAATGCGAGACACATCACCACCATTCCCACCCCTCCCCACTGTAACACTGAACCAACGGTCTCAACCCCAGCGCTCAAACCCAATAGATTGAAATGCTCCCCTGCACCAGCCAGCCTCATCGTCAACCAGTCGGGCCGCGGCACCAACGCATGATGTCTTAAAATATCCAGAGAGGCACCCATGTGATAGGCAATGCTATCCGTATCCCTTACCGGCCCCAGTGCCAGCAAACCATACAGTCCGCATAACGCCGCCAGGAGCGACCATCCCGCAGTCTCCATCGCTCCCCATTGATCCAATTCAAGACGACGACGACCCCATGCAATGCTTTGCCGCCATTCTGAGCAACATCCCCAAACGAAAAAGACACCTGCTGCGCATACTCCACCAAAAATCCCAACCAACACCCCCTGGTATGCACAGGAAATCATCACCAACCCTTGTACAACGATGGCTATGACAGCCAGAACACATATGGCGAGTGCACTCCAGCGGAGGGGATCAAACCGCCATCGCAACCGTCGGCTCAGCCAAAGAGCCAATTGGAGAATCCCGCCCAGGAATAACGCGGATAAGGCAGCTCCGAAAAGGGGAGCTACGGGCCTGAATGTGGAAAAATAATAAAATGGGGGCATCGTAACTTCTTTGAAAGGGAATCGAATACGGGTGGAATCAAAACCAGCAAGAAGAACACCATCAGCACCCAATGAGCAGTGAAGGTGGTGCGCTCAACACCTGTTGATGGCAACCAGCGTCACAGGCCGGCACCCGATGGCAGACCATCGCACTGCAACGCCTCAGAGCGCTGCCACAAGATCCTGAAAGGCTTTCCATTGCCATTGTTTCGAATATTTGTTCTCGATCAGTCGCCGTCCTCGTTCCGCCATGGCCAGCCGCCTTTGACTGTCCGCAAGCAACTCCTCAATGAGGGCACAGGCGCGATCTTGATCATCATACACTGCAAACTGATGACCGGGTTCGAACCCATCCGGGTATATGCCAGCGTCACTCACCATGCAGGCACCACACCCCAAAGATTCAAAACAACGCATGTTGATGCGATGACCTTTGGCCATGTCCACAGAGGCATTGAACACAATTTTGCTGCGTCCAAAAACATCGTACATATCCACTCCATAGACACCTGGCTGGCTCACCTTGCGCAACGCGCGTGGCAAATAGGGAATGGGCAGTTTGATGCGATGCAGAATCCGCACCTCCGCCAGCGATTTCCACCGGGGACACATGAGACGAAAATCTATCCGATATTTCCCCTGCAATCTGGCGATCGCTTCGAGTAATGCGTTGCGCCGCCGGTGCAATCGCGAATAAAAACCGACAAAAGCAATATCGATCGGACGATCCTTGTTGTCCGCAAATGGCAACATGGAAGGATCGTGAGAAGGGCTGAACCATGACCCCCGAATGTTGTTCCGCTTCCAATCCTCAAGGTAGGGAGGAAAGTTGCACACCCGGAGATCATACAGGCTTAAATCCGCACCAAACAACGGTGAAGCATGCCAGCAAATCCGGTGCTTCACACATCCCGGCAGCATGCGCAAGAAGGATGAATTATATATGACCGGCTCCAGCGAGTAGATGACCTCCGCCCGGTGTTCCTCGATCTGGGCGAGTAATATTTCGTTTAAATTACCCGCCTTGAAACCATTCTCGCGTGCCCACTGCCACTGCAGGTGCGCGTCGTTGCCCACCGTGAAGCGCACCTCCGGATTTTTGTCGTAAACGGGCTGAAGGATGTGTGCCGCCATGAAACGGTGGTCGAGCAACCGATTCAGGCGCTGGTTGTAACTGCATTCCCGAAATTCCGGATGTGCCCCGTCAAACCAATCCAAGTATGGCTTATAAAAAGCGTGAAATTGAAACAACCTCATGCAACCTCCGCCTCACACAGCCCGGAAACGAGTCTCAGTTCCTTGTGTGAATTCAACCATCTCACGTGAAAATACACTCCAAGACTTGCTCCAAAGCATGATCTGAGTCAGGTCGAGCACTCTCTTGTGGCCGCTTTTAATGGCCGCTCGTCTCCTGAAGACTCTCCTTCACGGCTGCCACGATTTTGTTCTGGATGTCTTCCGTCAAAAATGGGTGCATCGGCAGGCTGACCACCTCGCCACATGCCCTTTCCGTGACAGGGAAATCCCCGTTTCGATGGCCCAGATGCGCGAATACTGGCTGCATATGCAGGCCCACCGGATAATACACCGCTGTTGGCACGCCTCGTTTCTTCATGGCCTCCATGAAGGCATCACGATGCTTCACCCGAATGGTATATTGGGCATATACGTGCGTGTTACCGGTGGCAGTGACAGGGACGGTGCACAAGCCCTTCAACGCCTCGTTGTAAAAACGCCCCACCCGGTCGCGCAACTTCACTTCCTCTTCAAAATGAGGGAGCTTGCCCAGGAGCACGGCTGCCTGAATCGTGTCGAACCGGCCATTCATTCCCAGAAAGTCATGATAATGACGTTTCACCCCGCCGTGGGTTCGAATGGCACGCATCTTGTGGGCAAGGTCATCGTTATCCGTGAACAACGCCCCCCCATCGCCATAGCACCCCAATGGCTTGGCCGGGAAGAAACTGGTGCTGCCCACAAGGGTCACTCCACAGCTACGTCTGCCCCGTTGCGTGGCGCCAAAACTCTGCGCCGCATCTTCAACCACAGGAATGCCATGCCGTGCAGCAATTTCATTGATCCGGGCATAATCGGGCATCTGTCCAAAGAGGCTTACCGGCATGATGACCTTGGTGCGCGGGGTAATCTTCGCTTCGAGTTGGTTGATATCCATGTTGTAGGTATCAGGCTCGATATCCACAAACACCGGCCGGGCTCCTACCAATCCCACGACTTCTGCCGTGCTGATCCAGGTAAAGGGCACGGTCACCACTTCATCGCCAGCACCTACGCCAAGAGCCCGCAGGGCAATCTCCAAAGAATCGGTCCCGCTTGCCACCGTAAGGCAATGCTTCACCCCAACGTATTGGGCCAGCGCACCCTCGCACTCCTCGATCTCAGGCCCCATGACATAGCGTCCATGATTGAGCACCTGGCGGATGCGCGTATCGATTTCGTCTTTGTAACGTTGGTACTGCGTCTTTAAATCAATGAATTCCATATCAAATCACCAAATGGGCCTGATGGACCCCCCGCAGCCTTGCCGCCGATGTACAGCGCCCTTCCTGCCTCTGCATTCACGGTGTTTCCACATGCACACGGAGCCATTGTGCACCAAAGGACTGCAATTCGCCAAGAGCTGTTTGCCAATCACCACGAAGTTCGGTCGAAAACCGCACGAACTGCTTGCTGCGTTCTCCGGGCATGCGACGTATCAGGCTCTGCCAGAATTGGTTGGCTGCCAAAGCACGGTCTGTTGATGCGATTGCACCGGGTTCCCTGGCATCACCTTCAGCCTGAAAGCGCCACCCCTCCTCACTGGGCAAGCCACCAATCAAAGTGCACCAGACCACCAATTCCTTGGCCCGTCCATCTGGCGACATAAAGGACCGGCACTCAAACACAAGACTGACATCCCCTAATTCGATCTTAACATTCTTGGGTTGACCGAGATTTATGGATTTCCACCCAGCCTGCACCCAACAAATATCCGGCGTATGTTGAACCACGGAAAGATTTTTACCCGCCTCCCAGGTGACCAGAAAGACGCTGTAATCCCCCGTTTTACCCTGATACACACCATTGAAGGCGTTGGTGCTTGCCAGAATCTGCTGCTCGGAAGGGCTTAATTGTTTCTCGGCAAATTGATACCCCGCCACCTGCGCCTGAGGCTCCAGGCGCAGCCGCTTCATTTCGGCGTGGAATCCCAGGTGAAACCAGGCATATGCGCCTGCCACCATGCCCGCAAACAACCCCAAAATTCCGAGTGCCCACCCGATGGAGCCCCGGCGCATTGAAGTCTTTGATGTCAAATGTCTCAGGCTTTCCAAACCTGCCCGGGCAGTGTCTTGACCTTTGCCATCGCGTTGCGTGTATCCACGATCACACTGGCCCAGTCTGCCAATTCCTGGAAGTTGACGCAGTCATGGTGCGTGGCGATCAGCACAAGATCATATCCTCGAACGGTTTCCTTGTTCCATTCCACTGACATCGTTCCCGCCCAATGCCCATGCTCGCGGGAAGGTCGGATCACAGGCACATAGGGATCGTAATAGGACACATCCGCTCCGCGTTTGTGCAAGAGATCCAACAAATGGTAACTCGGCGACTCCCGGTCATCATCCACATTGGGTTTATAGGCCAACCCAACCAACAGTATCCTGCTGCCCTTGATGGATTTGCGTTTCTCGTTCAAGGCCTCACCCACCCGGTGAACGACGTAATCGGGCATTCCAGTGTTGATCTCACCCGCCAGTTCAATAAATCGCGTGGCCTGCCCATATTCCCGAGCTTTCCACGTCAAATAAAACGGATCAATGGGTATGCAGTGTCCTCCCAGGCCAGGGCCTGGATAGAACGGCATGAATCCGAAGGGCTTGGTTTTCGCGGCATTAATCACTTCATAGACATCGATGCCCATCGCCTCGTAAACCATCTTCAGTTCATTGACCAACGCAATGTTTACGCAACGGAAGATGTTCTCCAGCAACTTGGTAGCCTCGGCAGCCCGGCAGGACGACACCGGGATGACCGTCTTGATCGCCAACCGATACAATGCTGCCGCCTTCTCCGCGCATTTGGGGGTCATGCCCCCCACCACCTTGGGGATCTCCGCCACCTTGCTTTGGGGATTGCCGGGGTCCTCGCGCTCGGGCGAAAAGGCCAGATGAAAATCGACTCCCGCCTTCAGCCCCGAACCCCGCTCGAGCACGTCCCGCAAATCCTCATCGGTCGTCCCGGGGTATGTGGTGGACTCCAGCACCACCAATCCACCCTTGGGAAGGTAGGGCGCAATGGCCTCGCCCGTCTTGAGGATGTAGGAAATATCTGGCTCACGGTTCTTGTTCAGAGGCGTCGGCACGCAGATGATCACCGCCTGTACTTCTTTGACCCGCCTGAAATCCGTGGACGCACTAAAGTGCTTGGCCTCAATCTGTTCCTGCACAGCTTCGCTGGTGATATGTTTGATATAGCTCTCTCCCTTGTTCAGGGATTCCACCTTGGCAGAGTCAATATCCAACCCCAACACCTGTGCGCCCGAACGGGCAAATTGCAGCGATAATGGTAATCCGACGTAACCCAACCCAACAATGGCGATGTTCATCTGATTCCTTTCAGGTATGCACTCCAGATATCAACCAGATAGGAGTGCTTGATTGATCCAACCGCAACCAGCCTAACCAACAACCATCGAAAATCAAAACATTCCGAAGCAAACCCAACAGCTCCATCCTGCTCCTTCCACCAGAGGCAAACCCGGCTGCCCCTTGTTCAAACGGGGTACCGTCTTGGACATTCCCAACACCCTCATCCGGCTTTTGCAGCCTCTGCCATTCAAAGTCGCTGCCTTCCAGCGGCTTGACTGTGATGTTCCGTTAACAACTCGTTATGCACTCAGGCTTGTCCCCTCCGCCTTCCATCCACCGGTAAACCTCCGCCATTTGCAGAGCCAATCGTGGCCATACATAACGCGCTCGAACCAGCACATTACCTCGTTCTCCCATGGAAGCACGTTCAGCATCAGACATTTGCCAGCATAGTTGGCGCAGGCCGTCTGCCACCGTCTCCACTGTGGCGGCCACCTCCAAGGCAGCTCCAGTTTTGGCACCTTCGGGGGTATTGCAGTGGGGGGTAATGAGTGCCGGTTTGGAATTCACCCATGCTTCAAGCAGCACAATGGGCATGCCCTCGCTTAAAGAGGGCAGAACAAAAGCATTGCAATGCCGATAGCAAGCCGCCTTGGCATCGCCAAATTGCGCTCCAAGGAAAAGAACTGCAGGAGCCCCATCCTTGGGGCAGTCCCCATCCCGCACATCGACCCATCGCAGACCCAAATCCGTGGCCAGTTTCTTTAATTCCTGTTCGTGGCCGACCTGGTCCCAACCCGCGAGCGCCAGCACCCACTCCTTCGATTGTCCACCCGCACCCTTTTCTTGTATCACCTGATGCCACGCCTTCAGCAGGTTCACCAAACCTTTTTGAGGATGGAGTCGGCTCAAGTACAGCAAGACCTTGACACCCGGCTCGACGATCCCTGCCCAAGGAGGTTGAACTCCAGGCACATCCACTGGCACATCCACGCCATTCGGGATCAGCGCGATATCATTCTTCAACCCAAATTGCCGAATCGCATGTACTTCCGGCTCACACAGCGCCTGCAAACACCGTGCACCCTTCAGATGCGCCCTCTCATAGAGGTGGTAGGCCACTATCTTCTTCCAACGTGAATTTTTGACCGCCCAGGCATCCAGCATCCCATGCGGGGAGATCATGTACGGGCATTGGTGTCTGCGGGAATACATCCGAGTGGCCACACTCGGATACACCCATAAGCCATGCGTATGCAGTACGTTTGGATGATGGCCTTCCAAGGCATGGTGAAATTCGGGCGAATAAAACAAAAAACGCGGCCCCACCGGTTTGAATGCATCGACCGGAACCGGAGCCCATTCCATCATATCCTTCTCTGAAAAAGACTGGTCGCGAACACCAAAAACACGGACGTCCATGGGGATTCGCTGCAGTTCCTGCACCATGCGCCGAACCGCATCAAACAGCCCTCCCCCTCGACGGGAGAGATAGCTTGTCAATATGGCCGCACGCATCACAGGAGCGACTTCCTCCCCACAGCCACGCCACCATTCCGATTGGCAGGCGAAGTCATTCCTTTAAAACTCATTCCTGGGCAACCTTTTATATACATCGTGAATTCAACGTCCAGAACTCCCATCACATGCGGGCCACGCCTTCCGACATGATACGCCCGTTAACACCGCTTCGCCAACGATTCAAGCGTCCGGAACATGTGGGGCAATACGGCCTCCTCGCCCACTGCCCGGGCCACTTGTTCCGTGGCCTCTGCGGGCACCCGTGCCTTATTCTCCATGCACTGTCCGATGGCACGGACAATCGCCTTCGGATCTCCATTTGGGGCCTCATGGATGTTGGCCATGCCTTTAAAACGCTCCGCCAGATCCGTCACATGACTCGGCCGGGGTCCGATATAGAGCACGTGGGCCCCGGTCAGCATGGCGTTGTACACCTTGCATGGGTGCACGATGCCCGCCAGGCGCTCGCCCATCACCACCACATGCAGATCGGCCGCCGAGAGAGACTGGCTCAACTGGTCCAGCGGCTGATAAGGAAGGCACACCATGTTGGCCAATTGATGCCGGGCCGCAAAGGCCTTCACCTTGGGAAACTCGCTTCCACCCCCCACAAAACAGAAGGCCACCCGGACGTCATCCCGCATCAACCGGGCCGCCTCGAGCAATGAATCCAGGGGGTGACAGGGGCTGTGGTTGCCCGAATACATGACCACAAACCGGTCCCCAAGCCCATGAGCATCCCTGAAGCGCCGCGCACCCTGGGCATCGTGCCGCACGGCATTTTCATAAGCCCACGGCAGCACAATCTCGATCTTTTCCGCGGGGATATCCTTCTGCTGAATGCGCTCCTTCATAAACCGGTCCAGGGCGACGATGCGCGCTGCCGATCGCAGACTGAACCGGGACATCCATTCCAGGATGCGCGCCGCCAGCGAATCCGCCTTCAACCATCCCACCGCAATCGCCTCATCCGGATTCAGATCCATGACCCAATAGCAAAAGGGACAGCCGCGCACCCTGGCGTAAAGAGCAGCCAGGGTGGATATCAGGGGGGGAGTGCTTAGGGAAACCACCACATCCGGCTTGGGCTCCATGAGCAACCGGCCGAAACACCCAAGAGCGAAGGTGATAAAATCGATGGCACGACGGACCTTGGACCCTTTGCCTAGCCGGGTGTGTGACACCCGGCTGATGTGGATCCCGTTCCACACTTCATGCCGGGCATAACGATGTTCTGCTTTTTCGTAGGGATTCCTGCTGGATATGATTCTGACATGATGCCCGCGGTGCACGAGGCCCATCGCCAACGACGTCAGATGCTGCGCCGTCGAAACGACATCAGGATGAAATACCTGGTTGATCAACAATATGTTCATGTCAACCTATTGCGCCAGTCTCTGCTGTGCCACTTGCCTGGCACCAGTTTGTTTCTGAACACATGCAGTGCCACACGCTCCGCAGACTGCGGATTTTTCCTGATTGGAGAATGCAAGTGCCCTCCCCAATCCATTGGTCCATTCAGGGTACCACGCTCGAACACACAATTCCATATCCGATTCGCTCAAACCCATTGAGCACGCGCTCATTGCATCGCTCAAAAGTCTGATAATGACACTTCGTCCCCGTCAATTCCTCCCCATCATGCAAATTCGCTCTGGTGGTGGATTAACCTTTCAATTGAGACTAACTGTCTGTGCCAGATGCATTAGCCGAAAAACACCCCTACAACAAGCAAATTTCCTTCTTAATCAAGGACCTGGAATGAGGATAAATGGGCCAGAAACCATGCAGCTTTCTCGTTTCCAACCCCAGCCTTGCGACACCTGCCCAAGACACCATCATCCTTTCAACGGCAAGGGGCAGTTCACGGGCGCCTTTTGTGGTATTTGCTGTACAGTGGAAGACCATCAACAGACAAAGCGTGATCCGGAGTGGTTGGAATACGCAGCGTTGAGCCTGGGGGCATGGCCTTGGCTGGGAATCTTCTACTGCGCAGTGCGGAGATCCGGCCTTGTGAGCCGGATATCCTTCAAGGTGTTATACCAGCTTTGTTGTGGAATTGTGGAGGCGTATGCCCACGTTTTCACAACGCTACCCCAACCCTCCCAGCACCATCCGGGCCAGTTCAGTTGTTGATGGCGAATGTAATGCCCCCCAAATTAGGACCAGTGGTTAAGTAAGGAAAACCATGGTCATGAAACAAGAACGGACAATGACAAAGAGGCGGCGGCACAGTGCGGAATTCAAGACGAAGGTCGTGGTGGCGAGCCTCCCAATCGCTTTCAACCCCGCCCCAAGCTCCTAATTTTCACCTGAAATGATGAACACCGATCCGCCGCGACAATACGGCCTTCTTCACACTGTTACTCTTTCCTTTTCCACGAAAACCATATTTGCCCAGGTCCGTTTGTATATGCTTGTGAATTTGAAGGAGCGATTTGGCTGATATTTGCACCTGTAACATCGATTTTGTTAATATCTATTTCATTGATCTTTTGCATTTTAAAGAGCTTACTAAGCACTGTCCAATGTAGTGGTTTAAGCGTACGAATATATATGGTATTCATAGCAGCGCCACCAATATTACCATCAAACGCATCATCATCAAAGACACTATAAGTGATACTGACATTCTCAAGCTGTTTTAACTGAGCTAATGTTTCCATTTTGTCTTTTGAGATTAAGGCGTTACACATTTTTAAACTCTTCAAATGTGTAATATTCGTAATGCTTTTGAATCCCTCATCAGTTATCAAATGATTTTTATGGTGCTGAATCTCCAAATGCTCAAGCGTTCTAACTTGGCTTAATAAGCGAATATTGCGATCGGTCGCATATCTCGCATACAGCACGTATTCAACGACTTCTCCAGAAGAGTTTGTTTTTATTGAAGCGCCGCCATAGGATGATTCGAATTTTCTGGTGCTCGCCAATAATTCGTCAACATGGGCGTATTCCACCTGAGCATGGCATGCGGATAATGAGATTCCGATACATGTCATCACATATACGATGATATGTCGCATAATGTTTTTAATTTCTCCCCAGGCGGCGCAATGAGGTACTCCACATTCATCCGACCAGGAGCCTGTATTTAAGTTAATGTTTTGACTGCGTCTTCCTGGTCCATTTGAACCGAAAAGGGAGAGGAATGACGTGATCCTGACCGATCCCTTCCGAATCACTTTCTGGACTCTACAAGGTATAACATGACATTAGTGTACACGTTCATTTCGTACTCAGTAATTTACCTTTTGGCCCGTAAAAAGCAATTTTGTTAGCCAATCGTTTATAGGTGATGCTATATAGAAGTATTACTTTATTACTGTATTGCCCGGAGCCGTATTGCCAAGTATATATTTTGCCTTTGCTATCCCATTTATTTGACATTTTAAGCGCACTCGGCACAATACAGTCGACTGATCCGTCCTTAATTGTTACTTTATCCATTCTTTTATTTTTTGCATCTTTGAATTCGATTTCCTCATAGTCTGAACCAAAACACCGATCGACAGTCAGCATCAATTGCCCGTTTTTATCTTTGTATATCAAACGCTTCATCCCGCCTTTCCAATCTTTAACAACAGTAATATCATGGCAAAATGCATTTTCAAATAACACTGTCTGCTCTGCTATTTGACAACATCCAATGCTTAAAACGGCTACACAAATACAAACATGTAACAATACTTCATGAAACGACATAAATTGTATTTCATGTTGATCAGTCACCCAATGGTGAATCATGAACGCGGCGTGCCTTGATTCCTTTCTTTTGCTTCCTTGTAAACCACAGTAGCCAGTTCGCGGAATATTTTGGCCAGCGCAACGGCTTCTTCGGGACGCCGCAATTGGGCAGTGGCATTTAAATTTACGGGACTAATCACGAGGCTGGAAACCGATGTAAAATCCATTTTATGAAGCATTTGAACAACTTTTTCGGAAAGCAGTTTTTCAGAAACCTCATCCTCAGTGAATGCTCTGCACGTATAAACTGGCAGACCGAGAATTGCTGATATCGCGGGACAATGTTCCGTGAATGCGTAATCGACCGGAACCATCATATAAGCGATAAAATCGCAATACCTCTTTCCGCGACATTTGGCGGTAAAGCTGAAAGTCTTGTCGGATATATAAAGAAAGCACCAAAATTCCTCAGTGTGCATGGGTATTTTGAAAGGACTATACTCCTCCCCCACAACCACGACACTATTGGGGCGCACCTTCGAGCCAAGCATGGCCGCAATCTCCTTCGCAATTCCATTGATGGGACTGCGACCCACATTTCCGACCAGTAATTGTTTTAACACATCTTTCATTTTTACCTCATTTCGCTACTTCACTCCATCCACGCAAGGGCACACAAGTCACCATGTGGGCAGGTGCTGACTCAGACATACGTACCATATTCTTCGAATACAATATTGGTGAGTGCATGTTTTTCTACTGCCTCAATAAATTCTTCACTGGCTAGAATATCCAGGGTTTCCATAACTTGGACGAGATGCTTCCCCTTCGGCCAAAGGTCCTTTTTGATCATATACCCTTCGGGGACAACAACCGTGGAACATCCAGTTTGCCAATAATGATTACATCGGGAGCAATGTTTTATATTATTGCGGATTAAACTTTCTTCGGTCAAAAGAGCCACGGGCTCCAGTTGTACTGCCAATCGGTCCTCAATTCTTTTTTTCCGATACGTGATGGAACACTCTGCTGTAACTAATTCGATGCCTTCCCCAGCCAAAAGGTCTCGGGCTTCCATGCTGATTTCGGGAGCAACAATTGTCCCCCAGGTGAAATCGTCCAATTTCCGAGTCGTTGCGTCTCCTTCCAATTCGCCGATTCCGCAGCCTGGACAAAACGACACGCAACGTCCAGCAGCTTCGCAAAGGTGCTCTGCGATTTTATTAAATTCCTCAATACTTACCACACGTTTAGGGTTGAACTCTTTCTTATTAAGAAAGGGAAACTTCAAAGCAGGGAATGCTATAAATCCATTTTCCCATGTTTTCCATTCCGCACAACACTCAAGGCACTCAACAGATGGCAGATAATACTTAAATGCTGCGCTCACAGTGCGAGGGCGCCTTTTATCCTGGGTAATCCTATATGCCTTCATTGTATCAAAATTATCGCAGGGAATGGGTCTCAGGCCAAAAATACTGTTTGTTTGCATTCATTGTTCTTTTCCTTTTCGCATCCAATCGTAGGAGTTCATGTTCGTACTATTCGATTTGCTCTACCTTAGCCACCACCATCTGATCCCGCGCTGGCGCATTGGCATCCATCCCATCATTTTTAACCGCTTAATCACCCGCGGGCGGATCACCGATTCCCAGTTGGCGCGGGAGGTAGTCTATCTTTCCAAACCCATATTCGCCGCCGAATCACATACATCTATATACAGGACCAGCCTCTTCCACCTATGGGATATCGTCATGACGGCTGCGATGCTGGATAAAACGCGCGCCGCAGGTTCCGCAGACTCTCGCGCGCAATGACCTCTGGGCCCTCGTCGAACACAAACACCTCCACCGAAACATAGCCGCGATAGCCCACGGACCAGAGTTCGCGGGCTATGGGACCAAAATCCACATCCCCGAACCCAGGTCCTTTCAGATTTTTGTCATTGGCATGGAAATAGGCGAAATCGGGCCATGATTCCCGGATGATGGTCGGGATGGATTTGCTCTCCGAGCTCATGGCCTTCACATCCAGGATGATCTTGAAGGCGGGACTGTTGAGCTGCCTGACAAACTTGAGCGCCTCCCCGGCGGTATTGATGAAATTGGTTTCCACCGGCGACAACGGTTCGAGGCAGATCGTGACCCCGCGTTGAGCCGCTTGCTTCACGGCTGGCGCAAACGTGTCCAGGGCCCACTGGCAGGCCTGTTCATGCGTCACGCCTTCCAGCACGTTCCTCTGCTTGGGCGAGCCCACGACCATGGTGCGTCCGCCGATGTCCGCGCAAAAATCCACCAGATCCACGAAATAACGGGCGGTTTTGTCCCGCACCTCTGCATCGGTGTGGTTGATATACATCCCCTCCGGCTTCACCAGGACCCAGTGAATGCCGGATATGGCGATGCCGGCCGCCTGGGCCATGGCGGCGATCTCACGTCGGCGTGCCATGGGGATATCTGTCACGGCGTTGGCCAGGGTGAACGGGGCAATCTCCACCGCGTCATAGCCGGTTTGAGCGGCAAAGCGGAAGGTTTTCTCCAAATCCCATCCCTTGAAAATCTCATTGCATATCGCGAATTGGATTGGCTGTGACATGCCTGCACCCTGCCGCATCCCCCTCCTCAAGGCAATCCTGCTTTTTGACACCCAGCCTGTTCCTGGCAAGCCTTCTTGGGGCAAAACCTGCGCCCCCGCCTGGGCATTTGCACTCTGGCACGGCCGGGTGCAGGCTATGGATGAGGTTTCTCATGGGCTATCGCATCCGCAACGCGTATGAACAACGATTCCGCGCCTTGTTGATTCGCCTGGGCGCGCGTCGCCTCGATTCAGGGGTGGCGCACATCCTGGAGATCGCTTCAAGGTCACTCGATAAGGATGCGTCGGAGCAAACACGCGTCTTCGAGCAGCAATACCAGCGTCTTCTCCAGGCTGTGGTTCAAAGGGACAGGAGACGCCACAGCCCCACATCGGATTTGAGTGTCACCCCTTTGACTCCCTTTTGGTGCGATGCCGGCCTGGGCGGTCTGGCCCGGTGGCTGCGCGCCTGGGGGTATGCCGCGCATTGGAAAGCTGACATCGACGATGGCACCTTGATCGCCCAGGCACTCAAGGACCAGGCCATCCTTCTCACCACGGACAGTCTGATGATGGAACGTCGTGTTTTACGGGAAGGCCATCCACCCGCCCTGTGGATTCCCCCAATCCTGCCGTTGCGGGAACAACTGGCCATGGTCCTTCGCGAATATCAATTACCGCGTCTGGAATCGCGGTGCATGAATTGCGGCGGCGAATTGGAGGTCGTGGACAAGCTGACGATGAAGGACCGCATACCGCCGCGCACCTTCCTGTGGCTGGACGCATTTTTCAAATGCCACGATTGCGGCCAGCTTTTCTGGCATGGAACCCATTGGGAGCGCATTCGACACACCCTGGATTGCCTTGAAGGCATCGGCCATCGATAAACAATCGCCTCATTCAGAAACTCCATGGTTCACATCCCTGGCGAACAACGGCTTTGGGGATGGAACAAGGCCCTCCGCAAGGGGGGGCTCATTTGGTGTATCCCATGCAATTTTCGGTTTACACCCGTGCCCCTGTAGTTCATATTAACTTTATTAACGAGATCACTCATGAAGAAGATCGAGGCCATTATTAAACCCTTCAAATTGGAGGATGTTAAGGAAGCCTTGTCAGCCCTCGGGGTCGAGGGCATGACTGTGTCCGAAGTCAAAGGCTTTGGACGCCAGAAGGGGCACACGGAAATTTACCGTGGCAGCGAGTATACGGTGGATTTTCTTCCCAAGGTCAAAGTGGAAGTGGTCCTGGCCGACAACCTGATCAACCAGGCTGCCGAGGCCATCGTTAAGTCCGCCAAGACCGGCAAGATCGGAGACGGCAAGGTGTTCATCTACCCGGTGGACAACGTGATCCGCATCCGAACCGGGGAGACGGGCGAACAAGCAGTCTGAGATCGGGCCGCAGGGCCTGAACAGGTTCGAACAGGCGCACGCCAAAGGAGGCAAGTGCGCATTATTTGTTTTCCAATTAACAGCTAGAGCTGATCTATGAACACACCTAAAAGCGTAATAGAAATGGCGAAAAAGAATGGCGCCAAGGCGGTGGACATCAAGTTTGTCGATACCTTCGGGGTCTGGC
>CAZIDG010000078.1:0-19580 GCA_964538065.1 uncultured Verrucomicrobiota bacterium
CAACAAAACGCGCATGGTTTTGGGCCATGCGCGTTTGTGAAAGGGATGATGGATTATGCTTTTCCGTACAGCGGGCCGAAGCTGGCACAGGCACGGAAGTCAGCGCCCTGGAGGTCCTGAGCGCCGAACAAACCCCATGCGGTCGGGCGGAACACCTGTTCCTCGGGCACGTTGTGCATGGCCACCGGGATGCGCAGCAGGGAGGCCAGCGCAATGAGATCGGCGCCGACATGGCCGTAGCTGATGGCACCGTGGTTGGCGCTCCAGTTGGCCATGACGGAATAGACATCGCGGAAGGCACCCTGGCCTGTGACGTTGGGGGCAAACCAGGTGGTGGGCCAGGAGGGATCGGTGCGTTCATTGAGTTTTTGATGGACCTTGGCTGGGACATCGACCGACCAGCCTTCTGCGATCTGCAACACCGGTCCAAGGCCCTTGACGAGGCTGATGCGGCTCATGGTCATGGGCATGCCACCACGCGACAGATAACAGGATGAGAAACCACCCCCGCGGAAGTATTCATAATTGGCCGCACACCACTGGGTGGCCTTGAGACATTTGGCCATCTCGGCCTCGGTTATTTCCCAGAATGGCTTCATGACGGGCTTGCCACCGCGGCTTTGCTCGCCTGTGCCATCGAGGGTGGCAGCGCCGGAGTTGATGAGGTGGATGAAACCACCGGAGGCTTTTCCCGTCACCTTCTGGCCCGTCACCCGCTGGATCGATGCGGGGCTCCAATACGTGCGGACATCGGCAAAGATTTGGGCGGTGTTGGTCAGCAAATAGCCCAGCAGCATGCAGACGCCGTTGAGGCTGTCGTTCTCGGTGGCCATGATGAACGGGGTGCGGATGCCGTTCCAGTCGAAGGAGGAATTGAGCATCGCCTCCATGAAATCGCCATTGGGGAAATGATCGGTCCATTGGCGCTGGCCCTGGAAACCGGCCGCGATGGCGTTGTGACCGAGCGCCTCCTCGCCAAAGCCCAACTCGGCCAGGCGGGGATTGCCGCGCATGAGATCGCGCGCGATCATGGCCATTTTGACGCACATCTGCCACTCGGCATCCTTGCGGGCTGTGTCACGGCGAATTTGAGCTTTGTTATAATCCCTGCCCTCAGGACAATTTTTCCGTGTCCAGGCATAGGCGCGCGCGAACTCCTGCTCATCATAGATCTTCTCATCGCACCGGCGGATGAACTCGCTCATGTCCACACATTCGACACGCATCCCCAGGTAGCTTTCGAAGAAGGACTGGTCCACGATGGAACCGGCAATGCCCATGGAAACGTTGCCCAGGGAGAGATAACTCTTTCCACGCAACAGGGCAGTGGCAAGACCGGCACGGGCGAACCGGAGCAGCTTTTCCTTCACATCCTCCGGGATGGTCATGTCGCCCGCGTCCTGGACATCGCGCCCGTAGATGCCGAAGGCGGGAAGACCCTTCTGATTGTGCGCCGCCAAGGCAGCCGCGAGGTACACGGCGCCGGGGCGCTCCGTGCCGTTGAATCCCCAGATCGCCTTGGGGGTCATGGGATCCATATCCATGGTCTCGCTGCCATAGCACCAGCAAGGCGTCACCGAGAGGGAGACACCCACGCCTTCGCGACGGAACTTCTCGGCGCAGGCGGCGGCCTCGGCCACTCCGCCGATACAGGTATCAGCAATCACGCATTCCACGCGTTCACCGGTGGGATAACGCAGGTTCTCAGTCAGCAATTGGGCGGCCGCGCGCGCCATGTTCATGACCTGGGTTTCGAGGGATTCGCGAATGCCGCGGCGACGGCCATCGATGATGGGGCGGATGCCGATTTTGGGCAGGGAACCCACGAGCGAAAAAGGATTGTTTGTCGTCATAAGCTCAAAGTTAGTTTGCAGTGTGGAAATGTGCGCCCGCGGGGGCGGCTTGTCATTGAACCTTTGCGGAAATATATTGAGTATTTTCGTCACGGGATCAAAGTGTGGCAGGACCGCACAGAACGGCCTGATGCATGAACAGCACGCATACATCGCTTCGATCCATTGATGTTTTTCGACATCCAGACGACACGGGGCGGCGCCCGCGGGTGGCGCTATTGATTGAATCGTCCCGAGCCTATGGGCGTGGATTGCTCACGGGCATCTCGCGCTATGTGCGGCAACATGGCCCGTGGTCCATCTTCCTCCAGGAGCGGAGTTTGGGAGAATCGAGTCCGGGCTGGCTTCGCACATGGCAGGGGGATGGCATGATTGCGCGGGTGGACAACCGTCCGTTGGCGGAGGCCATTTGCAGGCTGGGACTCCCGACCGTGGATGTCCGTTTCGCGGTGGCGGACCTATGCCTGCCCTCGGTGCGCACCAACGATGAGGAGATCGCGCGCCTGGCTGCAGAGCACCTCATGGAACGTGGTTTTCAGCATTTCGCCTTTTGTGGTTTCAATGGCGCGGACTTCTCCGATCTGCGCCGCGATTACTTTGTCCGGCATCTTCAAAAGGCAGGGTTCATCTGCGAGGTGTTCGACGACCCCCAGCGCCCGAGACAGGCGGGCACTCTCCGCCACGAGGAGCACGGGTTAAAATACGAGGATCGCGTGGTGCGCTGGCTGGCGAAGCTGCCCCGGCCGATCGGCCTCATGGCCTGCAACGATGTGCGCGGCCAGCAGGTGCTCAATGCCTGCCGGGCCATCGGTGTGGCGGTGCCGGATGACATTGCCGTGATCGGTGTGGATAATGATGTGATCCTGTGTGAATTGTCTGATCCTCCGCTGTCAAGTGTCATGCCCAACTGCGAACGCATCGGGTACGAGGCGGCCGGTCTTTTGGCGGCATTGATGAACGGTGGCCAGGCGCCTGCCACACCCCTTTATGTGGAGCCCGCCGGGATCGTCACCCGCCGGTCAACGGAAGTGCTGGCGATTGAGGATCGTCACATTGCCACCGCGGCACGATACATCCGGGAGCATGCATGTGCAGGCATCACCGTCACAGACGTGCTCCGTCAGGTGCCGCTCTCGCGCAGCACATTGGAGCGGCGGTATGTGCAGATGCTCGGGCGTTCTCCCAAGGAGGACATTTTGCGCGCACGGCTCAACCGGGCCAAGCAACTGCTGGTGGAGACTGACTTCGCCCTGCCGTTGATCGCCGAGAAGATCGGCTTCGAACACCCGGAATATCTCAATGTCATTTTCAAAAAGAAGACAGGGCTCACCCCAGGGCAATACCGGACGCAAGCCTCACACCCCGGCGACTAACGCATCATCCGGGCTGGTTTTGACATTTGCATTTGGACACAGAGAAGGCTACACACGGGAGCGACACGATCGAATGGATTTCGCCCATGGCTTGATTGGATCATGGCATCCAACAGTGGATCGCGCACCCCGACTGGGCAGACCCGTGGCACGATGGATTTAAACAAACACAAAGAATCGGAAGAAACGCCGGCGGCTGAGCCGAACGAGAAGGCCAGGGAAGCCGTGTCGAAGCACGATGAGCATCACCGGCGGCGGACGCCGCTGGCGCATGAGATCTGCGATGCGCTGACGGGCATCCTGCTATGCGGCCTATTGATGGCGATGCCGTGGCTCTTCGCCTGGGAAGGGCGCTGGCCCCATATCCTGGCCAATGGCATGGGTTATGCCCTGGGCATGCTATGGATGGCCAAGCTGTGCATTCGCCAACTGACGGGCTACATCCCCATGCGTTGGGGAAGCGCCGATGATGAAGCATCCCCCATCCGGCAACGACGGGATCGATGCCTGACACGCTGGCTGGCAGGACTGACGCTCTCCATCCTGGGATGGACTCTGATCAGCGCCTGGAACGGCGGAGGGGTGTTCGAAGAGGTGAACTTGAAGATTCTGCCCCGGGACCACCTGGGCTGGCTTCCACACAGCTACGACGCCCCACGCACCTGGGAGGCGCTGGGACGCTATACGGCCTGGGCCCTGATATTCTGGACAGCCCGCGATTGGTTTCTGGGTAAAACCCGTGAGGAACGGCGCGGGATGATTGAATTGTGGAGAAAAGACGGGGGGGGAACGCCTGGGCCCTGGCATGTGCCGATGCGGATCCGGCGATTTCTATGGTCGCTCTGTCTGGGAGGGGCCCTGGTGGCGGCGGAGGCATTGGTACAGCGATGGTCAGGAACCGATCATCTCCTGTGGCGGATCAAGCCCACGCTGTCGGGACCGGATAATTTCTTTGGGCCGTTCTGGTACCGGGGCAATGCAGCCCAGTATTTCAACCTGCTATGGCCGCTGGGGGCGGCACTCGCCTGGACACTTTATCATCAGGCCCGGGAAGCCGCACGCCACGGCGCACGCACCATGGGCCCGGTGTGGCTCTGGATGATCCCGGTTGCCATCGTGATGTTCGTCTGCCCCATGGCTGCGGCCTCGCGCCTGGGCACAGCCCTGACCTGTTGCGCCATGCTAGTGCTCGTGGCCCAGGCGGGATGGCGTGAAGGATCCTCCCGAAAAAGCCGCGTGATCGGCCTGGTATTGTTGTGCGTGGCAGCCCTCCAGATCGCCTTGATTCTTGGATGGAAAACCATCGAGCCGCGCTACGAGCAACTGGCCCAGTCGGGCCTCAAGGGATGGCACGATATGAACAGCACCGCATTCACAGTGGCGCAGAACGCGCCGTGGCTGGGAATCGGCCAGGATGCTTATCCGGCCTTTGCACGGATGCTTTGGACCCGGAATGCGAATGAATTTCAACCTCACGCGCAAAACGACTGGCTGGAAACGATTGTCACCTTTGGCCGCCTGGGTACCCTGCCTGTGCTGGCATGGGTCATCCTGATTCCCCTGAAGTGGCGGTGGGGGAGCGGGGCGATTTTACCTTCGACCCTGTCCACCCTGTTGTGGACCGTGCTGGGTCTGTGCCTCTTTCATGCCCTGTTCCATTTCCCGTTCCAGAATCCGCCTGTGGCGTTGCTTTGGATTGTACTGGCCGCACTGGCATCAGCGACCTCACGCGGTCGCATGTGATGGATTTGCCAGCTTCTCAAGCTCCTCACGGTATGCGGACAGAACGCGGTTCATTTCAAACTGCTGAACATACTCCCGGCCACGTTCCCCCATTTGACGCAGCTGTCCCACGTTCTCGACAAAGTTGTCCAGCATGAACGCCAGCTGTTCCGGCTGGGCCGGAGCGACACACCGTCCAAACAGACCCACGCGCATGGCCTGGGCCAGAGCGCTGGTGTCATCAGCCACAGCCAGGATCGGCTTGGCGTAGGCAAGGGCGGGCAAAAGCTTGCTGGGCAGGAAGGAGGCCCCGCTCCCCTGTTGCTGAGGGATGAGAATCACATCGGCATCGCGCAGCATGTGGTGGTAGTCAGCCTCCGACTGAAGGGGAAGGAGGGCGGTGTTTTTCAAGGAGGCCTTCTCGATGGCCTCAGCGAGCATGGGCCGGGCGGCGCCATCCCCGCAGATCACCAGGCGAATGCGCGGCGAATGCACCAGGCGGGCCGCCTCCACCAATATCGACAGGCCCTGCTTCATGCCCAGGTTTCCCGAATATACGGCCAAAAAATCGCCGGAGCCATAGTTGTAGTTGCGGCGAAACACACCGGTGGAACCGATGGCCGCCCGCTCGGGCACCACCACCCCGTTGGGAAAATACAGGATCTTTTCGGGGGGCACGCCTTTGCGACGAAAGGCCTCCATCATGCCATCACTGATGCCCGACACCCGCGCCGCCTTGCGATAGGCCAGGGACTCAAGCCCGTAGAGGAGACGCGTCAACATGCCGGGCTTGAGCATCCCCAGCCCCACCGCGGCATCAGGCTGCATATCCTGCACGTGGAACACATAGGGACAGCGGCGCAGACGTGAAACCACCCAGGCGGCGGCCCCCAACAGAAGCGGAGGCGAGACAACAACCAGAACATCGGGCTTTTCCAGGGTCAGCAGGCGTAAAAAGGAGGTGGCGACGAACGAGCCTTCATGGAGGATGCGTTTAATGGCGGAGACCCTTGAGGGGACATAATGCCAGCAGCGATGAATGGGAATCCCCTGGTCATCATCGGTGCGATAGAGGCGGTGTTTATCGGAAGGATCCTTGCGCCAGGCGGGATAGTACGCGAAGGACGTCACCATGTGCACCGCATGGCCGTGGTCGCGCAGGTGACGGGCCAGGACGACGTTGTACGGCGCGATGCCGGTTAATTCCGGCGCGTAATTGATCCCCCACAGGTATACTTTCATGCGCGATCCGCCTTTTTCCTTAATTCGTAAGTCTTGGCCACACACAACAACTCGTACATCGCGTGCATGCGCGCGAAATAATACCCTTCACGGCCGTCAAGAAAACCGCCCTGGGCGAGATAGACATAGAGAAACCGCAAGGTGGGGCGGCACGGCATGTGTTGGGACATGCGCTTCAGCCACCGCCGCCATCCCACGGCACGGCTCTGCAAATGGCCCCCTCCCTGATGCAGGTGCCTGTCCAGGGCCACCCGGGCCTCCCAATTGGAGTAGCGGTTATGTTTCTCGACAAAGACATCCACACTCGGAAAGGCGTAGTGATCCATCTCCGATTTCAGGTGTCCGGCACTTCCCTGCACCACAACGTGTTCATGCACCTCATTGTCACCGCTGGCCGTATCGACGCTGGTGAGCTGCTCATAGCGGCCCAACCGGTGCTTGAAGAGCCTCAAGTTCCAATTCGGGTAATAGGCATGCTTGAGCCATCGTCCCATGAACATGAACCGCCGGTTGATCCAGTAGCCGGCATGCGGGGATGGATCGAGTGAGATCAGCGAGCGAAATTCCTCTTCGGCCTCGGGGGGCAGCACCTCATCCGCATCGAGGATGAACACCCACTCATTGCGAAAAGGGAGGTTGTCGAGCGCCCAGTTCTTTTTCTTGGGCCATGGGCTCCTGTAATGGAACTCGACCACCTCCGCGCCAAGTCTTCCGGCCATGTCCTGCGAGCCATCGGTGCTTTGCGAGTCGACAACGAACACCTGGTCCGCCCACTGGACGCAGCCAAGGCAGCGTTCAAGATTGGCCGCCTCGTTCTTGATGGGAACCAGAATGGATACAGGCACTTTGCTCATGCTTGTTCAGGGCGGAATTTTCGGGGTTTCACAGGAGCACAGGGATGGCCGGCACAAACCATCCATGCAGGCATGTCCCGGGTCACGACGGATCGCGCGCCAATCACGGCTCCCTCGCCCACCGTGATCCCAGGGGCCACAAAACACTCGGCACACACCCAGGCATGGGCGCCAATCGTGATCGGATAGGCCACCAGTTCGAAGCGCGCGGATTCGTAATCATGGGTGCCTGTGCAAAGATGACTGCCCTGAGAGATGACGCTGCGAGCGCCCAGGGTGATTTGGGCCTGGCTGTAAAGAGTCACGCCGTCGGCCACACCCACCTCATCACCGCACTCGAGATTCCATGGAGCCCAGATCACTGCCTTGGGATAGATGTGGCATCGCTTGCCCAGCCGTGCCCCAAACAAGCGCAGCAGGGCACTGCGCCATTCATGCAAGGGCCGCGGGCTGGTCCTGAACAGACACACATACACCACACCCCAAAGGGCGCGGGCCAGGCGGTTCCCGAGGGAAAACGACGGGCCGGTATGGGCATCAATGCTGGACCTGTTCATGATTTGGGCTGGAGGACCTCCAGCAGGTTCGCGGCGGCCTGATGAATCTCAAAGCGTTTCTCGAAACTGGCGCGGGCTTTCGCGCGCATGGCCCTTCGTTGTGACTCATCCATTTGAAACCATTGCGTGAGCAACTGGGCAACACCCTCCACCGAGTCCGGCGCAACAAGCCCTCCGCCATCGGAGGTAATCTCGCAATGAATATTGACCTTGTCTGAGATGAGCACCGGCAGACCACATGCAAGCGCTTCAACGACCGCAATGCCAAAATTCTCCTGGTGCGAGGGCAAAATAAACGCGTCCGCGGCATGCAACGCCCCCCATTTGAGATCCTGATACAGGGGTCCCGTCCACACAACCGTCTCATTCAAGCCAAGCGATTGAGTCATTGTCTTCAATGAATTCAAATAGGCCTCGTCAGCGCAGGGCCCCGCAATCACCAGACACCAATTCCGTCCACCAGTCCCTTGCAGCGCCAGGAATTTCGCCCACGCCTGGAGCAGGACATCGACCGCCTTTTTTTCATGAATACGGCTTAAGAACAAAACCAACCGCCGCCCCTTCAGGTTGCTGTGCTGGGTCCAAAACTCGAGTCGCTGTTTGTCTGGATCGCCCACGGGCGATGCAGTGCCGTAGTTGACCACCTTCTCACGGCACTTGTAAAGCCAGAAGGAGGACCGGGCACGCCGCCGCTCCTCTTCGCATGTAAACAAAACAGCCTCGGCATCACGCAACACCCGGTACTCGCCCCATGGCCAATAGAGCCATTTCTTGAGATGTTTCAGGGGGTAGGTCCGTTTGAACCACGGATCCAGCATGCCGTGCGGGAATACATAATACGGCGTGCGGATTGCCCGGCTTGCCCGCCACACGCCAAAGCCGCTGTATTGCCAGAGGCCACTTACGACCACCGCATCGTATTCGCATCGATGTTCCCGGAACCAGGGCACCAGGCGGGGCGAGTACCCATAGCCGCCACGTCCCGGACCCAGGGCATGCGTGGTGATGGGACATTCGTGAACCCAGGACGCATCAGGGGCGTCAAGGGAGGCAATATCCACCACACAGCCCATGCTTTTCAGGATAGCGGACACCTGCTTGATGCCCTCAATGGGCCCGCCACCACTCGGATTGACCGAGTGGATGACCCGGAGGATTCGAAGCGCGCGAGGAGCCGTTGAACCCAGGGCCGTCATGTTTGTTTGCGCAGGTACCATCCCAGAACCACCAGTGACCAAAGCCGTGTCCAGTGAAGATTTGAATGGGTGAAACGCTCGCGCATCGATTCCACAAAAGGAGAGCGAATGATGCCCTGGTCGCACAGGGCATTGAGCCCCTCGCTGACAAAACTGGCCAGCGGGCCGCGCATCCAGGCATCCATCGGAAGGGAGAAACCCATTTTGGGACGATCATAGACCGCGCGAGGAATGAGGTCCTTGCAGGCCTCAATCAACAATCCCTTGGGCCAGGCATGGTGCTGCTTGGCCGCCGCCGGCAGCGAGAGGGCGTACTCAACCAGTTCATGGTCCAGGAACGGCACACGGAGTTCGATCGACACCGCCATGCTCATTTGATCGGAATCGCGCAGGAGCATGGAACGCATATAGCCGGTCAACTCAGCCCAACTGATCCGCGCAAAGTCATCGCGAAGCTCGGGTGAGGATCCCGAGGTCAGGTTGGGAACATCAGGCAGCCCAGCCTCCGCCAGCATGCGGCGTGTCATAAAGCGGCGACGCCAGCAGGCCAGTTCCAGGGAGCCGCCATCGGGTATTTCCGCCAGGCGATCCCCCATCCGGGGAATGAGACGCATCAACCGGCGGCACACAGCCGGCAGCCCCGCCAGGCGCTGCAGACGCGGTACATCCCGAAAACTGGGATAGCCGCCAAAAAGCTCATCGGCGCCAAGACCGGACAGCGCCACTTTGATCCCCTGCCCTGCCACAGCTTTGGCCACGATATAGGTATTGATCGCATCCACCGACGGCAGATCCATTTGGACCACGGCTTCGCGCACCATTTCGATCACCTCTTCATCGCTCAACTCAATGCGATGATGTCGGGTGCGGTACAGGCGCGAGACCATGCTGGCGATGCGCGTCTCGTCAAATTGCGCATGTTTGAACCCGACGGAAAAGGTCGTCAGGGGCTCATCCATCGCCCGGGCAGCCAGGGCGGTGATGATTGAGGAATCAATGCCTCCACTCAGAAAGCTGGCCACTGGGACATCAGCCAGCAAGTGCTCCTGAACGGCGGTCTCCAGCCGCGCCCGAACACCGCGTACCGGGTCGGTGTCGCCCCCTGCGAAGCCCCTGCTCTGCGGCCACCATGGACGAGTGACAAGACTTCCATCCGCATGCGCGCTTAGACAATGTCCGGCAGGCAGCGCCTTTATGCCGGGCGTCAGAAGACATGCATCCGGGCAGGCCCCCCAGGCCAGATATGAGGCCACGCTTTCAGGAGCAGGTTGAGGATCAGAGGCTCGTCGCAACATCCGTACTTCGGAAGCAATGCGCAGCTCCCCTGGATCCTGGCGATAATAAAACGGTTTGATGCCCAGGCGATCGCGTGCGGCAAACAGCTTGTCGACCTGTGCATCATACAGGGCGAAGGCGAACATGCCCTTCAGCCTCGGAAGCATGTCTTCGCCCCAGAAACGATACGCTTGAAGGAGCGTTTCAGTGTCGCTCGTGCCAGTCCACCGGGCGCCTTTTTGAGTCAACTCCTCCCGCAAGGCGAGGTGATTGTATATCTCGCCGTTAAAGACGATGACATTGCCCGAGACAGGATCGGTCATGGGTTGGGCGCCAGTCGGCGTAAGATCAACAATCGCCAGACGAACATGTCCCAGCCACCAGTGCCGATTCGGGGACGTCCACTCGCCCTGGGCATCAGGACCCCGATGATGCATGGCCTTGATATCCAATGCAGGGGCCTGAGAACCAGAACTGAGACTGACAGCTATGCCACACATACCCGTGCCTCCTTGGAACCAAAGCGCTCCCAACAGTCGCGGTAGAGCAAGGCGTAGTCCTGAATCATTCGCTCAGTGGAAAACCGGCTCACGTTTTCAAAGCCCGCGCGAATTCGCGCTTCACGCTCGCACGCGGTTTCGCCCAGGGCTCGCCTCAACACCTGCGCCGACGCTTCGACATGGTGCGGCTGAAGCTTGAATACAGAAGCCCCGCCAACCTCGGTCATCGGCGCCTTGTGCGTCACCGCCACACGACAACCGCAGGCCTGGGCCTCGATGATGGGCCATCCGAAGCCTTCTTCATGGGAGGGGAACACAAAAAGGGAAGCGTGGGAATAGAGCGCGCGCAGGTCCTCATTGGAGCAATGGTTCATCGATATGACATTCCCCTCCAGCCCTGAATCTGCAACGGCTTGAAGCGATTCCTGGGAAAGTGGCCGCCCTGCAAATACCAGCGCTGGCGCGTCTGGCATGAGCTTTTTCAACGCCGCGTAGATATGAACAAGGCCTGTGCGGTTTTTATACCAGGGATCGCCACCGACATGGAGCAGGAAACCGGCGGCAGGGATGCCACCGGCGGCCGCAAACAAGCGATTGAAGCGTCGCTGTGCTTCGCCCCCAAGCATGGGCCTGTAGGGATAATTAAGCCCGATATAATGAACCGTGGCCCGGGAGGATTCCACCCCCGCCACCGCCAGGACATCCTCCCGTGTGGCCTGCGAGTCGCAGGCAATGTGGTGCGCACGCCGAATCCCGTGGAGGATCCAGTTTTGCAGATGCCGGCCACTCCAGCCTGTCTGATGCCGTGGATACTCGCCCAGGGCCGAACGAACGGCTATCAGATCATGGCAGGTGAGCAGGCGTGGAAGATGACGACAGGCGGAAAAATAAACAGCATTGGAATGATCGCAGATATGCACGATGCATGGCCCGGCGCACGATGGGTTCGCCATGAACCGGCGCAAGTTCCGCGGGAACAAAACATATTTATCCCAGTAGGCAAGGTATTTGGCGGCTCTTCCTCCCAAAAACGAAAAACGCCCCAACCGGCTTTCCGGCTGGAGCACTCGCACTTCAAAACCCACCCGAGGAAGACGGTCCCGCAAAATCTCCACGAATCGGAGCATGCTCTCCTGGCCGTCTGGAGGGTAATTGCCAACGAGCAGAATGGTCATGGCAGGTTGGCTCATTGGCATATCAAATCAATGTAGTATGGTTTATCTCCCCTGGCCGGTGGGTGTGGTCTCAATCGCAGTAAGGCACAAGCCGGCGCCGAAAACGGCAAACCCGAGCGTGGTGGCCTGGCCGAACTGTCCGCTAAAGAGGTTCACGCCGCAGGCGCTGAACAGCAGCAGCGGCAAAATATGGCCACTGCGCGCGCAAACCAGGGAGCGTACACCCAGCCAGAAGGAGAGTCCCACGCGATAAAGCAGATACAGTCCTCCAAAGAGCGGGCCCATCTCCGCCAGCACGCGGCCCCATTCCCCTTCTGACAAGAGAAACTGCACACTGCCTGCCGCCAGCATGGCCCCCACATTGGTGCCCAATCCCAGTCCCTGTCCAAATGGCGGATAGCCAAACATGTAACGCAGTGGATCAAGGAAGTTTTCCAACAAGCGCCCCACCATGCCGCCCGATTCGTGTTCGGCCACGTTGGCAGATTGCCAGCGTGAGGAAATCACCTCCGATCCTTCCTGGACAATATCCATCTGCCCCAGAATGAAAAAGGCCACCACCACGGGCACCAACAACCCCATCATCCCGCTGGTCATTTTTCCACTGCTTGCAATGCTGAAAAAGCATACCGCCACGACAATGCCCGCTGCCAGGATGGTGGATCGACTGCCCGACACCGCGACCGCAACGCCCACCGCCACCAGGGCGGCAATCTGCAGCACACGCGGAAAGTGTCGTCCGCCAAAAATCATTCCATAACCCAAAAACGCTGTCACCAAGGCAAAGAAAGCCACTGGGCCCGAAATGAAGGAGAAGGTCCCCGGAGGACGTATCTTGCCCATGGCCGAGGCGATTTGAAATCCCTCCCCCATGCCGACTGTCTTGTTGATCCATGCACCGGGAGGCGATTTGAACTGGTAGGTCATGAGAATGGCCATCGGAATGGCCAGCAACAAAAACCACTTGCCCATCCGTTCCAGATCGTCGCGATTGAATATGCGCGGCATCAGAAATATCAACGGGAGATGCAGCAGGTTGGTGCGCCAGCCAAAGACCAGCACCGCTTTGGGCACATCCAGGATGACCATTTGTATGCCCATCAAAAAGGTCATGGCAAAAGTCATCAAAACCAAGCCGCTGAAAAAGCCTCCACGAGGCACCAGGCCCTCGCTGGCCGCCTTGATGATAATCAGGATCATCACGGGATCACGCACAATCAGTAGCGGCGTCGAAAACTGCGGCACAACCCATTTGCGTAGCGCGCCTTCCAACAAAAGAAGCCAGAAATACAACCATACCAGGCGCTTCAACCCCTGGCTTGCTTCTGGCATGGACGGATTATTTAAGGGAGGTAACACAAATTCAAAGGTATCGGTTACAACATGCTGTCATCATGAGGCCAAAACCACACGGGCAATCTTCTGTCCGTATTGTTCCCAGGTATATTGGCCAGCCTTAAGACGGGCCGCTTCGCTCATGGAGGCCCATTGAGCCCTGTGGTCCGCCAGCCAATTCAGCCGTTCGGCAATCGACTCGGGGGATCGGATCGGCACTAGAAAACCGGTGCGGCCTTCCTCCACCAGGTCCTCCCCGCCCGCATTGGCCGTCACCACAATGGGCAGACCGCACATCATGGCCTCCTGTTGGACCAAGGCACGGCCTTCGACAATGGAGGGCAGTACAAGGGCATCGCAACGCTTCATCAACTCCAGTACCCCGGCATGGGGACGTGTCGGTTCGTAGGTGAAGGCGGGATATTCACGCCTGTAAAAATCCATGGATGCCCGGGGGGATCCCATCACCACCAACTCGCAATCTGAGCGTTGCATGGACCGAAATGCAGCGAACACATCAGCCAATCCCTTGCGCTGGGTCATCGACCCTGCAAATAAGGCCCGAAAGGGGCGATTCGTTGTTTGTTGATCCACAAGCCGTTCCGAGGCCTCCACTGTATCAACGCCAAACTCCGATACGATGCATGGTTTGGCCTTCCGGATGGCGTCGGGTAATGATCGAAGTACAAACTGGCTTGGGCAAATAACGATATCCGCCAACTCAAGCTCACGTGTTTTGCGCTGGAGCTTGGCATCTGAATCCCGGGTGGCGTCAAGGGTGGGTTCCCAGGCAGGCCAGCGCGCCGCCTCCTCCTTCAAGAGGGTTCGCGAAGTTTCCCAATATGCGATGGGCAGTTCGTAACAGCATTTGATGCCATGCCGATGCGCGGCCTCGAAAGATGCAAGTGCCCCATCCTCATAGGCATAGACCGCCGTGATGGTGCTCCCACGATCCGCATCAATGACACGGGCCACTGAACGATCCAGGGATTGGTACACGGCATCGACACTGCACCATCCCGTTTCGTGCGCTGTCAACCATCCCCATCCGCAACGCATCCCGGCCAAACGCCCCAGCTCGCGCCAGGGTCGGGCATGCAACCGGTCCGGAGCCACCTGATAGGACCGCCGCAGGAACTCGCCTGCCAGCCGATCAGGTAACACTTTGGGCCAGCGTGTTTTATCATTGATGCCCAGCGAGGTATAAAAATGAAAATCAACCCCTCGTCGCGTCAACTCCGCCAGCCAGGCACGTACGAAGGTGTTCCCCGTGGGATGGCTGACAAGAATCATGCGATGCTGGATGGGAAAGACATCCTAATTGAGGCCCCCTAATGGCTGTCGCATCGGCGGCGCAGCTCGGCGATATTCGAAAAGGCATCCGAGTTGGCCTGTAGCCAGGCGTCGTCACGATCCCACCAGCGCGTCTTCAGTAACCATGCAACATCCTCATCGGCAAAGCGTTTGCGCACGGTCCGGGCAGGCGATCCCACGACCACCGCATAAGGCTCGACATCGCGAGTCACCACGGCGCCGGCACCCACAATCGCCCCATCACCAACCTTCACGCCCGGAAGCACGATGGCACCCAACCCGATCCAAACGTCATTCCCCACCACCGTCTCCACCTCCTCCTGAAAACGATTCTCCTGTACAAAGGTCGCTCCACATTGAGCGCGGGTACTGAAAAATGCCGGGCTGGTGGATACCCAATCACGAGCCGGATGCACCCCTCCACCCACGGCTACATACGCCGCCAGCGAACAAAACGCACCTATGCGGCTGTTGATGATGAAATCGTGATTGCTGATGTAAGTATAACGGCCCACGGAACCTCCAAGCATCGTGGCCCGGTCCAATACTTGAACAGGCCCCTTGGGAGGCTCCGCCCAGTCGACCACGGCAGTGGCAGCGATCCGGCATCCTGGATAACGCCATCGATACCGAAAAAAGCGCATCCAATGCTTTAAGCCCTCCAATGGCAATTGTTTCACCATAATGAGCTGGGTTTACCGTATCCCCCAGCAGAGACTCAGACGGTATTGGCCTGCGTATTTTGCTTTGGTTGCGAGATCACGCGTAAATGTTTTGTAGTAAGAGGATTAATAGCAATGGAAGCAAGACAAAGGAGTGGACTGACGTACGTGGATAAATAGTTGAATGGACTGGACGCCAATATAAGAATATTGATGATACCGTTGACCAAAATCATGGCACGCAACGAGGACTGCAGCTTCCAGGCACCCAAATCCAATAGAAAGGCAATGCCGCAAACAACCGCTGAAACCATCATCACACCCACATAGCCGAAGCCAGTATAGGCCACCGTGAGGAATGATACATTGGCGTTATACCGAGCGCCAGATATGACATAGGAAACGTCGGCAAAAGTAATACCGGCTCTATCTGTTTGATGGACAGTACCCATGCTGAACATTTCTGAAAGACCGCGGAATGGAAAGTAATCTGGGAACAACTCGTAGTACCAACTGGCCATGCCAGCAGGAATGACAAAAACACGATATCCAAAAAACGATAGGGAATCCGCCATTTCCATACTGTCGGCCACCATATAGACCGAACTGGATACAACCATCATGATTAGTACTGCCAGGATAAAAATCCATACATACCTTGGAGCCAGGAATTTGTTCTCAATAGCATGGCTATACTTTATCAGGAACCATAACATCGTGGGAATCAACACCATGTTGATGAGCATGCTCCTCTGGGAAAAAACCAGCGACTGAAGGGCGATAAGAAAAACAGCCAACAAAACAATGATGCCGTATTGATATTTTTTTCGTTGCACCACGAAATACATGGCCGGGGTCATCGCCAGTGGAAGAAAAATGCCCATGGACATGCCGGAACCTCCCACTCCGCGACCTGTTTCTTGGATCAATGTTTCGTACACTTCTCCACGAGCCTGGTAGTGCGCTTTCTGGCTTTCGGAAGACTGCAAAACGACTCCCACATATTGCATCCCCTCACCCAGAATGAGAAATCGAAGTGACAGAGCTACTCCGGCCATCAACATGAAGACCATGAAGAGTTTAAGTCGTGCATCGAGTCCCCCATCAAGCTCATTTGTAACATCCGGTTGGCGCGACAAGTAGAACAAATAAGCACCGGAAACCAACATGAATAACCCCATGGTGATATAGGCTCGCATGGACACTTCAAATGTATCAATAAACATGCTGGAAGTGTCTGTCATGGATAAAAACGGCACGGCAATACCATTGGTTAACACCATCAGTATGCCCAGCATTGCCAACAATAATAATCGTTTGGAACGCCGCATGACCCACCAGGCAAACAGCAGATAGGCCAGGCAAAAAGCCAAATATATCGATCCAAAAAACCAGTCCATATTACACTTTGAAATCCATGCCGTCCCCAGACATCACGACTTGCCACAATCGGCCAGCGCTTCGCAACCTTGCACCAACCGGTCCTTCAATCCCCATGGTCCTTCCTGAAGTATGCGCATTGAATGATATGGTTCAAATTAAAAAGATCGCCTGTTCAGCAACACGCCGGAACAACTGCCTGTCACAATATCGCCACGAACCATCAAACCCATATAAAAGGGGATGAAAAAAGTTGCAGCCCCCCACATTCTTCTCCACGATGGTTCACGGTATGTTCCTGGAAATCCAAGTGTTATCGTGAACAACAAGTGGGATTTTCTTCTGCCTCATAAATTGAGGACCAGCCGTTTTGCGAAGGATGCCATCTACCTCACAGCAGGCACCGCCGTCGCTCAGTCCCTTAGCATCCTCCTTGCTCCAGTGCTTTCCAGGCTATATGCACCTGAGGATTTTGGTCTGTTTGGTCTGTATGCAGCAATGGTACTGGTTTTAGGCACTATTGGGGGCGGGCGCTATGAAATGGCCATCCAACTGCCCAAAAGTCACCACACCAGCAGAGATGTTGCCCACCTAGCTATAGGATTGTCCATATGGAGCAGTCTATGGCTCATTCTGCTCATGGTATGGGCATCAAAAAGCATTGCAGCATTGCTGGATATACCTAAAGCGAGGCTGTTGCTGTACCTGGTGCCATTTGGCGCCGCCATGTTCGTGATTTATGGCGCTTTAAGGTTTTACCGCATGCGACTGGGCCAATTTAAAAAGGTGGGGCTTAATACCATGATGCGTGCCGTCACCGGTTACACCGCGAACATCCTCGGAGGACTCATCCTCGGACCTTCCGGATTGATGCTCTCGAGCGGCAATGCGCTATCGGAAGCCATTGGTAACCAAGGCCTATGGCCAAAGGAATGGCGCGTGCAAAGGTCGGGTTCCTGGAGAAAAACATGGATCCGTTGCAATGCCGTCTTCAATCGCTATTGGGCATTGTGTCGCGTCCTTATTTTCTCTCATTTCATTAGTGCCATTTACCTGCGAGCACCCATTTTGGGAATTGGATGGTTGTATGGCGCTCATACATTGGGACAGTATGTTCTCGCTGAGCGTTTTACTTTGTTGCCCGCCACGCTAATCGCCACCTCGGTCGGGGAAGTATACCGTCAACGAGCAACTGTTGAATGGCAGCAAAAGGGTAATTTCCGCCCTCTTATGGTTAAAACCACCTGGTGGCTCCTGCTCGGTGGTATCGTCCCCTATGGCCTGGGTATTCTCCTCGCCCCCACTATTATTCCATGGTTCCTGGGTGCAAATTGGCGTCCTGCCGGCGACATAGCAACCATTCTCCTTATATGGGGGTTTGCGGGCTTCATATCCAATCCCGTGGATAAGGCCTCGCTTATCGTGGGAGCGAAGACCTATATGGCCGTCTGGCAATGCCTCCGATGCACCATGGAACTGTCTGCTTTGTTCATCGCCTGGCGTTTTAACCTTCCGCTAACCAGTTACTTATACATGCTGACAGTTTCACGCATACTGGCCTACGCTTTGGACTGGGTAGTGGGCTACAAGATCAGCAAACGCTTGCCCGCATAAAAAGGACTTTCAGGACTGAATGGGGCGATGAGCTTAGGATGGGTAACGATATATCGTTTCATCTGGTTGTTCATCCTCCGTGGCGTTACATTCCGCCCTCCCCTTAGGGTAGCACCCTTACGTGATAGGCGCAGATGTTTTCCGCCTTTCCTTGATTGAATGGATTGCGTGCTGCCACAGGGAAAACTCCTGATGGAGCCCATTCACGCACCACTTCGAATCCTAATTGTTTGAACTTATTTGTTACAGCGGGCGGCCCAACCAATGTGTTGACCCCGCCGGCACGCGCGAGAACACGAAGCCTTTGCAATTGATCGGGATCGTTCCAATTCGCATGTTGGAACAGCACATAGGGGACAAAGGGCCGTGGCATGAAATAGTTGCCATTATTCGAAGCGACAATGACGGCCTCGGGGGGCAGCACGTGATCAAGCCATTTGCAGATCGCATACCCATGACTGCACCGGGTCATCACCTTGTCCCTGCCTTCGCGAGTGAAAATGCCGGGGCCCAGCAACCACAAGCTGGCCAGGGCCACAGCCAGTGTGAGAAATGTTTGAAGCCAGACAACGCCCATCTGCCAGCGCTGCATGCGCACTCGAGGGCTGGCCAAAAGCGCGATCAGGAGCACGCCGTAAACCTCCACGAAAAAACGGGCGCTTTTTTGTCCCAGTAAAACCATGGTGATAACTTGCACCACGGCAAGCAAAACCAGAAACCGGCCAGTTCTGGATAACCGCCGTGGATCAAACAGGGCAACGACAACGCCGATTCCCATAACGGTACAAATCGCCCCGCCTGAGGCGGGAATCACCAACCCCAGTGGAAACCAGAAATGATTATCCTGATAGCTTCGGACGAAGTGAGCCAGATTCACCATGAATGGATTCGGACAGGATTTGAACGCCTCCAACATGGGGGGTAGTGGATCTCCATAGATGACAAGATTCCATGCATGAAACGGCAACGCCACCACCCCATAAACCAGAATCATTTTCAGAAAACTGGACAGCGCCTCACCTCGCCGCCAACTGCAATAGAGCCAGAACATTCCCAGGATGCCGGCCGTCAACACAAAGGAATGCTTGCATATCACCGCGAAGCACAGGCAGACAAATGCCAGCATTTCCACAGAATGCATCGACCTTCGTTGAAAACGCACCAGCAGCATCGCGGCCACACACACCGCCACCGCTGGCAATAATTGAACCTTCTGAGTCGGCACCAGGAACAGCATCAGGGGCATGGATGCAAACGCCAGCGCCACACCCAACCTCTTCCAGCGCCGCGCAGGAAAAACGAGGATGTTGATCAGCAGGATGGCCAGGGCCAGCCACTGCAACGCCGCCCCCACCGTTTCCACACCCGCACTAAGACCCAGAAGATTCAGATGCTCGCCTGCCCCCATCATGCGCATGACAGGCCAGTCCGGCCTGGGCACCAGGCCATGATGCCTGAGAATGTCCAGCGGCGCAGCCAGGTGATATGAAATAGTGTCCGCATCGCTTGGGGGTGTCATCGCCAAAAA
>CAZIDG010000079.1:0-8714 GCA_964538065.1 uncultured Verrucomicrobiota bacterium
TCGCATCGGGATTTATAATGTGTTTGGATGGCCGCATCGATTTGCCAGGACAGGGCAGGCCTCCAACCTTGCTAACAAAAGCCTCCCAGGATCTGCAAGTATTGTGTTTTTTATGCATAAAGCCAAAGCAAAAGCAGTAGCCAAAGGTCTGCTTTTATTCGTGCTGATATGGAATTTTGCCGGATGCATGTGGAAAACATCCAGTGCATCTGCGGTTGCACCCGAGGTACGCATAGTCTCGACATGTAGGGATGGTGAAGTGTCAGTATTTAGCTACGGGGTTCGGTCCAACCGACTTCTTTACGCAGTCTTGGAAACTGGCACGGGGCGCATAATCTCCTGTATTCGAGGCGAACTTAGCTCATCAGCAAATGGGGCTCTCTCTGGCGAACAGAAGCTTGAGCTGAATGGTCTCAGTGTGGCTCTTCCAGCGACGGCTCGGTTGTTTATTGTTCATGGCCAGCAATGCCTATCTGTTCCGCTTCGCATATCGTTGCTGGAGTTTGAAGCGAAGTTGAAAGCAAACCCAAGCGAGTTCAGTCAAGTTATCAGATCCGAGTCGCATTTTTACGCCGAGAAGAAAAATTACTCCAGGAACGTTGAGATGACAGTTCCTCCCAGCAGAATTACGCCGCAAGGTAATTTGGATTCTAGCGACACTGAGGCCGCGCAGGAGTAAAGCTGAACACCCGCGGAGGCTTGCCCCCAGCGCCGGAGGCGCTGAAAAAGAGCCTTCCCTGGGGATGGAAAACGGGGCAGGATGGCCCCCGTGAATCCGGGCTGTCAGGGTGGCTTAACCTTTAGCGGCTTGCAGACTTGGCCTGCGGCAGCCGCCGGGGTGCCCCGCTCCTTCCAACGTTATGCGTGCCCGGCCTCCAGGGCCTTATTCTCCAAAACTCGCCTCGGGTGTGTCAGCCGCCATCCATCGGGTCGCTTGTCAGGCTGCCATCTCAAACCCCTTGGAACCGCAACCTATTCCATCGTCCATGCCTGTCCAACCGCATCGGGTTGGCCCAAATGTCCAAACAGAGACCCTATCGAGGAAAGAGGTGGAGTGATTTTTTACCGTGTCAATGACAGCGATGCCAAAAACAACATTGATACTGCTGGAGCAACTGTGCGGTACGACGGAATGCAGCTTGTTTTTCCCAAGTTAGCCGATGAGCAGTTACGAAGGAATACTAGGCACGAGGATCTCCATTTGGCACATCTCAATTGTTGGGATTCAGTTTACCATGTCAAAGCATACTCCGAGCGTACGGGGATCATGTCGTGCACGGAATGTGAGCAGAAGCAGATTCAGCTTGAGTCAAAATATCTGAATGAGTTTCACGCGCATACCATCGATGAAAACATGCATAGCGTGTGGGATTCCAATCTGTAAATAAATGATCAGCACAATCCAGACCAAAGCACATGGTTCGATTACAATAGCGATTCGTCAGATGGAAATCCGCTTGGAGTGTTTAACAACTAACGCATATGGATCGATCTACTACCATCATACGATATATAGTCATAGTAATATGCTGCACGTTGGTCTGCATGCAAAACATGACTGCAGGTCTCCGCAATGAATGGGTCCGTGACGAAGAGGCAAAGTCGCAATCGAAAACGATAGGCAAGCCGTGGGGGGCTAAAGGGTTATTGTGGAATGACACATTAACGAATGGTGAGCCGTTTTCTTTTACAATTCTAATAAAGAATAATGGCAAGAAGCCAATAATGGCTCCTCTGAGGTTTAACGCTTTGGCCTGCACCGCCGACATTCGGGGAGCGGAGATGATTGGGCTACACCAAGACGGAGAAGGCTCCCCGGCCAATGCGTATGTCTGTCTGTTAAGAGACGAAGTGCATGCCTATACTTACACTGTGGTATTGAAAAGCGATGCTAAAGACGATACGGAGATCAGGAAAATGACGATTTCCTTGCACAATAACCTGTCACAGGAGGATAAGGATCAGCTAGCATCATCGGGGTATGCATATATCGAGAATGTATCCTTTGAATTCCATAACATACCCTTTAAAATGAGGTAGCTCTGGAATTTGCCGCAGTGATCAGACCGTAGAAAAAGATCCGATATTGGCAGTTAACATTACAGCATGAGAACGCGTCTGCCCACACCAAGCGGCGCCCAGGGCACTGGTCGCCCCACCACGGCTGCGGCGTTCGCATGAGCCTTCACACAATAGGGCTCGCATCGGGATTTATAATGTGTTTGGATGGCCGCATCGGTTTGCCAGGACAGGGTCCGGACATGAAGACAATGAGAACTTACTTTTGTGCGGCCAAATTGGAAATGAATTTGAAAAATGGCATAGGCAATATCTGGAATGCAGCATTATTCTTCCTTGCATTGTATGCGATTGGTTATTTCGTACTGATGTCAAGACACTGTCCAGCAGTGAATAGAAGAGAGGAAGTGGTATTCCGTTCCTCGTGCAGGTTCATGCCATACCCCTATGTTGTTCGCTGCGGACCAGGGGGGATGTCAACGACCGTGGGGAGAGTGACGGCCTTTAATTATATTTTTTATCCGATGGATGCTCTTTACTATACAATCTTTGATCGTGGAGCATCTGACCCCAGCGAAAATCGTTCATCTCTTCCTCCAATGCCAACGACATCCGGCTAAGCCAGACATGGAAGGTCTTCAAACCGACCGTAGCCAAGACCCTGGTTGAAGATGTCACACCTGGGAACATTGCCCAGGCGGCCGGCGTACAAACTCAGACGTCCACCAGGACTGTAGCGGGTGACCACCTGAACGATGTTTCGGGGGGAACTTTGATGCAAGTCAAGGGATCCACGCATGGGACTCGACATTCAGGCTGGAAAAAGCTTTGAAAGGGGGGTATAAAAAGAGTGTTCCATGAAGACAGGGGCAGCCATCAGAGCCATCATCGCAGGCACGGCCATCGGCATCGCAATCGGGGTTGGATGCTACACGTTTGTCTTTGCCAAGGGCGCCTCGTATCTGACGAATGATCCTGCGGCATGCGCGAACTGCCACATCATGAACGAGCAGTATAATGGCTGGACGCGCTCAAGCCATCGCAGTGTGGCCGTGTGCAATGACTGTCACACGCCCCCGGGGCTGATCGCCAAGTATGCCACCAAGGCCAACAATGGTTTCTGGCATTCGTATGGCTTTACCACCGGGCGTTTTCATGAGCCGATTCAGATCACTGAACGCAACCACCGCATCACCGAGGCAGCCTGCCGGAAGTGCCACACCGAGATCACCCAGGCCATTGAAGGCCCGCACAGGCCGGGCCAGGAGCTTTCCTGCGTGAAATGCCATCGATCCGTGGGTCACATGCATTGAATTTAACCAACATCGAAGTCTCCGCCATGAACATCCATAAACTCCAAAGGACGCCGCAAGGATCGGCACGGCTGTTTGTCTTCACTGTCATTGTGGCCATACTGGCGACGATTGCCGGGCTGGCGCTGTTCACAAACATTCTCCAGCACAAGCAGGAGGCGCAAAACCCGTTCTTCCGCGTGGTGGAATTGACGGATGAGACCGAGGATCCTGCGGTGTGGGGCAAGAATTTCCCGCAGCAGTACGATGGCTACCTGCGGACAGTGGACCAGGTACGCACCAAGTATGGAGGCAGCGAGGCCATGCCCCGAACGCCCACAGCGGTTGACCCACGGAGCACGGTGGCCCAATCGCGTCTGGAGGAGGACCCGCGCCTCAAGACGATGTGGGCGGGATATGCCTTTGCGAAGGATTTCCGGGAAGAACGCGGCCATGCCTACATGCTGGATGACCAGACCTACACCGAGCGCCAGCAGGTGGCCAAACAGCCCGGCACCTGCATGCACTGTCATGCCTCAATCTACGTCCCCTACAAGAAGCTTGGGAACGGCGACTTGATCGCTGGCTTTGAAAAGATGAATCAAATGCCCTACATGGAAGCCCGAAAGCTGGTCACCCACCCCGTTGCCTGCATCGATTGCCACGACCCCAAGACCATGCAATTACGCGTGACACGACCGGGCTTTCTGGAAGGAATCAAGGCCTACAAGGCCTCCCAGGGCGTCAAGGACTACGATCCCAACACCATGGCCAGCCGGCAGGAAATGCGATCCTTTGTATGCGGCCAGTGCCATGTGGAGTACTATTTCAAGGGCGAACAGAAGCGACTGGTGTATCCCTGGCAAAAGGGCCTCAAGGTGGACGATATCCTCGCCTATTATGATGAAGTGGGCCACAAGGATTGGGTGCACAAGGAAACCGGCGCTCCTGTCCTCAAGGCCCAGCACCCGGAATTCGAGCTCTGGAACCAGGGCATCCATGCACGCTCGGGCGTGGCCTGCGCGGATTGCCACATGCCCTACCACCGCGTGGGAGCCCAGAAGATCAGCGATCACCACGTCCAGAGCCCCATGTTGAACATCAACAACGCCTGCCAGACCTGCCACCATTGGCCTGAGTCCGAGCTCAAAGCGCGCGTGGAGGCCATCCAGGATCGAACCTTCAAGATGCGCAATCTGGCCATGGACGCACTCATGGACCTGATCTCGGACATCAAGGCGGCGCGTGAATCGGGCAAAACGGATGCCGACCTGGCAGCAGCCCTGGACTTCCAGCGCAAGGCACAGTTTTTCCTGGATTTCATCGAGGCGGAAAATTCGATGGGTTTCCATGCACCGCAGGAAGCCGTGCGCATTTTGGGCGAATCCATCAACTACACTCGGAAAGGCCAGAACGCGCTACGAACCCCGGGCCTCAAAACAGCATCAGCGGCTCCGGCAGGCCAGACGGCGCTTAAATAAGCGCCATTGAGGTGCAGGCGATGCAGTCTCAATGCCCAAGGCGCACGGGAAGGGCGTCGCAATCATTGTTTCGGCTCTTCCACGCTGTTGGTGACAGGGGGATTATTGGTCTGCACCTGCGATGGTGGAGCTGGAAACTTTTTCAACTGCTGTGCTTCGATCAAATCCAGTTCCTTGCGCAGTTGTCGCAAAGTTGTGTGACTACTGGTGGTCAGGATCGCCATCAGCGAGAGCAGCACCAGGAGAATCAGCACGGCCGACCCCGAACACGGAACATGTTTTGATGAGGCAGAAGGGATTTTCATGGCTGTGCCTCCTTGGTTGGAACGGCCCAACCGGCGAATTGAGGTTTGTAGCGCGTATTTTTGCGTTTGGGGGTTAATTCCACATACCAGCACCAGGCCGTGACCTGCGTTCGTTTATCCTCCTCCATGCGAGATGAGGCGACGTGCGTCAGGGTTGGTTTTGCAGGGGTCACGCCATCCACCACCCGCCAAACCTCCCTGCCATCGAACACATAGGCAACTTCATTGGAAGCCTGACGGATGCGCAGGACATGCTCAACGTTGTTCGTTTCCAGCACAAGCGGGCGTGCTGCCAGGCGAACATCCTTCCGCCATTGTTCGATGGCCTGGGTTGTGCGAATGATGTCATCCGAATTACGGACAATATCCTGATGATGTGACAGGAAGCTGAAAAAGGATGAAAAAGCCAACATGGTAATCAAGCCAAGTACGCCGATGTAAATCAGGCATTCCACCAGCATGATGCCCTGCTGCCGGGAACGGGCGTCTTGTGAACCCCAGCCCCTGGAAACGTCTCCATCATGTATTGCGTGAGTTTTCATGGAAGAAGGGCCTCCCGCGTTACGCGACCGCCACGCGAACTTGGGCCAGGCAGCCACTCGAGTTTTAAATGTTTGCCCTCCACGGTGAATTGAAACTCACCTGGGGGAAGGTTGGTGGCCATGGGCGATCGGACAGGATAGGCGTGCTTGCCTTCGCCATAGGCATGCCACTCGCCGGCCGTCAATATCTCCATCTCGCCATCCACAATTTCGATGGCCAGGGCACGGTAATAACCAGCCCGCAAATCCTGTTTTTCAATGAGCAAACCCAGGCTCAGAGGAAAGAACACTGCAACAAGAATGCCCATGGCAAGCATGAGTTCCCAAAGGAGCGCGCCGCGTTGGCCCGCGTTTGGATTGGGTCGGAGTTCCTTCATGCGGGGTCCTTGTCGTCTGAGGGTTTAATGCCGGCAACAGATATCACCATAATCCGACCTCCGTGGTCAAAACAGTGAGTACCTGAAAAAAGCCAATACAGACACAGGCCACGATGACACCATTGGTCAGGACCAGGCCCGTGGTGACCACCTGTACAAAGGTCTGCTCCAATTGAAACGCCCGTGCATCGAGTGATTCTTCAAACCCATGCAATGCCTGTCCAAAACCGCGCACACTGGCAAAGGCATTGGCCATCCGCCACTGGTATTCGGGTTCGGCCAGCATGCCCTGGAGCACCTCGCAGAGTTTACGGCCCTCGCTCAATTGCTGGACAGCTTTCTGGGCCTTTTGCATCAGCACATAATTATCTGAAGACTTCGCCGCCAGCAAAATGGCCTCCTGCTCCGTAGTGCCCGCATCCAGCAGCAACGCCAGGGATCCGGTGAAATTTCGGTAATAGCGCAGGCGCTGCCACGGCAGGCGCCACAAAAGACGGTCACGCCATTGTGGAAGGCCCGACCACAGCCATGTTGTCAACGTGGGGCCTCCCAGATAGGAAAGGGTCAGCGCAAAACAACCCATGGTGCAAAGCACTGCGGCGTAGGAGATCGCAATCAATACATACTGATATTTGAATACGGTATGAATCAACAGCGTGGAATAAAGCGCTGGATCGCCCAGCATGTCCGTGTAGATCTCACGGTATTTTGGCGCCACAAATATGAACAATACAGGTATCAAATAGAGCATGCTCAGGGTGGCCATGCCAAATGGCAGCATGGCGAAATAGTTTTGCGCCTTCAAAAAGGCTGGGACTCCATCGCGCAGGCGTTGTTTACAGGCCGACACCAGGCGCGGCAGATTGCCCGTGCGCTCGCCAATGGCGATCATTGTCCTCATGCCGGGAGGCAGGAAGCCCGGCACCTTTTCAAGGGTTTCAGAGAGGTTAAACCCCTGTTCGAGGTAGCACGCCAGGAGGTGGAATGGGATGCCCAGGGAGGTGTCCCGGGTCTGTGATCCTGAACAAATGGCATCCCTCGCGGACATGCCCCGGCGCAGGGCCAAATCAAGAAAATCAAGGAACGACTGTGCCCGTTCCTGGCGCTGCAGGGGCAGGCTTGCTATATAAGTCAACAGAACCAGCACGCCACTGAAGGTGAGCAACCACAGGGTCAGCCAGACGGCCCCTGTCCATCCTGGTTCCTGCTGAATGATGACTAAAATCGGGTGCATGATGTTGTTCCTCACGCCATATCCATCAAAGTGACGAAGGGTAAAAACAAGCCAACAATGGTGGCAAAGAGGCAATAGACCTGGATGGCGATCACAAGCCCCAGGGCAATGGTCGCTGCCGGCAGGATCGCGTTGAGGGTGAAATCGCGCGCGCGCTGGGACCGTGTTCCATACAATTCGGCGGCCTGGTCAAATCCCTCAGCCATGCTCTCACCGGCGCCTCCCACAAGCCATTTAAACAAGGGAGGAAAAAAGTCGCTGGAGGCGGTCATTTGCTCAAACGTACCCCTCCCCTCCCGAAGGTGCTTCTCCCATTGTGCCAACTCCCTCCCCAGGGGTGTCCCCTCCTCCATTTGCCGCGTAAAGGCCACGGTCTCGCCCAAAGGACACCCACCTTTGAGCATCAGCCCCATGGTGAAGGCAAACTGCGCCAGGCTGGCATCCTTCAAAACTGGCAACTGGAACCGCAAGCGCCTTCGAACGAATGGAACCCCAAACAGCACCAGCAACACCACAGCCATCAATGCGGCGGCAATGGCAGGCGCCCAGATCACGGCTGAAAACAGGAAACGGTGGGATAATAACAGTTGTGTGAATGCGGGTAGCGAACTGCGCGACATCATATCGCCGTAGATGGCAGGAAAACCGATGAATATCTGGTGGATCATGGATGAGAAAAGAACCGCACACAGGGCTGAGAGACACAACGATGCCGCCAGGACAAGCAAGGGATAGAACAGGATGCCTTTGAGGCGGGCCCACAAGGTGTGCTGCTGCTGGTAATAATCCGCAAGCAGGGAGAGCATCGCAGGCAGGTTGTTCCCCTTGATGCCTGCCCGCATCATTTTGACGTAAAGCTCAGGGAGCTTGCGCGCCGCCAGTGCTTCATCAATGGGACGCCCCTGGGCCAGGTCCTTCTCCAGGGCGGCCAGTTCTTCACGCAAACGTCCATGTGACATTTCCCGGCAGAGCTGGCGCAGACTTCCCTCCAGCGGAATGCCGCTCTCCAACATGCCCGCCAGTTGACGATTCATAAACGCCAGATCTTCAGCTTTCATACGCCATGTCCTTCCGCTTGCCGTTTCTTGGTGGTTTGGGTTGTTGAATACATATGAAACACGCCGGTGTTCATCCAGGTTCAGGCCCCCTGCCTCGTATGCCGCGACAATGGTATCGCCGCCACCGTTCGCATTCTATCATAGAGCGATGCAATGGCCCAGGTCACCGAGCCAAGCATGGATGCAAGGACTGCCCCAAGGGGCAACAGAACAACCCATGCATCGTCGGAGGATCTAATGCCCAGGCTGAGCCGTGTCACCTGCCAAATGGCAAGCACGATCACAAACATGCAGCCCGGAAGCACAAAGACATGGGCAAGGGTGCGACGCAAGGCCTTGCCAGGACGTCCAGTCTCCAACCCCTGCCAAAGTCCGATCCAGCTTAAGAGGTACAGATCGACCAACA
>CAZIDG010000079.1:8814-19504 GCA_964538065.1 uncultured Verrucomicrobiota bacterium
GTCTCCAACCCCTGCCAAAGTCCGATCCAGCTTAAGAGGTACAGATCGACCAACAACCAGGTGTTCAACCCGGCATAGATCACCGCCAGCATGAACATGCCATACAATTCCAGATGGAATATGGCGAACGCCATCATGAGCCACTGCAAACCCTGCACGATGAGGAAGGGAATGATATACCGGCGCTTCAATCCCACCATGTACCCTCGAAGGATCTGGGCTTCGGACAGGGGCGAGACCAATAACATCTCAAGCGTGCCCTCGCGTCTCTCATTCGCCAAAATGGTGCACGCCTCACTCGCCACCGAGATGCGCAGCAACAGATGCAGCGCCAGAATAGCCAGGGGAAATACTGGGGGTTCAAACCATGAGGACGGCACTCCTGAACCGCCCCCATCATCCGGCACCAACCATCCCCGCGGATAGGCCATCAATGCCAGAACAAACAACGCCGCCAACAGACAGTATCGCCTGGTCTGGGAGGATTGACGATCTCTCAACAGGCCAGTGAGTCGATACACGGGATTGATTTCCCACCAATCGGTCATTCGCATTTGAGCCTTCTTCCTGGCTCGAAACAAATAAATCGGCTTAAACCAAACACTGTACCGGCCATTCACCAGCGCATCTTCGCATGTCTGCTGGCTCAGCATGAAGCTCGCAAGGCCCAGGAGGGCCCAGGCTTCCAGGTGGACCACGACGGTACCCACCCAATACACGTTGATGGCATTGGGCGCCTGGGCGACGCTGGGCCACAGCACGGCCATGATGGGGCCACACGGCCCCAGCACGGAACACAGAACCGGCATGTTGGCATCATGACAGTAATCCATGTAAAACGCCCCGGCCAACGGCAACAGCGCTCCCCAAACCAGGGCAGCGATGATGGAGACCAGAAACAGGGTCACCTCCCTTTTGAAGGTGACCGACATGAACATCCCCAGGGCAGCACTGAAGAAAAGGGCGTTCATCACCGCCAATATCATGGATGCAAAATCGCCCATGCTCACACCTCCAAGAATGAACGCAATGGCCCACATGGGAACCACGGCCAGCAGGCAGTAGAACAACTCGAATGTGCGTGTCAGGCATTTGGCTAGAACAATATCCAAGGCGGTAAGGGGGGCCAGGAGCAGCAGGTTGAGCGTCCCCTCGCGCCTTTCGCGACTGATGGAATCGCAGGTCACCAGCACGCCATCCACCAATACGAATCCAAAAGCCATGAGACTCAGCCACTGAAAGAACATCCTCCCTGCTTCCGCAGCCCCCGTGCTGCCGCTCAGACCGTTATATAAAAAACCCAGACCGAGTCCGCCTCCAGCCAACCCCATGACCGTTCGCGACATGTACGTGGAACGACGACGGGCCGCTCCCCGCAACTCTCTTCCGAATACGGGCAGGACATTCATTTTTTATACAAAGCGACCAGCGTGCTCAACATGGCCATTTCCATGAGAAGGATCCCCAATCCCAATCCGGTGTACGCCAGGATCATTCCATACCAGGCATGATGCCGGGCTGGATTCCACGCGAGGGGTGAGGCCGACTGGTAGCCTTTGACAAATCGAACCCCTTGAAAAACGATGTTGATCAGCATCACCAGTCCCACACCGCCCCCTCCCAGAAACCACCCAGCCGGAAACGCAACCAAAAGGGTTACCGCCCAGGTCATGTATAGCCAGGCTGGTTTCCAGATCTCGCCTGTGGCGTACGATATGGCTTCGTGCATCCGGATGGCCAGACAGGCAGGAATGGTGCCCAGAAAGGGTACCAACCCCAACCACCCCAATAAAAGGCAACGCCGCGACCGCTGAATGAGGCGAATTCTGTCCGCTTTAATATAATCCACCGTTTGGATTGGTGGCGGAGTCATATCAGGTTTTCAAGGTTTTGCCGAGCACTCGTTGGCATTCTTCCATAGTAGTGAGCCCGCCGCACACCGCTTGCCTAAATGCTTCATCAATGGGGACTTCGGGTTCCAGACCTTCGGCGCCGCCCTCTCGAATTCGACTGCGCATCGCATCATGGATGACAACCCATTCTGCCAGGGGAAATCGGCCTCGATACCCGGTTTGATAACAGGCCGCACATCCCTTCCCCCCACAGGCGGGACACGACCGACGCGCCAATCGCTGGTTCATCACCAGCCCCAGAGACGCCGCCACCGAATATCGATCCGGCACCATGTTGAATAAGCGCTCCAAGACGCCCTGACAGGATCCGGCATGCAAGGTGGATATCACCTGGTGGCCGGTCAGGGCCGCCCGAACCGCCAGACCCGCTGTTTGTTCGTCTCGTATCTCGCCAATCACAAGCACCTGCGGATCCTGCCGCAAAAGATGTCGTGATGCCGTGGCAAAGGTAAGCCCCCTGGCTTCAGACACTTCGGTCTGCATGATGCCTGGAATGATTTGTTCCACCGGGTCTTCCACGGTAATGATGTGACGGCCTCCCCATGCAGCCAGATGGCGCAGACAAGCGTAAATGGTTGTGGTTTTGCCACTTCCTGCGGGACCAGTCAGCAGCAACAACCCGGTGCTCTGTCGCAGAAACCCCACAAGGGCGTCTCGCGCCCCATTAGGCAACCCCAGTTCATCCAAGGTCGGCGGCTCGCCATTTTGAAAAAGCCGCAACACCAATTTCTCTCCAGTGACAGTGGGATAGGTGGCCACCCGGACATCATGATCGATTTCCAGGTCCGCCTTGTCGATCCGACCATCCTGGGGCATGGATTCCTGGTAGGTTTTCAACCTGGCCAGGAATTTGATGCGCCCGCAGACCCGTTCGGCCAGCGGCTCCGGCAGTGTTCGAATGGGGGTGATCAGGCCATCCAGGCGAAAGGCCACTTGCGCAGTCTTGCCGGTCATCTGGATATGAATATCGCTGGCACCAGCCTGGCACGCCTCATGAGCAAGCTCATGGACCACCTGGGGCACGGACACTTCCTCAGGCGCCTGGTTCGTATCGGGTCGAATGGCGTAAAGCTTCATAGGGCACCGGAATGCATGTCATGGTGGCTCATTCAGTGCACAGGGACAATCCTATTCTTAGCACATCTTGTGCCAAAACACCCCCCATACCGTAATTGGATTCGATTGGGTTCCTTGACGCTATGTGTTGGGGTTGTTACACACTTCCCCTCAACGGCATGGTAACGTCAGCACATATGCAATCAGCACCCGACGAACGCGATAGAGTGTTCCGCGTGCGTAATTTAACCAAGGTCTACGGCACGGGAGACACCGAGGTGCATGCCCTGGCAGGCGTCGACCTGGACCTCTACGCTGGCGAACTGGTGGTCCTTCTGGGCCCCTCAGGCAGCGGCAAGACCACGCTGCTCAACAATCTGGGCGGCCTGGATGTCCCCACCAATGGCGAATTATGGTATCGTCAACTCGATTTGACGGCGCATGAGGAGGATCAATTAACCCGCTATCGGCGTGAGTCAGTTGGATTCATCTTCCAGTTCTACAACCTCATCCCCAGCCTGACCGCCCGGGAAAATGTCGCCTTGATCACCGAAATCGCCCGCGATCCCATGCCCCCCGAACAGGCCCTGGAAATGGTCAACCTGGGAGCCCGCCTGGATCATTTTCCCGCCCAGATGTCTGGCGGCGAACAACAGCGCGTGGCCATCGCACGCGCCATCGCCAAACGTCCCGAGGTGTTGCTATGCGACGAGCCAACCGGCGCCCTCGATGTTCGCACGGGCATCGTGGTCCTGGAGGCCATCGAACAGGTGAACCGCGAGTTGGGCACCCTGACGGTCATTATCACGCACAACGCCGTCATGGCGGGCATGGCGGATCGAGTCATCCATTTTTCGGATGGTCGGGTGCATCACATTGACAAGAATCCCCGCCGCATGGCACCCAGCACCCTCTCCTGGTAATGCTCCATTATCTCGATCGCAAGTTGATCCGGGATTTGATCCGGATGAAAGGCCAGGCCGTGGCGGTGGCCCTGGTCATGGCGTGCGGCCTGGCGATGATGGTCATGTCACGCAGCCTCATCTACTCGCTGGAGTCTGCCCGTTCGGATTACTACCGGGCTCATCGTTTTGCCGAGGTGTTTGCGCACCTGAAGCGCGCCCCCCAATCGCTCGCAGATCGCATCTCTGCCATACCAGGCGTCGGCATGGTCCAACCCGGCATATCCGTGCAGGTGACCTTGGATATCCCAGGTCTGAACGAACCTGCCAGCGGCATGGTGAGATCGCTGCCAGATTTCACTGAACCTGAGCTGAATCCTCTGTACCTGCGTAAAGGACAATGGCTGTCGGCCGGAAGCCGTCGCGAGGTCCTGGTGGGTGAAGCCTTTGCAGATGCAAACAACCTCCAGCCGGGCGATCACATCGCCATGCTGCTCAATGGCCGGCGTCAGGAGATGCGCATCTCAGGGATTGTATTGTCACCCGAATTCATCTTTGAAGCCCGGCCCGGGGCCGCTTTGCCGGACAACCGCACCTACGGCACGTTTTGGATGCCTTATCAGGAACTGGCTTCCGCCTACGATCTCGATGGAGCCTTCAATTATCTTTCCATGACCCTCGCTCCCGGAGCCAACGAGCGTCCTGTGATTGAGGCCCTGGACAACCTGCTCGAACTCTATGGCGGACGGGGTGCCTACGGACGCGCCGATCATCCCTCGCACATCCGTGTGTCTGATGAAATTCGTGTCCTGCAAACACTGGCGGTTGGATTTCCCCTGGTCTTTCTCAGTGTGGCCGCCTTCATGATCAATGCCGTTCTCTCCCGCCTCCTGGCCTTGCAGCGTGAGCAGATCGCCATTCTCAAGGCGTTTGGTTTTACCAATTATCAGATTGGAACCCATTATCTGAAATTCGCGCTTGTCATGGTCGGGATGGGTACGCTCCTGGGCAGTACGGGCGGTTTTTTGCTCGGGCACAAGGTGGTCGGGATGTACCACCAGTTTTTCCGGTTTCCAGAGTTGGGCTTTCGCCTTGATCAGTCCTCCCTGGTGGTCGCCTTTGCAGTATGCACGGGCGCAGCGATTGTTGGGGTCTACAGTGCGGTGAGACGCGCCGCTCTGCTCCCCCCCTCTGAAGCCATGCGCCCCGAGCCTCCCGCCAGTTACCGGCCTGCGTTGGTGGAACGAACAGGCATCGCCCATCATTTGTCGAACACGTTCCGCATTGCCGTGCGCAATCTCGAACGCAAGCCCATACAGGCCCTGTTCACCGTGGCGGGCCTGGCGCTGGCCACCGCCATCCTTGTCGTGCCGAGCGCCTTCCGGGACGGCGTGGATTTCATTCTCGAGTTTCAATGGGATATCGTTCAGCGACAGGATATTGGACTCGGCCTCCTGGAGCCCGACAACACCCAGGTCCGCCATCTGTTTCGTCAAATGCCCGGCGTCATCAATGTCGAACCGGTCCGCAACGCCGCCGTCCGCATCCGTTTCGGACCCCGCCACCGGCAACTGGGGATTCAGGGTTTGCCAGCAGAAAGCATGCATAACCGGGTGATCAATGCCCAGTATCACCTCATCGAGCTACCCTCTGAAGGCATCGTTGTCTCGGCCAAACTTGCGGATGTGCTGGGTGCCAGGCTGGGTGATGAACTGATCGTGGAAGCCCTCGAAGGCCGGCGACTCACCCGCAAGGTGGTTTTGGCAGGCCTTTCAGAGGATTTTGCCGGCATGGCGGCTTACATGAACATCACCGCCTTGAACCAGTTGCTTGGCGAGGGAGATGCCATCACTGGCGCCAGTTTCACCATTGATGGCGCGCATCGACAGGACTTCCTGCGGGCGCTTAAGGACATTCCCAAGGTGGGCTGGGTGGCCATCAAGGAATCCTTGCGTGATAATTTCCGCAAAACCACCGCCGCCAGCATCAATCTCCTTCAGACCATCTACATGGCGTTTGCCACGGTCGTTGCGTTTGGTGTCGTTTACAACAATGCGCGCATCTCCCTGGCTGAGCGATCCCGTGAATTGGCCACCCTGCGTGTCATTGGTTTCTCCCAGCGGGAGGTGGGCTCGGTGCTGGTCATCGAATTGGTCATTCTGGCGCTGATGGCTGTGCCACTGGGATTGTTATTGGGCAGCGGCTTTGCGAGCATCATCATCCATTCGGTGAACACCGAAACGGTGCGCCTGCCCCTGGTGCTGACAGCCCACAACTATGCCACCGCAACCCTGGTGGTGACGATGGCATCGACCCTGTCAGCCCTATATGTCTTGAGGAAACTCAAGCAATTGAATCTGGTCGGCGCCCTCAAGGCGCCCGAATAACATGGAAGAGATTATGACAGAGAATACAGACAGGCAGACAACGGCATCCAATGCACGGCTCGCTGGCAACAACAGTGCGCGCAAAAAAGTCCGCCGACGCTGGCTGCCGTGGATTGGCGCCATCCTGCTTGTTGCATTGATTGTGGCTGGATTGTGGCCCAAGCCAACAATCGTGGAGGTCAAAAGCGTCGCCCCGGGATTGCTGCGCGCCACCGTCAACGAGGAAGGTAAAACACGCATCCGACAGCGATACACCGTTTCCGCCCCTGTGAGTGGTCAGTTGAGGCGCATCCCCTACAAAGCCGGTGAACCCATCAAGGCAGGCGAGACGATTCTTGCCGTCATTGATCCAGTGACCCCCACCTTGCTCGATGAACGCAGCAGGCTCCAGGCTCAGGCACGACGCGATTCCGCCGCAGCCACCCTGGATAAAAACCGCGCCAGCCACGATTTTGCCGCCTCCGAGCTGCGCCGATTCGAACAGTTGCACAAGCAAAGCACTGTCTCGGTCCAGGAGTATGAATCTGTGCAGATGCGCGCAACCACGACAGCACGCGAACTGGCGGTTGCCGAAAGCGCTCTTCGCCAGGCGGAAGCCGAACTCGCCGCCTACACACCGGGGAATCCGGGCGCTACAAACGTGCCGGTCGAGATCAAAGCCCCTGTCGGCGGCCGTGTGCTCCGGGTGCATGAGGAAAGCAGCCGTGTTGTGGCAGCAGGCACCCCGCTGGTGGATGTGGGGGATCCCACCGAAATTGAGGTTGTCATCGAGGTGCTTTCCCGGGATGGAGCGGTCATTGCCCCAGGCACAAAGGTCCTGCTGGAACAATGGGGCGGCAACGAGCCCCTCGAAGCCCGCGTCCGCCTGGTTGAGCCCGCCGCGTTTACCAAAGTCTCCGCTCTCGGCGTGGAGGAGCAACGCGTCCGTGTCGTGGCGGATATGGTGACACCCGCCGAAAAACGCGCCGGCCTGGGGGATCAATTCCGTGTCGAATCACGCATCGTCCTCTGGGAGGATGCACAGGCCCTCAAAGCCCCCAGTGGCGCCCTCTTCCGCCATGGCCAGGAATGGGCCGCCTTTATCCTGAAAGACGGCCATGCCCATCTGAAACAGGTCAAGGTGGGCAGGTCCAGCGGCACTGAAGTCCAAATCCTCGAGGGCCTGAACCCAGGAGATGAAGTCATCATGTATCCTGGCAATCACATCAAGGACGGAATGCGTGTTGCACGCATCGTGCTCTGACGCGATCCCCTGCCCCTTCACAGGCACCATCCTTGATAATTTCGCAGGATGGATGTGTCTACGCCGCCACCAGGGCTGAAGCCTGCCGTGAAAACTCGCATAAGTGGCGCTCCACGGCGTCGATCACACTGTCAGGCGTGGATGTTCCCGCTGTAATGCCCACGCTCTGAACATCCTTGAACCATTCCATGCGGAGATCCTCGGCGCTTTGGACCTGGTAAACACGCTGACAATGGCGACGGCAGGTGCTGGCCAGTTCCCGCGTGTTGTTGCTATGGGCTCCCCCAATCACAATCATCACCTCCACCTCGCGCGCCAGGTCGATGGCCGCTGTCTGCCTCTGCTTGGTGGGCACGCATACGGTGTCCATGAAACGGACCTCGGACTGGGGAAATCGGCGTCGAATGAGGGCGACCAAATGCCGCACCCGGTCCATGGGCTGGGTGGTTTGCGCCACAATCCCAAATCGTTTGCGTTCCGCCAGGCCGTCCACATCCGTCTCGTTAAGCACCACATCAAACGAATCCAGATCCTCGGTCATCCCACGCACCTCGGCGTGGCCCGCAACTCCGATCACCACCGGATGATATCCCATGCGTACCAGCGATTGAATGGCCTGATGAACGACTCGGACCAAGGGACACGTGCCATCCAGCAGCCACAATCCTGCCGCCTGGCATCGCTCGATCAGGCGTTGTGAGGCCCCATGGGCCGTGATCATGGCCCGGGGCGTTTTCACCTGCTCGGGATCCTGTTCCATGCCAATGCCTTGTTCACGCAATTCCTGAAGCACCTGGGCATTATGCACCAACTCGCCCAGGACGGTCAGTGGAGCCTCGGTGGACGCCTCGCTGGCCATGCGAATGGCATCCCGGACTCCGAAACACATTCCCAAATGTTCTGCGCGCAACACTTTCATAACGCCAATCCTTAATGAAGCATACTGTTACTTTGTACTACAAAGTATAAGACCACGCTTCAACTCATTTGTTCATTTCTTTTTTATTGTTTCGGCCGGTTTTGCATCACGATCTGCTCCAGCAGGTCGATGTACGCCTTAAAGGCCGCCCGACCCTGGGGGGTGAGACTGCATGTGGTCAGCGGCTTGCGATTCTGAAAACTCTTGGTGATTGCTACGTATCCAGCTTGATTCAAAGTCTTTATGTGAACACTAAGATTGCCATCCGTCATTTGCAGGGCATCCCGGATCTCCGTAAAGGAGAGCTGATCCGTCGCTGCCATGAGGGACATGATGGCAAGACGCCCTTTTTCATGGATCACGCGATCCAGTTGGAGGAATGGATCAGGATTCACTTGGAATTGCGTTTGCGCTCTGTGATGTAAAGATATGCTCCATAGGCCAGATGCAAGACGCCGAAGGCCCCACCCATGAGCAAATGAGCGTAGCGCATCGGAGGAACGCCACTGCGCAAGCTCAATCCCAGGAACAAACCGCCCCCTATAAGAATAAATCCCCACCCAAACCACTTCATGCCACGGGGCATGAAAAAGCCCGCCGCATGAATCGCACATCCATAAAGGATCATCCAGATGGGCGGCAACCACCACGCCGAGAGGGCATCATTCCAGCGCGGGAGAAACAGGGCGGCCAGCACCAGCGCACCAGCCACCAATCCGGGCAAAACCGCCTCGCTCACACGCCGGGTGGGAGGTGACCAAAAAGGTTCCTTGTCCTTAAGTGCCTGGAGCCGTGCAAGTAGAAGGGCCATCGCCACAGCAATGGCGCTCACGGCGCCCCAGTAACCACCAAAGGCCCGTGATGTCTCGATGCCGAAAAGGTACCCCCCCGCGGCAGCCAAAGTTCCAATAGCGCCTGCCGCCAGCATGATCGGCGCCAGCGCCCGCCGGTACACCGCCGTGCGCTCCATGAGCGTGCGGATGACCTGCAAATGTTCGGTCGCCCAGTTGGATTCCATGGGGACACTTTACCGCGCAAAGCAACCGAGTCAATCCCATTCAAAGACCCATGGGACTACCGGGGCGTGATCGCAGCCTAAAGGTGGAATACCCCATGCCCGCCTGCAGGGCATACTCCCGCTGGCTGGTACCGCTGCGCTCCTAATTCTCCAACAACCGGGCCAGATACTTGGACGACCGGCCCCGACCTGACCCAGAAAGCTAGACAGATCATAGGTAAAGTTCTGCTCTGGAGTTGATCTGTCCAGCTTTTGTGGTCAGGTCACCAAGGCACGATAAAAACGACTCAACACATATCTTTAGACAACATTGTTTTGATACATTTATCCTTGGCGAGATGGCGAAACGAGCATTTATTACCATTCTTCGCTGATACTATGTAATATTCTAACGCCTTTACACCATCTTTCCGAACCCCATCTCCACTTTCATAACATTTAGCGAGATTATATTGCCCCTTGTCATCATTCAGGTCAGCAGACTTCTTGAACCATTTAACTGCTTTTGCAATGTTATATTGAACAATAACACCTTCAGCATACGCAACTCCAAGATTATTTGCTGACTGACCGTCGCCTTGTTCTGCGGCGCACTCATACCAGTGTAATGCCTTTCTTCGTATTGCAGGGGTTTTATGATTCTCATCATATATAATAGCCAAATTATACTGTGCGTCACAGTCCCCATTTTTCGCGGCCAACATATACCATTTCTCAGCCATTCGGTATTTCCTAGCATTGCAGTATAGCCAACCTAGTTTGAATTGTGCATAACAATCATGATTACGTGCAGCTTTTTTATACCACTTGATTGCTTCACAGATATTCTTCCTCACTCCTGACCCTACCTCGTAGCATACAGCCAGATTAAACTGAGCTTCAATGCACCCTCCTGCGGCAGCTTTTTTTAACCACATAATTCTTTTGTATGCAGTATCATCGTGCAATCTAATAGAATCTCCAAAACGACAGGCCATCTCAAACTGTGCTGCAGCATTTCCTCTACCAGCCGCTGCTTTGTACCATTTATCTGCGTTTTTATTATTTTTTCGCACACCCAAACCACAAGCATAAATATGACCAAGAATTAAAGCGGCATTATCATTACCATTGTTTGCATAATGTTTTAATGTGAGCACAGTATGTACAATTGACATTTTACTTTTCATGCAATTTTCTCCGATTCGATCACTCACCCAAACACACCATCCTGCTCGCCCTTTCCTTGGTTACGTTGTCTTCCCCACGCCAT
>CAZIDG010000080.1:0-9919 GCA_964538065.1 uncultured Verrucomicrobiota bacterium
GATAAAGCCATCGAACCACATTTTGAATCCCGATGCGAGCCCTATTGCGTGAGGGCTCATGCGAACGTCGTAGGCGTGGTGGGGCGGCCAGTCCCTTGGCCGCCGCTTGGTGTGGGCACACAGTTGGAATCAAGACATGCAAATAATGACAGGTTGAAGGGGTGCGGTAACACGGGCGGAATTTGGATGCGCTTGTTTTACAGCACAAGCGCGGATCGCGGCCCGCAGCGGAGTGCGGGCCCTACCCCCTGGCGGATGTTCATGCGCGCCGTGGCACTGCACTGCGGCCGGATCGGTCCCGCAGGGTTTTCGATCCCTCAGGCTCCGAACCATGCCTGGCATGGAAAACCCGGCGAACGTGGAGCGTCCGCCGGGTGGATCTGAGAAATCAAAGCCGCCTTATTCCTATTTCTTGGGCGCGGCCCATTCGACGGCGTTGCGCATGATCAGGCGCACCTCGGGCCGGAAGAAGTCATCGTAGGTTTCGTGCCCCGGGGTGAAGTAGAAGACGCGGCCCTTGCCAATCGTCCAGCACAGGCCCATGCGGCCGGGAGCGGTGGTGCCATCGGGCTTGGTATAAACGCCATCCAGGACAACGGCCTCGGGGGTGGGCACGGCGAAGGGTTCGCCATAGCGCTCGATCTTGGGCAGGGAGAAATCCTTCACTCCTTTGGCAATCGGGTGGTTGGGTTCCTTGATGGTGATCTTGACCGATGTGCCGTCGGCCACGTACTCGCCCCAACTGCAGGCGGTGCCCATGAGGCGCTTGTAGGGCTTGGCATAGTGCGAGGAATGGAGGGAGATGAAGCCCATCCCGTCTTCCTTGACGCGCTTCTCAATCCGGTCCACCAGGGCATCCTTCACGTCGCCATGGCGTTTGTGTCCCCACCACATGAGCACATCGGCGGACTTGAGCAGTTCGTCGCTGATGCCTTGTTCGGGCTGGTCGATGTTCGCCGCAATGACTTCCCAGCCCTTCAGGTCCTTCAGCAATCCATCCACGATCGCCCCATTGATGTCCTTGGGGTACATGTCGGTGGGAGCGGTCCGTTCGGACCAGACGACGACGCGGCGTTTGCCGGCGGCGGCAACAAGTTGGGTGGGGAGAACCAGGCTGGCGGCGGCAACTGTGCCCGCAGCAATGAATGAACGTCTATTGATCATAATGCCATGCGTTGTTGAATAAGTATGTGTTCGGGCCGATGCTGGGGGCACAAAACAAGAGGCGCAAGCATTTTTTCGACATGTCGCAGGCCATCAGGACATTAAAAAAGCGTCCCGTCACACAGGATGTGCGACAGGACGCTCTCAATTGAACCGGATCAATGATCCGGGCGTTTACTTCGCCAGGCGGGCGCGCAGTTGGTTCAACTGCTCTGTCAGTGCCGCCGGGAGATGGGTGCCGAACTTGGTGTAGTAGGAGCCGATGTCTTCGACTTCCTTCATCCAGCCTTCCTTATCGACAGCCAGCAATTGCTTGATGTTGTCGGCAGGGAGCTTGAGACCCTTGAGGTCGATGGACTCGGTGGTGGGCAGGTTGCCAATCGGTGTTTCGACCGCTTTGCCCGTGCCTTCCACGCGTTCGCAGACCCACTTGAGCACGCGGCTGTTGTCGCCGTAGCCGGGCCAGAGGAACTTGCCTTCGGCGCTCTTGCGGAACCAGTTCACGAAGAAAATCTTCGGGAGCTTGCTGCGATCGGTGAGTTGGGCCATGGACAACCAGTGGGCGAAGTAATCACCCATGTTGTAGCCGGCAAACGGCAGCATGGCGAAGGGATCGCGGCGGAGCACGCCGGCCTTGCCCAGGGCGGCAGCGGTCGTTTCCGAACCGCAGGAGCTGCCCAGGAAAACGCCGTGTTCCCAGCTGAACGCTTCGTTCACCAGCGGCACCGTGGTCTGACGGCGACCGCCAAACAGGAAGGCCGAGATGGGCACGCCTTCAGGTTTTTCCCAATCAGGATCAATGACCGGGCACTGATCCGCGGGAGCGGTGAAACGGGAGTTGGCATGAGCGCCTTTGCGGCCGCTCTCAGGGGTCCATTCATTGCCTTCCCAGTCAATGCCCTTGGCGGGAGCAGGCACGCCCATGTCTTCCCACCACACATCGCCTTCGGGTGTGAGCACCACGTTGGTGAAGATGGTGTTGCGGGTAACCGTCTCCATCGCATTGGGATTGGACTTCTTGGAAGTGCCCGGCGCCACACCGAAGAAACCCTTCTCCGGGTTCATGGCGTAGAGGCGGCCATCCTTGCCGACGCGGATCCAGGCGATATCGTCGCCCAGGCAGCGGACCGTCCAGCCCGGAAGCGCAGGCTTCATCATGGCCAGGTTGGTCTTGCCGCAGGCGCTCGGGAACGCCGCCGCAATGTAATATTTCTTACCCTGAGGCGAAGTCAAGGCCAGGATGAGCATGTGCTCGGCCATCCAGCCTTCGCGGCGGGCCAGCGAGGAGGCAATGCGCAAGGCCAGGCACTTCTTGCCCAGCAACGCGTTGCCACCGTAGCCCGAACCATAGGACCAGATGGACGGCTCATCAGGGAAATGAACGATGTATTTCTTCGAAGGATCGGGCTCGCAAGGCCATGCCACATCGGCCTGGCCAGGTTGCAAGGGAGCGCCCACCGAGTGCATGCAGGGGATGAACGAACCGTTCTCGCCCAGCTTGTCGAGGACCGCATTGCCCATGCGGGTCATGATGCGCATGTTGACCACGACGTAGGGGGAATCGGTCAGTTCAATGCCGATCTTGGCGATGGGGGAATCCAGGGGCCCCATCGAGAATGGAATGACATACAGGGTGCGACCGCGCATGCAACCCTTGAAAAGGCCGGTCATCTTCTGCTTCATCTCGGCCGGATCAGCCCAGTTATTGGTGGGGCCGGCTTCTTCCTTGGTCTTGGAGCAGATGTAGGTGCGATCTTCCACGCGGGCCACGTCGCTCGGGTGAGAGCGGGCCAGGAAGCAACCCGGACGGAGTTTATCATTAAGCCGGGTGAAGGTGCCGCCTTTGACCATCAAATCGCAGAGGGACTGATTTTCAGCATCCGAGCCGTCACACCAGTGAACGCGCGCGGGCTGACAAAGTTGGGTCATTTCCTCGACCCAGGAGAGGAGCTTCTTGTTTTTCGTTGGCATTGTGGACTCTATTTCTCTTCAACACGGGGTTCGAACACCCCACCGCTTTGAACTACAAAAAAAGCCAGCATGTCCCGTGTTAGGGGGCATCTGCCGGCCTGTGTCCGGTAGCGCGGCGTTACCGCCGCTTCCCTGCACCCCACCCGTTTGTGTGTGCGGGTGGTTTTGGCTTTGCTCCCGGCTTTCGGCCGCCGGTGTCATTGCCTGCAGTGTTCGCCCGAACACCACCCGGCAATGCGCCTTAGTTCAAATTAGCACGCTAGTCTGAAGCCTTTTGGGTCGGTTGTCAACCCTGGAAACCAATTATTTTTATCCCCCCCTCTCCACCCACCCGCCATGCGGTTGTGAGGCTTGACGTTCCGAGGCATTGTGGTTGAATAAGCTTCAATGAAACTGAAGCTTATTTCATGGTTGGTTGTGGGATGCATGGCCGCTCTGTTGACCGGCTGCGTGAGCACCGTAGACGGCCGCCACAAGGCTGGTGTACCGTGGGTCAAGGACACCATCGAGAGCAAATACGAGCGCCCGGTGGACCAGATCTTTGCGGCCGCCAAGGATGTGCTGAAGTTCAACGGCACCCTCTACGGCGAAAACACCATCACCAAGACCCTGGAAGCCAAGGTCAACTCGACCACCGTGTTCATCCGGGTGGACGAGGTGGATCCGAAGGTGGCGCGCGTGTTGGTGCAGGCCCGCTCCAGCTCGGGTGGCGACATCGCCACAGCCAGCGAGATCGACAAGCAGATTGCCTTGCGGCTGAAGTAACCAGCCCTGGCGCCAGCAGATGCCTTTTGGGACAAGCGGCCTGATTCCCGCGAGCCTCCTGCTCGTGGAAATCAGGCTTCGTGTTAATGGACCCTGAACCTCCCACTCCCCAACGGCCGCCCGATGCCACCCCGATCGCCTGGCAGCCATTCACCTTTGGCGGCGTGGCGGCCTTTGCCCGGGCGCCGTTGCGCCGGGGATGGGTTCTTCTGGCCTTGATGGCCCTGGTCTCGGGCATAACTTTCATGTGGTTCCTGGCGGGAACGGTGGCCCCAGCCATCGACGACGCCATCGAAGCCCTGCCCAGCCAGGGGGTTATCCGCAATGGCCGGCTGGTCTGGCCCACCCCCACCCTCACCCGGCTTGTGAAGACGCCCCCCAATCCGCATCTCACCTTCCTGGTCATGCCGCAGGAATCGGCCATTGGAGGTGAGGTGGGCGATTGGATCTGCGTGCTGGGGCCCGAATGCCTGCGCGTATCCTCCTTGCTGGGGGCCTGGGAAGCGCCCTACCCACCGGACTGGGAGATCGCCCTCAACCGGGATGAACTCAATCCCTGGTGGGGGGCGCGGAAACCCTTCATCCTGGCCGGGGCAGGCGTGGCGGGGGCCCTGGGATTGCTGGTGATCTGGAACGTGCTCGGTTTGCTTTATGTTCTGCCCGTGCGCTTTGCCGCGTTTCTGGGCGACCGTGAGCTAAGGCTGGGCGGGGCCTTCAAGCTCTCCCTGGCGGCGCTCATGCCTGGAGCCCTGTGGATGTGTGCCACGATGGTCCTTTACCGCTTGAGGTGGACAGACTTGGTGGGGGTTCTGGCCTCGCTCATCATTCATCTTTTTGTGGGCTGGGTTTACATCGGAGGCGCCGTGGGCTGCCTGCCCCCGGCCAGTCATGGAGAACTTCCCCCTGAGGCCAATCCTTTTGGAGAAGCGGAACTTCAGGAAAAAACGAATTCCGCGCCGCGATCGGACAATCCTTTCGTTGCGCCCGAGTAAGGGTTTGCTAAGATGTTTTCTATGCGCGTGGTATCGGCGGTCAAAAATATTTGCGTGGCTCTTGCAGTGGCCACATGTCTTGCCGGCTGTTGGAACGGCGGCGAGAGCGAGCAGGATGAGCTGGACCCCTATGTCGTCAAAGGCAAAAACCTTGTGAAGAGCCTGGACTACGAGGGGGCTGTCGACGCGTATAACAAGGCCCTGGAGGTCAACCCCAAGAGCGCCACCGCGCATTTCGAGCTGTTCTGGCTTCACGAAAACAAGGTCGTGGATTATCCAGCGGCCATCTACCACGCCGAACGCTACCTCCGGTTGCGCACCAACGCCAGCAACGCCGAGGTGGTGCGTCAACGCATCCTCGGCTGCAAGCAGGAGATCGCCAAGACGTTGCCGGTCGGTCCGGTGACCCCCGCGCTCCAAAGGGATTTCGATCGTCTGAACAATGAGAACCGCGTGCTGCGCCAGCAGATCGAACAGCTCACCCAGCGCCTGGCATTTCTCTCCACCAACCGCCCCCCCCAGGTCCAGGCCATGCTGACCAATGTCACGACGCCAGTCCCCGCCATCCTGGGGGCCGCTGCGTCCCGCACAGCCGCTCCGACCGCTCCGACCGCTCCGACCTCCTCGACCCTCCGCACACACGTCGTCAAGCCGGGGGAGACCATGGCGGTGATCGCCCGCAAATACAACATCCGCACGACTGCGCTCCAGAACGCCAACCCGGGGGTCGATCCCCGGCGAATGAAGGCGGGCCAGACCCTGCGTGTGCCACCTTCGAATTAATGGCATCCCATGCGCCGCCTGGCTTTTGTGTTGATCACGCTTTTCTGGATCAGCATGAATGTCCTGCTCTGGCGCGCCGAATGGGGCGGCAGCCATACCCTGGGTGGTCCAGTGCCCGTGGAAATGGTCTGGGACAAGATCCTCACGGCCCCCGATAGTTCCACAATGGACATCCTCCTGGGCGGCAGGAAGATCGGTTATTGCCGCTGGATTCCCAACATCATCGAGGTGCCCGTGGAGAACAGAAGCGGCACGGATGCGCCCATCGAGGGCATGGTCCGGCAAGTCTCCGGCTACACCATCGACCTGGAAGGCAATACCTTGGTTTCCGAGTCGGACAGCCGTGTTCACTGGCTTTCCCACACCACGCTGAACACCCACAAGCAATGGCAGGAATTCACGGCCAACGTCACCTTGCGCCCTGTGGTATGGGAAGTCAGCGCTTCCTCGCAACAGCAGACGGTGGATCTCAAGTACAAGGATGCCGAGGGAACCTGGGGCAGGGTTTTCACATTCCAGGAGCTGGCAAACCCGCAAACCATCCTTCAAACCCTGGGAATACCCGGTGGCCTGGGCCTGCTGGGGATTCTGCCAGCAATCCCCCCGCCATCGGCCTCCGCCCCGTCGCTGCCAGCTTCCTGGTCGCTGGGACTGCATTGGGAGGCGCGCAATGACACCATGAAACTGGGGCATTCGTCCGTGCGTGTGCACCGGCTTGAAGCGCAGCTATTCGACCGGCATCGCATCACCATCATGGTCAGCCGGGTTGGGGAGATCCTGCGGGTTGAACTGCCGGGAGGCATCATTCTGCTGAACGATTCCATGCTCACCTACTGAGGACCGGCCCATGATTGAACTGATCAACCTTTTCAAACAATTCGGATCGCTGGCGGCCGTCAACAAACTCAACCTGACGATCCAGCCGGGGGAGTTTTTCTCCCTCCTGGGCCCCAACGCGGCGGGTAAAACCACCACCCTGCGCCTCCTGGCAGGCCTCATGAAGCCCACCTCGGGCACAGCCCGCATCAATGGCTTCGATGTCCAGACGCAGCCGCTGGAAGCCCGACGCCACCTGGCGTATGTCCCCGACTTCCCCTTTCTCTACGACAAGCTGACGGCGTGGGAATTCATCCGCTTCACCGGTCAGATGTTCCAGATGGCTGATGCCCGCATTGCAGAGGCCTCCCAGGAGCTGATCCGCCGGTTCAACCTGGAAGACTTTCTGAACAAACCGCTCGAAGGGCTCTCCCACGGCACGCGCCAGCGCGTGGCCATCGTCTCAGCCCTCCTCCACGATCCAACCGTGTTCATCATCGATGAGCCCATGGTGGGTCTGGATCCGCACCATGCGCGCGTGGTCAAGGACATCCTCAAGGAACGCACCCACCACGGGATGACGGTCCTTGTTTCCACGCATCAACTGAGTGTGGCGGAGGAGATGGCCGGACGCATTGGCATCATGCATCAGGGGCGGTTGATTGCCGTGGGCACGCCGGAGGAATTGCGGCGCCTGAGCGGTTCAGGTGGAGCCCTGGAGGACACGTTTCTGGCCCTGACCGAGCATGAGACCCATTTCGCACCACGACAGCGGCTGAACGAAGGCGATTAAAAACTGAGTCGTGCGCTGGCCCCACCCGGGGGGATGTGTGCGACCCCAGGCACCGGCGGCGTCCCCCCATAAAAGGCAAACGGAGCCAGGATGGGACCTGACTCCGTGTTGCGCGACAACGACTGAGCGTCAGCCATTCAGGGCTTCATAGACCTTGCCCACCATGGCCTCGGAGGGTTTCAAGGTTTTCTGGCCGGTGCTCCACTTGGCCGGACAAGCCTCCTCGGGGTGCGTGGCGAGGTAGGCGTTGGCCTGCATCCGGCGCACCAACTCGTCCGCATTGCGACCCACGTTGAAGAAATTGATTTCGGAGGAAACCAGTTTTCCCTCCGGGCTGATGATGAAGGTGCCACGCAGGGCCAACCCTGAGCCGGCATCATAGACTCCGAAGAGCCGGCTCACCGCGCCGGTGCGATCCGCCCCCATGATGAAATTCACCTTCTGGAGGAGCCGCTCGGAATCGCGCCAGGCGAGATGGGAAAACTTGGTGTCCGTGCTGACGCTGATCACTTCGGCGCCAAGCTTCTGAAGCTCGGCATTCTTCTCGGCCAGGTCGGCCAGTTCCGTGGGGCATACGAAGGTGAAATCGGCGGGATAGAAAACCAGGATGGTCCATTTCCCATTCTTCTTGAGTTCATCCAGCGAGATACTGCCAAACTCTCGGCTCTTGGGATTGTAGGTTTCAAGTGTGAAATTCGGCACCTCGGCGCCGACACCCAGACAACAACATTGATCATTGCTCATATTTCAACAAACACCATTTACAGTATTGGTTCATCCACTGCTTGCTTCTCAAGCCCCCGCCCGCGAACGGGCCAGGTTAAATAACCAACCCCATTTTCGTAAAAAGTCAAGTGACCCACCCTTCACGGCCCACTGCTGACGCCAGCCGCAACCAGCCCTAAACTTGCGGTGGACGCAAGAAATACGCTTGTATTAGTAGGCGGTTTTGCGCATGTAATATGCCAGCTTGTTTCTCCTGTGATCGAATTCTGGCTTGATGTTGTGTCGCTAACCGCCCTGCTCACCTCGGTGGTCGTGACGCTTTGTCTCTGCCTGTGGACCTGGCGGCATCGCACCGCCCGTGGCGCCCTGACCCTGGCCGCCCTGCTGGCGGTGATGACCGCCTTCACCATCGTCTATACCACAAGCCTGCTCACGCACCACCTGCCCCTGCGCGCGGTCCAGGACCATCTTTTGGCCACCCTGGCCACCCTGATGCCGCCGTTGTGGATTGTGTTCCTGCTTGAGTATGCCAGGCAAACCCGGTGGCTGCGGGCGCCGTGGCTGGCCCTGCTGTGGGTGCCCGCCCTGATTCTGGTGGGGGCATATTGGACCAATCCTTTGCACGGTCTCTATTGGAAGGCAGCGACCATGTACGAGGAAGGCGCCTTTTATCATCTGGATCTGCAATATGGCATCGTGGCCCGCTTCGAGCAGGCCTATGCCATCGTGCTCTGCATGGGATCCATTATGGTCCAGTCCCTTGTGATGGTCCGTTCCCGGCAGGGATGGTCTCATCCATTGAGACCCATGCTCCTGGCCACCATGGCACCCACGTTCCTGAACATCATCGACACGCTGGGCATCCATCTCGTGGGCCATGTATGTCTGACACCGATATCGTTTGCGTTCGCCGGCGCAGCCATGGGGGGCGCCTTGTTGCGCAACCAGGTGTTCAACCTCATCCCGGCTGCCCGGGCCACTGTGTTCGAAAACCTGGAGGAAGGCGCCCTGGTCGTGAACAGGGACGGCCTGGTGGTCGATGTCAATCCAGCCGCCCGGCGCATGCTCAGCCTCAAGGCCAGTCCCGTTGTGGGCACGCCCCTGTCGGATGTCCTGCAACGATGGCCACAGCTTCAATCCCATTTCGCCGATGCCGCTCCCGGTGTGTTTGAGGTGCCCGTACAGCATGAATCAAGCAGGGCTCGATGGTACGAAGTCCGTGTCCGGGACCTCCAGGATGCTCATGGCTGGTCGGAAGGACGCCTGCTCATGCTGCGGGACGTCACCGAACGCAAACAAACCGAGCACGTCCTGCGCTCCAAACTGACCGCATTGACCCAGCCCGGAGAAGACGTGGCCGATGTGGAGTTTGCACATCTGTTCGACGTTCCCTCGATCCAACACCTGCAGGATGCCTTCGCAACAGCTTTTGGCGTGTCTTCCGTCATTGTCCGTGGAGACGGAACGAACATCACGGAGCCCAGCCACTTTTGCCGTTTGTGCAAAAACCTCGTCCCGTCCACAGAACAAGGCCGACGAGGCTGCAGGGAGACGAAGGCCCGACTGGCCGCCGGGATCAGCCACTCCTCCACCCCCGGCCACTGGTGCGGTCTGGGGTTGATGGTCGCCCGCGCCCCGATCATGGTGGGCGATCGCCAGGTCGCCTGCTGGTTGGTGGGGCAGGCCCTGCCGCCGGACGCCGATCTGGATGCCCTATGTCGTCAGGCACAAGCCTTGGGCATCGATCCGGTGGAATGCCGGCGGGCCCTTGAGGAGGTGCCCCGGGTGAGCATCGAAAAATTCGAACGCATCACCCAAAGTTTCGATCTCCTGGCGCGCCAGCTTTCGGAGCTGGCATTGCGGAACCTGCAGCAGGCGCGGCATATTGCCGAGCGCGAAAGGGTTGAGG
>CAZIDG010000080.1:10019-19330 GCA_964538065.1 uncultured Verrucomicrobiota bacterium
GCATTGCGGAACCTGCAGCAGGCGCGGCATATTGCCGAGCGCGAAAGGGTTGAGGAGGCCTTGCGCCAGAGCGAGGCCAGCCTGGTCCTCTCCCAGCGCATCGGGCGCGTGGGAAGCTGGCACCTGGATCTGGAGACCTACCACATGAAGTGGTCCCAGGAAACCTTTCGCGTGTTCGCCCTTGATTCCACCACATGTGAACCCTCGCTCGATGTCATGCTGTCCCTCGTCCATCAGGAGGATCGGCCGGGCGTGGAAACCGCCTGGAAGGACACCATCAACAATGGCACCCCCTTCAAGGTGGAGTACCGCATCGTGTTGCCCGATGGCGCCATGCGGATGGTCCTTGCCCAGGGCCAGATTGTCATCGAACCCCGGGGTGCCATCCTGTTCTCCGGCCTGGTGCAGGACATCACCGACCACCGGCAGCTGGAGGAGCAACTGCGGCAGTCACAAAAAATGGAGGCCATTGGCCAGCTGGCTGGGGGCGTGGCACACGACTTCAACAACATCCTCACCATCATACAGGGACATGCCGACCTGATGTTGGACGGCACCTTCCCGCCCGAGGAGCAGGAGGAATCCCTGCGGCAGATTCGGCAGGCATCCGAGCGGGCGGCCAATCTCACCCGCCAGTTGCTCGCCTACAGCCGCCGCCAGGTGCTTCAAAAACAGCCCGTCGACCTTGGCAGGGTCGTGGGCAACATGGCGCCCATGATTCAGCGGTTGCTGGGCGAAAAAGTGGACCTTCATCTCACGCTGGCCCCTGCCATTCCCGCCGTCATTGCCGATCCAGGCAAGATGGAGCAAATCCTCATGAACCTCTCCATCAATGCCCGCGACGCCATGCCCCGGGGTGGCACGTTGACGGTGGCCATCGCTTCCGCCTGGGTGGACGATGCGCATCTGCGCCGGCAACCCGATGCGCGCACAGGTGAATTTGTTCGCTGGAGCGTCACGGACAATGGCCACGGCATGGATGCACGAACCGTGCAGAAGATCTTTGAACCGTTCTTTACCACCAAGGAATTCGGCAAGGGGACGGGCCTTGGCCTGGCCACGGTTTACGGCATCGTCAAACAGCACGAAGGCTGGATTGAGGTCGAAAGCCAGGCAGGCAAGGGAACAACCTTCGATATCTTTCTCCCGGCATCCGGCCAAAAGGCTGCCAACGCCGCGCCCCAGGGCCGTCCAGCCGCCCTCCCTCCTGCCACAGGAACCATTCTCCTGGTGGAGGATGAACTGCCTGTCCGCGAATTACTGCACCGCATGCTCGTCAATTGGGGTTACCGCGTTTACACCGCTTCGAACGGCGACGACGCCTTGCCTGTTTGGGAAAAGCACCGGAAGGAGATCGACCTTTTATTGACGGATCTGGTCATGCCCGGGGAGCTTTCCGGGCGGGATCTGGCCCAAAGGTTCCTGACGGATCGGCCCAATCTCAAGGTGCTCTATAGCAGCGGGTATTGTCTGGAACAAACCAAGGCGGAATTGGGTTTGAACGACACTGTGGACTTCGTGCAGAAACCCTGCCAGCCCCGGCAGTTGGCCGGAACCCTCCGGAGACTCCTGGCATCGCAACCATTGCCCATCCAATCGGTAACCGAATAGAGTCCTTCCGCGTTTAAGATCGGCAACGACTTCGAGACCTTGCTCCGCCCTTGAGAAACAAAACGGCCCAAAGCTGGCTTGCGCCTGCCTTGGGCCGTTTCAACATCTTAAAAGGTTACTTGAGAAGAACCTCAGCGATCTGGACCGCGTTGAGCGCGGCACCCTTGAGCAGCTGATCGCCGCTCACCCAGAAGCAGAGGCCGTTATCCAGCGCGCAATCCATGCGGAGGCGCCCCACGGCACAGTTGTCATGTTCCGCGAGGAACAACGGCATGGGATACTGGCTCTTGGCCGGATCATCGACGACATCCAGGCCCGGCGCCTTGGCCAAAACCTTGCGGGCTGCCTCAACCGTGATCGGCTTGGCAAACTCGGCACTGACGGCGATCGAATGGGCCCGATACACCGGCACGCGCACGCAGGTCACGCTGGCGCGGAACTGCGGGTGGTGCATGATCTTGCGGCCCTCGTTCTCCATCTTCATCTCCTCCTTCGTGTAGCCCGTAGGGAGGAAGCTATCCACCTGGGGCAGCACGTTGAAGGCAATCTGGTACGGATAAACCTCATGAGTGACCGGCTGGCCTTTGACAATCTGCTCCGTCTGGTGCCTGAGCTCTTCGAGCGCCTTGGCGCCCGTACCCGACACGGCCTGGTAACTGCTGGCAAAGATGCGGGTGACATGGAACGCCTGGTGCAGCGGATGGAGCGCCATCAAAGTAATGGCCGTGGTGCAGTTGGGATTGGCAATAATCCCCTGATGCCACTTCACATCCTCAGGGTTAATTTCAGGCACCACCAGGGGCACCTTCTCGTCCATGCGGAAGGCGCTTGAATTATCGACGACCACGCACCCGGCCTTGGCGGCGATGGGGGCGAATTCGCGCGAAATGGCGCCACCCGCGCTAAAGAGCGCAATGTCAATCCCCTTGAAGGAATCACGAGTCAGTTCGGTGACGGTCAATTTTTGTCCGCGGAAGGTGAGCTTTTTACCCACCGACCGTGCAGACGCAAGGAGAGTCAGCTGGCTCATCGGAAAATTCCGACGTTCCAGCGTTTTAATCATTTCGACGCCCACGGCTCCCGTGGCGCCGACCACGGCGACATGCGGATTGTGATTCATAACCAATCGTGAGGGGCGAATATACGTCCTGGGCTGGTTCTGTCAAATAGACTTATGATGCAAATTCGATCTTTTACGCGGCGCGAGGGCATGGTAGTGTAAAGGTGAAGCCCGGTTGAACACCAGCGTAGCCAACATGATACAAAACGCAGAACATCAAACGGATGTAGCTCATTCGGCCCTGGCCCATACCCTGGACCAGCATACCGCCGAAGGGGTTTTGTTTCAGGTTGAAGGAGATCGTGTGCGGTGCATGGCCTGTGCGCACCGATGCCTGATCGCCCCGGGGAAACGTGGGATCTGCAAGGTCCGATTCAACACAAACAACCATCTGCGTGTGCCTTACGGATATGTCGCCGGCCTCCAGTGCGACCCCGTGGAGAAGAAGCCCTTTTTCCATGTGTATCCCGGCTCCAATGCCCTGACCTTCGGCATGCTGGGCTGCGATTTCCATTGTTCGTACTGCCAGAATTGGATCACCAGCCAGGCCCTGCGCGACCAGGCCGCCCTGGCAGGCATCCGATTGGCGACTCCCCGGCAAATCGTCACCGCAGGGCGGGAATCTCATTCGCGTTTGGTTGTAAGCAGTTACAACGAACCACTCATCTCGGCCGAGTGGGCGGTGGATATTTTCAAAGCGGCCGCCGAGTCGGGCATGGCCTGTGCCATGGTGTCCAACGGCCACGCCACACCCGAGGCCCTGGAGTTTCTGAGGCCGTGGCTGGCTGCGCTTAAAATCGATCTGAAGACGTTCAACGACAAGAACTACCGTGCGCTCGGAGGGAACCTCCAGCCGGTCCTGGATGCCATCAAAAACGCCCATTTGATGGGCATGTGGGTCGAGGTGGTCACCCTGCTGGTCCCCGGCTTTAACGATGGTGAGGCTGAATTACATGCCATGGCTGACTATATTGCCTCCGTCAGCCGCGATATTCCCTGGCATGTAACCGCTTTCCACCCGGATTACCACATGACCGATGCCCGCGCCACCACCACGAGCGATCTGACGCGCGCCGCCATCATCGGCCAGGCTGCCGGCTTGCACTATGTCTATGCAGGAAACCTCCCGGGCCATGTTGGACCGTGGGAAAACACCCTCTGTCCATCGTGTAAAAAGGTGCTGATTGAGCGCCTGGGATACACAATCAAGGCCTACCGTCTGACCGCCAGCGGCAAATGCCCCGGCTGCTCCACCACCATCCCCGGCCTCTGGCCTGCAGAGCAATCCCCAACGGGAGCCGCCCTGTCGGGACTGGAATCCCATTTTAACCGAATGCCGCGTCCGCTCTGATGTTATGAATGCCATGGCACATCCTGATTCATTTAAGGTTCGCCGCCCCGCTGTGGCTGGCCAGTTCTATCCCGTTCAACCCGAGCGCCTGACCGATATGGCCGGTCGTTTCCTGCGCCAGGCCGTTCAAATCCAGACCTCACCCAAGGCCGTCATCGCCCCTCATGCGGGTTACATGTATTCAGGCCCCATTGCCGGTTCGGCCCTGGCGCCTCTGCAAAACCAGGCTGAGACTCTTAGGCGCATTGTGCTGATCGGCCCCTCCCATCGCGTGCCTTTTGAAGGCGTGGCCTGCTGTTCGGCGCGTGCCTATCTAACCCCGTTGGGTACGGTCCCCGTGGACACAGAGGCCCTCACCGCCCTGGCCAAACTGCCTTTTGTGCAGGTGCACGACGAGGCTCACGCGTATGAACACAGCCTCGAAGTCGAACTTCCGTTCCTTCAGCTGATGCTAAAGGATTTCACGCTCGTCCCCCTCGTCGTCGGCAATACCCTTCCCGGCGATGTCGCCACGGCCTTGGAATTGATCTGGGGCGGACCCGAAACAGCCATCGTCGTGAGTTCGGATCTCAGCCATTACCTGACCTACCACGCCGCCCAGAAACTGGACCAGCAGACCGCCCAGGCCATCGAGCAATTGGACGGTCCCTCGATCCACGAGGACCAGGCCTGCGGGCGGTTGCCCATCCGGGGATTATTGATGATGGCGGAGAAAAAGGGGCTTCAGGCTCGCACGGTGGATCTGCGCAACTCGGGTGACACTGCGGGCTCCAAGGACCGGGTGGTCGGTTACGGGGCGTTTGTATTTGATGCGCGATCCTCAGCGCAGTGAGCGGTATTTATCCCGGGCCCAACGCTGCCATTCGAGCTTCTTGTGATTGCGCAGGCTGGCGTCGTCCCAGGGGCCGGCCGCCAATGCCAGGGCCTCGTCGCTGGTCAGTGGGGCCTGTCCCAACCGGGCCACTTCCTCAGGCAACAACCCCCGCCGTATGACGGCCTGCCATGCGGCCTGCAATTCGGTGTGGGTATCCACCAGCAGGCAGCCCACCAGCGCCGCCACAATCTGCGCCCTTTTGCGGGCCAGTTGACCGTCAAAGTGAAAGCTCTGTTTCAGATCGAATGGCGAAAACTGGATATTGCTCACATCCGCATACTGGCGATAAAGGGCCGGACGAACCGGCATGCGTTCGATGGAATGACGTTGTGCCCCTTCCGGATGGCCTTTGGGGAGATACCATAGCTTCTGTCCTGCATCCGAAAGCACGAAATCGACAAACCGGCGCGCCTCGGCCTGGTGCGGCGCCCCCTTGAGGATGGCAATGCCGTCAGGCACCAGGGCCGTGACATCAACAGGCATGGTAAAGGCGAGGTTGGTGCGTCCAGCCGCCGCCACCTGCGTAAAGGCATAGAAATCAATCGCCATGGCATAGGCCGTCTCGCCCAGGGTGACGTCCTTGGCCGTGGTCGAAGAAAAGCGGTCGAATTTACGGACATTGCCGCCCATGCGGGTCAGGAGCACCCAGCCTTTCTCCCACCCGTAGGCCTGGAGCAACGTCTCAAACATGGTCGCCATGCTGCCGCTGTTGCGGGGATCGCCCGCCCCCACCCAACCAAGCACCGCCGGCTGGGCCAGATCGTCCCAGGTGCGCACGGTCGGCAATCCCATGGTGTGCTGGATTCGCAGGCTCTGCAGGATGCCAAAACAAGAGAGCGCCGCGCCGTACCAGTGATGAGCGGGATCGTAGACCTCGATCCCCTGGCTGTTCTGCGGAATGCCGTCCAGGATTTCAGATGCGGGCACGTACTCCGCGGCCAAACCACGATTTGCCAGGAGTAAAAACGGCTCCAGGCCCCCACCAAAGAAACAATCGATGTCGATCCCCCCGGGCTTGTGTGTGTATTCGGACAATACAAACCGCAAGGCATCGCTGGACCCGCCCAAATCACGCCACTCCACCACAGCCGGTTCACCCCATTGACGCTGGTGCCACACGGCATACCCCCGGCCAAACTCCTGTCGAATCGCCTCGTTATGGGGGGAAATGACCACCACACGCGCCTCTTCGGCCCCCAGGTTCATCGTCCAAACCAGGCTCAAGCCCCACAGCATCCAGGCACACAGGACACCCGTTCGTCCCGTCGGGCCTGTCGATTTTGTGATGAGTCGCATTCGCCAGTTCATGATCCAAGGAACAGGTTAACCTTTTGACGGAGGAGCGGCAAGGCGGGGCTCGATGAACATCGTCCCCTTTGCAGGACACCCATGCAAAGAACACTCGCAGGAGGAGGGAGGATGATGTATAAGTAGTTCATGCTTAAATCGATTGGCGCACGAACATTGTTGTATCCCACGCCCGTCATGGTGGTGGGTACTTTCGACCAGGCCGGACATCCCAACGTGATGACCGCGGCTTGGGGCGGGATTTGCTGCTCGGTGCCGCCCTGCGTGGCGGTGTCCCTGCGCAAGGCCACCTACACCCATGGGAACATTGTCGCGCAGCAGTGTTTCACCATCAACATCCCGTCGGAAAGCCAGGCACGCGAGGTTGATTATTTCGGGCTCGTGTCGGGACGGACGGAGGACAAATTTGGAGCCACGTTGATGACCCCCGTCAAAAGCGAGCTCGTGAACGCTCCCTACGTGAAGGAGTTCCCCCTCATCCTGGAATGCCGTCTGAAGCATACCCTTGAAATCGGCCTCCACACCCAGTTCATTGGCGAAATACTCGATATCAAGGCCGATGAATCCATCATCGGGGAAAACAACATCACGGACATCCAGAAACTCAAACCGCTGATCTATGATGCCGATCAGCGCCGCTATTTTGGCTTGGGTCCGCTTGTGGCCCGCGCATTCACGGCGGGCAAGGAGCTCTGAGCAGGCTCGTGCCATTCGCGCCGCAGCCAGTCGGCTATGACGCCAATGGAGGCCTCATCAAGGGTTTGCTGCGCACCAAAGGCGGGCATGCGGTCATTCGACTCGCCATAGAACCGGGCATGCGCCGGGTTATGCATGATGCCCGCCAGCCATTCGCGCGATCCCCATCCGCTCAAATCGGGCGCCGCGCCCTCGCTGGGGATGCCGGTAATCTTGTGACAATCGGCGCATCCCATGCGGCCCTTGAACAGCTCGCGCCCCTCCTGAATGAGGGCCGCATCCCGGGCATCCGCCTCCTTTTGGCTCTTTAATCCGGCTTCGGCGGACACGGCGGCCATGACCTTTGTCAGATTCTCCTTATCGGCATCGCTGTACTTGGCGATCTTAAGCTTCACGAACCGGGCCATCTTGGAGTTCTTGAATTTCGTGCCTCCGAAATAATGCGGCTCGGAGATTTGCTTGGGATCGAGGAAGCCCGTCAGCCATTCGCGGCTGCCAAAGTGCTTGAGATCCGACGCGCTGGGAGCCCCTTCAAGCTTGCGACCGGTGCCATCGTGGCCATCAAAACGATGGCACACGGCACAATTCCTGGAAAACAACCGCGGCCCCATGGTCAGCGGGTCAGCCTGCATCATGGCCAGGCCGCCCCCGGCGGGAATCCCGGCAGGTGACTGGGCCAGAGCAACGGCGCGTTGGGCCTGACGCCGGGCATCCTCAACAGCAAGTTTATACTCCGGATCCTTCCGGTCCTGCTGGATGGCTTGTGACGTCAATAGCACGATCCCGCCTGCAAGCGAAGCCAGGAAGGCAAGGTTGATCTTATGTCCCCAGCGCCAATGTGCGACAAAAGGCATCAGGAGCAACAACACCAGGATGATGTTGGGGATGATGATGGCGCCCCAGATCTCGGTCTCCCCAGGGAAATACTTCAGAAACTGGAACATGAACAGGAAGTACCACTCCGGTCGCGCGGCTGAGAACCGTTCCGCAGGATCGGCAGGAGCTCCCAATTCAGCGCCCAGCGGGCCATCCACGCCCAGGATGCGACTGCGAAGGATCAATGCCAGGATCACCGAGAGCACCACAAAACAAGCCACCGCATCCTTCAGCACCTGATTCGGCCAGAACGTTTCCTCCGGCCGTTTCAACGGTTCCTTCGCCTTCAAACCGTGCCTGCGGAACAGGTAGATATGCCCGGCGATCAGCAGCATCATGAACAGAGGAAGAACACCCGCGTGGAGGGTGAAGAAGCGGGTCAAGGTGTGGTGCCCATATTCGGTTCCTCCCACAAGCAGCTTCTGGATATAGGGGCCGAAGACCGGCGCCACCCCGAAGATGTTCGTGGCCACCTTGGTGGCCCAAAAACCCTTTTGATCCCACGGCAGGAGGTAACCCGTGAGCGACGTGGCCAGCGCCAGGTGCAGCAGAATCAGGCCAAACCAAAAATTAACCTCCCTTGGAGCCTTATAGGCGCCATCCCATACCACCTGAAGCAGGTGAATGCCCAGCAAAAGAATCATGAGCTGGGCGCAGAAATGATGTATCCCCCGCAGCAACCATCCACCCGCCATGACATGCTGGACATAATACACACTCGCCCAGGCCGTCTGCGTGCTCGGGCTGTAGGTCGTGGCCAGGAAAATGCCGGTAATGACCTGGACCATGAAGGCAAAGACCAGCGTGCTGCCAAACACATAACGCCAGCGAGAGCCTCCTGGTATTCTTTCATACAGAAGACTTCGCAAAATGGATTGGTAACCGGTGCGTTCGTCCAGCCAGCGTTTGAGTGCGTTCATGTCGCAGGTATCCTGTCCTTATGTCCAGCGAGATAGTTCTGGAACCTTATCCAGATTTCCGAGCCATTGCGCAATTCCACCCCCAGGGGATCCATGCCCCGGGGGCTTGGGCTCTTCGGATCGTCAAGAGTGCCATCTAATAAAAAGCTGCTTCGATGGCAAGGACAATGAAACCGCCGCGACGAAATATCGTAATCCACGATGCATCCGGCATGCGGACAGACCGCATTGAGCGCCTGGACGTTTGAATCCTCCGTCCGGCGCAGATAGACCGCCCCAATGGGAACGTTCGCAAGGCGATTCCAGGCGTCCACCTTATCGGCCACCACGGCAAACCGGTGGGGCGTCCCGTCCTGCGGCAGTGTTTCAAGGGCCGCTACCCTCACCAGCGAAACTCCGCCCGCTTTCCGGCTCAATGGATCCAGAAACACCCGCAACCCCGCACCCAACGGGGCAAATCCACAGGCTGCGCCAAAGACAATCGCCAGCACCCTGGCCATGCATTCGCGCCTTCCCGGCAGGAATGGCGAATCAGCACATGATGCAGGATTTACCGAATCGTTTCGCATGCGCTCCGTGAGCTATATTGTAACGTTTTCCGCTCAAAATGCAAAT
>CAZIDG010000081.1:0-8817 GCA_964538065.1 uncultured Verrucomicrobiota bacterium
CTAGACGGCCATCAGGGTTACTTTTCGCCGCCGGGCCAATTGCTCCACCTCTTCCTGTTCCAGGACGAGCGATTTTCCCCCTTCAAAGGCCATGGCGGCAATGCCTGCATCCGCACACGTTTCGATCGTTTTGAGCCCAAGGCAGGGAATGTCGAAGCGCATATCGTGCTTTTCCTTGGCCACTTTCACGGCCACCGCCCCCCCACTCTTGCCAGCCAATTCGCCTCCACGGGCCAGACAACGGTCGGTTCCTTCAAACCCTTCGACGGCAAGCACCGTACCATCCTTAACGACAACGGTCTGACCGATTTCCAACCTCGATACTTCCTTGGCAATGCCAAAACCGAACTCGATATCCTTGCGTATCTGCTCGCTGGGTCGTGGGCCTAGTATGAATCCCGCTCCAGGCATCAATGGTTCCAGCCAGGGCAAGGCGGTGATCAATTCCACCCCATCCTTGCGCATCTCATCTGCAATGCCACCGAAGATGGTGTGTGCATTTTTGGTACGCAAACGAAGGAGTAATCCCAAAGCACGCAAATCAGGCCGGACGTCATAAAGGTTCTTTGGGGCAACTTGCCCCACCATGACACACTGAGTGACTCCACGCGAACGAAAGGCCTCGATCATTTTGGATAGCTGCCCCACCTTGACCCACACAATCTCATCCACTAGAGAGGCTAATTCGGGCTTGGTTTCCCCTTCGAAGGCAACCGCCACCAGGCGTTTAACCCCCATCTTGCGCGCTTGCTGACACAGCAAGAAAGGCAATGAACGGTTTCCAGCTATGACACCCAATGTATCCATTGTTATAATATCTTATCTTGCAGACGTTTAAAAACGAACACGGCCAGCGCGAGACTTTGTCGTTACAGTCCGTTCCACGTCATCGTCAAATGGCGTCCATTCAGACACATGGCGAACATTATTGGTTGATTTTTAAATGGCCACGGTCCAATCTGATTACACTATGTGTTTCTGCCAAGGAAACCAAGATAAATGGCGGTTGATTCACTTCAGGAAAGTGACAAGCCGCCTGGTTTTCCTTTTGGCTCTCCCCACGCTGGCACCGGCCGCGGCCCTCGGCCACACGGAAGCAGTTCCCACATCGTCGGCCACAAACACATCGTTGATAAGCCTCGGTGTTGCGCTGTTAGTTATCGCGATTTCGTTGATTTGGGTCTTGTTGCTGCGCAACCGATTGCGCCGGCAGACCGAACTCATTCGCAATGAGATACGCCAGAAGGCTGAAATGGCAGAGCGGTATCAGGAACTCTTTGAAAACGCCAACGATATTGTCTATACCCACGACCTGGAAGGGCGCCTGACCTCCCTCAACAAAGCCGGCGAACGCATCAGTGGGTACTCGCAGCAAGATGCCTTGGTCATGAACTTTGCGCAAATCATTGCGCCGGAACACCAAAACGAGTTTCGCGATTGGCTTAAGGCGAATTTGACGGGTGAGACCTCCACCACTCATGAATTTGACATCCTGACCAAGGATGGCCGCAAGCTGACATTGGAACTCAACATGCGTCTGTTGCATGTGGAGGGCAAACCCACGGAGTTTGAAGGCATCGCGCGGGACATCACCGAACGCAAACGGGAGGAAAGCAACCGCCTGGCAGTTGAGCGCAAGTTGTTGGATACGCAGAAGATGGAAAGCCTTGGCCTGATGGCTGGCGGCATTGCTCACGATTTCAACAACCTGCTGACAGCGATTCTGGGCAATACCAGCCTGGCCTGCATGGAGGTCTCGGACAAATCCCAGGCGCGCAACTACCTTAACAACATCGAAAAAGCCTCGTTGAGAGCCGCAGAACTATGCAAGCAAATGCTTGCCTATTCAGGTCGCGGCCGATTCCAGATGCAGCAGATCAATCTCAACGCCTTGCTGCGGGACTTGCGGAATGTGCTGCAAATCTCACTCCACCAGAAAACGGTGTTGGATCTCGATTTGCTCGAAGACCTGCCCGCCGTGGAGGCCGATTCAGCCCAAATGCGCCAAATGGTCATCAATCTGGTCGTCAATGCAGCCGAGGCCATTGGCGAACAGGCCGGTGAGATCCGTATCCGCACAGGCTTGACCAAGGTGGATCCCAGCATTCAAGCCGAAGCCCATCTCTTTCCTGAACTGAAGGTTGGCGACTATGTTTTCATAGAAGTTAGCGATAACGGAGCGGGTATGTCCCGGGAGACGCTCGCACGCGTTTTTGACCCATTCTTTAGTACCAAATTCACAGGACGCGGTCTTGGCTTGGCCGCCGTATCGGGCATTGTCCGTGGGCATAACGGTGCCGTTCGTGTCAAAAGCGAACTGGGTAAAGGCAGCACCTTCATCGTGCTCATCCCCGCCCTGGGCATGCCCGCACCTGCGGTCCAGGTTAAAAAACCTGTACCTGCCGAATGGGTTGGAAAAGGCACCATATTGGTCGTCGATGATGAAGAGGTCGTTAGCGCCGTGGCCTGCCGCCTCTTGGAATCATTCGGTTTCAAGGTGCTCTTTGCCAAGGACGGGTTGGAAGGGGTGGAGATTTTTCGCGCGCATGCCAATTCCATCGACGCCGTGTTGCTCGACCTCATCATGCCCCGCAAGAATGGGGAGGAGGCATTCAAGGAAATGCGCACCATTCGTCCCAATGCCCGCGTATTACTGATGAGCGGATATAGCGAACAGGATGCCATGGAACGCTTTTCAGGCAAGGGTCTGTCGGGCTTCATCCAAAAGCCCTTTAAATCGGAAGAATTGCGTGAAAAAATGCGGAACCTCTTTGAAATCCCCACGACATAAACGGTCTGCGCACCGTTCGTGGCGGGCTAAATTGGAGGATGACAAAGGACTTCCCAAGGTTCAGCCCATCACCCCCTCGATGTCTCAACGCTGGGGCCAGGGAACGGTGGTGATACCTTCGCCTCGTGAAGTTGACGCCCTGATGCGACAGGTGCCCAAAGGGAAAATCACCACCAACAACGAAATCCGTGATGCCCTAGCTCGAAAGCACGGTGCCACCATCGCATGTCCGCTCACAACAGGCATTTTTGCATGGATCGCAGCCCATGCGGCTGAGGAAGCTGCACAGTCGGGCGCACAGGAGATCACCCCCTATTGGCGAACACTCAAGGCCAACGGGGCCCTCAATCCCAAGTATCCCGGTGGAGTTGAGGCCCAAGCGCGGAAACTTCAGGCAGAAGGCATCGCAATTCACTCCACCCCTGGCAATAAGGGGATGAAAGTCATGGATTGGGATCGATTTTTGCACCGATTCTGACCCGCCACGCTCTTCCACCAAGGCAGCATGGCCAGGAACCCCTGAAGGCATTCATGCGAATTGATTGCTCCGAAGGGTCTAATTTTCTTGCACAAGGTCAATAGTTGAATAGCCTTAGCCACAAATATGGCTGCCAAGTTTAAAGTAAAACTGAAAGCAACCGATCCTAGACCGGCAGAGGCGCCATCTCCCAAGGCCAGATTATTCAGGTCCAATGCCCCCGGATCAAAGACTGGCCGGGAAGGCAGCGGCGATACCGATCCGGAATCCGCCTTGGATGAGGATGCTGAACCCACAGCTCAAGATCTCAAAGAAGAGGAAGCCAGTTCTCTGGATGAGAAGGAGCGCAATGCATACGATGGCGATACAGCCATCAAATTGTATCTTCGAGAAATTGGGCAGGTGAAACTTCTGACACCCGATGAAGAGGTCGAGCTGGCCTCACGGATCAAGAAGGGCGACAAAAAAGCACGGGAGCTCATGATCAAGGCCAACTTGCGTTTGGTGGTCAAGATCGCGCACGACTACGAGGGACTGGGGCTCCCGCTCCTGGATTTGATCAGCGAAGGCAACATAGGTCTCATGAAGGCCGTGGAGCGTTTTGACCCCGCCAAAGGTGGCAAGCTCTCGACCTACGGCGCCTGGTGGATCAAACAATCCATCAAACGTGCCCTGGCGAACCAATCCAAGACCATCCGGCTGCCCGTCCACCTGGTGGACAAGATTTCCAAAATGCGGCGCACCTCGCTTAAAATGCAGGAAGAACTGGGCCGCGAACCAACCGATGATGAATTGGCCGAGGAATTGGGCATGACTCCCAGCAGGGTGTCCCAGTTGCGCACGGCTGCCATCCGTCCCGCCTCGCTGGATGCGCCCATTGGGGATGATGACTCGAACAACTTCGCCGAGATCGTCATGGATGAGAATGCGGATACGCCCTACAAGGAACTGGAGGACAAGACCGTCACCAAAATGCTCCAGCGCATGGTGAAGGACCTGGATCCACGCGAAGCCACCATCCTGAAGTACCGATTTGGACTCGATGGCGGGAGCGAGAAGACACTGGAGGAAGTGGGAGAAAAATTCGGCGTTACCCGCGAAAGGGTTCGCCAGATTCAAAACATTGCCTTAAACAAGCTGCGCAAGATGATCCAAAAACTGGAGGCCGTACAGAAATGAACAATTCCGAGGTAACCACCGCCGAACTGGCGCAGGCCATACGCAATGTCCCCGATTTTCCCAAAGCGGGCATCCAATTCAAGGACATTACGCCCATCCTGGGCAATGCGCGTCTTTTCAGCGGTTGCGTGGATCTCTTGATCGGCCAGCACCGCGTCGGCAGTGTGGACGCCGTGGCAGGCATCGACGCCCGTGGTTTCATCTTTGCGGCAGCGGCTGCCCTTCGCCTGAAGGCAGCCTTTGTCCCCATCCGCAAAAAAGGCAAGCTGCCCTACACGACGTTCGAGGAGAGCTACGATCTGGAATACGGCTCCAACACCATCGCCATCCACACGGACGCCCTGAAAACGGGGGACAGGGTTCTGCTCATTGACGACCTTCTGGCCACCGGCGGCACTGCCGGCGCTGCAGTGACCCTGATTCAGAAAACAGGCGCACACATTGTGGAAGCCGCCTTTGTCATTGAGCTGGGTTTCCTGAAGGGCCGTCAAAAACTGGCGGGATGCTCCGTTCGTTCCCTGGTTTCCTTTTAGGTCGCATTGGACCGCCTTGTTGGTTTTGGCTGATCACCATCTGTCATGAGTGGATTACAATCCGTCGATGTCGCAGTATTTCGCTGGGCCAACCAGTCGATGGCCAATCCTCTTTTTGATGTCCTGATGCCATTTCTGAGCGGCAACCGTTTGTTTTTGCCTGCGGTTTTGGCATTGGCCATATATCTGATATACCGGCATCGCAGTTATGGCGTGCTGTTCGTGGTTTCATTGGCCCTGGCCATCTCCATCACCGATGCGTATGTGGTGCATTCTCTGAAGGATTTGATCGCACGTCCCAGGCCTTTTGTGGATTTGCCGGACACACGGTTGCTGGTGGGCAGGGGATCCAGCTTTTCATTTCCATCCGCTCATGCAGCCAATTGGTTTTCCGCCGCAGCGGTAACGTTCTTTTTTTATCGCAAAGCGGTGTGGCCGGTGCTTGTGCTGGCGGTGGCCGTCTCCTTTTCGCGCCTTTACTGTGGTGTACACTACCCCAGCGACGTGTTGTTTGGCATCGTCGTGGGTGCCGGATGCGGCTGTGCCATGATATGGATCCTCGAAGCCCTGTGGCGCTCCGCGGGCAAACGCTGGATGCCGCTCTGGTGGCGGCAACATCCTTCCCTTCTGCAAAAAGCACCCCGCGATGGTGGCAACTCCAGGCATACAGCACAGCCTCGGGAATTACTCTCTCTGGCCGAAGCGAACCGCTACTGGCTTCGGCTTGGGTATTTATTGGTGATCATCCTCCTCGTGGTGCGGTGGTTTTATGTGGCAAGCGACACCATTGAGCTCAGTGAGGATGAAGCGTACCAGTGGGTATGGTCCAAGCACCCTGCCTTGTCTTATTTCAGCAAGCCTCCATTGATCGCGTACACGCAGTGGCTGGGCACCCACCTGTGGGGTGACACTGTTTTTGGGGTGCGCTTTTTCTCACCCGTCATCTCCGCCATCCTGTCGATACTCATCCTGCGGTTTTTCCATCGGATCGCCAGCGCACGTCTTGGTTGGTGGACGGTCCTCATGGCCACCACCGCCCCCATGCTGGCTGTGGGAAGCACGCTCATGACCATCGATCCCCTGTCCGTCCTTTTCTGGACGGCGGCCATGATCACGGGCTGGCGGGCCGTGCAGGAAAACTCAACCCGTGCATGGCTCTGGACCGGTCTGTGGATGGGGCTTGGCTTTCTGAGCAAGTACACCGCCCTGTTCCAATGGTTGTGTTGGGGAGTATTATTCGCCCTGTCAGCAAAGGCGCGCCGCCAGCTTAAGCGCCCCGGCCCTTATCTGGCACTGGGCATCAACCTGCTTCTGGCCATACCGGTCCTGATCTGGAACTACCAGCATGGCTGGATCACGGTCACCCACGTGGCCACGGACGGTGGATTCTACAGGACCTGGAGACCCACGCTGCGTTATTTCCTTGATTTTGCCGGGAGCGAATTATTCCTTCTCAATCCGGTCTTCTTTCCAGCGCTTATCGGAGCAGCCGTTCTGTTCTGGAAGGAGCGATCACGAGACGAACGCAAGGTTTACCTCTTCTGCATGGGGGCTCCACTATTCCTGGCTTACGGTCTCTTTACCTTCCATTCGCGGGTATTGCCCAATTGGATTGCCCCATCGGTGATTCCCCTGTTCTGCCTGGCGGCCTTATACTGGCATGGTCGCTACCTGACAGGGGCCACCTGGGTGCGACGCGCCTTCATCGGCGGCCTCAGCGTGGGCGCATTCGCGGTGGTCGTGCTTCATGACACCAATCTCATCGGCAAGTTCACCGGCTATACATTGCCCCCCAAGATCGATCCCCTGCGCCGCGTTCGGGGCTGGGAGGAGACGGGCCGTGTTGTGGAAGAAGTGCGGCAAAAGCTGCTCAAGGAAGGGAAGCCGGTCTTTATCATTGGCGATCACTATGGGATCACCGGGCAGCTCGCGTTTAACATTCCCGAGGCCCGCACAAACGTGAACTCCAATCCTCTTGTCTTCTTTCGGTCGACGGAGGTTCCGGAGAACCAGTTTTATTTCCTTCCCGGCTACAAGGAACGCAAGGGCCAAAATGCCATCTTTGTGCGCACCGGTGACAAGCCTGCCGCAGCACCGGAAAGCCTTGTCCGAGAGTTTTCCACCATCACGGATCTTGGCCAGGTGGAGATCAAGTACCGGGGCCGGGTGATGCGCAAGCTTCAGTTGTATGAGTGCCGCAACCTGCAGTGAGCCTGCGGCTCAAGTGTACCTTGTCCCCCAAGGCCGGTATTCGCTTGATGAAACGCTCGCCTCAGGACAGGTCTTCCGCTGGTCAAAACACAAGGATGCCTGGTGCGGTGTGATCGGAGGGAGATGGGTATCACTGACATCAACACCCCAGGGCATCCACGCCCAAACCTCAGTTCCTGTCACCGACTGGAGATGGCTCACCGACTTTCTGCAGACCGACCTTGATATAGCTGCCATGCACGCGGTATTGGAGGACGATCCCTGGATTCGTCAAGCCATGGACGCCATGCCTGGCCTGCGCATTCTCCAGCAAGATCCATGGGAATGTCTGGCTTCGTTTATTGTATCCTCCACCAAACAGGTGGTTCAAATTCAGCAAATCCTCGACTTGTTGTGCTGCACTCATGGCAAGCCTGTGAAAGCGCTCCCTGGCTATCCGCCGTCGTGGACCTTCCCGCCCATCAAGGTCATTGCCGGGCTCAGTGAAGCCGAGTTGAGAACCTGCAAAATGGGATTTCGTGCGCCATACCTGTTGGAAACCGCGCGCAAGCTCCTCGATCCGGCTTGGAATTTGGATAAGCTCAGGCAGCTTCCGCTGGCCGAAGCTCGTCAAAGGCTGACCGCCCTCCCAGGCGTGGGCGATAAAATCGCCCACTGTGTGCTGCTGTTTTCGCTGGGCTTTTACGAATCCTTTCCGATTGATGTCTGGATCGCACGGGCGCTCCGTCACTGTTACTTTCCCCGGCGTGCTCCCTCGATGAAGCGGCTGCAAGCCTTCGCCGAGGAACGTTTTGGGATCCATGCCGGGTATGCCCAGCAGTATCTTTATCATTACTTTCGCGTGAAAAACCGGGCGGCGCTTGCCTCGCCAGCGGATCGCGCTCAAACACGCTAAAAACCATGTCCAAAACACTTGAAGTCCTGTTCAGTCCGGCTGAGTTTGCCACCCTCCCCACGCGCGATCTTTCGCAAACCGTATGTGTGGTGTTTGATGTCCTGCGGGCCACCAGCTCGATGATCACCGCCCTCTTCAACGGCGCCGCTGCCATTTATCCGGTGGAAACCATCGCAGAAGCCCTGGCCTTCCGCGCAAAAGACCCCGTCATCCTCCTGGCAGGGGAACGGGGCGGCCTGCGCATCACCGCCGACCAGACCGGCGGCACGGAGTTCGATCTGGGCAATTCCCCGCGCGAGTTCACCGCTCAAATCGTGGCGGGAAAGCGAATTGCCTGGTCCACAACCAACGGCACGCGGGCGTTGCGGGCCTGCGCCCGGGCCCACCACACGCTTGTCTCCTGTCTGCTGAATCTTCGGGCCACGGGTGATTGGATTTTGAACCAGGAATGCCGCAGGGTCATACTCGTTTGCGGTGGCACCTACGAAGAGGCCTCACTTGAAGATACGCTGGCGGCGGGTGCGCTTGCGGATGTGCTCTGGTCTCAATTCGACGGTGAATCGATTTCAGATGCGGCCCAGGTGGCCCGCCAACTCTGGCTTCAATGGCGTCATGACCTCCCCAGCGCCATGGCCCTGGCCAAAAACGCCCGCAGCCTCCTCGCCCGCCCCAACCTCCAGGACGACGTCCCCTTCTGCCTTGAACTTAACCGGCTCCCCATCACTGCGTC